>CAXNKU010000005.1:0-119558 GCA_964203045.1 Gaiellales bacterium
CAACCTGCTCCGACTCGTCCAGATGACGGACACGCTCGACACTCCGGGTCGCAACGTCCTTGAACCGAATGATCTGCCGCTCGACTCGCGCCATCTGCTGCGGGCGCTCTCTGCAATCCGACTGACCGACCGCGTTTGGGCTGGCGAGCCGTCGAGTGGTGAGGCTGCGGCCGATTGTCTCGCGATGGCCGAGCTCGTTTTGGCAGCGAGGTGATGCAGGGCAACGACCCCGTGCTGTTCGCCAACTGCAACGTCAATTCGCCACTCCGCTTCGACGCGCGCATGCTCGATGGCATCGTCAACTACGGCGCTGCCGGCCAGGCGATCATCATCACGCCGTTTCTTCTGATGGGCGCGATGGCACCTGTCTCGGTGCCGGCCGCCCTCGTCCAACAGACGCTCGAGAGCTTGGCGGGCATCGCGCTCGTGCAGCTGATCCGGCCTGGGACGCCGTGCGTGATGGGCTCGTTCCTGTCCAGCACGGACATGAAGACAGGCTCTCCTGCCTTTGGCGGCCCCGAATCGGCCTTCGGTCTCTACGCATCGGGCCAGATCGCCCGCGACCTCAACCTGCCTTGGCGGTCGGGTGGTGGCACGCTCACCTCCAGCCCGCTGCCGGATTATCAGGCGGGCTACGAGGCGATGAATACTCTGCTGTCGGCCTTTCTCGCAGGCGCCAACGTCTGCTGGCAGTCAGCGGGCTGGCTCGAGGGTGGCCTCGTCACGAGTTTCGAGAAGTTCATCGCCGATACCGAGATTCTCGACTTGCTCCACCACCAGTTTCGACCGGTCGAGATTACGCCCGAGAGTCTCGCCTTTGACGCCCACGTCGAGGTCGGTCATGGCGGCCACTTCTTCGGCGCGGCGCATACGCTCGAGCGTTTCCGCGATTGCTTCTGGCGCCCCACGATCGCCTCGACGGAGAACAATGCTCGCTGGCTCAAGAACGGCTCGATGGATCATGCCCAGCGCTCTTCCAACCGCTGGCAAGAAGTACTCGCAGAGTACGAACAGCCGCCGCTGCCCGATGGCGTCGAGGAATCTCTGATCGAGTTCGTCGCTAAGCGCGCGGAAGAACTCGGCGACGACGTACCACTGCCGGGGCGCTCGTGAATCCCGGCACCGCCGCGCTCAGCCGCGGTCTCGACGTACTGATCGCTCTGGCCGAGCCTGAGGCTGCTCGCACCGGCCTCGGCGTGGCACAGCTGACCGAACTGATCGGCGCCGACAAGAGCCAGCTCTCGCGCACGCTGTCGACACTTGATGAGCAGGGGTTTGTCACGCGCGATCCGGACACCCTCGCCTACCGCCTCGGCTGGAGACTCTTTAGCCTCGCCGCTCGCTCGGGCGATGCGCCTCTGATCGCAGCCGCTCGACCCGTCTTGCTCGCGCTCGTCGCCGAGTTCGGTGAGAGCGCACACCTCTCCGTGCGTCTCGGCGATCAGGTCTTGACGCTCGCGACGGAGTCCCCGATCTCGGCGATCCACGCCCCGGGTCGCGTCGGCGGACTCACACCTCTCGCTACCACGTCGGCTGGCCGCGCACTCGTCGTCGACCTACCCGCCGACGAGCTCGAGCAGCTCGGCCTCGCGAGCCACGCGGCAGCAATTGAGAGCGCCCGCAGCGACGGCTACGCGATCGTGCGCGAGGAGTTCGAACCGGGCCTCGTCTCGGTCGCAGCACCGATCCGCGGCGCCAACGACAGGGTGATCGGCGCGATCAATGTCTCGGCACCGAGCTTCCGTTTTGAGGACCGGCTCGATGAGGCGGCACCGATCGTCGTCGAGGCCAGTGCTGCAATCGGTATGACGTTGGGTTCGCCGCACCTCGTCTGAGGCTGCCCCGCTACGCTCTGCAATTGCTCTGGGGCGTGGCCAAGTGGCAAGGCAGCGGGTTTTGGTCCCGCGATCGCAGGTTCGAATCCTGCCGCCCCAGCCTTGTGACGACGAGGACGACTGTCAGGCGCCGCTAGCGCCGAGTGAAGTCTTGGCCATACATGGCGCCATCAGCCCCGGGGAATATGCCCTCGGCGAGATAGCGGCGATGGCAGCGATCGAGCGCCTCTCGGTCGATCTCGATTCCTAAGCCAGGGCCGGTCGGGACGGGAACGACGCCATTACGTGGAACGTGCGGCCCACCAGCAATGACATCGTCGCCGTACCAACGAAACAGGGTCTGGCTCGCGTCATCGATGTGCTGGAGTGCTGCCGTGACATGGAGGTAGGCCGTGCTCGCAACGCCTGTCTCGCCCGAGTGAAAACGAAAGCCGATGCCTGCCACGCGACAGGCCTCAACAAATTCGACGGTGCGACGAACGCCACCCAGCTCGTTGAGGTTCGTGACGATCACATTCGGGACCCCAAGCGCCTTGGCGAGCGGAAGGTTTGCCGCGTGGGACGAGAACGGGCGGTCCGTCACGTCGCGAATCGCAGCGAGGTCCTCAAACCCCTCGACTGGCTCTTCCCACTGATCGATGCCGTACTCCTCAAAGCGTGGAATCAGCTCGCGCGCGGTCTCCACCAGCCAGCCACCATTGCAATCGAGCCGTAGTGGTCGGTCGCCGATGGCTACACGAATCTCGCGCACCATCGCGAGCTCGTCCTCAACGGCAACGGTCCCGACTTTGCCTTCGAAGATTGTTCCGTTGAATTCTTCGAGGAGACGAGAGCACTCGCGCGCAACCTCGAGCGGGGTCGACTCGCCGGGATGGTTGGGACCAGGGAAGCGGTACGAGAAGTATTCCGTCAGCGGAATTTCCGTCCGCACCGCACCACCGAGCAGCTCATAGAGGGGCTTTCCTTCGGCCTTGCCGCGAATGTCCCACAGCGCCAGCTCGATTGCGCCGAACGAACGCTTTGCACCCAGCACGTCTGCCCACGGCGAGTAGGCGTAGCCCGGCACAATCGCCCGCTCAATCGTGTCGAGGTCGAGCGGGTCCATCCCGATCAGGCGCGGCGCAATCGTGTTGATGACTGCACTCCGGTCGCCGTCGGCAGCCTCGCCCCACCCGACGAGACCATCGTCGGTCGTGACCTCAACGATCGTCTTCGTCAGGCTCGCGATCGAGCCGTAACTGAAGCGGTAGGGCGCGACGAATGGGATGTTGACGGGAATCGCGCGCACTGCAGCAATGTGCATGGCTTCAGTATGCCAAATGCCCTATACCAAGCTATTTCACACGAATACCTAGGTTGTATCTAGATACATAATCACGTATGGTTGCGAGATGCCTCGAATGCGCATCGTCGGCTTCGTCTTCCTGATTGCAGCGATCGTGCTGACAATCGTGACCCTGCGGGGATAATGCGCGCGTCCTTAGCCCTGCTTGCCACGAGCATCGCCCTCTGCAGCGCGTTCGCGCCTAGCGCTCGCGCCACGACGGTCTATGCCGCGTCGTCGCTGACCAAAGTCGTGCCAACGATTGCGCCCGGCAACACCTACTCGTTCTCTGGGTCCGACACGCTCGCCTTCCAGATCGAGAACGGCGCACCGGCCGACGTCTTTCTGTCGGCAGCGCCGCTCTACGCCGAGCGTTTGCACAGCAAGGGGCTCTGCACGAAACCAGTTGTCTTCGCACTCAATACGTTGATGTTCGTCACCCCAACCTCCAATCCCGCTGGTATCACGCGCGTCCAACAACTCGACCGGCCTGGTGGCTACCGCCTAGCGGTTGGCGGTAAAAACGTCCCGCTGGGGATCTACACGCGCACGCTGCTCGGCAAGCTCGGCCTTGGACGCGCCCTTCAAAAAAACACCGTCAGCAGCTACCAAAAGGCCTCTGACGTGGCCAGCGTGATTGCTCTTGGCTCTGCTGTCGCCGGCTTCGTGTACACCACCGAGTGGTACGCGAACACCTCTCGGCTGTTGCCAATCCCCGTGCCGAAAAGCGCTCAGCCGCTGATCCGCTACATGGCCTGCGCGGATCACCCGGGGCCGACACGACTGCTGCCCGAAGCGTGATCGCTCGTCTCCTGAGTCTCAGCGGACGCCAAGCACTCGCCAATGCCCATTTTGGATTGCCACCGAAGACGTGAACGCGCGGACCCAACTCTTCAGGGGTGTGCTCACGCTCGCACTCGCGATCACGCTCCTCTTCTTGCTGATTCCGATCGCAGCGCTGCTGCTTCAGGTTCCCGTGCGCGAACTCCCCGCCTTGCTCCGAGAGACCGCGGTCACGTCGGCGCTGCTCGTGTCGCTGAAGACCAGTCTGATCGCGAACATCCTGTTCCTCGCGATCGGCACACCCGCGGCCTATCTGATGGCGCTCGGACGCTTCCGCGGCCGCCCGCTCCTATTGACGCTGATTGAGCTGCCGCTCGTACTCCCACCCGCCGTTGCCGGGATCGCACTCTTGACTGCCTTTGGGGCCTTCGGACTGCTCGGCTCGACGCTGGCCCAGTTTGGCGTCGTCCTGCCATTTACGCAGGCTGCAGTCGTGATCGCTGTGACGTTCGTGGCTGCGCCGTTTTATCTGCGCGCCGCGATCGCTGGGTTCTCTGCTCTTGATCGCAACCAACTCGATGCTGCGCGTGATCTCGGGGCGTCGGAGGCCGTCGTCTTCCGTCGCATCGCACTCCCTCTCGCGGCCGACGCGCTGCGGGCAGGCTGGGCGATGGCCTTCGCCCGCGGCATCGGCGAGTTTGGTGCGACGCTTCTGTTTGCCGGTAGCGTCGCGAGCCTGACCGAAACGCTGCCCCTCGCCGTGTACGCCCAGCTCGACGTCGATTTCAACTCCGCCGTCGCCGTCAGCATCCTGCTGCTCGCGATCAGCGGCGGCGTCCTGCTCGTTGCCAAGCTGCCGCCACTCTGGAGTCCGGCTGCACCCTCATCGACCGTTCGCGGCTGGTAGCCTCGCCCCATGGGAGAGCAGATTCGCATTGGTTCGGCAGCCAGCATCCTCGGCGTCAGCGTCGATACGTTGCGGCGCTGGGAAAAGGACGGACGGGTGAAGTTCTCACGGTCGGCAGGCGGCCAACGCACGCTCGATGTCGATAGCCTGCGCGATCTCCTGCGCGAGCGAGCGCCCCAGACAGGTGTCTCGGCGCGCAACCAGCTCGAAGGTACCGTCGTGGCCGTCGAGAAAGATGGCCTGATGGCGAAGGTCGAACTGTCCTGCGGCCCCTACCGGATGGTCTCGATCATCACGCGCGAGGCCGCCGAGGAGCTCGACCTCAAGCCGGGTGACACCGCGACGGCGGTCGTCAAATCCACGTCGGTTGAGATTCGTCGATAAACGAACGTCGTGGGTCCCCACTTGAGGGACGAGACGCGTGGCAGGAATTGCCATTGTCGAACCGTTGAGACGCGGTACGCTCCGCCCCATGAATGACCGCATCGCTGCTGCCGCGCAAGGTCTCCTCGCGGCGCGCCAAGAGAACCGTATTGCCCTGCTCGATCCAGAGATCGCGCCACGCGATCTAGCCGAGGCCTACGCCGTCCACCAAGCCTTCCTCGAGCTGCTGAGTGCGGCGGGTGGCGGACCGCGCATTGGCTGGAAGGTTGGCTTTACCAACGATGCGGCGCAGGCGAAGATGGGTACCACCGAGCCCGTCCTGGCGGGACTCCTTGGCCAGCACTCATACGTCGGCGAAGCAGAGCTGAAGAGCCCCGGAGGGAAGGGCCTCGGCGTCGAGGCAGAGCTCGCCGTACGGCTTCGCTCGCCGCTGGCTGGCCCCGTCTCGCGCCAGGAGGCGGCTGCAGCGATTGAGGCAATTGCGATCGCCATCGAGATCGTGCAGAAGCGTGGCGGCCCCGACGAGATCGGGTTGCCCACCCTCGTGGCCGACGGCACCCTCCAGTACGGCAGCATCTTCGGTCCGTGGAACACGACGATGGATCCGATGACGATCAAGGAGTGCGACGTCAAGCTCCAGGTTGATGGTCAGACCGACGGCTTTATGGGCGCCACCGAAGTGCTCGGCGATCCACTAAACGCGCTGACGTGGCTGTCTGCTGCCAGTGAGCGCAATGGCATCGAGCTGCAGGCCGGCGACGTGATCCTGCTTGGCGCGATCATCCCCGCCCAGCACCTCGAGCCAGGCCAGATGGCCGAGGTTGCGAGTGATGGCCTGGGCGACGTTCGCCTCTGGGTCGACTGACCTACGGCAGGAGCGTCGGCACGACGCCGGCTGCCCAAGCGCGCGCGAGATTGCGCTCGACCCAGTCGCTCTGCTGTTCCGCATAGGTCGTAAACGGTTCGTCCCAGGCAGTTGCCGCAAGGCGACAGGCGTCGGCAAGCGAGAGCACGCCCGTGTGGCCCTTAATCGTCACGAGCCCGGTCAACGCGCGCCACGCACCCATCGGCTGACGCTCCACCAGATGACGTAGGGGGCGCGATCCGCGTCCCCCCAGAATCGCTGCGTTCGTGATGCCAAGCTGATTGCGTGACAGTCCGAGTGCTGCCGCCTGGGCGCGCTCAGCCAGCCGTGCCTCAACGAGCACGAGCGCTCCCTCTGGCGCGAGCGCTGCGGCGATCTGGTCGATCCCCTCCATCGTCTCGTCGTCACCGGCCCGAAACTGCTCGAGCAGGCCGGACAACACAAGCACGACCGCAAAGGTCTCGCCGGTCGTTGCGAGGTCGGCGTAGGCACCAGCGCGTAGCTCGAGATCAATCGCTCCGGTTTCGGGGAGCCGCGCTCTCCCAGCGCTAATCGCACCCTCCGCCAGATCGACGCCAACAAAGCGCCGATCCGGGTGGCGCGACGACAGCCACGCTTCGAGATAGCCCGCGTTGCAGCCGCACGATAGGACAGGTCCAGGTGGAAGTTCGCGGAGCAAGGCGTCGGCCCAGACTCCAAGCGTCAGCACTTCAACCCAGACGCGTGCCAGGTCGACAGCAATTAGGTCGCGCCAGCCCCCCTCGGCGAGAGCTGCAGCAACGGCACCCTCTCCCTCCGGGATCGGGCGGTCGTAGCGACGACGGATCGCCTCGCGCCAGACCGGGTCTTCCCCACCGCTCTCGGCCTCGCGTTCGAAGCGCAACCGATCGCCACGCAACGCGCGCAGCAAGACAGGATCGAGGTCGGACTCCGCTGCGAGCGGCCGCGCACCCCAAACCGTGCCGAGGTAGTCAGCGAAGGCGTCGACCGCCGCAAGGTCGATCTGTGGGGTCTCTAGAGGTGTGTTCACGCGCGGTCCTCAACAATCTGACGACGCGCCATGTCTAATCGCGCCGCTAGAGCAGGATCGGTCTGCGCCCGCTCCATAATCGCCGCGGCAAGGCGCACCGCGGCTTCAGCCGGCGGCTCGGTACCGGTCAGCGCCACCTCAGCCGCACCGGCCAACGAGCCAGCGCCCGAGGCCGCAAGCAACGCCTCGACCCGGGGGCTCAGCCGCGGTGGAACTCGGTCGCCCTGAGGACGCGGACGTCGCGGCTCGACGGCACCACGTTCGCGCAAGATGCGACTGATCTGTACCTGCACGCTGCCAACCGACGCCAGCCCGTTCTGCGCAGCGAACTCGTGGGCAAACTCGCTCCACGGACGCGTGTCGGTCTCCGGGCGCGCATCGATCGCCGCGCGCAAGAGCGCAGCAGTCGAGGTTCGCTTCTTGGAAACACCGGTCATCTGGGCACTATCCCACGGGCATGTCGCACCATGTCGCGCAACACGGAGCTCAGGACGAAGTGTCGGTCGGTAGCAAGAGACGCTTGGCGACGGTGATCACTCGCTCGCATACCTCAGCACCGCTGACGTCGCTGTCCATTGCGAAGACCTGCATCGCCATCCCGTCGAGCACGCCGGAAAGTACATCGGCAATATCTTCGGGCGAGAGCGCCGGCGCAAATTCGCCCGACTGCTCTCCCTCACGAATCGTCTCGGCAATCTGCTCGCGCCACCGCAGCATCGAGCGATACGTCGTGCCACGTAGTTCTCGATCCTTAAGTGCAGCACCGGTGAAATCGAGCCACATCCTCCACGAATCGTGGCGCTCCCCGATCCGAATACTGGTGTGCGTCAGCAGTGCCTCGAGCCGAAACCACGGCGTTCCCGGACCCTGCTTGAGGATCTTGACCTGCTCGTCGACATCGTCAATCCACTGCACGAGCGCCTCAGACAGCATGCGGCTGCGCGTACCGAAGTGGTGTTGCAGCGTGCCCACCGCAACCCCGGCCTCCTCCGCCACATCTTGGAAGCGCGTACCGGCATAACCACGGCGCGCGATCACCCGCGTCGTCGCAGCGAGGAGGTCGGCGCGGCGCTCTGCCGACACCTCACTCGTAACTTGGCCAACACTAATTCGCGAGTTCGGCATCTGGATAGCGTCGGGGGATTTCCCTGCAAAGTCAAACAATTTGCGTCAATTCGACGCTGGGGAGAACTTTTTTGATGAAACCGCTTACTTGCAATTTGCGTGATCGCAGTCACAATACGGTGGTACGGGAGAGAGGGAGAGACAGTGGACGGACACATCGTGCTCGACGGAGTGACGAAGGCGTTTGGAGAGAACGTCGTCGTCAACAACATCGATCTCAGCATCGGCGAGGGCGAGTTCTTCTCGATGCTCGGTCCCTCCGGCTGCGGCAAGACAACGACGCTGCGCATGATCGCGGGCTTCGAGGTGCCGACCGAGGGGACGATCATCTTGACCGGCACCGACGTGACGCGCGTCCCGCCAGCCAAGCGCAACGTCAACATGGTCTTCCAGGCCTATGCGCTCTTCCCCCATATGACGGTCCAAGAGAACATCGAGTTTGGCCTGCGCATCAAGCGCGTCAAGCGCGACGAAGTGCGCGCCCGCACGGCAGAGGCAATCGAGTCGGTGCAGCTGGAGGGCTTCGAGGCTCGCAAGCCCGCCCAGCTCTCTGGCGGCCAGCAGCAGCGCGTCGCCCTGGCCCGCGCGCTCGTCAATCGCCCCGCCGCACTCCTGCTCGACGAGCCACTCGGCGCGCTCGACATGAAGCTCCGTAAGGAGATGCAGCACGAGCTCAAGGCAATCCAGGTCCGCACGGGCACCACGTTCGTCTACGTGACACACGACCAGGAAGAGGCACTGACGATGTCCGACCGCATCGCGGTCATGAACGACGGCATCGTCGAGCAGTGCGCTGGACCTCGCGAAATCTACGAGCACCCAAGCACGGCCTTCGTGGCGGGCTTCATTGGCACGTCGAACATCGTCAACCTGCGCGTCGATCGCTCGGTCGACGGCAACGCCGTGATGGACGTCTCCGAAGGCAACCGCATCGTGGCCAAGTCGGACACGAAAGTCGGCGAGTCGCTGCAGGTGACCGTCCGCCCCGAGAAGATCCACCTCGGCGCAGGCGGCCTCGGCGACGACGCCTCGATGGTCGGCGGTCGTATCTCGGACGTCGTCTATCTCGGCTCGATGACACAGATTATGGTCGACCTCGCCACAGGCGATTCGCTGACCGTCCACCGCCTCAACGACGAGGCGGCGACGACGGAAGCCAAGGTCGGCGACACGGTCACCCTGCATTGGGCGGCCGCAAACAGCTTCGTGATCAAGGGCGTGCCCACGATCGCGGATAGAGGGGGAGACTCGGCGCTTGACGCGTCGGACAACCACAACGGGAGGCACAACACATGAAAGAGAACATGACTCGTAAGGGCTTCGTTGCTCTGACGGGCGCAACCAGCTTGGCCGCGTTCCTCGCTGCCTGCGGTGGCTCGAGCTCCGACTCGGGCTCGTCTGCTAGCGGCGACGCGCAGGCCGAAGGTATGGAGTCCGAAGAGGCCGCCGCTGGTGGCTCCTTCGACCCAGCGACCGAGCCTGGCGGCCCGATCGAAGTCTTCACCTGGGCCGGCTACGACGACAGCGAGAAGGAAGGTGCTCCGTGGATGTGGAGCCAGTACCAGGACGGCGAATACAACGCTGACTCGCCGCTCAAGTTCACGTTCCTTGAGGACGACCAGCAGGCACTCGCCAAGGTCGCTTCGGGCTACTCGCCGGACATCATCCATCCCTGCATCGCGTACACCGTGCAGTGGAAGGAAGCCGGTCTGATCCAGCCGCTCGACATGGCTCTCTTGCCCGACTATGACGGCATTCCTGAGGCAATCAGTGCTGGTGGCTTGGTCGACGGCGCGCAGTACATGGTGCCGTTCGACGTCGGTTTCTCCTGTCTGACCTACGACGCTGACGTGATCAATTTTGACAACGTTGGTGGCGAAGAGTCTTGGGAAGTCCTGCTCGACGACCGCTTCAAGGGTCGCATGGCACTCTTCTCGGACGACGTTGCAATCATCAAGATCGGTCACCTGATCAACGAAGGCGCCGTCGATCCGAACGTGCAGACGACGGAGCAGATCGCAGCAGCCAAGGAGACGGCCCTCAAGATCAAGCCGAACCTCCGCAACTACTGGACGTCGCAGACCGACACGGTCAACGACTTCGTCAACGGCAACCTCGACGCCACCTACACGTGGCCTGACGGGTACTGGAAGATCAAGAACCACCCGAAGATGAAGGGCCGCAACATCAAGTACATGCAGCCGACACAGGGCCGCCTGGCCTGGGTCTGCGGCATGGTGCTGAGCGCAGCCACCAAGCAGCCTGGTCGTGCCACGCTGGCAATGGCCGCGACCAACACGCCCGCCGCGGGTGCTGGATTGACCGACTTCTTCCAGTACGCCTCGGCACAGCAGAAGGGCGTGATGGATCTGATCCAAGACAAGGCCCTGATCTCGGCCTTCGATATTGACAAGCCAGAGGCATGGGCTCCGCCGAATGCCTGGTTCGAGGCTCCACTGCCGAACTACAAGGACTTCGTCAATGCCGGCCAAGAGGTTAAGGCCGCCTAAGCACCATCGAGAGGAGCCGGCCCTGTGCCGGCTCCTCTCAGGCGCACCCGGAATTCGCATGGCAGCACTCGCAGAGACACCCACCCCGCCCGCTCCCAAGCGGCAGCGCTCGCGTCGCGAGCAGCGCAACGACGGCGGCACAGCTCTGTCCACGTACGGACTGCTGGCACCGATGCTGATTCTGCTCGGCGTGCTGTTTCTCGCGCCGCTCTACTACATCTTTCTCTTCAGCGTTGGACTGAAGCGCTTCTCGCCGACAGACGCGCTCGCCAGCCTCAACGGCGAGTTGAACTCGTTCTCGACGGAACTCTGGTCCAAGCTCGTCAGCGTCGAGGTAACGGTGATGCTGCCTGGCCTCAACTTCAATGTGCCCGTGCTGGTTGTCGGCATCGCCTTCGTTGTGTTGCTGGTCGCGGCCGTGACAGCCAGCCGCGTTCCCGAGTATGGCAACTGGATCGTAGGCATCGCGTTCGTGCTCCTACTCACGCCCTTTTTGACCTTCCCGGCGGGTAACAACCTGCTCCGACTCGTTGAATTATCTTCAGAGGGGGATTACCTGCGCCTCTTCTTTAAGTCGGTCACAATGGCGATGACCTCGTCGGTGACCGCCGTGCTGATCGCGATCCCCGTCGCCTATTTCCTCGCCTTTTGCGTGGGCAAGTCGAAGTACACGTGGCTCTTGATCGTGATCGCACCGTTCTTGACGTCGTACTTGCTGCGCGTCTTCGCGTGGAAGGTAATCCTTGGCGATCAGGGCCTAATCAACTCCGGCCTGACCTCGATCGGCCTGATCGATGAACCCTTGACGTTCTTGATCTACAGTCAGTTCACCGTCATCGTTGTGCTGACGTACGCCTGGGTGCCATTTATCTGCCTGCCGATCTTCCTCGCGTTCGAGACGATTGATCGCCGCCTGCTCGAGGCCGCCATGGACCTCGGTGCGACGCGTCTACAGGCGTTTCGCAAGATTAGCCTGCCGATCATCGCGCCGGGTATCGTCGCCGCGTTCCTGTTCGTCTTCATCCCGTCAATCGGGGAGTACATCACGCCCACCCTCGTCGGCGGAACGCAGGGAACGATGTACGGACAGTCGCTTGCCAGCCAGTTTGTGGGAGGCGCCTTCAACTGGCAATTCGGTTCTGTCATGTCACTGTTTCTGCTCGGTGTCGTGCTGCTCCTGACGTTTGCTACGGCACGCTTCCTGCGCGCGGGTGGTGGGGGACTCTAGTGGCCAGAGACTCGTCCACATTCGTCGTCATCTCGCCCTGGGGCAAGCGTCTGTTGACTGCCTTCTTTGTCGTGTTCCTGCTCGTGCTCTACCTGCCGACGGTTCTGCTGGTGATCTTCTCGTTCAACGACGGCACGGTTGCCGCCTTTCCCCTAGAGGGGTTGACCACCAAGTACTACGGGCTGGCATTCGACTCTGAGGAGATCCGCAAGGCGCTCGGCGCCAGCATCTGGGTCGGCTTGGGAGCGGCGGCCATCGCCACACTGATCGCGCTGATGGCGTCCTACCCACTGGCCCGGCGGAATGTGCGGGGAAAGGCTCTGATCTCTGCGCTGATGCTCGTTCCACTCGTGGTCCCCACGGTCGTACTCGGCGTCTCACTGCTGCTCCTGTTCCAGAAGGGGCCTGGACAGGTCGGTCTTGGCTTGACACGCATCATGGTCGCGCACGTCGTGATCGCCATCCCCTTCGCGGTGCTGATTCTGCTGCCGCGCATCGCGAGCATCGACCGTCGCCTTGAAGAGGCCGCCTACGACCTCGGAGCCACTGGCCTTCAGACCTTCCGCCTCGTGATGCTGCCCCTGATCGTGCCGTCGATCATCTCGGCCTTCTTGATCTCGTTTGTCTTCTCAATCGACGAGGTCGTGATCGCCTCGTTCCTCTCGTCGGACCAGGTCACCTATCCCGTCTACCTCTACTCGGGCCTCAAGTTCCCCGAGAAGACGCAGACGCTGATCCCCGTCGCGACGATCATGATCGTGATCAGTTTCGTCCTCGCCTTTGGTGCTGAGGCGATCCGTCGCTACGGCGACCGCCGTCTGGTCGGCAAGTAGCCGTGCGGGCGCTCGTCGTCACGCTGGTCGCTGTCGTCGTGATGGCTGGATCGGCTGTCGCGGTCGCACAACGTGCAGACACGTCGGCCAGCACGCGGGCCCGCATGATCACTGCCCTCACGACCGCGACGTCGCCCGATGACTGTGGCTGTACAGCCGCTACGCGCGCGAAGGACCGGGTTGCGAACAGAGCAACCGCTGAAGCTTCCACCAACACGAAGATTGTTCCCTAACGGCGTACACACGCCAACGGCTCTCTGAGGAGGGACCACATGGACGCACGCATGAATCGCCAAGGTTTCATCGCTCTCACCGGCGCAACCACTCTCGCGGCGTTCCTCGCCGCCTGCGGTGGCTCGTCCTCGGGTGACAGCGATGCTGGAAGCAGCGCAGCTGCAGGTGGCGGTGATACCTCGGCAGCCGCTCCCGTTGGATTTGACCCGGCGACAGAGCCAGACGCTCCGCTGCTGGTCTTCACGTGGTCGGGCTACGACGAGAGCCCGGTACCCGACGGCGCGCCATGGATGTGGCAGGAGTACACGGATGGCCCCTACGGCGCCAAGTCTCCACTCAAATTTACGTTTCTTGACGACGACACTCAGGCTCTCGCCAAGGTGGCATCCGGCTTCGCAGCCGACATTATCCATCCCTGTGGCGGCTACATTCAGAAGTGGAAGGAAGCGGGCCTGATCCAACCGCTCGACGTCGCCTTGCTACCCGACTGGGATGGCGTACCCGAATCGCTCAAAGCACCGGGTCTGATCGATGGCGCCTACTACCACCTGCCCTTCGACGTCGGCTTCACATCACTGACGTACGACGCCGATGCTGTCGACTTCTCCAAGGTCGGTGGCGAGGAGTCGTGGAAGATCCTGCTGGATGACCGCTACAAGGGCCAGAGCTCGCTATTCAATGGTCCGGATGAGATCATCGAGTATGCGGCGCTCGCCAACCGAGGGGCCAAGGATCCGACCGTGTTGACGATCGAGGAGATCGCAGCTGCCAAGGAGACGGCGCTTCTGATGAAGCAGAACGTCCGCAACTACTGGACCTCACAGAACGATACCGTCAACGACTTCGTCAACGGCAACATTCTGATCACGGCCACCTGGCCGGACGGGTATTGGAAGATCAAGAACCACCCGAAGATGAAGGGCCGCAACATCCAATACATGCAGCCGATCGAGGGACGCCTGACGTGGATCTGCGGCTTGGTCTTGAGCGCCGCCTCGAAGCAACCCGGCCGCGCAATGCTAGCCATGGCGGCAGCCAATACTCCGGCGGCGGGAGCGGCCGTGACCGACAACTACCAGTACGCCTCGGGCCAGAAAGCTGGCGTCAGCGAACTGATCAAGAACAAGGAACTGATCACCGCCTTCGGGCTCGACGATCCAGCCCTCTGGGAGCCGCCGATGGCGTGGCCTCAGAAGGCCGTTTCGCCTTACAAGGAGTACATCGCGGCGGGGCAAGAGGTGATCAACGCCTAGCAGCGCTGGGGTCCTAGATGGCTGAGCCGTGGGGTAGGAGCGGTCTAGCCGTGGCTAGGAGGCGGTGAACACGCTTGGTGTTCACCGCCAGGTACGGCACAGTTGCGTGCAATGGATTTGATCCTTGTCGCCACGATCGTCACGATCGCGCTCGCCGTGCTGTTCGATTTTACGAATGGCTTTCACGATTCGGCAAACTCGACCGCTACCGTAGTCGCGACGCGCTCGTTGAGCCCTCGCGTAGCAGTGCTGCTGGCAGCGGTTTTTAACTTCCTCCCCGCCTTCGTCGTCGGCACTGCCGTGGCGAACACGATTACGAAGACTGTGCAACTCGGTGACCTCCCGACCGTTGCCGCTGGCGCCGTGCCCTACGGCGTGCGACTGACGCTAGCTGCGTTGCTCGGCGCGATCTTCTGGAACTTCTTTACGTGGCATCGCGGACTACCGTCGTCCTCTTCCCATGCGCTGATCGGTGGGCTCGTCGGAGCCGGTATCGCTGCGGGCGGCATGGGCGCGGTCAACTGGGAGATCATGAAAGACATCGTGATTGCAATCGTCGCGTCACCTGTGGTCGCGGGTGTCGTCGCAATTCTCGCCGTCATCATCATCTTGATGATGACGAAGGTCTTCAAACTGCATGAAGACCACGTCGTCTATCAGGTCGGACAGATCGCCTCGTCCTGTTGGGTCTCTTGGGGCCACGGTTCAAACGATGCGCAGAAGACGATGGGCGTCGTGGCAGCCACGCTGTTTGCGGGCGGCTATTTGGGCGACATGGACCCGACGAGTCTCGAGCCGCCGACCTGGGTCATCTTTGGCGCCCACGCCGCAATCGCTGCGGGCACGCTCTACGGTGGCTGGTCGATCATCGAGACGATGGGACTCAAGATCACGAAGATCACCCGCGCCTCGGGTCTCGCTGCCAACATCGGCGCGCTCGTGTCGATCAATGGGGCGACGAACTTTGGCATTCCAATCTCGACGACGCAAGCCGTCTCGAGCTCGATCGTCGGCTCCGGCGTTGGTGCGCGTCGTCGCGTCAACTGGCTCGTCATGCGCGACATGGTGATCGCATGGGTCTTCACGATTCCCGTGGCAGCCGTGATCGGCTTCGTCGTGTTCCAATTGACGGTGCTACCAGGCGTGTTTGCGTACATCGCTACCGCCGTTGCCATCGTGGCGCTTGTCATCTATGCCGTCGTCCTGATGCGCGGCGCGATGACTGCGCAAGACATTGCCGAGGAGCTGCCGTCGGAGGCAGAACTCGTCGGCACCGCCTAACGCGAGAGTACGCACCAACTGCGGCAGCGCTCTTCGAGCTAGGCGGGGCTACTCATACCGTTGAGTGGCTCTTCGCCACGCAAGACCCGCGCCACGTCCTCGGCTGCGTCATCGAATGAGCGGCGGTCCGACTCGGCCGAGTACCACGCGGCGTGCGGCTGGATGATGGTGTTCGGCCATGTCAGTGCTGGCTCGTCGGCCGGGGCCGGCTCGACCGGCAGCACGTCGAGGGCTGCACCAGCAATGGCACCCGCTTCGAGAGCCCGACCGAGCGCAAGGTGGTCGACAATCGCTGCGCGCGCCGTGTTGACGAGATAGGCGTCGGGACGCATTTTCGCAATCGCCGCAGCGTCAATCATGCCCCGGGTGCGGTCGGTCAAGGACGTCATGATCGCCACCACATCCGCGGCAGCGAGCAGGTCGTCAAGCGGTACGAGCGTGCCGCCCGCGGCGGCAACATCGCCGGCTGCTGCATGCTCGGACGCCACCCGCACGTCCATCCCCACGGCGCTGGCTGTCTGGATCAACCCGTGGCTAATCGCACCAAAGCCCACCACGCCAAGGATCGAACCCCGCACAGGGCGCGGCGCGCGCGGATACGGCCACCAGGTGCCCTCACGGACGAGACCGTCGAGCATCACGACACCACGGAGCACCGCGTAGATGAGCGCCATCGTATGATCGACAACTTCGACATCGCAGAAGTGCGTCACGCGGCAGCACCAGACGCCACGCTCGGCCAGCGCATCGACTGCCAGATGGTCGAACCCCGTCGAACACGTACCAACCGCCTTCAGGTTCGGCGCAGCGTCGAGCACGTCGACGCCGATCTTGCCGCCCGGATAAGTCAGCACAGCAACGACATCGTCGCCAGCGATCTCCGTGTTGAACTCCACCGTCACCCCACAGGGCTCAAGAATGGCGCGGGCGCGATCGAGCGGCCACGTATCGTCAATCACTACGACTCTCATCGGGTTCCCTCCGGTTGCATAATCAATCCCTCCGGCTCCTCGCCACGCAGAAACCGCGCCAGATCGGCAATTTGGCGTCGATACGGCGCCAGACTGGCCTCGGCGGAGTACCAGGCCGAATGCGGTTGCACAATCAGGTTGGGCCAACCAAACGCGGGCTCGTCGGCTGGTGGCGGCTCGACGGGATAGACGTCGATCGCCGCACCGGCGATCACCCCCATCCGCAGGGCGTCACCAAGCGCGACATGGTCAACGAGGGGGCCTCGCGCGCAGTTGACGAGGTAGGCGTCATCGCGCATCTGAGCAAAGCGGCGGGCGTTCATCAGATGCTGCGTCTCCGGCAGCAGTGGTGCATGCAGCGTGACCACATCGCTCGTCTCGATCAGCGTGTCAAGATCGACCTTCTGTACGCCGAGACTCTGCATCGTTGCCTCATCGACAAACTCGTCGAAGGCCACCACCTCCATCCGCAACGCGTCACCTTGGACCGCAACGAGCCGACCAATGCGACCGAAGCCAATGATGCCCAGCCGACTGCCAGCGAGTCGACGCGGCTCGCGCGGATAGGGCCACCAGCCGCCCTCGCGGACGAAGCCATCGAGTTGTGCAACTCCACGCAACAGGTTCGCGGCGAGCGTCACCGTATGCTCGGCAACCTCCTCGTCGCAGTAGCTCTTGACGTGCAGGCACATGACACCCTGCGCCGACAGTTCCACCGCGGGGATGTTGTCGTACCCGGTCGAGCACGTGCCAACGAGGCGCACATTCGGTGCCAACTCGAGCAGATTCGCTGGGATCGTCTGCTCGGGTGCTGACGAGCACGGCGACCACGTCATCCCCCTCAATGCGATCGGCCTTCTCGAGCGTCACGTCGATGCCATCAAGCACCTCCATGCCAATGTCCATGGGCCAGAGCGGATCAAGAATCAGCACGCGTGTCATACGACGACCTCCAGCAAGATCGTATCGATTGCCTCCGCGAGGTCGAGGTCGAGTTGCGAGATTCCACGTGGACGGTGCGTCGTCAATTCGATGCGGAGTGTCGCTCCTCGCTGAGACCAGTCGGGATGATGATCAAGACGTTCGGCAACCGCAGCGATCGGCGCCAGCGCGGCAAACGCCTCCTGCCACGAAGCAAAGGTGTGTGATCGCACCAGACGTCCATCGACGAGCGCCCAGGCGCCCCGCGCAACGAGTGCGTCCGTCAGCGCAACGAATGTCAATGGCGTGTGCTTGCTCATCCGTATCTCCCCCACCCATCCTGTTACCCGCGTAGTCGCCAGCACTGCGTAGACTACGCGGGTACCGCAACGTGGAGGACACCGTGGCAAGTAAGTGGCTTGAAGTTGGACAGTATGGACAGAGCGTCTGGTACGACAACGTGGCTCGTCCTGCCGTTGAGACGGGTCTGTTGGCGCGCATCATCGAAGAGGACGGCGTGACCGGTGGTACCTCGAACCCTTCGATTTTTGCCAAGAACGTTGAGGAGTCCGGCGCCTATGACGAGGCGATCAGCTCCTTCCCCGCCGATGCCACGGCTGCACAGATCTTCGAGCCGCTCTGGATCCAAGACATCCAGGCTGCGTGCGATGTGATGCGCCCCGTCTTCGACCGCACCAATGGTGCCGACGGCTTTATCTCGATTGAGGTCGAGGCCGACCTTGCCTTCGATACGGCCAACACGGTCAAGCGCGCCAAGGAACTGCATGTCGCGGTCGATCGACCGAACGCGATGATCAAGGTGCCAGGCACGATCCCTGGGATTGATTCGTTTCGCCAGCTGACGGCTGCCGGCATCTCGATCAACGTGACCCTGCTGTTCTCGGTCGAGCGCTACACCGAGATCGCGCAGGCCTACGTGACCGGCATGGCAGAGCGACTCGCCGCTGGTAAGCCCGTCACGGGCATCCAGTCCGTCGCCAGTTTCTTCGTCTCGCGCATCGATTCGAAGGTCGACGACATGCTGCCCGAGGGTTCCGACCTCCGCGGTAAGGCGGCCGTTGCAAACGCCAAGATCGCTTACGCCGACGTCTATCAGGCAACGTTTGAGGCTGGTGCCTGGGAGGCAATCGCCGCTGCTGGCGGCGCGCGTCAGCGTCCACTCTGGGCCTCGACGAGCACGAAGAACCCCGACTACTCGCCGACCCTCTACGTCGACGAATTGATTGGGCCCGACACTGTCAACACGGTGCCGGATGCCACGCTCGAGGCCTACCGTACGCTCGGTAACCCCGGTTCGCGCATCACCGAGGACCTGGCCGGCGCCCGCGCCGTCATGCAGGGCATCGCCGATGCCGGCATCGACTTCGCAGCCGTCACCAAAGAGCTTGAGGACGAAGGCGTCGCCTCGTTCCAGAATGCCTACGTGGGCATGCTCGAGGCGATCCAGAAGCGGCACGACGCCGTCACCTGATGCGACAAAGGGGTCAGACCCTTTCGTCGCATCAGATGTCCGACGAAAGGGTCTGGCCCCTTTGTCATGCATCAGGCCGGAGACTTCTCCCCGGTAGCAGGCGATCGAGCCAGCCGGGTAGCCACCAGTTCTTGTCGCCAATCAGCACCATCACGCTGGGCACGAGCATCAGGCGCACGATTGTGGCGTCGATCAGTACCGCGGTTGCCAAGCCGACGCCAAACATCTTGATGACGACGTTGTCGATCAGCACGAAGGCCATAAAGACCGTGATCATGATCAGGGCCGCAGCGGTAATCACACGCGCTGTGTGCGATAGGCCGACCTCGATACTCCGCAACGTTGAGGCGCCACGCAGGTGCTCCTCGCGGACGCTGCTGATCAAGAACACCTGATAGTCCATCGAGAGTCCAAACAGGATCGCGAACATCATCATCGGTACATAGGCCTCGATCTGGACGGCCTCGGGCACGCCAATGTAGCGAGAAGCCCAACCCCACTCGAAAATCGCCACGATCACGCCATACGCCGCTCCCACCGAGAGCACGTTCATCACAGCACCACTCAGTGGCACGAGGATGGAGCGGAATTCGACGACCAGCAGCAGGAACGAGAGTAGGATCACCGCACCGATGAAGTACGGCAATCGGTCGGTAATGCGGTTTGACAACGCGATCATCGCGGGAGTGACACCCGTCACGTCGACCGTCACGTTCTTCCCCACGAGTGGCTGAATCTGCCCAGGTAGGCGATTGACCAAGTCTTCGGTGTCCTGTGCCGTCGGCGAGGATTTGGGCACCACTTGGATCAACATCACCTCCTGCTTCGCGTTGATCACCGGCGGATAGGCGAGCTGGACGTCGCTGTCCTTGCTGATCGCGGCGACGATCTTCTTCGCGCCCGCCTGGTCGGAATACGGCGACAGTACAACCTCGATCGGGCCGTTCTGGCCTGGCCCGTAGGCCTTCGCGATCTGGTCGTACGCGATGCGCGTCGTCGAGCCCCGCGGATCGGAACCCGCGTCGACCTGTCCAAGCGTCATCGAGAAGAACGGAATTGTCAGGACGCCGAGGACGACAACGGCGATCAGCAGAAAGGGAATTGGATGCGAGCCAACAACCCGCGCCCAGCGTCCCCACAGCCCACTCGCAAGTTCTCCCATCGAGGCAGTAGGCGGTGCATTGCGATCGCGCTTACGGAGGATGCGCATCCCAAACAGCGAGAGCACCGCAGGGAGCAGCGTGAGCGCCGCCAAGATCGCCGTTAGCACGGCGAACGATGCTGTGACGCCCAACATTGCCACCGTTTGGATCCCCGAGAGGAAGAGGCCAGTGAGAGCAATCGCGACCGTGACTCCTGCCACCAGCACCGCGCGTCCAGCCGTGCCCAGCGCGGCCGGGATCGACTCCTCGATGGTCATCCCCGCACGCAGTTGCTCGCGATGGCGATTGACGATGAAGACGGCGTAATCGATGCCGACACCGAGCCCAATCATCGCGGCGAGCACCGGTGCGATTGACGTGATTGGTGTCACCGACGAGAACACGGTGATCGACATCAACCCCAGCATCAGTCCGGCGACGGCGCTGAGCAGCGGCGCCACCATCGCGAGCACCGCCATGAACGTGATCGAGAGAATAATCAGTGCCGCAAGGAGCCCGAGGCCTTCCGAGATGTCTTGCCCAGCACCCGCCGCCTCAGCAGCCGGTGCGCCAGAGTAGGCAACATGCAGGCCTGGTACCGCTTTGACAGGAGCCATCACCTCCTGCAGATGTGTGTACATCGCGGGCTTGATGTCATTGATATTGACCGTGTAACGAAGATTGATCAGCGCCGTCGATCCATCTGGCGAGACGGTGCTTGGCTCAGCAAATGGGTCTCCCACTAGGCCCATCGACGGCAGCGTCTTGATGTCCTTGATGGCCTTTGTGATGACGTCTTGCGTCGCCTTCACCTTCATCGCTCCTGGGGCACCGAAGACCACGATTTGCCCGGCGGTGCCCGAGTTCGAGGCCGGAAAGGCCCGGTTGAGCGTGTCGGCACCACGAAAGGCGCTCGAGCCCGGTACGGTCAGGCCTTCGTTTTCGTTGACATCAACGAGCTTTGTCGCCGAAATCATGCCGGCCAGCAGGACGATCCAGAGCACGACAACGACCCAGCGGTACCGCGCGCACACTGCTCCGAGCTTGGCAACCATTGCGATCTCCTTGGCGGAACTCTATCTAACAGGCACCCAATGTCGCCTTCGCCGATTGGTCACCCTACACTGCTGCAATCGCCTGGAGGAGAGTCCGATGAGCCTATTTGAGATTCGTAAGATCGTCACGATTACTGAGGAAATCCACCACGATTTCGGCCCTCGGCCAGAGCAGCCTGCGCGTAAGGGTGCCGTGCTGGCCGTTGTTACGAATCCGTATGTCGGCACGTACGTTGAGGACCTCAGCCCCGCGATGGACGAGCTGAAGGCGCTTGGTGAACGACTTGGCTCGATCTTGATCGAGCATCTCGGTGGCGATGCCTCGGCAATTGAGGGGTATGGCAAGGGCGCAATCGTTGGCGCCAATGGCGAGATCGAACATGGCGCGATGTGGCACATCCCCGGTGGCGGTGGCATGCGAGCCGCAATCGGTGGCGGTACCTCGATCGTGCCGTCGACGAAGAAGGTCGGCCCAGTCGGCGCCCGTCTCGACGTACCACTAACCCACATCGACTGGTCGTACGTCGGCAGCCACTACGACGCAATCGAAGTCGGTGTCCCCGATGCACCCCGCCCCGACGAGCTGGTCTTGATCCTCGCGATGGCCACCACCGGTCGCGTTCACGAGCGGCTGGCGACAGGTTTCTCGCTCGAGGACCGCGGCAAGCCGGGCGTCCCCGCATGAACATCGCTTTCATTGGCCTTGGCCGGATGGGGTGGCACCTCGCCGGCCATCTAGCCGCCGCCGGCCACGAGCTGTCGGTCTTCGATATCGACGCCGACACATCCCAGCGCTGGGCCGCCGAGTTTAGTGGCACCGCCGCTGCTTCGATTGCCGACGCTGTCGCCGATTGCGCCGTCATCTGCTCGTCTGTTCCAGCCGATCCGCAGCTGCGGAGCATCTGGGATGCCGCTCAAGGCAGTCTCGCTGTGGGCGCCATCTGGATCGACCACTCCACCACTTCCGCCGAGATCGCGCGCGAGCTCGCTGCCGAGGCGACTGCGTGTGGCTGCTCCTTTATCGATGCGCCGGTCTCGGGTGGCACGGTCGGTGCCGAGAACGGCAAGCTAGCCGTGATGGCTGGTGGCGATGCTGCGGCGTGGGAGACGGCCAGCCAGGTCGTCGGTGCCTACGCGGCACGCGCCAATCTGATTGGCGGCCCCGGTGCGGGACAGCTGACGAAGATGGCGAACCAGATCTGCGTGCTTGGTGTCGGCCAGGCCCTCGCCGAGGGTCTTACCTTTGCCGAGCAGTCCGGGCTCGACCCGCGCAAGGTGCTCGAGGTGATGCTGACGGGCTCTTCGACGTCCTGGATGATGGAGAACCGCGCCGAGTCGATGATCGCGGGCGAATTCGACTTCGGCTTCTCGACCACCTTGATGCGCAAAGACGTCTCACTCGTCCTCGATGAGGCCGACCGTAAGGGCTTCGAACTCCCCGTCACGGCGCTGGTCGCCGAACTGCTCGACGAAGTTGATGCCATGGGTGGCGCCAACGGGGACTGGTGCAGCCTGATGCAGCGTCAGCGCGCCGCAGCAACCGACTGAGACGACCCTCTGCGAGTAGGGTTATCGGGTCCAGCACTACCCGGAGGTTGAGATGCCTAAGCGCGTACTCGTGATCGTGCCGTTCCCGCTTGATGATGAGGGCGTGGCCAATCGGCGTCTGCAGGCCTCCGCGATCGATCTAGGCCCGGATATCCAGTTTGATTTCGAGCCGGTCAAGGCGGGTGCTGCGCTGCTCGACAGCTTTCACGATTCGATGCTCGCGGACCTCGCGCTCTACGAGGTCGGCATGTCGGCGCAAGAGCGTGGCTACGACGCTGTCTGCAGCGACACGATGAGCGACTCGGGCGTCAATGCCCTGCGGTCGCTGCTCGACATTCCGGTGATTGGTCCTGGGCGCGCCTCGTACCTGACGGCGCTGATGCTCGGCCAACGCTTTTCGGTGCTGACGCAGTGGGACGGCTGGATTCCGATCTACCAGAAGGGCGTCCACGACGCCGGCCTCGATGCGCACTGCGCGTCGATTCGCTCCATCAACATGCGCCCCGATCTGAAGAACTTGCTGGGCGGCAAGGAAGAGGTTGTCTTTCCGCTCCTACTCGCGGAAGCGCAGCGCTGCATCGAAGATGGTGCCGACGTGATCTGCCTCGGCTCGACGACGATGCATCAGGCGCACGGCTTTCTGACGGAGAACCTACCCGTGCCCGTCATCAACCCCGGTCCGCTCAGCTACGCAATCGCCCACATGCTGCTCGTGACGGGCCTCTCGCAGAGCCACAGCTTCTACCACCAGCCAGAGGTGCCAAAGCAGGGCATGACCGCCGCGATGCTCGACGCTGCCCGGGCCTACGAGGCCGGGCTGGAGTAGCGGGGGCAGGATTCGAACCTGCGACCTTCGGGTTATGAGCCCGACGAGCTACCAGACTGCTCCACCCCGCGTCGTGACGGCAACTCTAGCGCTGATCACGATTTGAGGCACCACTTCACAGGTTCTACCCCACGTGGTTTAGCCGTCTCGGAGGCGCTGCAGGAGCTGCTGCGTCTGCGCTGAGGTAGCACCGTGACGCACGCAGTAGGCGAAGGCGCGCCGCCCGGCACCCGCATCGCTGCCGGCCGTTGGGTAGCGACGGCGAACCTGTTTCTCCAAAGCCTCGACATCGATCGCACCACGCGCTGCGGCTGATTTCGTCACAGCGGGAGCGAGCTCGGCCGTCACCCTCCCAATCACGTCAGGACCAAAACCACGGCGCGCAAGGAAGGCGTACGCGCGTTGGCGCGTCTTCGTCGTGCTTGGACGCGACTCAAGTAGTCGCCGCGCGACCGCCTCGGCATCGAAGTTGGCGTACGCCTCGTCGAGTGCCCCCTCCACCACCTCGGGAGCAAAGCCCTGCTTCCGCAGACGCTGGCGTGCCGAGTAGGGAGCCTGTCCCTCCTCCATCAACCGTCGTGCGCGACCACGAGCCAGGGCATCGTCGTTGAGGATGCCGAGCGCATCGCAACGCTCGAGCGTCTGCGTGATCACTGACGGCGCATAGCCCTTGCGGGTCAGGCGCTCGCCCATTTTTGCGCGCGAGGCCATCCGAAAGTCGAGCGAGCGCACGGCGTACGCAAAGGCCTGTTCGGTCTGAGCCCGGTCTTCGAGCGAGGAGCGCCGGGCGTCCGTCAGGTTTTCTCCGACCCGCAGGTGCTCGTCCGCGACGAGTCCGACGGGCAGCGTCGCCCAAAAACTGCCGTCGAGATGCACGCGGACGACGGGCTTAGTTGCCGATGGTGCCAGTCGCGTGATCTCGGCCATGCCTCGAATATATCGCCCACCACGCCAGTCGGAACCTCCGCCCGTCGTGCCGCGTACGCTTTCGCGCATGCGGGCAGCGGTGATCGACATGGGGACAAACTCGACGCGGCTTCTCATTGCAGACGTTGCGGGTGGTGAAATCGTCGAGCTTGAACGCCTGATGACGATCACACGCCTCGGTGCGCACGTCGATCGCGACCACCGTCTCGCCGAGACCTCGATGGGTCGGACGCGCAAGGTTGTCACCGACTACGTCCAACGGGCGCGCAGCCTGAATGCGGATGTCATCTTTGCGAGCGCGACGAGTGCCGTGCGCGACAGCAACAACGGCGAGGCCTTCATGGCCTCCCTTGCGCGCGATCTCGGCATCGCGGCGCGCGTGTTGTCGGGCGATGAGGAGGCCCGGGCCACCTTCCGCGGCGTCACCTCAGCGCACCCAGCGAGCGAACCGACGGCTGTGATTGACGTTGGCGGTGGCTCGACCGAGATCGTGGTCGGCCAGGGCACCCAGATCCTTGGTGCCGTCTCGCTGCAGGCAGGCTGCGTACGCGCCACAGAGCGTTGGCTCAGCGAAGACCGAGTCGGCCCGGAGCAGATGACGATCGCCCGCCAAGAGATCGACCTCCTCCTCGACCGCCATCTGCCACCCGATCTTGCCAAGACGGTGGTCGGTGAGCCAATTGCGGTAGCGGGAACCGCCACCACGCTCGCCGCGCTCGACCTCAAATTGCCGGGCTACGACGCCGAGCGGATCCATGGCCACCGTGTCGATCGTGACGTCGTCGCAACCTGGATCGCCAAGCTCGCACCATTGACGGCCGCCGAGCGCCACTCGCTCTATCCAGCGATCGAATCGGGTCGGGCCGCACTGATCGTGGGGGGCGCGATCGTGCTTCTGGCCGCTCTCGATGCGCTCTACGCCGATGGCTACGTTGCCTCAGAGCGCGACATTCTGCACGGCCTCGTGCTGGGCCTCGCCTCGTAGAGCTAGGCCGCTGCGTCGAGCGTGCGGCGCACCTCGAGCAGAAACTCGTTGACGTGCATCAACTCCATCGCCTCGGCGAGCAACGACGGCGAGCAAAGCAACTCTGACTCGACGAACGCGTCCCAATCCCGCGGCAACGAGCCTGCGCAATAGGCAGGCAGTTGATCTTGGAGGAGTTCGTTCACGGGTTGGTGGGCAAGCGTGGAGATAGGTAACAATTCGTACCAACCGCCGTCGTAGCCGACCTACTGCTCTATCCTCGTGAGGCCCCGATGGCGGAATTGGTCAGACGCTGTCGACTTAAAATCGACTGCCGAAAGGCATGCGGGTTCGAGTCCCGCTCGGGGTACCTCAGCGCGTATGACATCCGAGGACACAGCAAGATCTAGCTGGTACCAAGGCTTTTGCGCGGTTCGAATCTGTTCTCGTTCGAAATAGACACCGGCTGGGTACATCACTTGAAGGAAGGCGGCTCGTTGGGCCGGATCCAAGTGCTCGCACAGCGCTGGCAAGTCGCCCAGTAACTGCTGACCTCGAGCGACGGCCTCAGCGATGTTTGGGACTGACCGAGTGAGATCATTGATCTCTTCGCGCGCAAGTCGTTCGGCTTCATCGAGTTTGACAATTTGCGCGTCGTACGTCGCCTTGTCGATCGCGTTCCGATAAATCAAGGCCTCCGATAGTTTTTCTCGCTTTTCAGCAAGTTGATCGAGTTTTAGTTGCGACTGATTGCGTAGCCGATTAGACGCGTCATGCCGTTGGCGCCGGGCATTCTCGACTACTTCCGTGAACAAGCTAAGCACTCCCGACGGAACGGACTCATCTCGAAGGAATCCAGTCAAGACGTCGGCCGCAAGCTCGTGGCGGATGCTATACCTGCAGTTCTTTCTGGGACAATGGTAATAGCCGTACTTTCGGCCACTGTGCCCCATCGACCAACTCCCGGTTAGTGGGCCTTTGCAGTGTGGACATTTCAGTGTTCGTCGAAGTGGGAAGTCGGGATTGTTGAGGCGGTAGACACTTCCCTGGGTCGTGGCCAGAGTGGATTGACGCGTCCCGGAGTGCTTCAGTAGACACTGAACCCTCGAAAATCCAAGCCTTCAAGCTAATTCGCGCCACATTGGCGCCTTTCTCTACGCCTTGGAGTCGAAAAAGCTAGTACCTCCCCCGGCGGCCTATTCAGTTATCTAAGAGCAGACCTTCACTTCACATCTCGACAGGCGAGAGCGGCTGCGGAAGAGTCGTCACCGAAACAGAATCGGACCGGTACCCAACAGCCCGACCACTGGGATCGCGTCGTCCTCGAGCCTTTAACCCGGCCGATTGCGCCAGGGTGGCTCACTCGCGAACATTCTACGGGCGAGATGCGTTGGCTTCTTATACGGCTGGCAGCGAATCGTCGCTGGCCCCTCTGTTTGCCTCGGCATCTGAGGCGCTGTAGGCTCATACAGATGAAAAAGCGCCACCCCGTGCTGCTGGTCGCCGCACTGCTTCTAGCCGCGTTGGCGCCAACGGTGGCACGCGCGAGCACGACCAGCACGCTCGAGGCCCTCGGTGGCACGGCCTGCACCGCCGACAGCGAGTTCACCTGCGTCAAGCTCAGCGTGCCGCTCAACCACTTCGATCCGACCGACGCGCGCAGGATCAAGGTCGCCTTTGCCGTCCGGCCGGCGAACAAGACCAGCCACGGCCTCTTCGTCGTCGCCACCGGTGGCCCGGGTTCCAGCGGCATCCTCACTGCCGACAGCTACCTCTCGAGGTACTCCCAGAAGATGCTTGACCGCTACGACATCGTCTTCTTCGACCAGCGCGGGATTGGACGCAGTGGCGGTCTCACGTGTCCCAAAGCGTATGCCGCTTCGTTCTGGTACCCGCAGGAGGAACCGCAGCCGGCGGCCATCAGCTTCGTCAACGCCTGCACCGCCGAATTGACGTCCACCAGGCTCCTGCCGTACGTCGGCACGACCCAGGCAGTTGAGGACCTCGCCGACTTCCGCACGGCACTTGGCGCCCCCGACATCCGCATCTTTGGCGAGTCCTACGGCACCGCATACGCGCAGACCTATGCGGCTGCACACCCGGAGGGACTCAAGGGCGTGATCCTCGACGGCGTCATCGACCTGACGCTGACCGGACCGCAATCCTCGGCCAGCCAAGGGCGGCAATTCGAGATCGTCCTCAACACAACCCTCGCAATCTGTGACAACCGACCGCAGTGCAAGAAGGATGCCAACGGCAACCTCGGTGCCGTCTTCGACAAGCTCGACGCGCGCCTCGAGCAGGCACCGATCCCCGTGCGGTTCCCGCTTGCCGACGGCACGCGGGTAGACCGCGAGCTGACATCGAGCCACTTCGAGTGGGCAGTATCCATGGAGCTCTATGGCACGTACGGTCGCATGATGCTGACCCGAGCGCTGACGGCCGCAGCCCACGACGATCTCGTGCCACTGCTACGTCTGGCGTATCTGGAAGCAGGGCTGAACCCACAGACGCTCAAGCCGATCATCGACCCGAGCTATTCCAACGCGATGAATCACGGCGTTAACTGCCGCGATTACCACTACTACGACGGCACGCAGCAGCAGCGCAGTGATGCGTTCGTCGCCAGTTTCGAACGCCTGGATGCGCAGTTACCGCGCATCGGCGGCGGTCTGTCCACCGCCGGTTACCACTGCATCTGGTGGCCCGGCGAGCAGCCGCCAAGCACACGCCCAACGGCCCTCACGAATCCCGGCATCCCAACCTTCGTGATTATCGCCACCGCCGACCCAGCCACGCCCGCTTCGCAGGGCCGCGCAGTGTACTCGCGCCTCGATGATGGGTACCTGATCACCGCCCAGGGTGGTGCACACGTCGTGTCCGGCCACGGCATCGCGTGCCTCGACAACCTGATCCTCAACTTCCTCGAGACCGGCAAGCGCCCGGTGCGCCGCACGACCGTCTGCCCCGGTCCTGTCGTGCGCGACTACCTACCGCTACCGCCCGCCCGCGCGCGCTCCTTCCCCTCGCTGGAAGACGCACTGGTCTCGTTCCAAGAGCAGTTTCGCCGTGTACCCGAGTACTGGTACTGGAACGGTCAGGAGGCACGGGCGACCGCCTGCCCCGTGGCGGGCACCATGCGATTCCGCGCCACCGCTGCCGGTACCGCGATCACCTATCGCGGTTGCAGCTTCACCCGTGGCGTGAGCATCACCGGCACGGGCAGCGAAGCGAAAAACGGCTACACGATCGCCACCAGCGGTCGCTTCACTATCTCCGGCACGATCGCGGGACGCTGGCAGGGACCGATCCGCTTCGTTCACGACGGTGCACAACTGGACGTGTCACTCGGCGGATAATCAGCAGACCCAGCCCTGTCTGGGCGCTAGCGCAGTTGCGTACCGAGCCACTGTGAGTAGAGCTCGCGGCCCGGCTCATGCAGGTGGTTCGGATCGGAGTAGCCGCCGTCGAACAGCTGCGTGAGGATCTCCTTCGGCGGGAACAGCAGCGGCTCGCCGAACGTAGCTTCGAAGCGCTTGAGATACGCCAGCGACGGACCCAGGTTTCACAAGGTGAATTTCGCGCCCTTAATTCTCCTGCACCCTGAAGTTTCGTTGACTAAACAACCGATTCGAATTCGGCTACTTAGATATTCCTCGCGGATACCCCAAGGGCCTACCGGAGCATCGGGCCTCTAATTCGGGCCAATCATGCAACTACGGCTTGAAGCAGGTTGATATTTGCGACCCAATCCTCAAAGCGGTTCCAATCGTGATAGCTGGGGTATCTCAGTCGCCGTCGCGCGCGAGGAACGTGCGTACCTCGTCCACCGAGCCAATCACGGGAACGTTCGGCAGACTGCCCCGGAGGAACTTCCCGTAGCCCTTGGTGACCAAACGGGCGTCGAGGACGGCCACCACGCCACGATCCAACTCGGAGCGCAGCAGACGACCGAAGCCCTGCTTGAGCAGAAGCGCGGCGTGTGGCAGTTGGACGTCGCGGAAGCCGTTGCCACCATCGCGTTCGGCACGCTCGGACTTGGCGGCGATCAAGGGGTCGTCGGGGACGGCAAAAGGCAGGCTCTCGAGGATCACCAACTCGAGCGAGCGGCCGGGTATATCAACGCCCTGCCAAAACGTCATCGACGCGAACAGGACAGAGGTCTCGTCGTCCCGAAACCGCTCCAGCAGGACATCGCGCGAGGCCTCACCTTGGCAGAGCACCGGCATGGTTAGACGGTCGCGCAGCAGGTCGTGGGCTCGCTGAAGGCGATTGAGCGACGGGAACAGCACGAGCGCCCGCCCACCCGCCGCCTCGATCAGTTCGCCAATCCGATCTGCGACGACTACGGGATCCGCCTTGCCACCACCGACGATGTCGTCGGGCACGTAGAGGCGCGCATTCGACTCGATATCGAACGGCGAATCTTCAACGTGCGTGGTCGCTGCGTCGGCACCAAGCCGGCGACAGACGCCGGTCATGCCATCGCCGTCGGCCAAGGTGGCGCTCACCAGCACGGCAGCGTGCAGCTTGTCCCAGAGGTGCTCGCGAAGCAGCGGCCCAACGGCCGTCGGGGCCGCACGCAGTTCGACTCCCCCACGCGTATCGCGCTCGGACCAGACGACCGTCTCCTCGTGATCGGGCGACAGAATCGCCTCGAGGGCCAGCGCCTGTCGCTCGGCCTGGCGTGCGAGCGCCTCGGTCTCGTCCGAGTAGTCGCGGATGCGCTCCGCAATGCGTCCCAGCGCGTCGCGCATGGCGTCGGCAGCATCGAGTGGCAACAGCCGCAGACGCGTCTCGTCGAGGCGCACACGGCGCCCCTCGGGCAGGGCATTGAAGAGCCGGTCGCCGTGCATCTGCAAAAGTGCCAGCTCGGCGGTCGGCGGCAGCTTGACTGCCGCCGTGCAGGCCGTGTCGATATCGCGCGCAAAACGCGACAGCGCTGGTGCCGAGACACGGGCACCAAGCGACTCGGCCGCAATCTGCTCGAACGTATGGGCCTCGTCGATGATCAAGACGTCATGCTCGGGCAGAATCACTGGCTCGCCACCCCGGGCCGACCGCAACGCGAGGTCGGCGAGGTAGAGCGAGTGGTTGACGAGCACGATCTCGCACCCCGTCGCACGCTCACGGGCCAGCTCGGCGTAGCACCCATCGCGCTCGGCACAGCGCGCGCCACGGCAGCGATCGGGACCAACGGAGAGCTCGCGCCAGACAACCTCGCTCGGCACAAACGGGAGCTCGTCACGATCGCCCTCGCGCGTCCGCACCAGCCAGTCCTCAAGACGTCCCAACTGGCCGCTGTACTCCTCAGGCACCCGCTGATGCGCAAAGGCGCGCTGGACCCGACAGACGTAGTTGCTGCGGCCCTTCACGACCGCTGCCGTGATCTGCATTCCCGTCGCCGTGCGAGCAAGCGGCAGGTCTTCTGTCAACAGCTGGCCCTGGAGGGCCTTCGTCGCCGTCGAGATGACGACGCGCTGCCCACTCATCGCGGCCGGCACGAGATAGGCAAGGCTCTTGCCAATGCCTGTCGCAGCCTCGGCAACCAAGACGCCTCCGCGCTCGATCGTGGCGCCCACCTCTTCTGCCAATCGTAACTGCCCAGCGCGCGAGCGAAACCCGGGGAGCACGGCCTTGAGCGGCGAGGACCGTCCGAGTTCTTTCTGGTAGCGAGGCATGCCGGACGACTCAACCTACCAGTGCAGTCGGCGACCTAAACGCCTGCGCCTACTTGAGCTGCCGGCCGCCCAGCCGCTACCGTCCCTGCCATGCCGCCGTTAGAGATTGCTCTCGCCGTGATTCGTGGCACAGGCAGTGTCGTCTGGATCGAGCGTGGCACACAGCCATCGCTCGGCTTCTGGGCCCTCCCGGGCGGACGGATCGAGCCGGGCGAAGATCCTCTTGAGGCAGCGCGACGCGAGGTACTTGAGGAGACGGAGCTGGTCGTGGCGGGTGGCGTACCGCTGGCCGTCCTGACGGAGCGTTTCGAGTCGACCGACGGTACCCACCTGTACGACGTGATCGTCCACGTCACTCTCTTTGACGATCCGGGTGGCGAGGCCGTTGCCGCCGATGGCGTGACAGCCACGCGACGCAGCCTCGAGCCGCCCTCCCCTGCACTGGCACCCGACCGACGACTGGCAACGCTTCACCCAGGCGACGCCCCTCATCTGCTGATCGCTCGCATCCGGGTCGTCGGCGAGGACCTCGAAATCCTCAGCTGGGACAAGCAGCCCTCAGCGATCCGGTAACGTGTTGCCGTTGTAGTCACCGGAGAGGACCCCATGCATCACCTACGCACCCGCCGCACGCTCGCCCTGCTCGTCGTCCTGATTGTCGGTGTCGTCGGCGGCGCGAGTGCGACGGCAGCGATCATGCGCGCCGGCACGCCTGTCCGCGAGGTACTCGTCCAATCGACAAACCCGCAGGGTGGCGATGGTCGCACCCTCTACCTCCAGCGCGTTACGATCCCGGGCAATACTCCGCTCGCAGCCCACACCCACGCGGGCACGCAGATCGCCGCGATCACCACAGGCACGCTCCGCTACACCGTCATCAAGGGCAAGCCCGTCAAGGTCCTCAAGCCCAATGCGCTTGGCACCAAGCCTGAGTTTATTCGTACGATCAAGGCGGGCCAGACCTACGACGTCAAGGCCGGCTACTCGGTGATTGAGCCTGCCGGCACCGCGCATAAGGTGCAGGTGATGGGCGCGACCGAAGTCGTTATCTACGTCGCCTCGCTCTTTACGAATGGTGAACCTGTCTCGATCCCCTACGTCACCGCGTCGTAGGCGCTGACTCCACGGACCGCCCCCGTTACTGCCTCTTTTGTGGAGAGCCAGTCGGCGCAGCACCCGCGCCGCCCGATACGGAACAATAGGAATGACGCCGCGATCAGCGGCGTTTGATCTGGTACGACCACACGTTCAAGCAGAGGACTCGGCATGGCAGACGACGGAATTCATGAGCTCGCAATCATCGGTGGCGGACCGGCCGGCTACACGGCTGCGCTGTACGCCGCGCGTGGCGCCCTCTCGCCCGTTGTAATCGAGGGCTACGCCGCTGGCGGCCAACTGATGATCACCTCCGATGTCGACAACTTTCCTGGTTTCCAGGACGGCATTATGGGTCCTGAGTTGATGCAACAAATGCGCGCGCAGGCCGAGCGTTTCGGTGCTGTGATGCGCACCGAGGACGTCACCGAGGTGCGTTTCTCGGATGATCCGATGTCGCAGCCCCACGAGTTGCAGATTGGCTCCGACGTCGTACGCACACGCACCGTCGTCGTCGCGACAGGCGCAACCGCACGCCAGATCGGGCTCGACTCCGAGGTTCGTCTCCAAGGCCGAGGCGTTTCGTACTGCGCCGTCTGCGATGGTGCGTTCTTTCGCGAGCAAGAGGTCGTGATCGTCGGTGGAGGCGACTCGGCAATGGAGGAGGCGACTTTCCTGACGAAGTTCGCCTCGAAGGTGACGATCGTGCATCGACGCGATGAGCTCCGCGCCTCCAAGGTGATGCAGGAGCGCGCCCGCGCCAACGAGAAGATCGCCTGGGAGCTCGGCTACGTCGTCGAAGAAGTGCTCGGCGAAGACGCCGTCAGTGGCCTGCTGCTGCGCGAGACCGACGGCACCGCCACGAAGGAGCTCCCCTGCACCGGGCTCTTCGTTGCGATTGGGCACGATCCGACAACCGCACTGTTTCAGGGTCTGCTCGACATGGATAGCAACGGCTATCTCGTCCAGCAGCCCGGCTCGACCGCCACGCGCGTACCCGGAGTCTTCGCCGCTGGCGATGTCGCCGACCACGTCTATCGGCAGGCTGTGACGGCGGCCGGTAATGGCTGCATGGCTGCACTCGACGCCGAGCGCTGGCTCGCCGAACAGGCCTAGGCAGACCAGCGCCGTGCCGTATTTCATCTGTCCTAATTGCCAAAATCGCTCCTTCGACGAGGACGGACGCGAGGGCCTGTCGCACCAGGCGCGCGGCTGCCACGAATGTGGCTTTGGCTTTGTATTCCAACTGCTTGAGGACTACTTCCCCCGTCCGGGCGCGGGCTTTGCCGTCTGCGACAGTGAGGCGCGTGTGATTGCGGCTGGCAAGGGACTCTTTGAGGTCACCGGCCGGCTCGAGCAGACGCTGATTGGCCAAGACGTTCGCACGGCACTCGCCCTGACGTTCGCAGAAGGCGAGGATCCCGTTGGCACCGCGCTCGAATGGGGTGTGCGACAGCTCGATAAGCACGCCTCGCTGCACCATGGAGCTGGCATCGAAAAACAGGTGACCTGCGACCTGTTTCCAGCCTATGACGACGACGGCGGGCTGCTCGTCGTCGTCACACCCGTCTGAACCTGACGCGCCTCGGCGCGCTGTCGCTCGACGATCACCTGCAATCGATGGATCGCAGCGAGGTCTGCGACCCGCTCGCCGACGCTGCGCATGATTGTGCTTGCAGTTGTTGGCGTGAGCAGTAGACCAAGCGCCTCAAGACGCTCGGCATCGCGCACCGAAAGCGACGGGCGGGCAGCCGACTCGAGCTCCCACCAGGCCTCGCGCAGGCGCGCATCCGCGAGTTCGTCGGCGGCCCGTTCGACGTGGCGGGCGAGGCGTTCGGCGTAGAGCTCGATGTCGAGGCGGTCCATACCTCGATCCTGCCACGGCTCTAGGTCGAGCGGGCGCGCGAGGGACGCGCAGTTTGCCGCCGCTCTTGCAAGCCGGTTGGACAGAGATCGAACAAGACGCAACCATCGCAGTACGCCTTGCGCGAGGTGCAGACCGCTCGTCCGTGAGCAATCAACAGGTGCGTCCAGTCGGTCCACTCTCTGCGCGGCACAATCTTCATCAGTTCGCGCTCTGCCTTGACGGGCTCGACCGTGTCGGTCAACCCGAGGCGGAGCGACAGGCGCGAAGCATGCGTGTCGACCGCAATGCCCTCAGCCAGACCGTAGGCATTACCGAGCACGACGTTGGCGGTCTTGCGACCCGCGCCAGGTACCTCTTTGAGTTCGCGCATGGTGCGCGGGACCTCGCCCCCATGCTCGTGCAGGATGCAGCGCGCAGCGCCAATCAGCGACTTGGCCTTATTGCGAAAGAAGCCTGTTGAGTGGATCGCGTCCTCGACGTCGCCAAGGTCGGCGCCCGCAAAGGCCTCGGGCGTTGGAAAACGCTCGAAGAGTGGCGGCGTGACGAGATTGACGCGATCGTCCGTGCACTGCGCCGAGAGAATCGTCGCAACGAGCAATTCCCACGGTGTCCGAAAGGTCAGCGAACACTTGGCGTCGGGATACTCCGCCCGCAGGCGCCGAACGATCGCCCGCGCACGCGCGGAAGGATCGCTGGTCCGCGTGACCCTAGGCATGCTGCCCCGGCAAGTCGGTACCGGCACAGAGCAGACCCAACGCCGGACAGCTCTCGCACAGCAGCTTCGACGGCGTTGGCTGCCATGGGCCCGCCAAAGCCGCCTGCACGCGGGCTTCGAGCCCCGCACGCAACTGGTCTCGCTGAGAAGCCTCAAAGACGCGTGTGGCTAGCTGTGACGCCGCTCCATCGTCGCCAATCCACTGGTAGGCAACCTCGACCGTCGCGTAGCCCGCTTCGAGTCCGGCCAATGCATACAGCTCTTCTTGAATCGTGTAGCCATGATCGCGCCGGTCGGCGGGCGTCTCGCCCTTGAGCCCACCCACCTTGATATCGCCAATCACCAGACAATCGCCGTCGCGGGCACTCAGGTCGAAGGCTCCCGTAACGGTGGCACCGCCGAGCAGAAGCAAGAATGGCTGCTCGTGGCGGACGTCAGCGAGCGCGGCAAAGCGTGCCTGCAGCGGCGAGCTGTGCCAGCGCTCGACGGCTGCCCGCGCCTCGGTCTGCTCGGCAGCCGTGGCGGCAGGTTCGATTTCCAGCAGCAGCGCGCCTGCATCGCTGTCGGACCCCAACTCAATCGCCTCATGGACGGCCTTGCCAATCGGCGCAGTACCACCCGCCTGCACCGTTGGCAGGCCGAGCATCCGCTGGGTATGGAAGCGATAGCCACAGCGCTCGAAGAGGTCGAGCGACGAGTAGGAGAGCGACGGCACGACCCACTCATCGGCCTGCCCCATAGTGCGAAGCGGTGGCAACTCACTGCCTGTCTCGCCGTTCATCATGCCGACGGCATCCACGTCGAAGGCCAACTGTGGACCACCATCGTCGAGCACGTACTCGACCGTGTCATCACGAATTGCCGGCGGCAACGCGGGAGCCACCGAGACATCGCTGACCAGAATGCCGATCTGGGCCTCATCAAGTTCGAGCACCCGCTCGCCAAGCGCGGCATCGTCATCGATCAATCCCAGCAACCACTCCAGCGTCGTGCCAGTCGACAACTTGGGCCCACGGGCACCAGAGATAATCAGGTGGTCTCGCGCTCGCGTGCAGGCCACGTAGGCGATCCGATGCGACTCGCGCTCACCGGCGTCTGCAACCGTCACAAACGCCGCACTCAACGCTCGGGTCGAGCACATCTCGTTCGTCGAAGCCGGCACCTTGGCGGCCGGCACACCCTCCGACGGTACGATCGCCAGCCGCTTCTGCGCAGGAGTCTTCGATGCGGTGTCTGCGAAGACGACTATCGGAAACTCCAGGCCTTTTGCCTGATGAACGCTGAGGAGCCGAATCGCGGCGGCCCCCTCGGATGCGGTCACTCCCTCGGTCTTCAGCTCGCCATCGAGCCGTCCCGACTCAATCGCCCGCACGAAGCCCGGAATGTCGCAGCCCTGCGCATCGTCAAAGGCGTGTGCCACCCGCCGCAACTTCTCCAGATTGGCCATCCGCTCGGCCCCGTCAGGCATTGCGAGCATCGCTAGGTCGTAGCGCGTCTCAGCAATTATCGCAGCGACCAGATCGCCAAGCCCTAACCGCCCGACCTCGCTCCGAAGACGCGCAATCGCATCGCGAAGCGTGACGGCACGCGCAAGATCATCTTCCTTGAGGCCAATCGGTCCGAGATTGTCGAGCGCATCGGCGAACTCCCATTCCACGGCCTCGCGCATCAGAGCAAGCCCATCGTTAGAGACACCAGCGAACGGCGAGGCGAGGCACGCCAACAGGGCGAGGTCGTCGTAGCGATTCCACAACACACGCAACATCGCCAACACGTCGCCAACCGGCTGGCGCTGCAGAAAGCCGCGACCTGTCGACGAGACGGTAGAGAGCCCCTCGGCACGCAGCGCAGACTCGTAGACCGTAGCCCGCGTACCCGCACGGAAGACGACTGCAATGTCAGCCTCCTGGCAGACACCACGATCGACCAGATCACGCAGCCGTCGAGCCACCAGCGTCGCCTCGACCTCGCGCCCGCTATCGAGATCGTCACCGACGCCGATCAGCAGCTCGACCGGCAGGCCCTGACCTGCGCTCTCGTACGTGCGAAACGGAGTCAGCGGACGGTGCGTAAAGCGCTCTTCGCGCGAGAAGATCGCATTGATGGCGGCGATCACGGGTGGCGTCGAACGGCGATTCTCGTGCAGCGACACCACTTCGATCGTCTGATCCGCCACAGCCGTCTCGCGCTCGCCTCGAAAGACCTCAACCTCTGCACCACGAAATCCATAGATCGCCTGCTGCTCATCGCCGACCGCCAAGAGCGGCGTGCCAGGCGCTCGCACGAGGCGAATGATGGCGTTCTGCAGACTGTCGGTATCCTGAAACTCGTCGACCATCACCTCGCGAAAGCGCTCCTGCAGCGTGGCTCGCACATCTGCATGCGTCTCGAGTAGCTGCCGAACCCGTAGTTGGAGATCATCGTTATCGACGGCACCGACCTCAGCTTTCGCCGCCGCATAGGCGTCTGAAAAACCATCGAGCAAGGCCTGTAGCGGCGCCTGAAATTCGCCGACCAGTACGTCGCGCGCCTGCAACTCGACCTCCGCAATGAGTGCCTTGTAGGCGGCATCGCCGAGCGTGTAGAGCTTGAGATCTGCCAATTCGATCGGCTCTGGCTTTCGTTCGAGCAAGTCAAGCAGGTCAAGTGCTGCCTGCCGACGTTTGACAGCCTGGTCAGAATCGGTGCCTGCAGTCGAAACCACCAGAGCCTCGGGAACGAGTTCGGCGATCGCTGCCTCAAGCTCGTGGACCGTCGCGGTGCCACTCGGTGCGACGACTGGTCGACCACGCGTCCGTGCGCCGTTGAGTAATTCGCCGGCAATCTCGCGGAGCCGATCACGACCATGGAGCGCAACCAGTTGGAGCCCCGGATCGCCCAACTCGTGAAGCATCGACGCCAGCGCACGCTCGAAGGCTGCATCGCGAAGCAGCACGGTCTCGACCTGATCGGCGACACGGAGGCCGCTCGCCAGACCGGCCTGCTCGGAAAACTCCGCCAGAATTCGCCGACACGTGGCATGGATCGTCCCGATCCAACCGCTCTCGACGAGTGGAATCAGATCGTCACGTCCCTCAAAGCGCAAGCGCCCTCGAATGCGTTCGCGCATCTCGCCTGCGGCCCGCGTCGTAAAGGTGACCGCCAGCACCTGCGCAGGCAAATGGTTGCGCTCGGTCACGGACCGCACATAACGCTCGACCAGCACCGTGGTCTTGCCCGAGCCAGCTCCGGCATCGACGAAGACCCCACCGGGCGCCTCGACGGCAGCGAGTTGCGCCGGCGACAAATCGGGTCGTGGCAGGCGCAGAGTCATTTCTCCACCCGACAGATCCCACGGTAGTCGCAGAACCGCTCACAGAGCATCTGCGTCTGCGGATCGTGGCGCACATCGCCATCGCGAATCCGCAAGACGCGCGCCGCGGCCTCGCTGCGGGCAGCCTCGAGTGCCGCCTCGAACTCGTCGTGGCTGAGGCGGTCTTCGCGGGAAATGTTGGCTGGCAGGACGTCGAGCTCGTCGACGTCGACAATGCCTCGCACGTGGCCCTTGCGGATCGAGACGAGGAGGCCACCAACTGGCTCTCGCCCAAGCACCTCACGCAACGCAAGCAGGTAGAGCGGAATCTGTAGCTTTCCGTCACGCATGATCTGAGCACCTGTGCTGATCGTGCTGGTCTTGTAGTCGACGACCATCGCCCGGGCGGTAAAGGCCGGATCTGCATCGATCCGATCGATCTTGCCCGACACGTGTGCGGGACCGACATTGAGTCCCTCCTTACGGCCAGGCTGTGCGCCACGCCCACCGAAGGCGACCTCGAACTCCGTCGGCACGAGCGGTGCCGCATTGCGTGCCGCCTGTTGGATCAACCGCGCAAGGTCGCGGCGAAGACCCCAGCCGAGCAACTCGAGCGTGAGAGGATCGCCTGCCACGATCGGCTGCAGCTTGATCATCTCCTCGTCGACGATTCGCACCATCTCGACCATCGCACGATCGGCGTCGTCGGGTCCGATCACGGTCGTCTGCAAGAGCGCCGGCACCTCTTTGTAGAAGCGGCCGAGCACCGTATGCGCGAGCGTGCCCACGCGCAGGCGATTGTCGATCGGCTGATCGATCACGTTTGGCCTCAGACGGCGCTCGATAAACCAGATCTGCGAGCAATCGCCAAAGCGGTCGATCTCGGTTACGCCAAACATCTCACGCGCTCGCAACACGTCGACGACACGCGGATCGACGAGGCGCGTGTTGCGACGGGGCGCTGCGACAGCGCGGCGGATTGCGCCACTGACGCCCGCGACACCCGCCAGGCGCAGGGCCTCGGGTCGATCGGTCGCCGCTAGATACGCGATGCTGCGAGCGCGCTCGCGCACGGTCGGTGCCTCCAGCAGCGGCAAGACGGCGTCGGAGAAGCGACGACGATAGGTCGGCGGCGGCTCGCCAGCAGCGATCATCAGGTCTTCCCAGATCGCCGTGGCGGCTAACGGGCTGCCTTCATCATCGGACACACGACGAACCAATACAAGCCTCCGCCGCGGTCGTGTGACGGCGCTGTAGACCAGATGGCGTGCGACCTCGTTCTGATCGGGAGCCTCGACGAGCGGATCCTGCGCGGCCGAAGTCCCGACACCAAACATCGGCTCTTCCAACCCAAGCACAATCGCCACGTCGACGTCAATCGTGCGAGCATCGCGCGGATCGAGAATGCAGATTGCATCAGCACGGGTCTGCCGCATCGAGATCGTCAACTCGGCGAGCAGTTCGCGTACCTCGGAGCGGGAAGGAGCCGGCTTGACGACGTCCACCGTCTGCAGATACGACAACACAGCGGCAGCGACAGCCACGTCCTCACGCACCGTCGTTGTGGCGACTGGGGCTCGATCGCCGTGAGCACGCTGCACCATGCCCCGCACGGCCGCGGCAACCTCGCCTGCCGCCGTCTCTCCCCCACGCGATCCCGGCGGCAGCGCCAGCGCCCGCAAGAGCGGCTCGCCCGCCTTCTCGATGGCGTTCTCGAGCGTATCGAGCGAGCGGCGCATCGGCCGTTCGCTTCGCTCGACGAGGTGTGCCGGCGCCCCGCTCCAGGCCGACCGAAGCCACGTCAGGCGATCGGAATCGGTCGGCTCAGGCGCCCAGGCGAGACTGAGGAGCGCATTCAGCACCCGCCCGAACGGCGTCTTGACGAGCGCGCGTTGATCCTTGCCGACGGCCTCGATGCCGGCCTCCCGCAGCTGACGCACAAGCCGTGTGCGGTCCGCGGCACCGCGCGGACCAATAATCGCAATGCGCTGCCCGACAATCCCCGAACGCAGGGCCTCCGCGACGCAACCGACGACGACTTCGGCCTCGCCGCGCTCGCCCTCAACCTCGGCCGTGGCGATACCCGCCAGCGAGGGACGCTCGGCGCGTCGGTCCGGCTCTGCCTCACCGAGCCGGCGTTCCAGCGCCGCAAGGCCTGGGTCGCGATCAAACGCGCCCGCAGGCAACTCGACGATGCCGCCACTACCGGCCAAGTCGGCCAGCCGACCGACGACCGGCGTCAAGACCGCAAAGGGGCTCCGCCCAGCCTCGTACGGCAGACTCACAACGGCACGAGCGCGCTGAGCAATCAACGTCAACAGCGTCTCCTGCGCCAAGCTGAGGTCGTCGAAGCCCTGAGCAAAGAGCGCCTCACCTGCAGGCCAAGCAGCCACGTCTCGTCGCAGTGCAGCGATTGCCTCAATCCGCAGCCGTGCGCGGTCAACGAACTGTTGCTCATCAAGCGCCGACCACCAGAGTGCATAGCTCTCCGCCAACGAGGCATCGCCTGCGGCACGCACATCGTCCGGTCCGAGCAAAGCCGAACCAAGCCGGTCGAACCGCGCCGCGAGCGTCGCGGGAGCGTCTGGCAAGGCGCGCCGCAGCACGACCTGCCGCGCCGCACCGTGCAGCACCGTTCTTCGATCACCGGTAGCGCGTGCAATGCGCTCAAACAGCGTGTCGAACGTGACGACGTCCGCACCCACCACGCCCGTGGCGCGCGCCAGAAGTTCTCGCTCCGTCACCGCCTTGGCTGTCTGATCGGGCACGACCAGCGCAGCCGTGCGCCCAGCAGCAAGTTCGGCAAGGTAGCGCTCGTAGAGCGCCGCAATCTTGCCGGCGTGGGCCGGACCGATGATCAGTTCAAGGGCCACGGCGATTCGTCGCGCCCGAAGGGCAAACCCTTACGAGGTCTGCTCGGGCGGCGACGCCTCGATGCGCTCAGCCACCAACGTGTTGACGCTCTCCATGCCATCGGAGTAGGCGTAGTTGATCTTGACGAAGGGCTCCCACTTGACCGGGACCGCATCCTCCGGAAAGATCGCCTCAACGGGGCACTCAGGCTCGCAGGCACCGCAGTCAATGCACTCCTCCGGATCGATCACCAACATGCGATCAGATTCGTGGATGCAATCGACAGGACAGACGTCCACACAGGACCGGTCTTTCGTGTCAATACATGGCTCGGCGATGACGTACGTCACAAGATCCTCCGCGTCGATTTGCGCGTTGGCAGCATACCTCAGAGTGATCCTTGATCTGTACGGTGGATCACGTATTTGCTCCGGGTACAGGTGTAGGCTCTAAACGGCATTTACTGCCTACAGACTGGAGTATTGAATGTTCGAACCCGACCAGCCCGACGCGAAATCGCGTCGGGGATTCCTGACCGGGGCGGCTGGCGTCGCGATCAGCGCAGGTGTGCTCGGCACTGCGGGCAGCGCTGCTGCTGCCCAAGCGCCCCGCACCACCACGCCGTCAAACCACCCAGCGCCACACGCACCACTTCCGGCCCACCCACACCACAACCGCAACCGGTTCGAAAATGCGAAGGGCGGTCGGATGACGATCCGTCTCGCCGACGGTCCCGTCACGCTCGACATCGACAGCATTGAACCGCTTGGCGTTGCTGCCGAAGCCAAGGCTGGATCGCCGCTGTGGCGCGACGCCTTCCGTGTCAACCTCAAAGGCCCGAAGGGTGTTGATATTCCTCAGGGAACGCACCGAGTAAGCATTGGCAACAAATCGTTTGACCTGTTTGTCGTCCCCGTCCTGAGCACCGGTGGCGGCCGGCGTTTCGAGGCGATCATCCACCGCGCCTACCACCGGAGAGCACATGCCTAGCCCCGAATCGTACCTAGGCTCGATCGACATCGCAGGGTTTAACTATCCCCCCCCGGACTTTGCCATCGCCGACGGATCAACCATACCGATCTCCCAGAACTCGGCACTCTATTCGATCTTCAATACCATCTACGGTGGAAACGGATCCTCGAATTTCCAGCTGCCCGATCTTCAAAGCCGGCTGCCGATCGGTACCGGCACGGGAGCTGGATTGTCGTCGTATGAAATCGGCGAAACGACGGGCCGCGAGTCGACGACTCTGCTGAATACGAACCTGCCACCCCACACGCATCAGGTATCACTCGGTGGCACTGTTGGAGCGGGTGGCTGGGCCACCGCCGGCGGCAGCACAGCCACGCCGGACGGCACGTCGGCGGCAGTCATTCCTGCGGGCGACGGGATGCCGTTCTCGATCCTCCCCCCAGTACTCGCCCTGACATACCTCGTCGCGCTCAACGGGCCGTACCCCGTTCGCTACTAGAGCACGTCGTCAAACGAGCGTAACGCCGCGTCGACCCGCGCCTCGAGCGCGGTGTCGGCCGGCGTCTGCGCGCGTCCCGCATGTCGCCTTCGGCGCCAGGCAAACACGATTGCGACGACCACGGCAAGACCACCAGCGACGATCGCGATCGGAGCGACCCAGGCAACAAGCCCGATCCCGGATGCGGGCGGCGCCGCTAGCACCGAGGGGCCGAAATCCGCCACGAGCGCATCCTTGACCTGCTGCGAGGTCCACCCTTCGAGGCGCTTCTTCTCGACGAAGGCGCGGATGCGGTCGGCTGCTGGACTATGCGAGAGGTCGAGCCGGCTCTGACACGTCGGGCACATCAGCTGGCTCTCGATCTCCGACATCGTGAACTGTGGCTGTGCTGCGGAGGCGATCGGCACGAGCACCAGCATCACGGCGAGCACGAGAAGGAGTCGGCGAATCACGATGAGGCCTTTGCCATTGCGATCGCATCGCGCAGTCCATCAGCCGTGACCTCGCCCGGAAACCACGCCACGGCCCTGCCCTGCGGATCGATGATAAACGTCTCGGGAAACGCGCCGACACCCCAATCTCGCCCCACTGCGCCGCCAACGTCGTGGACGAGTGGGTACGTCAAGCCGTACGTGACGGCAAAGGCGCGGGCATCGTCGCGTAGATCCTGCGTGTCGATCCCCACGAACGCGACTCCCTGCGGCTGCGCTTCCGTGACCCAAAGATCTTGCAAAATCGGCGCCTCATCCTTACAGGGATCGCACCACGATGCCCAGAAGTTGACCACCACTACCTGGCCCCGCAGCGACGCCAGGGTAACCTCACCGTCGCCTGTCAGCAGTGGCAGCGCAAAGTCGGGTGCCGGTGGCTTGGCACCGGATGCGACCTCGGCTGGAAAAGCGCGTGCGCCCGACGACTGCATGACGGCTCGCGCCAGCACGATGCCCAAGCCAAGCAAGAGGACGGCGACGACGACTACAACGACACGCTTCACTGATCCGCAGTCTACGCGCGACCGAGCGCGCTAGAAAATGACAACGGGAGTGCCGACATCAACCAGGCTGTAGAGCTTCTCCGCCGATGGGATAAACATGCGTATACATCCGTGGGAGGCGTAGCCACCAAGCGAGCTCGAGTCCGGTGTGCCGTGAAGGCCGATGTCTTGACGATCGAGGCCCATCCAACGAGTACCCAGTGGGTTGCTCGGACCTGGCGGCACCGGCTCCGAGTCCTTCGCCCAATCCGAAGCGGGCGGATACCACCACGGATCTTTCTGCATGTTGACGATCGTAAACTTGCCCGATGGTGTCGGAAACGACGGCGCACCGACAGCAACCTTGAACTTCAGTACCGCCTTCGACTTGCCAGCGACTGGCGCATAGAGCCGCACGAGACGCTCGCCCTTCGAGACGGCAATCACATAGCCGAGCTGCTCGAGGGTGGCCGACGGGTTGATTGCGACGAGTGGTATCGCTTCCTGTTGTGCACGCAACAGAGGCTGGCCAATCGCAGCGCGAATCTGGCTCTCAACAAGCTTGCCGTTCGGCGCCGAGCCAGCCTTGCCGGGCTTGATCATCGGCTTTGCCTTAACCACCCAAGCCGAGACACTGCCCTTGTCACTCGAGAGGCGCAAAATTCGCTTGACCTGATCCTTCAGTTTCGTCTCGCTGTACGTGGGTGTCACGGGCGTATTGCCAGCCGCGGTCCGCGCTACGGCGTCGGTGACCGCCGTCTGCGTGTCATAGACAGCTCCGAGTTGACTACTTCGCACCTTGAACACTCGAGTGTCGATGGTGATCACGATCTGCTGCGCAAACGCCGCATTGACTGTTACGAGCGCCGTCGCTGCATCCATGCCGGAGATGTCGACGCCGGCGACGAGCGAGCCCGCAACGGCAATGCCAGGGGTCGGGGCGGGCGCAGGAACCGTTGTCGTGTCTTGCGCGGAGGCACTGGCGGCGCCTACGAAGAGTGCGAGCGTCAGGGCAAGTATGGAGGCGGGGTGACACAGTTGCATCGTAAGTAACCGGTTTCAACTCTATCCCACGTTTTCCTTTGCCGATGCCGGTTGTGAGCCCGATCGCTACCGTATGGACGTGTCGCAACCACCGCTCAGTCCGGATGCCGCCGACCGCGAGCTCGAGGTTCAGCTTCAGACCGAGCTCGCCCTCGCTAAGGCAGAGCGTGAGGCCACGACGGTGCGTACATCCGAGCGCCGCAGAGCCCGCTTCCGCTTCTTGCTGATCGTGCTGGTTTTGCTGGCAATCGCCGCGACCTTCGCGTACCTATCGCTGCAAACGCTGCGTTCTGCCTTCGGGGCCTGACGGGTCAAACCGCCGGGCGGTATACCCTGCCCGGATGGCTCGCCGCAATTCGTCGCTCAAACCACAGCTCAATCAGGTCCGTACGTGGGTTGCCGAGGGCGTCACCGATATCTGGATCGCCCATCAGCTCGAGACCACGCCTGCCGAGGTCTCGGCGTTTCGCCGCCAGCAAGGGCTGCTGCGTCCCGATGAGGCGGCAGCTGCACCAGCCGCCCCGAAGCCGCGCCGAGCGCGCGCCAGCACGGCTGCAACTCCGCGCACACGCGCTCCGAAGGTCGCTGCCGAGGAGGCCTCGCTCGTCGAGTCCAGCGCGGACGACGCGCCAGACGAGGCGACAGCGGATGGCGAAGCCCCTGCCAAGCGCCGCCGTCGTGGCCGTCGTGGCGGCCGTGGTCGTGGTCGCTCCAAGGTCGAGACGATCGCCGCCACCCTCGAGCGCGACGATCAGGGCGTCACGATTCGGATCGATGCGGCTGTCCTCGAGCTGAACGTCTTCCGCGAGCACTGGCTCGAGTTGACGAGTGGCGTCATCACAGTCACCGCCGACGGCATCACGCTCGCAGTCGCGCCGCCCGAGAGCGACGAAGAGCCCGCAGACGACGTCGAGCAGGCTGTCACCGAGGACGAGTCGGAGCCGGCAACCAGCTAGTCGGTCGCCGTTCGCGCCTCGACAGCGCAATCAGCTATGTGGCCGTGCTCCAAGGAGGATGCGACGAAGGGGTCAGACCCTTTTGTCGCATGCCCGCCCCATTCAGCAGAGGAGCCAGAGACCTCACTATGGGAATGCGACAAAAGGGTCTGACCCCTTCGTCGCATCCTCCCTGCCGTACGAGCGGACCTGGATTGCGCGTGGTGGGTGACGCGCTACTTGCGTGCGTCGCGCGCGCTGCGCTGCAGACGAGCGCAGGCGAGGTCGACGAGCAGCGGCGTTGAGCGTGGCGGCGGCGTTTGGGCTCGCGGCATCGAGCGCGACGTCTGGAGCCCAACGGTCCGCTTCGCGCCACACGTCAGCGAGTTGGTCCAGGGAGTACGACTGTCCCACTTTGCGGACGAGCTCGCTGTAGATCGCCGCGTAAGCCCGCTCGAACGCGCCGAGGCCCCGGACGTCGAGCCCCGCACGCACACGGCGAGCAGTGCCGGGCGCCTCGCCCCAGGCCTGGATCGCCACTTCCGTCTTGGGATTCGGGTTCACGTCAGCTGCTCCATGCAACACCGCGTCGGCAGGCCACCGGCCTCGGCCAGCAGCGCCTCGCCAATGGGGTACGGTGGCGCTGCGAGGGCAAAGGCCACGTGGGCATGAAGGCACTTGACGCCACGCTCCGAATGCACGCCGCCAATGCCGAGCCCAAACTCAGGCCGTAACGCTCGGTGCCGCTCCATCGCCTCGTCGAAGCCAGCCGCGAGCTCGGGATCGAGCGCAAGGCGCGCCTCGAGTGCCTTGACGCCTCCCTCCCCCTCCAATACGCCAACCGCGTGGACGAGCCCGGGACAGGAAAGCCAATACGCCGTCGGGAACGGCGTGCCATCTGGTGTGACCGGCGGCTGCTCCACCACGACGGGCCACCCAGCAACACAGCGGCACGCCACGCGCAGTGGCGGATACGGCGTTCGCCCTAGCTGTTGCTCGAGGCGAGCCAGGTCTGTCGCATCAATCACGGGCACAGCGTACGCGGGAGGAGCCTCTGCACGCACGGCGAATCGGTCAGCGTGCGCAAGCTGATCATCATTGGTGTCGTGGTGTTACTGGGTGTGTTGTTCGTGCAGCCGATCCGCGCCTACCGCGCTGCGCAGTCCGAATTGACGACCGCGCGTGAGCAGCTCGACAGCGCCCGTGCGATCAAGGAACGCGCCGTCAAGGAACGCGATGCCCTCGGCACACGCGAAATGCTGGTGCGCGAGGCGCGCCGACGCGGCTACATCTTTCCCGGCGAGACACCGTTCTCCGTCGGTAACCGCTAGGCGGACACCACATCCGCGCGGTTGTGATGTCCGCAGGTGGAGTAGCGGCAACTGCTGGGAGGACATGACAAACCGGGGTTTGTGGTGTCCCCCTGCACTAACGACACAGGGCTGCTCGACGTAACGTTCGAGGGGGACACCACAAACCCCGGTTTGTCATGTCCCCTCAGCCCCAGCGAAGATCCCACCTGCGGACATCACAACCGCGCGGATGTGGTGTCCGCCTCGTACGCAAACGCGAACGGTTGCGCTACGACTGCTTAAAGGTGCCGGCGTTCCACTTCGCCAGCTGCGCCGGCGTCTGCTCGTCGAGCCAGCGGGCGAGGGTGATGAAGTTGACGCAGGCGGTCTCGGGACGCGTGCAGGCGTCGCGTAGGGTCCGCTCGAGAGCATTCATGTACGCACCCTTGTTCCAGTTCGCGAAATGCGAACCCGTGATGTAGGGCGCACGGTTGCCGCGGTACAGCGAGTTGATCGCATTCATGTAGCTCTGGTAGGTCGTCTGTTCAAACTCGTCGGCCTGAGCCTGCGTCTCAGCCTGGCCATGGTTGACATAAAAGTTGTAGTCCATCGCCATGGTGTCGTACTTCGATCCGACACGTTTGATCGACGGCAACGCAAAGTTCCAGAGTCCCTGCTGCTTCGTCGGCCACGCCCCGAGGATGCCGGCCTGGCTCGCGTCGTACTCGAACCCAACCTGCTTCATCGCGTCATACAGCAGTGGCTTGTTGCCCGACAGGCACGGCGTGCGTCCACCATGAAAGTCCTGCTTCGTGTAGATCGGTGTGGGAATGTTGCTGAGACCATTGACGCCCACAGGATCGAGCATGAATTGCTCCCACTGAGACTGCTCACTCACCCACTCTGCCGACGACCAAGCATCCGACTGTTCGCAGAGATGCGAGACGTAGTGCGAACCAATCTCGTGCCCCAACGCGCGGGCAGTGTTGAAGTCGGTGACGTTATCGACGAGATTTTCGGCAGCCGACTTCGGCCCGGCGAGTTCGGCATAGCCACCAAGATTCGAGAAGCCTCGTGGTTCCTGGGGCGGCTGATACGCGTCTTTCTTCTCCGGTAACAACATGTAGATGCCGCTCACGAAGAAGGTGAAACGCGCGCCAACGTCATCGGCCACCTTGAGCCAGCGCTGATACATGCGATAGTCGGCTGCGCCGTCGAACGACGAAACGATGAACTGCGGCGGACGCCCATTCGCAAGCGCCGTTGCGATAGCGGCTTTCGCCTGCGGCGAAGGCTCCCAATCGGGCAGGATCTGGCTCGGATCGACCGGAACGCCACCACCGTCTGCTCCGTCACCCGCAGCTGCAGCCTGCTGCTGCTGTCGTCTGTGCCTGCTCAGCCGGCTGCTGTGCATCGGCGTTGGCTTTGTCGTTTGCCTTCGCCTTGGCCGGAACCACCGCAACCTGCGAGCTGGTTGGATCCTCGCCGCGCGGCCACGCCATCGCGCCACCCACCACGACGAGCGCCGTCGCGAGCACGAGCAGGAGCACGATCCGTCGACGGCGCACGGCCGCCCGCTGACGGTGCTTGGTGTAACGGGCTGTGGAGCGAGTGGCCATCAGGAGTTCTCGCGCGAATCGGGAGATTCAGCGCTCTGCCCTGACTGTACGACCGGTTGACGGCTATCTCCTGCCCTAAACGGGGGGCCCGCACACGTTGTTACAGATTCGAGATCAGCGCGTCTGAGCGAACGCGGCGCGGCCCGGATACGACGCCTTGTCGCCGAGCAGTTCCTCGATGCGTAGGAGGCGGTTGTACTTGGCAACACGATCCGAGCGCGATGGTGCACCCGTCTTGATCTGCCCTGTCGCAGCAGCAACGGCAAGATCGGCAATCGTGACGTCTTCCGTCTCGCCCGAGCGGTGCGACATCACAGAGCGCATGCCCGCTGAGCCCGCAACGGCAATCGCATCGAGCGTCTCGGAGAGCGTGCCGATCTGGTTGACCTTGACGAGCAGCGCATTACCGGCTCCTCGCTCGATCCCCATCCGCAGTCGCTCCGGATTCGTAACGAAGAGATCGTCGCCCACCAGCTGCACACGATCGCCAAGCGTCTTCGTGAGCAGTGCCCACCCATCCCAATCGTCCTCCGAGCAGCCGTCCTCGATCGAGACGATTGGATAACGGTCGGCGAGGTCGGCCCAAAACGCGACCATCCCCTCAGAATCGAGATTACGACCATCGCTCGGCAGCCGGTAGAGCCCTGCCTCGACGTCGTACAGCTCGGTCATCGCCGGATCGAGCGCAATCGCAATATCTTCACCCGGCCGATAGCCCGCGCTCTCAATCGCGCCCATGATCAGCCGCAGCGCCTCCTCGTTCGAGGAGAGGTCGGGGGCGACTCCACCCTCGTCGCCCACAGCAGTCGAGAGTCCACGCTTCTTGACGTCTGCCCGAAGGGCATGAAACGTCTCCACACCCATCTGGAGACCCTCACTGAAGCTCTTCGCTCCGACGGGCATGATCATGAACTCCTGCAGATCGAGCGCGTTATCCGCATGCATGCCGCCGTTGATGACGTTCATCATCGGCACCGGCAGCACGTTGGCATCGGCTCCACCGACCCACTCGTACAACTCAACGCCAGCACTGGCAGCGGCGGCGTGTGCAGCCGCAAGAGATGCACCGAGGATGGCATTGGCGCCGAGGCGGCCCTTGGCGGGCGTGCCGTCGAGCTCGATCAATGCCGTATCGAGCGCGCGCTGGTCGGCAGCATCCATGCCGCGCAGGCAATCGGCAATCTCGCCATTGACGTGCCCAACCGCGTGCGTGACACCCTTGCCACCCCAGGCCGAGCCACCGTCGCGGAGCTCGACCGCTTCCCATTGACCCGTCGAAGCACCCGATGGCACAGCAGCATGGCCACGGGCGCCATCCTCGAGCACGACATCGACCTCAACAGTCGGGTTGCCCCGCGAGTCGAGGATCTGTCGTCCGTGAACCGAGGTGATTGCGCTCATGCTGTTCCTTCGTCGGATGCCTGGGGGGTCAGGCGAGTCTTCGCGGCGCGATAGTACCGCTCTTGGTCATCGGTCGGCAGCGCTGCGAACTCTACGCCCTCCTCCGCAGCGATCCGCTCTGCCTCCTCGACACGCAGCCGAAAGCGCTTCGTGGCTGCACGCAACGCCGTTTCGGGATCGACCTTAACGAGGCGCAACAGGTTGATCGCAGCGAATAGGATGTCGCCCGCTTCGGCTCGTACTGTTGGATCGGGCTCTGGCCCGGCGACCGGGTGTTTCGCGAGCGCCTCAACCAACTCGTCGAGTTCGGCCCGCACCGAAACCTCTGCGCCCGTCCACTCGACCCAGTCGAACCCAATCGCAGCCGCCCGCTTCTGCGTCTTTAAGGCCACCAGCATCGTCGTCAACGAGTCGGGAATGTCGTGGAAGATGCCCTCACGACCCTCCTGCTCTCGCTTGATGCCCTCCCAGCGGTCCAACACATCGGCGCTCGTCTCGACGATCGTCTCGCCGAAGACGTGGGGATGGCGCCGGATCAACTTGTCCGAGATGCCTTGGGCGACGTCGGAGAGGTCCCCCGCACCAACCTCACGCGTCATCAGCGAGAGGATGAAGGACTGGAAGAGCAGGTCCCCCAGCTCGTCCACGAGCTTCGGACCAGGCGGCCCCGCAAGCGCGACATCGGCCAACTCGTAAGCCTCCTCGATCGTGTGCTGCACGATCGTCGCCGGAGTCTGCTCGCGATCCCACGGGCACTCGCTACGAAGCCTGACAGTGATCTCCCACAAGGCGCCAAGCGCTGCTGCGGTCGCGCGGGCCGCGAGCTCCTCGCGGGCGGGCACGCACTCGAGTGCTGCATCGTCACGCACGAGGCGCCACGCCGACAGATCATCAGTCGCAATCAACGCGGCTGACGCATCGTGCGCGACTCCGCGCTCGGCCAGCCAAGCGGCAAGGACACCCGTCGTGCGGATGTCTGCGACACCCGCACGCACGAGTTCTTCGAGGCCCAGCGCCGGCACACCAGACGGGTCTCCCCCGCCTAGTGCGACGACGCGCCGAGCCGTCATCCGTTAGCCCGTAGTCGTTTCCGTCGAAGTGGTCTGCGCCGGCGGCATCGAGTAGCCCTTGGCGAAGGCCGTCTTGCTCTCGTACGACTTCTGCACGCCCTCGAACCACTTCGTCGCGACCTCATTCTTCTTGGCCTGCGTCAGCTCGTCGATGATCTGCTGCTTGACCTCGTCGAACGCCTTGACCGTAGCGGGCGTGATCGGGCCGAGCGCCTTGATGATGTGGCACCCGAACTGCGACTGGACCGGCGGATCGGTGATGTCACCCGTGTTGGCGAGACCGAAAGCACCCTTACGGAAATCGGCATCCCAGTTCTCGTCATCGGTGATCGTGTACTCGCCACCCGTGTCCTTCGAGCCAGGGTCGGCCGAGTACTTCTTGACAAGCGCCTTCCAATCCTTGGGGTTGGCCTCGACTTCCTTGAGCACCTCAGCAGCCTTGACACAATCGGCGTCCGTGCCCTTCCCCTTGGGAGCGACGTCGAGCAGAATGTGTGCGACCTTGCGCGACTGCGCCGTCGTGTACTTCTCTTTTTTGTCCTTGTCGAACTGCTTCTGCGCCTCTTCGGCCGTCACTTTGACACCCTTGGTGACATCGTCGTAGAGCCCCTGAGCCTGCTGACGCAACTCGAACTGTGCCATCAGCTGGGCTTCCGTCAAGCCCTGATCCTTGAGGTACTTCTGGTACTTGGCTGGCTTGTTCTCGCAGCACTGCAGCTTGAACGCCTCGAGATCGGCGTCGACCTTCTTGGGATCGACCTTGATCTTCTTCGCCGTGGCTTCCTGCGCGATCTCTGCGTTCTGGACGAGACTCTGCAGCACCTGCTGCTTCAGCGTCGTCTCCTCGGCAGAGCCCTTCTTGGGCGCCGTCTGCCCATTGGCAACGCCTTGCTTGACGGCGGAGTCGTAGAGCGAATCAAACTCGGCCTGCGTCAGCTGCTGCGACCCGACTGCAGCCACGCTGCCCGCTGCAACCGTCGGCTTCTCACCCGAGCTCGAGCCCGAATCGGAGCCGCCACAGGCTGCAACGAAGAGCGCCAGGGCGACGAGCAGGATAACGAGCGAAGTGACTTTACGCATAGGAAGGTCTCCAGAAAGGAAGTTGGTTCGAACTCACGCGGCTGGGAAACTATGCCCCGATGGGCGCTTCCGAACGCAGCCCGATCATAGCATCGGCTAGTTCGCCAGCCCGCTCGAGCAGTGAGCCGGATTCCCGTGGCGGCAACCCAATGTCGTCCTTCGTCATGGCAGCACGCAGGTCCGGGAATTGCTCGCGCAGTGCTCGTACCTCATCGAGCGTGATGCGCGCACCACGAATCTGCACGCCATCCTTCCGCACCTGGATTGCGACAGCTCCAAGCGGAGCGACTGACAGGCGGAGTTCCTGCATGCCGATCAGGTTGGCAACCGGCTCGGGCACAGGGCCAAAGCGATCGGCGAGCTCGAGTTCGAGGTCGCGCAACTGGTCAATCTCCGTGGCCAGAGCAATGCGGCGATGGACATCCATCTTGACCGCTTCGAGCCCCACGTAGTCGGCCGGCACGTAGGCATCGAGAGCGACGTCGATGCGGGGGCCAGCAGCGAGCGTCTCAGGTGCCACGCCCTGCAGATCTGCGACGGCTTCGGCCAGCAGGTCGCAGTAGAGCTCGAAACCGATCGCAGCGACATGGCCCGACTGCTCGTCACCGAGCAGATTGCCAGCACCTCGCAGCTCGAGATCGCGCATCGCGACACGAAAACCCGAGCCGAGCTCGGTGTAGTCGGCGAGCGCGGCGAGGCGTGCACGCGCCTCCTCACTCAAATCGGTGGCATCGGGATAGAGCAGATACGCGTGGGCGGTCACGTCGGACCGGCCGACACGACCACGGATCTGGTACAGCTGGGAGAGGCCGAGCAGGTCGGCACGCTCGACAATCAACGTATTGGCCGTCGGAATGTCGAGTCCCGACTCGATGATCGTTGTCGCCACGAGCACGTCTTGATCGCCCCGGAGGAACGACGCCATTGCCTCCTCGAGCTCGCGCTCCGACATCTGGCCATGACCAATTCCGAAACGCAGTTCGGGACACAGCTGCCGCAGGTGCGCGGTGGCCTCCTCGATCGTCTCGACTCGGTTGTGGAGGTAAAAAGCCTGCCCGCCACGCTCGATCTCGCGCCGCAACGCGCCCGCTATCTGCTCGTCGTCGTACTCACCAACGTGCGTGTGAATGGGACGACGTCCACGTGGTGGCGTCGCAATCACCGAGATATCGCGCAGTCCCGCAAGCGACATGTGCAGCGTGCGTGGAATCGGTGTGGCCGACAGCGCGAGCACATCGACCTCGGTACGCATCTGCCGCAGCAGCTCTTTCTGAGCCACACCAAAACGCTGCTCCTCATCGACGATCACGAGCCCAAGATCGGCCGGGACCACATCGCGCGAGAGCACGCGGTGAGTGCCAAGCAGCAGGTCGACCTCACCAGCACGGAAGCCATCGACAGCCGCCTTGGCCTCCTTGGCGCTGCGCATGCGGGAAACGACCTCGATTCGGATCGGCAGGTCGAGCATGCGGTTACGGAACGTTGCGCCGTGCTGCTGCGCGAGGATCGTGGTCGGTGCGAGCATCAACACCTGTTTGCCCGATTCGATCACGCGCACCGCGGCGCGCAACGCGACCTCGGTCTTGCCAAAGCCAACGTCACCGCAGATCAGTCGATCCATCGGGCGATCCTGGGAGAGATCGTCCATTACCTCCTCGATCGCGCGGGCCTGGTCGTCGGTCTCGCTGTAGGGGAAGCCCTCCTCGACGCGTTGCAGCAGTTCGCCCGGTTCGCTGTGCGCGACACCCGGCACGGCCTGGCGCTGGGCATACAGCACGAGCAGCTCGCCGGCCATCTCGCGCACGGCCGTGCGCGCACGCGTCTTCAGCTGCAGCCACGACTTGCCACCGAGCTTCGAGAGCGCTGGCTCTCGCCCATCGGCGCCGACGTAGCGCGTCAGCTTGCTGATCTGCTCGTGGGGCAGGTAGAGCCGGTCCTCGCCACGGAATGCAAGATCGAGGTAGTCGCGCGTGACGCCACCGACGGTGCGTGTCTCGAAGCGCTCGAACCGCCCAACGCCATGGTCTTCGTGGACGACGACATCGCCGGGACGCAGGTCGCCGAACGACGAAATCGCGCGACTCCCGCGGGTCGGCGCACTGCGTCGCGAGCGGAACAGGCCGCCGCCGGCGATCACCGCAATCCGAGCCGTTGAGGCAACCATGCCGCGACGGAGGGCTGACGTGACGGCATAGACGCCAGCGGCCTTTGGCAACTGCTCGCCTTCCTCCAGCCATTGGACATCGACACGCTTGAGTTGACGCACGGCGCGATCGGCATCGCCCGTGTGAGCGAACGAGAGCACCACACGCAGGTCGCGTCGCACGAGTCCCTGCAAGGCGCGCTCGATCTCCGCCAGACCACGCGCTGCCAGCGCCGGTGGGTGTCCTTCAAAGACGACAGCCTGTCCGCTCGGCAGCAGGTCGAGCCGATGAGCACCCTCAAGGGTCTCGGCGAGCACCTCGTGTGTCAGGTACGCGCGGCGCGCAGAGCCGAGGATCTCCTCGATGCGTTCGCGACCGGCCGCCAAGATCTCGGGGGCATCCCAGAGGACCAGCGGACCGGCAGCCAATAGTTCGGGAGCCAGTGCGACGAGACCTTCGGGGAGGTGCGGACCCTCATCGCCCAACCGCTCAGGCACGTCGCCTGCGTCGCCGTCGACGGCCGGGTGGACCGTGATCGCCTCAAGCACACCCAACGAGCGCTGCGTGAGCGTCGAGAATGACGAGAGCCGCTCGATCTCATCGCCATAGAGCTCGACACGAGCCGGCTCGCGGCCCGTCGTCGGAAAGATGTCAACGACGTCGCCGCGAACGGAGACTTGCCCGCGCTCGTCGACTGCACCATCAACACGCTCGTAGCCCATCGTCACGAGCCGGCCGACGAGGACGTCCCGATCGTGCGTGTCGCCGCGGCGGATCGTAAAGCCCTGTGGACGGGTCGCGCGGCCCGGCAGCTTCTCGACCAGCGCCTCGACCGAGACGGCGACGATGCCGCCTTCTGCCAAGACCGCAAGCGCGTGCGCGCGCTCGCCCACGAGGTGCGGCGACGGATCGAGCCCAGAGCCCCAGTCGACACCGCGGTGCGGCAGAAAGGCAACGGCAGCCGTTGGTGCAAAGGCGGCAATCGCGTCGGCTAACTCGCGTGCCCGATCATCGTCGGCCACGACGATCGACAGCGCAGCGCGATCCGTGTCGCGCCGCCATTGATGCAACGACGCCACGACGAGCGGCAAGATCGCCTCGGCACAGCGTGCGGCCACCGGTGAGGTCGAGCCGAGCCGATTAGCGACCTGCTCGACTCCATCGGTCTCGGCAAACGCGGCAGTAATCGCCTCGAGGCCAGCGATCGCCTCCGGCGGCGGTGTCGGTTGCGGAGTAGTGTTCTCTTCGTCCATAGGATTCACGCGCCGGAGCGGCCGTCGAAGCCTACGTCCATACCGCCCACCGGGAGTCAACGCATGGCCCGCACCACCGACGAGTTGATCGCCGAGCTGTCCGAATTCCTTCGCATTCCCTCGATCTCTTCAGGCGATGGCACGGTTGAGGACCTCGCCGCCGCCGCCCAGTGGGTCTGCGACCGCATCGTCGCGGCGGGCGGCACCGCTGAGGTACTCCCAACCCAGGTCAACCCACTCGTCGTTGGCCACCTGCCCTCGTCGACCGGCGATGGACCACAGGTCTTGCTCTATGGCCATTACGACGTGCAGACGGTTGCGCCGTTGGCAGACTGGACGACACCCCCGTTCGAGCCAACGATCCGCGATGGCGCGATCTATGCCCGTGGTGCGAGCGACGACAAGGGCAACTTTCATTCCCTGCTCGCGGGCGCAGCGGGACTGGCAGAGGAAGGCGCCCTGCCGGTCAACCTGACGATCGTGCTCGATGGTGAGGAAGAGATCGGCGGCCATTCGGTGATCGACTGGATCGAGCAGCAGCCAGCCGGCCAGTACGACGCAGCGCTCGTCTTTGACGCGGGCTTCGTCGAGCCAGGCCACCTCGCGATCGAAGCCGGTGTCCGTGGCGTCATCACCGCCACGATCAGCGTCCGCACGGGAGATCGCGATGCCCATTCCGGCCTCTATGGCGGCGCGGCACTCAATGCGGCGCACGTGCTCAGTCGCCTGATCGCCGACCTCTCGGCTGGTCCAGACGGGCACCTGCACGAATCGCTGATGGTCGGCGTTGCTCCTGCCTCACCGATTGAGGAGGAGGCCTGGACAACCCTGCCCGATCCTGCGGGCGAACTCGCGATTGCTGGCATCAATGCGGCCAATCCAGAGGCCCTAGCCGACTACTACCGGCGCACCACGGCGATGCCGACGTTCGACGTCAATGCCATCACCTGTCGCGATGCCGGCCAGAACCGCACGATCGTGCCGAGCGAGGCAACGGCCGCAATCTCGTTCCGTCTCGTCGGCGGCCAAGATTGCAAGCAGTTCTGGCAGGCAGCCCAAGACCTGCTGCGCGAGCGCGCACCTGCGGGCGCGACACTCGAGTTCGCCGTTCGCGGCATGGCTGATGGTGCGACCTTCGATCCCGAGTTGCCGGCCATCCGTCTGGCCCGTGAGGCCTTCGAGCAGGCAACGGGTATGCCCTGCGCGATCGTCCGCTCCGGCGGCGCGATCCCGCTCGTCTCGGCACTCGCCAAACAGGGTGTGCCGACCATCCTCAGCGGCTGCGCGCTGCCAAACGACCGTATCCACGCCCCCGACGAGCACCTCCGAATCGACCAGTACGAGCTCGGCGTCAAGATGGCGCGCGCGGTCCTGACGGCGTTCGGCAGCCTCTAAGCGCCATCAGGGTCCGCTCGCGTTCCAGGGAGGACACCACAACCGCGCGGATGTGATGTCCTCCCTGGAACACGCATGCAAAGCCCCACACCAAATGCAGGGAGGACATCACATCCGCGCGGTTGTGGTGTCCTCCTAGAAATCCCTTACGCCCTTGAACTACTCCGCGAAGCGGTAGGCGTCGGGGCGGCGGGCGCTGAAGATCGGGATCAGCCGACGCACTTCGGCGACGCGCTGGCGGTCGATGGCGGCGACGCAGATCGCTTCGCCATCGCCCGCATTGGCGAGCACGACGCCCCACGGATCGATGATCATCGAGCGTGCGTAGCGCGCACTGCCAGCCCAGAAGCCATGCTGGTTCGCGGCAATCACGTAGGCGGCGTTCTCAATCGCTCGCGCGCGCAAGAGGATCTCCCAATGGTCACGCCCGGTCGCCATCGTAAAGCCCGCCGGAACCATGAAGGCCTCGGCACCAGCGAGCGCGAGCTCGCGGTACTGCTCAGGGAATCGTAGGTCGTAACAGATCGTCAGCCCGACCGGCCAGCCAGCGATCTCACTCAAGACGAGTTGGTCGCCAGGCTTGTTCGCCGCCGACTCACGCGCCTCCGCACCCTCCACATCGATATCGAACATGTGGATCTTGCGGTACGTCGAGACGCGATTGCCTTGCGGATCGAAGACGAGCGTCGTGTTGCTGGCACGGACTCCTGGCTCGGTGTCCTCGCCGATCGAGCCGCCGTGCAGCCAGATGCCGTGCTGCCTCGCCCACGCGGCCATCGCCTGTGCGGACTCGCCCTCAAGCGCCTCGGCCGCGGCCACCATCACATCATCGGAGCCAGTGCCGTTCCAGCGCTCCGGCAACGAAATTACTTCGGCACCGCGTGCTACCGCCTTCGCAACTAGGCGTTCGGCAACAGCGATGTTGTCGGCGAGTGGTCGATCCGCATGCATCTGCACGCAGGCGACAATGGTTTCGCTCACGCACTCGCTCCGGTGAGCGCGCCACCGAGCTCTCCGAGATCGAGGCCACCGAGGCCACCACCCAGCAGATCGCCGAGGTCAATACCGCCAACTCCACCACCGAGCAACGCTCCCAAGAGGTCGCTAATCGGCTTGGCATCAGCTGGCGCCGTCACCTCAACCGCATCGGCCGGGACGACCGTCAGATCGACCAGCAGGCCACCGGCCGCGGCAGTATCGCCCGAACCAACCGTGTTGATTTGAATGCGACGAATCACGCGATCTTCTTGCCCAACCCAGACGCTCACCTCGGCCTTGCCTGCCGCGAGAGCCGACAGGTCGAGCGGGAGATTTTCTAGTAGCGTGCCGAGTGCATCAGTGGCCGAGGCCTCCGGATCGATCGTGCCGCTAATGCGATCGCACGCGACGCCGTCAACGTCTTCCACTGCGGTCGCCTTGGGATCCCTAATCAACGCGGGTAGCTCGCCGAGCAGACCACCAACGGAACCAAAATCGATCCCGAGCGGCGAGCCGAGCTCGTACCACTGGCCGTTGATCTGCACCCAAGCGTTGTCCTTGTTGGCACGGGCCGTCAATGGCAGCTCGATTGGCCCAGCGGTGATCTTTGCATCTACCGTCACGCCCGTCGCGGCGTCGCCCTGCGTCGTTGACTCGATCGTGATCGGTCCGCCGAGGAGGCCCCCGAGTTGACCGAGCGGACCATCGTCCTGCGTTGTCGTCGTACCTCCGTTATCGGCTGCATCTGCCGTCGGCGTGAAGGTCGCCGTGAGTGTCGAGGCATTCGGACCAGCCGGTGGCAGCTTGGCCTCCTGCAAGACTTTGCCCGGATCGGAGGCGAGCGAGCTGCCACCGCAGGCGGCAAGCGCTGTCGCAATAGCAATCAAGGCGAGGAACGAAGCGATTCGAGGTAGACGCTGCATGTCCTCATTGTGACCGACGTCGGACAACACCGCGCGCAATAGCTACCGACGGCTTACATTTCAAACAGTCAAATAGCGGACATGATCTTACGTAATAGTCCTGTTCTTGTTGTATTTGACAGTACTTTTTGTATGCCTCGAGGGCTTGTGAGATATGACAATCTTTTCCTATGTCTGAATTCCGCTCTGAAGGCGCCCCTCAATCGGCCCGTGGCTCGATTGGCCCAGAAACCTACGCGCAGGTACGGCGTCTGATCGACCGCGGCATGAACAAGACCGAGGCGTTCGCCCAGGTTGCCCGTGAGACCGGGCGCTCCGCGGCCACCGTCACCACCACCTACTACCGGATCGCCAAGCGGCAGCCAGGTGGCGGCGGCGTACGACAATCCGCTCGCAGCACGACCCACGCAGCCAAGAAAGTGGGTGGAGCACAGGCCGAGCGACTGGCGCACGATGCGCGTGCCGCCATCGATGCACTGCACAAGCACGTCGCGGCGCTTGAGGCTCAACTCGAAGAGTTGACCGCAAAGTCGCGGGAACTTGATCGCCTCAAGAAGGCAATCGGCAAGATCTAATTGTGCTTCCTAGCGGTACGAGTTAGCCGCGCTCGAGCTCTTCAAGCAGTTTGCGATAGCTGGCTAAGCGCGCCGGCTCGACCGTGCTCTCGACCGCACAACCGGCCTCACCGACGTGGCGGCAGTCGCTAAAGCGACACTTGGTCGCGCTGTCGGCGATGTCTCCAAAGGCATCGGCCAGGTCGTGTGGCGTAATCCCCGCCAGCGAGAAACTCCGAATGCCCGGCAGGTCGATCAGCCCTCCCCCACCCGGTAAGTCAAGCCACGTCGCAGTCGTCGTCGTGTGTCGACCACGACCCGACAGCTCGTGGATCGCACCAATCGTCAGCGTGCCGCCCGTCAATGCATTGACCAACGTCGACTTGCCGACACCCGAATGTCCGATCACCGCTGCCGTGCGTCCAGCAATCAGCTCGCGCACCGCATCGGCACCCGCGTCGGTGCGCACGTCGATCAGGACGCCTGGCACACCAATCGCCGCATAGTCCGCAAGCACAGCCTCGGGCGACTCGTCAGCACGGTCCGAGAGATCCTCTTTAGTGATTGCCAGCAGCGGCTCCATCCCCCCACGCCACGCTGCGACCAAGATACGGTCGATCAGGCCACGCCGCAGTGGCGGGTCGGTGACCGAAGCGACGATCAGCACGCACTCCGCATTGGCCGCGAGCACCTGCTCCTTCATCGCCCGCTCGCCTTCGGAACGCATCCGTTGTTGGCGTCGTAACTCGGTGGTGCGCGGTTCGATCACATCGATGCGTGCGCCCTCCTCGTCCTCCATGAAGAGCCGCACCCGATCGCCGGCGACGGGTCGCTCATCGAGACGACCTGCGAACTTGGCGATGCGCTCCACGCCCAGTTCGGTACGCACGGCCGCAAGTCCACCACCAACTGCGAGGACGATCCCGGGGACATCGTGGGTGCTCATGCGATCATCATCGTATGCCGTGGCTCCTCCTTGATGTCGCGTGGATCTGTCTTTTCGCGATTTTGGGACGCGAAAACCACGCCAACGCTCTCACACCATTGACCGTCTTCGCCGTCGCCTGGCCGTTCTTAGTCGGCTACGTCATCAGCGCAATTGTCGTCAATCTCCCTCGGTCACCCCGCGGCATTCGACGCGGCGCAATCGTCTGGATCGGCATGGTCATAATCGCCATGGCAATCCGCACGGTCGAGCTCGGCCGGCTGCCGGAGCAGGCCTTCGTGATTGTTGCGCTCGTGTTTCTCGGCGCCGGGATGCTCGGAATTCGCCTGCTCGCAATGTTTGTCGTCTGGCGACGGCGCCGCAAGCGCAACGCGCGGATCGCGGCTCTGACCGAGCCCGAGGAGCTCTAGGGCTTCAGCAGCAGCTTGCCACCAACGCTGTTCTCGCGAATACGCGAGATGGCGATGTTGGCATCGTCGAGCGAAAGCTCGTCGGCGATCACAACCTCGAGCGTCCCGGCTGCGACCAGAGCGAACAACGCCTCTTGACTGCGGGCCGTCGCCGCGGGCGCTACGGGCAGTCCGCTGTAGCCGATCACCCGAGCGTTCTTGCGGTACATCTCCTGAGGAGCAAACGAGAACTCGGAGCCGGCGCTGGCGCCGTAGAGCACGAGTCGTCCACCTGCTGCCAACAGACGCACGCACGGCGCCGCAAATGCTCCAGCGAGCGGATCGACGATCACGTCGACGCCCTCGGGTGCGAGGAGCCGCACTTCCTCTTCAAGCGTCGCAGCGTCGGCAACGACGACCTCGTGCGCATAACGCGAGATCTGGCCAACGCGCTCGGAAGAGCCGGTCTGTGCGATCACCCGCGCTCCACGCGTCTTCGCCAATTGCATGGCGATCGTCGAGACCCCGCCCGATGCGCCGAGTTCACCAACACGGTGGTGCCCGCACCGACCTCTGTCAGGTCGAGACAATCAAGCGCCGTCACGCCCGGAATGCCAAGCGCAGCAGCCTCCTGATCGGAACAGCCTTCAGGAATCGCCGCCAGCGCCACATCGGGCACGGCAACCTGCTCGGCCCACGCGCCGTCGCGCACGATGCCCAGACCGGCGCCGCGAAACGCCACGCGCTGACCATCGCCGGTCGTGCCAACGCCTTCACAGCCTGGCGTTCGTGGGAGCGGTCCAGCCGCACCAACGCTGCCAAGCGAGATCCAGACGTCGAGTGGATTGACCGCGCCATAGGTGATCGAGATCAGCGATTCGCCAGCCGCGACTACCGGCGTCGCGACCTCCTCGACAACGAGCGGTGCGTCGTAGGCATGTTGACGGACGGCGCGCATCGTCTAGACCGTTCCCACTGCGCCGATCAAGACGTACTTGACGTCGAGATATTCATCGATTCCGACCGAGCCACCCTCGCGACCGTAGCCCGACTCCTTGACACCACCAAACGGCGCGTTAGCCGCCGAGATGATGCCCGCGTTGGCGCCAACGATGCCGTACTCGAGACGCTCGGCGACACGCAAGAGTCGCGCATAGTCCTTGGTGTGGAAGTACGAGGCGAGGCCGTACTCGGAAGAGTTCGCGAGCTCGATCACTTCGTCTTCGGTATCAAACGCCGTCAGGCCGGCCACGGGACCAAAGGTCTCCTCGTAGTGGATCAGCATGTCGGGTGTGACGCCGTCGATGATGGTCGGCTCATAGAACGCACCGTTGGCGTACTCGCCCTCCGTCAGGCGGTGGCCGCCGTAGGCCAGATTGGCACCCTTGGCGAGTGCGTCCTGGACGTGCTCGTCGGCCTTCTCAACTGCGGCCTCGTTGATCATCGGGCCGATCACCGTGCCCTCGGTCAGACCATGACCAACAGGCATCTCGCTGACACGCTTGACGAGCCGGGCGAGGAAGTCGTCATAGACGCTTCGCTGCACGTAGGCGCGGTTGGCGCAGACGCAGGTCTGGCCGGCATTGCGGTATTTGGAGGCGATCAGACCCTCGATTGCCTCGTCGAGATCGGCGTCCTCGAAGATGATGTACGGCGCATGGCCGCCCAGCTCGAGGCTGAGGCGCTTGACCTGGTGTGCGGAGGCACGGATCAGGTCTTTGCCGATCTCCGTGGAGCCGGTAAACGAGATCTTCTTGACGCGGGCGTCGGTAAAGATCGTGTTGGCAACCATGGCGGCGTCGCGCGACGTGACGAGGTTAACCACGCCGGCAGGTGCACCAGCATCCTCGATGCAACGGAGCACGAGCGCAGCCGTCAGCGGTGTGGCACTGGCGGGCTTGACGATACTGGTGCAGCCGGCAGCCATCGCGGGGCCGAGCTTGCGCGTCATCATGGCGGCCGGGAAGTTCCACGGCGTGATCGCTGCGACGACGCCAACAGGCTGGCGCAGCACGAGCACACGGTTGTTCGTGTTCATCGGCGAGACGACCTGGCCGTAGACGCGCTCGGCTTCGCCGGCGAACCACTCAAAGAAGGAGGCGGCGTACTCGACCTCGCCCTTCGCCTCGGCAAGCGGTTTGCCCTGCTCGGAGGTCATGCATGTCGCGATGTCGAGCGCACGCTCGCGCATCAAATCGGCGGCCTTGCGGAGAATGCGCGCACGCTGCAGTGCTGGCGTCGAGCGCCAGCCTGGCAGTGCCGCAGCAGCGGCGTCGATCGCAGCCTTGACATCGCCCTCGGTCGCATTCGGCACGGAGCCGACCGTCGCACCGCTGCCCGGGTCGGTCACGTCAAAGCGTGCGCCACCGGTCGCATCGGTCCACGTTCCACCGATCAAAAGTTGTTCATCGAGCTTGGGCATCGTCGTCGCCATGGCTGGTCAAGCCTCCTTGTCTATGGGCATCCTAGGGCGTTTGCGGCGTTCGCTTGCCGCTTGTGCCCACGCGCGCACCGCACGGTGTTCGACACAGCCTGCGGCGATCAATCCAACTGCCACAGGAACCGTGGCGGGGAGCAGGTCGAGCACGTTAAAGAGCAGCCCGAGCGAAAGGCCCGCGATCGCCGTGGCGACCGTGGCCACAACCGTCGCGCGCACGCGTACCGCCACGATCGCCCCAACGAGTGCAGCAAGGTAGGCGTCGCCCCAGCCCATCGAGGCCCCGAGCATCTCGAACTGCTGCAACGCCGGCAGTCCGCGCGCTGGCACCGCCGTCGCTAGCGCCGTGGCGACCGGCTGAACTTGGACCGTCAACACCTGCCAAATGTCGACCGCCGTCGCGACGAGGACACCAACGACCAAGGCTGCACGCGGCGCAATCCACCCTGTCAGTCGTCCCAGCGAGACGGCCGCGAGCACAATCAACAGGTCGCCTGCCAGCTGCGTCCAGCCCGTCGTTGGCAGACGCCAGACGATCAGCCACAGGATCGGCGAGACGATCGCGAGAGGGAGTGCGGCGCGGCGCACATGCCAGGCGGCCAACAGCGCAAGCGGCGGGACCGCGAAGGCAGCGAGCGTCGTGACAAACCCAACCGCACTCGGCACAGCACCCAGAAAGATCACGCCCCCACCAATCGCAACCAGCGGCAAGAGGCCCAGCAGTGAGTGCCGCGGAATGCGTGGCAGGAGCGCAGGGTCGCGGACCAGCGGGATGATCGAGGCCTGCAAAAGCACGATCACGAGGTAGGGCCAGCCGTAGGGCACCGCCTAAGACTACGGGCGGGACGGCTCGGGAGGCCGCCCTTGTCTGCTCATCGGGGTACGCAGATTCGAACTGCGGACCTCTCCGTCCCGAACGGAGCGCGCTACCAGGCTGCGCCATACCCCGAGCGGGCATGAGTATGCCAGAAATTCGACCTCCGCCCCGTCGCCCGGCGCGGGCAACCCGCACTTCGCGTTACCGTGTCGGGCGTGACGGACCCGATTCGCATTACGCCAATTGGCGGTCTCGGCGAAGTCGGGCGCAATATGATGGTCATCGAGCACGACGATGTCCGCCTCGTGATCGACTGTGGCATCGGCTTTCCGCATGGCGATGATCGCGGCCTTGGCGTCGACATCTACCTGCCCGACGTGCGCGCCCTCAAGGGTCGCCCTGTCGATGCTGTGCTGATTACGCACGCGCACGACGACCATGTCGCTGCGCTTGCCCACCTGATCCGCTCGGGCACCCCCATCGGCCGCATGATCTCGCTGCCGTTTACGACCGCAATGGTCGAGGCCAAGCTCTCCGAGCACGACCTGCCACTGCCGCCGCTGCAGACCGTGGCGCCGGGTGATCAAATTCAGATCGGTTCGATCACCGTGGAGTTCATCCGCGTCTCGCACTCGATCCCAGATCCCGCAGCGATCGCATTGACGACGAACCTCGGCACGATCGTGCTCACCGGCGACTACAAAATGGATGCGACCGGACAGGACATCAAGCGCCAGGTCGACCGCAAGCGCCTCACGGCTTTTGGCGATGCCGGCGTGATTGCCATGCTCGGCGATTCGACGAACGCCCAGCTGCCAGGCCGCACGCCCTCTGAGGCAACGACGATTGATCCCATCAACGACGTCATCGACGAGGCCCAGGGCCGCGTTGTCCTGACCAGCTTCTCGTCCCAGATCGACCGCATCGACCATGCCGTTCGCGCCGCGGACCGCACGGGTCGCCAGGTCATGCTGCTGGGCCGTTCCGTCCGCCGCAACGTCAAGATCGCTGAGCGCCTGAAAGAGATGGCGCCTCCGAACCTGCCGACCCTTGGCCGCCGCGATATCGCAGGCGTCAAAGCGCTCGTCATTTGCACTGGCTCGCAGGCCGAAGAATTCGCCGTGCTCGGGCGCGCCTCGCGCGGCGAGCATCCCGACCTCAACCTCGGCAATGGCGACACGATCGTCTTCGCATCGCGCCCCGTGCCAGGCAACGAGGGTCCGGTGGAAGAGATGCAGAACATGCTGCGCATGCGCGGCGCGCGCGTCGTCACGCACCACGACGCTGCGATCCACGTCTCGGGCCATGCCCGTGCCGACGAGATCGTCGACATGATCCGCATGCTGCGCCCGACCAGTGTGATTCCGGTCCACGGTGAACCCCAGATGCTTGAGGCACAGGCCGAGCTGGCAATCCAGAATGGCGTGGCTGCAGACAACGTGCACGTCGGCTCGAACGGCGATGTCATCGAGGTCGACCAGAACGGTCTCCGCCTCGTGGATCAGATCAATGCGATTGCGATTCCCGCTGGCTCGGACGGCCTGCCGCTAGAAGCCGGGGAGCCGGGATGAGCCCGGTGCGGCTCGCGGATCTTGTCGGCTGGTTCGACGAGACGCTCGCTGCCCAGTCGTTCCGCGACTACGGCCCGAATGGGCTGCAGGTCGTGGGCGCCGATCAGGTTGCGCACGTCGCCACCGCTGTCTCCGTTTCGCTCGAGGTGATCGAGCGCGCCGCGGCCGACAATGCGCAGGTCTTGCTGGTGCACCACGGCCTGTTTTGGGATGGCGCCGATGCGCGGATCGGCCCACTGGAGCGCCGACGTCTCGAGGCGTTGTTTGCCGCCAACCTCTCGCTTGTGGCCTATCACCTACCGCTCGACGCACACGCGACGCTTGGCAACAATGCGCGCCTAGCTGACCTCCTCGGAGTCACGCAGCGCGTGCCGTTCGGCGAGCACCAGGGCGTCATGATCGGCTGTCGCGGCACACTCCCCACGCCAACCACAGCAGCCGCGCTCGCCACCACGCTGGGCGGCCTGATCGGATCCACGCCATTGGTCTTGCCAGGCGGCGACCACCCCGTGCAGACGGTTGGCATTGTCTCGGGCGGCGCAGCACGAGATATTCGCCAGGCTGCCGCTGCTGGTCTCGATGCGTTCATTACGGGCGAGCCCAGCGAGGATGCCGCGTACCTGGCGGCCGAGCTCGGTGTGCACTTCATCGCCGCTGGACACAACGCCACGGAGACAGTGGGTGTCCAGGCCTTGGCCGAGGCAGCCGCGACACAATTTGGCCTCTCGACGTCGTTTCTCGCCGTCGACAATCCTGTCTAGCAGCAGCCCCGAGCGCTAGTCTCGGCTGCACGATGCACGACGCTGCCACACCACCCGCGATCTGGGTTCGCCACGGAACGCTCTGGCGCCCATTCGACCGTGCGCTCGTCGCCTCACGCGTGCATGAATACGCCGGTGGGCTGCTGGAGGTTGGCTGCGCCTCCGAGAGCATTTTCGCCCTCGAGCACAACACGGACAGCGAGTCGCTACTGCTCCTGATCGCCGCACTCGAGATTGGTGTGACGATTCGGCTCGGTACCGCCGATACCCCTTTTGCGGCCGGTTTCGCAACGACACCGATTCGTGCCGCACATCTCGCGTCACTCGCCCGGCTCGACTCGGTCTGTGTCCCCGTCGCCCCACGCGAAGACTCGGGTCGCAGCCTCGAACGCCTGGCCGCCCACGGCGTGCTCCATACGGCCCTGAGGACCGATGCGGTACGTGAGCGCACGCGCGAACGCCACGGCCATCAACGGGCGCTGATCACGTCCACCAACGTGGACTGCACGCTTGGACAACTCCACACCGACATCACCGCCTTCCGCGCAGCCGGCGACCTCCTGCGCCCCGACGAGACCATCTTGATCACGGTCCCTTTGGACACGCCGTGGGTTGTCACCGTCGCCCTCGCCGCGGTCGAGCAAGGCATCCCGGTCGCAATCGGCAGGCTCGAAGACATTCCCCTTCTGAAACCGAGTGTCGTCGTCGGCACGGCGGCGGATGCCGACGCCCTGGCCGAGACCACAGCAGGCGGACCAACGCTGTTGACGACGCTCTCTCGCCACCTCGGTCGCAGCCGCACTGCGCCACCGCCGCGCTGCCTGATCGTCGGCGACCATGAGGTGCCAACGAGCGTCTGCTCCCAGCTGCATCTCGGTGGCACAACGGTGCAGCAGCTCGCAGCAGACGCCGATGGCTTTCTGCTGCCGCCTGGAGTCGAATAGCTGGATCAACTTTGCTTTGGGGTCTGACCCCTAAGCAAAGTTGATCCACCAACCGTCGGGTAATCTGAGCCCATGCGGAGTCGTTTGTGCGTCCTTGTTATCGCCGTCACGGCGTTTGCTTTGCCTGCACTAGAGGCTGGCGCAGCCACACCCAAGCCGCCCAAGCCTGGCTCGACGCTGAAGGTCACGTCGACGGCCTACGCGGGCCATCAACCCACCTTTACAGGGGCCAAGACGCGCCATGGCATCTGTGCGGTCGATCCTGACGTAATTCCACTTGGCACGCGGTTTCGGGTCCCTGGCTATGGCATCTGCCTAGCGGCGGATATTGGTGGCGCCGTCGAGGGCGCCTTCGTCGACGTCTGGGTCAAGACCGAGCGCACCGCCCTGCGCTGGGGCGTCCGCACCGTCACGATTCGTTTTCTTTAGGAGTTACTGCCGAGCAACTCGATGAAGGCCGCCTCGTCGAGGATCGGCACGCCTGCCTGCTCGGCCTTGGCCAACTTGGAGCCGGCCTTCTCGCCCGCCACGAGATACGACGTCGCCTTCGAGACGGAACTCGTGGTCTTACCACCCAAGCGTTCGATTGCCGCGTGCGCCTCGTCGCGCGACATCCCTGCCAGCGTGCCCGTCACCACGAACGTCATCCCTGTCAACGGACCCTCGACCGGCAACTCGTCCGCACTGAGCGTCAGCGTCACACCCGCAGCAGCCAGTGCCGCGACCTCGGCCTGGCGCTCCGGGTCCGCACACCAGGCGGCGACGGCCTCTGCGATCACCATGCCGACTCCATCGACCTCAGCGATCTCCTCCGCCCCGGCCTCCACCAGACGTTCCATCGAACCGAAGGCACGCGTGATTGCCTGGGCCGTCACCAACCCGACGTGTGGGATGCCAAGGCCAAACAGCACGTTGCCAAATGGACGCGCCCGCGAGGCGGCAATCGCCTCGACCGTGTTGCGCGCTGAGGTCTCCTGAAAGCCCTCAAGCGGCAATAGATCAGCGACCGTCAGCGCGTAGAGGTCGCTCGAGCGCCGCACCAACTCGAGTTCGTAGAGCCGCTCGATCAGCTTCTCCCCCACGCCATCGATATCCATCGCGCTGCGAGCGGCAAAATGCTTGATGCCCTCGATGTCGCGGCTCGGACAGCGCGGGTTGACGCAAAAGTGCTTGGCGTCCTCTTCGTTCTTGACGACGGGCTCGCCACAGGCCGGGCAGTCGTCTGGCATGCGGAATACCTTTTCCGCGCCCGTGCGGTCTTCGAGCACGGGGCCAATCACCTGCGGGATCACATCGCCGGCCCGCTGCACGATCACGGTGTCTCCGACGCGAATGTCCTTGCGGTTGATGTCCTCTTCGTTGTGCAACGTCGCATGCCGCACGACCACGCCACCAACCTCGACGGGCTCGAGTTCCGCAAACGGATTGAGCGCACCAGTGCGTCCAACGTTGATCTCGATGCCGAGCAGCTTTGTGGTGCGCGTCGTGGGCGGAAACTTGAACGCGATCGCCCACCGCGGATCGCGACCGACGGCGCCCAGCGTCGCCTGCAGAGCAAGATCGTCGACCTTGACGACCGCGCCATCGATGTCGTAGTCCAGGCTCTCGCGGTCGCGCAGGATCGCATGACACGCCTCGCGGACCGCCTCGATCCCAACCATCCGCTGGATGCGGGGATTGACCGGAAAGCCACGTTTGCTGAGCCACGCCAGCGCCTCGGACTGCGACGCGAACACGATCCCTTCCAGCGCACCGATCGCATAGCTCCAAAACGACAATGGACGCTCGGCCGTGATCGCGGAATCGAGCTGTCGCAGCGACCCAGCCGCCGTATTGCGCGGATTCATATACACCGGCAGGCCAGCGTCGAGACGCTCTTCGTTGAGTCGCCGGAAAGCCTCAAGCGGGATGTAACACTCGCCGCGTACCTCGATCAGCGCAGGCGGATTGGGATCGTCGATCGAGAGTGGGATTGCCCGGATCGTGCGGACGTTCGCCGTCACGTCCTCGCCCGCCTCGCCGTTGCCCCGTGTCACCGCTCGCTCGAGCAGGCCGTCCCGATACACCAACGACAGCGCCAGGCCATCGATCTTTGGCTCCACGACGAAGGCCGGCTCCTCTGTCTCACCCGTCTCGCCCAGCAGCTTTTGCAGGCGGACATCCCAGGCGATCAACTCGTCGTCGTCGCGCGCATTGGCAAGCGACAACATCGGCAGCAGATGGCGCACCTCACTAAAGCCGCCAGAGACCCCGCCCGCGACGCGCTGCGTCGGCGAATCGGGCTCGATCAATTCTGGCTGCGCGGCCTCGAGTGTACGTAACTCGCGCAACGCCGCGTCGTACGTAGCGTCGTCGACGACAGGGGCGTCGTTGAGGTAGTAGGCGCGATCCCAGGCCCGCAACTGGGTGCGGAGTTCGGCGGCACGGGCGGCGCTCAAACCGTCAACACTCGCAGCAGTTCGGCCGGATCGTCGACGATCTCGAGCGGACTCTCAGCGGCCAGGGCGTCGCGGTTGAAGACGCCCCAGGTGACCCCGATCGCATCGCACCCGGCTGCGTGGGCAGCCTGGAGATCGAACGGCGAGTCGCCGATGTAGACCGTCTCGGCTGGCGTGGCTCCGAGCCGTTCCATCGCGACCTGTAGCGGCTCCGGGTGTGGCTTGTGCCGCGTGGAATCTTCGATCGTGATCACCACGTCCCAGACGATCGGCGGCGGCAGCGCCTTCCAGGCAAGATCCACAGCGTCCAGCATCTTGGACGTGACGATGCCAAGGCGAGCGCCTTCGCGTTCGAGCTCGAGAATCAACTCGTCCATGCCGTCGTAGCGTTGGATCAGGCGAGCCGTGTTGGCGTGGTTCCACGTGCGGTAGCTGTGAAACAGCTCGTCGGCGTTGTCGGCGCTGAACTTCTCCATCTGCTCGAGCAGCGGTGTACCGATCCCGGCCATCAACTCCTCGTCGGTCATCGCCACACCCAATACCTCGCGCAGCGCGTGCTCGTGCGAGGCGCGGATCAACTCGACGGTATCGAGCACCGTGCCATCAAGATCGAACAGAACCACGGGCCAGCGAAGCGTGTGCACAGGCGAAACGGTATCGCGCCCGTCCGTGGGCGCGCCTGCCGCGAAAAACGTCTGTAGTTCTCTCTACGCTTCTCTGATGCCCTCTTCGTCGCTTACTTCGCTGCAGCGCCAGATCTATTGGTCTGCCCCATCGCCACTGATCGAGCGCGGGCGTCGCCGAACAGCGTTCGGGCTTCTGCTGATCCTGGGGTGCGAGCGCCTGCTGCGCGAGGGACGCCTCCATGGCCCCCAGGCGCGTCTGGCCGCCGCTCAGATCCAGGCGGCCCGCCTGCTCGCCGTGCCCGTCACGGGCGCGCGCTGGAAGACGCGACGTGGAGACGTCTTGCGCCGAGACGGTGACGACCTCGCCGCAGCACTCGCCACGAAGGCCGCTGGCCTCGAGGCCTCCCCAGCCGGCTCACTAATTGCCGCCTGCGACCTGCTCGAAGAGGTGATCGAATGGCTCGCCGCCGGCGAGTTGCGTGGTGCCGCTGCCCCCGCCGCGATCGACCGACTACGCGTAGCCCAGGTCTTGCTTCGCGAGCACCAGTTCGATGAAACGGACCACGACGACCCCGAACTACCCGCTCACCACGAACTCGTCCTCGAAGAACAGTCGTCGACGCCGACTGCGTGGGTCGACGAGGACTAGTCGAGCAGACCTTCGAGGCCCGTCACGAGCGTCGCGCTCGCGGGGTGCTCCCAGTCGACGTGGAGCGCCGTGATTGCGACGTAACCATCCGCAATCGCCTCAAAATCTGTCCCCGGCGCGCGGTGATAGTCCGCATCGCCTGCGTAGAGACGAAAGCGCTGCTTGCCGCCACGTTCCTCGGCGAGTTCGATCTGGTCGGCCCAGATTCGACGGCCAAGCTTGCAGACGCGTAGGCCCTGCGGTGGGCCGGTCGGACAGTTGAGATTGACGAGCATGTCCTTGCCAAACGTGCCTGCAGCAAGCAGCGTGGCAAGGCGAGGCACGATCCGCTCGGCCGTCGCAAACTCGTAGTCGCCATCGCGCGTGTGATGCAGCTCGCCACCGGTCGATTGTTGCGAAATCGCGAGCCCCGGGTAGCCGAGTAGGATTCCCTCCATCGCTGCGGCGACGGTACCCGAGTAGGTGACGTCATCGCCGAGGTTGAGTCCAAGGTTGGCACCCGCAACGACGAGATCGAACGACGCGCCAGGCTCGCGCGCCTCGGCAAAGCGCACGCAGTCGACCGGTGTACCGCTAACGGCAAAGGCCTGGGCCGCACCCGGCACCTCGCGCTCCTCGACCTCGAGCGTGCCGCGGATCGTGATGCCACGAGCAACTGCGCTCTGATTCGTCGCGGGCGCAACGACCAGCACCTCCACGACCGTACTCAGCGCGCGTGCGATCGCGTGGAGCCCCGGCGAGTCGATGCCGTCGTCGTTCGTCAGGAGCACACGCATGCGACATGCAGGTTACCCGTCCCCCTATGCCGCCCGCGTGAGTGCAGGAGAAACTATGAGTGGTTTCACTCGCTCTGAGCGCGTGCAGTTCAGCCTGATTGGCCTGGTCGCGGTGGCGGCAATTGGGCTCGAGGTTACGCATGCCAACTCGGTGCTGATCTTTGTCGTGGCGGGCCTTGCCGTCGCGGGCATGGCGCACATCCTCGGCGTCGCGACGGAGCAAGCCGGTGAGGCATCCGGCCCGCGGATCTCCGCCCTGCTCAACGCGACCTTCGGCAATGCCGCCGAACTGATCATCGTCGTGCTCGCGATTCGCCAAGGCGGCGAACTCATCGACGTCGCGCGCTACTCAATTATCGGTTCGGTGATGGGCAACATCCTGCTGATCCTCGGCGCCTCGCTGCTCGTCTCTGGCATTCGCCATGGCCGCCAGAGCTTTAACGCCGTGATCAGCGGCGTCAACGGCACGATGCTGCTCTTGGCGACTGCTGCACTCGCCTTGCCGACGCTGTTTACGATCGTCTTGCCCGCCGAGACGAGCGGCGCGATCAGCATCTCACACGGGGTGGCAATCGTGATGGCCGTGTTGTACGGCCTGTACCTCCTGCACGCCTTCCGTTCCCCCGACGAATCGGCCGCCGCTCACGGGACCGCACACTGGTCTCCACGCTTATCGATCATCGTGCTGGTCGCATCCGCCGCGGTCACCGGCCTCTTATCCGAATTTCTCGTCACAGCGATCGAGCCAACGATCAAGGCCACGGGTATCTCGGCAGTGTTCGTCGGCCTGATCATCGTGCCACTCGTCGGCAATATCGCTGAGCATTTTGCCGCCATCAAGATTGCCGCCAAGGGCGACCTTGACTTCGCGATGGGCATCGCCTTCAACTCGGCGCTCCAGGTCGCGCTAGCCGTGACGGCCGTCGCCGTTGCCGCGGGCTTCATCTTTGGTCACGAGTTGACGCTGTCGTCTGGTGCACTCGAGATGGCGGTGCTGATTGCCGCGGCAATCCTCGCCGCCTTTATCGCCACCAACGGCAATGCGACGTGGCTTGAGGGTGCCGAGCTGATCGCGATCTACGTGATCGCAGCGCTCGCCTTCTCGTACGTCTAGCCGCTCGCTAGCGCCGGGGATCTGATCCCGTGCCGCTGACGTAGTCGACATGCACAAGGCAGAGCGCGTGGGCGGGTGCCGTCCAGCCCGCCTCCGACCGCAGCGCGCCCGTCAGAAGCGAGGGAAACAGCTCTGGGGCGTTGCCTCGGTCACCGCGGGCCGTCACGATCATCGTGCCGACGAGCGTGCGGACCATGTGGCGTAGAAACGCGTTGGCCGTAATCTCAAAGCGAATCCCGGTCTCCGTGTCGAGCCACCGCGCCGTCTGCACCGTTCGCGTAAACGTCTTGTGCTCGGTCTCCGCGGGTGTGAAGGCACGAAAGTCGTGCTCGCCAACGATCGTCGCCGCCAACGTGTCGAGGACCGAGCGGTCCAACTCGCGAGGCTCGTGCAATTCGCGGCGACACTGCAGCGGGTCGCGCAGTTGCCCGAGGCGTACGTCGTACGTGTACGAGCGGCTACGCGCAGAGAAACGGGCGCTAAAGTCGGCCGGCACCTCGTCGGCAGCAGCGACCACGATGTCGGTGGGCAAGATGTCGTTGAGCGCACGCGGCAGCGCAGCCGTCGGCGGACCGCCCTGCCGCAAGACACTGACAACCTGCCCCGTCGCGTGCACCCCCGCATCGGTGCGTCCAGCCACCACGACGTCGCCCCGAGCATCGTGGAGGCGGTCGATCGCGCGTGTCAGCTCGCGTTCGATCGTACGGGCGTGTGGCTGCTGCGCCCAGCCATTGAACCCCGTGCCGTCGTAGGCCACCTGCAGGCGCGTATTGATCACAGGATGGGATCGATGCGGTCCAGGAGCTGGGCCGCACCACCGCCCCGCGCCACGATGATCAGACAGCCAACGGCCAGCAAGGCACCACCGATCAGTGGCGCACCACCGTCGACGCGACCAGCAGTCGCCACAATCACGAGTGCCACCACGAGCACAACGAATGCCGACAGGCGACTCGCCACGCCGAGCATCAGCATCAGTCCAAACAGCACGAGCAGCACTACGCCGATCCAGGTCAGCAGCGACGGCGCAGGCAGACCCCACTCCTCGGCGTGCAGCGCCACCACCGCATGCCCACGCAGGTTGAGGACGCCGACAACCAATGCCGCCACACCAACGAGCACCCGCACAAACATCAGCACCACGACATTGAGCCCGCGCGAACGCGGAGTCCTCTCGGGAATACCAAGGTCGATCAGGCTGCGCTGACTCTGTGGGTCAAGCACGGCTATGCCTCTACGACTCGGTCGACGCGCCAGCGTCGATCTGCGTACCCTCGATCACTGCGCGTAGCTGCGGCTCAAGCGCTTCGAAGGCCACCGACGGCACGGTGCAGACGATCGCATACCCCGACCCACCAATCGTCGTCAGCCCAACGAGCTGCCGCAGACGCAAGCCGGCTGCCTCCCACTCGACCGTGCGTAGATGGCCAGGCGCACCACTAATCTCGATGTGCTCGACGGGTCGCGACTCTTGAACGGGAATCTGGTCCGCCAACTTCTGCACCCAGCCGCTCGAGAACCCTCCAAGACCCATGCTGTTGCAGAGCGTCTCGCGCGTCACCACGACGTTCGGTTGCGCACCCTCCGTCAACGGTCCAACGATCGTCAGGACAGTCCGATCCTGCCAGCCCTCAGGCTGCGGAATCGTGACGGTACCGGACGTGATGTGGGTGGTATCGCTCATGCCCACCGCCCACGCACGGTTAGATCACTCGACCCACTCGAGGATCGCCATCTCGGCGTTATCCCCGGAGCGAGGTCCAAGCTTGACGATCCGGGTGTAGCCACCCGGGCGCTCGGCGAACTTCGGTGCGACTTCGGCAAACAACGCGTGCACGACGTCGCCGCTGCGCAGATAGGCCTTGGCCTGACGGCGAGCGTGCAAGTCGCCACGCTTACCGAGCGTGACCATCTTCTCAGCGATCGGCCGCACTTCCTTGGCCTTGGCGAGCGTCGTCGTAATCCGACCGTGCTCGACAAGCGAGCCAGTCAGATTCGAAAACAGCGCCTTGCGGTGCGCGGAATCGCGCCCGAGGACGCGGCCTTTGCGTGCGTGTCGCATGGTTAGCCCTCGTCCCCGCGCAGCCGCAGACCATGAGCACCGAGTGCAGCACGAATCTCGTCGATCGACTTACGACCGAAGTTCGGGATCGAGGCGAGGTCACGATCCGACTTGGCAACGAGGTCGCCAACCGTCTCGATGCCAACGCGCTTGAGGCAGTTGTACGAGCGGACGCCAAGCTCGAGCTCTTCGATCAGGATGTGCTCCATCCCGTTCGTCGGAGCAACGTCGTACTCGGGCATGCTCACCTCGAGGCTACGGGCCAACTCGGCCGTATCCATGTTGGCGAAGATGTTGAGCTGACGGATCAGAATTTCGGCAGCCTTCGTGACTGCGTCCTTCGGATCAATCGCACCGTTCGTCTTGACGTGCAGCGTGAGCTTGTCGAAGTCCGTGTCCGAACCAACGCGCGCCGGCTCGACCGTGTACGTGACACGGCGGACGGGCGAGAAGATCGAGTCGACGGGGATAACACCGATCGTCGTCTCGAAGTCCTTGTTCTCGGAGGCGGGCACGTAGCCACGGCCGCGACCAATGGTCAGCGACATCTCGAGCTTCGACTTGGCGGCGAGGTTGCAGATCACAAGATCCTTGTTGAGGATCTCAACGGGACCAGCAATTGCAATATCGGCAGCCGTCACGACGCCAGGGCCGGACTTGACGATGTCAGCCTCGACCTCGGGAGCATCACCCTCAATGTTGAGGATTAGGCCCTTGAGGTTCAGGATGATGTCGGTGACGTCCTCGCGGACACCCGGCACCGTCGTGAACTCGTGCTGCGCGCCCTCGATGCGGACGCTCGTGACAGCAGCGCCCTCCAACGAGGAGAGCAACACGCGACGAAGCGAGTTGCCGAACGTGTAGCCGAAGCCACGCTCGAGGGGCTCCACAACGAAGACTCCCTCAGTAGCGGAGACCTCTTCATGGACGATCTGTGGCATCTGGAATTCAAGCATGCGGGTGCTCACTTCGAGTACAGCTCCACGATCAGCTGCTCTTGGACAGGGGTATCGATCTCCTCACGGTCAGGCATACGAACGACCTTGCCCGTGAGGTTGTCATGGTCGGCCTGCAGCCAGTTGGCTACAGACGCCGTGAGGTCTGTCGCGTTGCGGACCGCGACCTCGCCTGCTGCACCGGGGCGCAACGAAACGATGTCGTCTGTCCGAACTTGGTACGAAGGGATGTTGACCCGACGACCGTTGACATGGAAGTGGCCGTGGCGCACGAGCTGACGAGCCTGCGCACGCGACGCGGCGAAACCGAGGCGATAGACGACGTTGTCGAGGCGCAGCTCGAGGAGGCGCAAAAGCTCCTCACCCGTGATGCCCTGACGACGCGAAGCCTTCGCGTAGTAGTTGCGGAACTGCTTCTCCAGCACGCCGTAGTAGCGGCGGGCCTTCTGCTTCTCGCGCAACTGCAGCAAGTACTCAGACTGCTTGATGCGTCCGCGGCCGTGCTGGCCTGGCGGATAGGAGCGGCGCTCAACGGCGCACTTCTCGGTCAGACAACGCTCGCCCTTGAGGAACAGCTTGACGCCCTCACGGCGGCACTGACGACACTTAGGATCGGTAACTCGAGCCATCTTCTACAGTCTCCTTAGACCCGGCGCCGTTTGCGGGCACGACAGCCGTTGTGGGCCTGCGGGGATACGTCGCGAACACCGATGATCTCGAGTCCAGCGGCCTGAAGGGAGCGCATCGCGGTCTCACGACCGGAGCCGGGACCCTTCAGAAACACTTCGATCTTCTGGAGACCATGCTCCATGCCCTCACGCGCACACAGGTCGGCGGTCACCTGAGCGGCGAACGGCGTCGACTTGCGCGAACCCTTGAATCCAGCGGCTCCAGCACTCTTCCACGCGAGGACGTTGCCTTCGCGGTCGGTCAGAGCGACGATCGTATTGTTGAACGACGTCTTGATGTGGGCCTGGCCAATTGCGATATTCTTGCGCACCTTGCGACGCGTGCGACCGCGAGTACCACCGGGTTTTCGAGGAGGAGCCATGAAGCGGGTCGATCCTTTCCTTAAGCCTTACGGCTGCGCCCGACGGTCTTCTTCGGGCCTTTCCGGGTACGTGCGTTGGTCTTGGTGCGCTGACCGTGAACGGGCAGGCCACGACGGTGACGAACACCGCGGTAGCAGCCAATCTCCATCAGGCGCTTGATGTTTGCGGAGCGCTCGCGGCGCAGGTCGCCTTCGACCTGGACGTTGGAGTCGATGTACGCACGAATGCGGGCGACCTCTTCGTCGGTCAGATCGCGAACCTTCTGCTCGGAGCCGATACCGAGTTCTTTGCAGACGGACTGCGCGGTCGAGCGACCGATGCCGTAGATGTACGTCAGCCCAATCTCAACGCGCTTTTCCCGGGGGATGTTGACTCCAGCGATACGTGCCATGACTACCCCTGACGCTGCTTATGACGAGGATTCGGGCAAATTACGTGCACCACGCCGGAACGCCGAATCACTCGGCATTTATCACACATCGGCTTAACGCTGGGACGCACCTTCATGGAACCCTCGGGTGATCTAGATCGGTAAATGGACTGCGCAGGGCGTGTCGCGAGACACTCTCCGAGCGCGGAAGCGCACGGTAGCAGAACCCTGAAAGCTGATGCGTCAGGCACATTAGATCTCGGCGTCCACAATTGAGGTTCCTTGAGCCAAAGTGAGGACCCGCGGGCCGTCGTCGGTAATCGCCACCGTGTGCTCAAAATGGGCTGCAAGCGACTGATCTGTCGTAAAAATCGACCAACCGTCCTCAGCCACGACGATGTCGTACGCTCCGGCCGTGATCATTGGCTCAATCGCGAGTGTCATGCCCGTTTTAAGTTCGGGCCCCGTGCCAGCATCGCCGTAATTGCGCACCTGCGGGTCTTCGTGCATCGAACGACCAACACCATGCCCAACGAGGTCGCGCACCACGGCAAAGCCAGCCGCCTCCACCACGCCCTGCACGGCATGCCCAATGTCGCCGACACGCCCGCCAACCTGGCAGACCTCGACCGCCGCCGCGAGCGATGCCTGGCAGGTCCGGAGCAGCGCTTTGGTTGCCGCGGGCACCTCACCGATCATGATCGTCACGGCGGAATCGCCAACGAAGCCCTGGCGCGTCACACCGACGTCGATCGACAGAATGTCGCCCTCCACGAGCACAACCGCATCGCTCGGAATGCCGTGCACAATCATGTCGTTCGGCGAGGCACAGATCGAACCGGGAAAACCGTGATAGCCCTTGAACGTTGGCACACCACCGGCAGCGCGGATATGGCGTTCGGCGATCTCGTCCAGATCAAGTGTCGACATGCCCGGCCGCGCGCTCTCAGCGAGCAACCCAAGCGTCTCTGCGACGATCGCGCCAGCCGCCGCCATCCGGTCGAGGTCGTTGGGCGACTTGCGGTGAATCACGCAGGCAGAGCCGCGTCGAGCCGTGCGGCGACGTCGTCGGTGGTACCCATGCCGTCGATCAGGACCTCGCGCACGCCGACCTGCTGGTAGTGCCCGCGAACGGGCAGCGTCTGCGCGAGGTAGACGTTGCGATAGCGATTGCGCACGACGTCGGCCTCATCGTCGGGGCGGCGCTCAAGCGGCAGCCCCTCGTCGTCATCGACACCTGGCACCTTCGGCGGGTCGTAGAGCTCGTGGTAGATGCGCCCGTTCTTGGCGACGAGACGGCCAGAGATGCGCCGCACGACCTCCTCCTCGGAGACATCGAGCACGAGCACACAGTCGAGTGCTCGTCCACGCTCGACCAGCATCTCGTCAAGCGAGACGGCCTGTGGCACGGTGCGTGGAAATCCGTCGAGCAAGAACCCACCCGCGGCATCCGGTTCGGCGATGCGCTCACCAAGCATCCGCACGACGAGATCGTCGGGGACGAGCTCGCCCGCATCCATGTAGCCCTTGGCTTCGATGCCGAGGGCCGTGTTGCCCTTGACGTGCGCGCGCAGCATGTCGCCGGTCGCGATGTGAGGCACCGCGAGCCGCGCAGCGAGACGTGGGGCTTGCGTGCCCTTGCCCGCTCCGGGCGGGCCGAAGATGAGATACGCGCCGGGCACTGCTACTTCAGGAAGCCGTCGTAGTGGCGCATCATGACCTGCGATTCCATCTGCCGCATGGTGTCAAGCGCGACGCCAACGATGATCAGGATTGATGTACCACCGAGCGCCTGCCCCACGGCCTGCGAGAACCCACCGTACTTAATGAAGATCGTTGGCAGGACCGCGATCGAGCCGAGGAACAGCGAACCAGGCAACGTCAGGCGCGTCATCACGCGATCGAGGTACTGCGCCGTCGGTCGACCTGGCCGCACGCCCGGGATGAAGCCGCCGTACTTCTTCAAGTTCTCGGCCTGCTCAACCGGGTTGAACTGCACGGCCGTGTAGAAGAACGAGAACATCACGATCAGCAGGAACTCGAAGATGATCGCAGCCCAACTTGACGGCTGGAACCAATCCGCGAGAAAGCTGAGCGACGGCACGAGCTGACCGATCGTCGGCGGCAGGAACATCACCGCGACGGCAAAGATGACTGGGATCACGCCCGCCATGTTGACGCGCAGCGGCATATAGGTGGATCCGCCTTGGGTCATGCGGCGGCCAACCATGCGTTTGGCGTACTGGATCGGGATCCGGCGCTGCCCCTCGTTGACGTAGACGACCGCGACCACAACCGCGAGGATGATGATTGGCAAGGACAGCTTCTGGAAGGTCCCCGAGCTGGCCCAGGCCCGCACACCGACAGGCAGCGAGACGAGGATCGAGGCGAAGATCAGCAGTGATTGGCCGTTGCCGATACCGCGCTGCGTGATCAACTCGCCCATCCACATCAGAATGGTCGTACCCGCGGTCAGCGTCACGACGATCAGGATGAAGGAGCGTGGCGTGAGGCTCGTCAGCGAGTTTGAGCCGCCGATCACCGAGCCGTTGTGGAACAAAATCACGTAGCCGATCGACTGCAAGAAGGCCAGGATGACGGTGAGGTAGCGCGTGTACTGCGTGATGCGCTTCTGACCGGCCTCGCCCTCTTTCTGCAACGCCTCCAATTGCGGGAGGACGACCGTCATCAACTGCATGATGATCGACGCCGTGATGTACGGCATGATGCCGAGCGCGAAGAACGAGAGGTTCTGTAGCGCCTGGCCCGAGAACATGTTCAGGTAGCCGAGAATCGTCGAACCGGCACCACCGCTAAAGAGATTCTGGATCTCAGCGGTGTTGACACCGGGCGTTGGCAGCCACGAACCCAAGCGGTAGAGCAACAGCATCGCCGCTGTAAACAAGAGGCGATTACGAAGCTCCGGAACCCGGAACGAGTTGAGAACTGCGGTCAGCATCCTCGCTGGCTACGCGTCAGATCCGTCCGCTGGGGCGCGCTCGATGACAGCAGCGGTACCGCCAGCAGCCTCGATCTTGGCCTTGGCAGAGGCGGAAAAACCGTGAGCATGGATCGTCAGAGCGTGCGTGATATCGCCCTCGCCCAAAACTTTCAGCGGATGCTTGATGCGACTCAGGAGTCCACAGGCAACCAACATCTCAGGCGTAACCACGGTGCCAGCCGGGAACTTCTCGGCCACATCACCGATGTTGACAATCTCGGTCTGCGTGCGGAAGGGACCCATCGGCATCGACTTCTTCATGTGCGGTCCGCGGAGCTTGCCGGTGCGCATGTAGAGCGGCATCTGCCCGCCCTCGAAGCCAGGCCGCATGCTGTGGGAGCCGGAACGCGATTTCTGACCCTTCTGGCCACGGCCAGAGGTCTTGCCCGTGCCGCTACCGTTGCCGCGACCGACGCGCTTGCGCGCCTTCGTGGAACCCGGTGCAGGGCTCAGATTGCTGAGTGTAATGAGTTCGGTCATTTGGCATCTACCTCTTCGACCTTCACAAGATACGACACCTGATGCAGCATGCCCTGCAACGACGCGGAGTCCGTATGGACGCGCGACATGCCAATGCGGCGCAGACCGAGCGCGCGCAACGTGCCGCGATGCTCCTGCTGAACGCCGATCGTCGACTTAACTTGGGTGACCTTCAAGCTCACGCCGATACCTCTTCCGATGCAGCAGCGACAACAGGCGCAGCATTCGTTTCGGGCTTCTTAGCGCGCTGCGGAAGGATCTCGTGCACCGACTTGCCACGCAGCGCCGCGACGTCTTCTGGACGACGAAGGCTACGCAGACCATTCTCGGCCGCACGGCAGAGATTGATCGGCGTCGACGTGCCCAGCGACTTAGCGAGCACATCCTTGATCCCAGCGAGCTCGAGCACTGCGCGCACGCCGGCACCGGCGATCACGCCCGTACCCTGCGAGGCAGGCTTGAGCAGCACGCGACCGGCGCCATAGACGCCTGTGATCTGGTGAGTGATTGTGGTGTGGTGGCGCGGCACCGTGAAGAGATTCTTCTTGGCATCCTCGATCGCCTTCTGGATCGCCATTGGCACCTCGTTCGCCTTACCATAGCCAACGCCGACCTGCTCGATCTCGTCCCCGACCACGACCAGCGCGGTGAAGGAGAAGCGGCGGCCACCCTTGACGACCTTAGCGACGCGATTGATCTCGACGACGCGCTCGTGGAGCTCTCGCCCGTGTGCATCCGTACCGACGCGACTTGCCATCAGAACTCGAGACCTCCCTCGCGCGCACCTTCGGCGAGCGCCTTGACACGACCGTGATAGAGAAACCCGCCGCGGTCGAAGACGACGTTGCTGATGCCTGCTGCCTTGGCGCGCTCAGCAATGAGTGCACCCGTGGCCTTGGCCTTGGCCGACTTATCGCCGTCCTTGAGTGTGCGCGAATCGGCGGCCGCGAGGGTGGTACCCGTCACGTCGTCGATCACCTGCACGTAGATATCGGAGTTGGACCGGAAGACGGCCAGGCGCGGACGCGCGGCGGTACCGGTAATCGTGCCGCGCACCCGACGGTGGCGACGCTGTCGTGCTTGGACTGGAGTCATCTTGCTCATGTTGTATCCCGCACGCTATGCGCGCTTGCCGACCTTTCGGACCACGTGCTCGCCGACGTAACGAATGCCCTTGCCCTTGTAGGGCTCTGGCGGTCGGAGCTTTCGGATTTCCGCGGCGACTTGGCCGACGCGCTGCTTGTCGATGCCGCGCACGATGATCTGCGTGGGCTGCGGCACCTCGAACTCGATTCCCTCAGGCGCGATGTACTTGACGGCGTGCGAGTACCCGAGCGCGAGCTCGAGGTTCTTGCCCTGTGCCTGACAACGGTAGCCGACGCCCTGAATCTCGAGCTGCTTCTCGTACCCATTGGCAACACCCTCAACCATGTTGGCAACGAGGGAGCGCGTGAGTCCGTGGAGCGCACGGTGGTTCGGACGATCGGTCGGGCGCTCGATTGTGATGACACCCTCGTCGACAACGATCTTCATGTCGGCGTTGATGTTCTGCTCGAGCGTGCCCTTCGGGCCCGTCACGGTGACGCGCCCAGGGGCGACCTCAATCGTGACTCCGGATGGAACGTTGATGATGCGGCGGCCAATTCGACTCATGAGATCACCAGATGAAGCACAGCACTTCGCCACCGACGCCGCGCTTAGCGGCCTCGGACGCGGTGCAGACGCCAGTAGAGGTGGACATGATGGCCGTTCCGAGGCCACCAAGGACGCGGGGCAACCGGTCCTTCGGCGCGTACATGCGGCGACCAGGCTTCGAAACACGCTTGAGGCCGTAGATCACGCGTTCACGGTTGCGGCCGTACTTCAGCTCGACCACGAGCAGTGGCTGCGGCTTCGCGGCCTCTTCGGACCACGAAACGATGTAGCCCTCCTCGAGGAGGATGCGGGCGATCTCGCGCTTGTTACGCGAGGACGGCATGATGACCTTGTCGTGCAGCGCCGTATTGGCGTTGCGGATGCGGGTCAGCATGTCTGCAATGGGATCGTTGACCATGGTGCTACCAGCTCGACTTTGTCATTCCGGGGATTACGCCCTCATGCGCAAGCTGCCGAAGGCAGATGCGGCACAGGCCGAACTTCTTGTAGACGGCACGCGGCCGGCCACACTTTTGGCAGCGCGAGTACGCGCGAACCTTGTACTTGGCCGGGCGAGCGGCCTTCATGCGCAGGGCAGTCTTTGCCATATCCTGACTCAGGCCTCTCGGAACGGCATGCCGAGTTCGCGAAGCAGTTCTCGTGCCTCGTCGTCGGTTGCCGCGGTCGTAGTGATGGTGATATCCATGCCACGGATCTGATCGATCCGGTCGTAATCAATTTCCGGGAAGATGATCTGCTCCCGGATGCCGAGCGAGAAGTTGCCGCGACCGTCGAACGACTTGGGGCTGATGCCCCGGAAGTCGCGGATACGCGGAAGGGCGATCGCGATGAGGCGATCGTAGAACTCCCACATCGACTCGCCACGCAACGTGACTTTGCAGCCAATTGGCATACCTTCGCGCAACTTGAAGCCGGCGATCGACTTGCGGGCGATCGTCACGATCGGCTTCTGACCCGCGATCTGGGTCATCTGCGCGACTGCATGCTCAAGCGCCTTGGAGTCGGTCTTCGCGTCGGACACGCCCATGTTCAGCGTGATCTTCATCATCTTGGGTGCCTGCATCGAGGAGGTGTATTCGAACTTCTCGATCAGACGTGGCTTGATTTCGCGCTCGTAGCGCTCTTTCAGCCGAGGAATGTGTGTAGCAGTGTCGGTCATTTATCGATGTCGTTTCCGCACTTCTTGCAGACACGGACATTACGTCCGTCGCCCACCTTTTTACCGATGCGTGTTGCCTTGTCACAGGACGGGCAGACGAGCATCACGTTCGAACGGCGCAGCGGTGCCTCTAGATCCAGCACGCCACCTGGCGCCATCTGCTGACCACCCGAACCCGGCACGGGGCGCGGCTTCGTGTGGCGCTTGGCAATGTTGCGACCTTCAACGATCACGCGGGCGGTTGCGGGGTCGGCAGCGAGCACCTTGCCGCGCTTGCCGCGATCCTTACCGGTCACGACCTCGATCGTGTCACCCGTCTTGATGCCGATGCTACTCATCAGAGCACCTCCGGTGCCAGCGAGACAATGCGCATGAAGTTGCGCTCGCGCAGCTCACGTGCGACGGGTCCAAAGATACGCGTTCCACGCGGGTTGCCGGCGGGATCAATGATCACGGCAGCATTGTCGTCGAAGCGAATGTTCGTACCGTCATCACGGTGGTGCGCCTTCGTGGTGCGGACGACCACAGCGTGGACGACCTCACCCTTCTTGACGGCGCCATGCGGCGTTGCCTGCTTGACGGTGGCGATGATGATGTCCCCCACGCGTGCGTAACGACGGTGCGAACCGCCGCGAACACGGATGCAGAGGATCTCGCGAGCACCGGTGTTATCGGCCACGCGGAGTCGGGATTCCTGCTGGATCACTTGGCCACCTCAACGATCTCGATCAGGCGCCAATGCTTCGTGCGCGACAGCGGGCGTGTCTCGACGACGCGAACCGTGTCGCCAATGTTGGCGGCATTCTTCTCGTCGTGCGCGTGCAACGTCATCGAGCGGCGCATGATCTTCTTGTACTTCGGGTGTGCCTTGAGGACGTCGACGCGAACCGTGATGGTCTGCTCCGACTTGTTCGACGTGACAACGCCACGACGCTCTCGGCGACGGCCCTCTTCGGTCTCCTCCGCAGGCGTGCGCACGTAGGCGCCGCCCTTGGACTCGCCGCGACGACGCTTGCGCGCCTCGGCCGACTTCTTGCGGAGCTCGGCGCGCTCGGCAGCCGTCGTGCGCACGCGGCGCGGACGGGGCGAGCGCGGACCGCGCTTCTTCTTCTCTTTGACAGGAGCAGCCTCTTCAGCAGGTGCCTCTTCAGCAACAGCCTCTTCAGCAGGTGCCTCTTCAGCAACAGCCTCAGGAGCAGCCTCTTCGGCAGCGGCCTCGGGAGCAGTCTCCTCGACAGGAGTCTCCTCGACGACAGCTTCCACAGGAGCGGCTTCCTCGACGGGAGTCTCCTCCACGTCTGGGGTCTCGTTCTCGTCGCTCACCGTGCTCCACCTTCCTGCTGTTCTGCCTGCTCACCCTGGATCGTCAGCAGCCGCGCGAGTTCGCGCTTGACCAACGTCAACTGGGACGTATTTTCGAGCGCTCCCGTGGCGTGCTGGAAGCGCAGATTGAACAGCTCTTGTCGAGCCTCCTGCATTCGCTTCGTGACGTCGTCAGGACTCAACTCTCGGATTTCCTTAGCCTTCAAAGAGATCACCTCTCTCGAGTCACGAACGAGCAGCGTGATCGGCAATTTTTGGGCAGCGAGTCGGAGCGCGTCGCGCGCCAACGGCTCAGGCACACCAGCGAGCTCGAACATCACGCGGCCGGGGCGCGACGACGGCGACCCAGAACTCCGGGCGAGCCCTTACCCGAACCCATGCGGGTCTCGGCAGGCTTCTTCGTGACGGGCTTGTCCGGGAAGATTGTGATCCAGACCTTGCCACCGCGCTTGATCTTGCGGGTCATGGCAATACGTGCAGCCTCGATCTGGCGGGCCGTGACCCAGCCCTCTTCCATCGCCTTGAGACCGTACTCGCCGAAGTTGACGCGAGCGCCACCCTTCGTCTCACCGGTGCGGCGGCCGCGATGAACGCGACGATGCTTGACACGACGTGGCATCAACATCAGGAACCAGCCTCCTCGTCGGCAGGCGCCTCAGCGGCGGGTGCCTCGTCGGCGGGAGCCTCGTCGGCGGGAGCCTCTTCGGCAACAGCCTCGACGACGACCTCTTCGGCAACAGCCTCAGCGGGCGTCTCGACGACAGCCTCTTCAATGACAGCCTCGACTGCGGCCTCAGCGACAGGCGCCTCGTTGACCGGAGTCTCGATGATCTCCTCGACGATGGTCTCTTCGACCACTGCGGGTGTCTCGGGCTTGGGACGTGCACGACGACCGGCCGGAACGGACGGACCGCTGAGACGCGGCTGGTTCGGTCCACCTGGACCACCAGCGCCACCACCGCCGCGTGGACGACGATCGCCGCCGCGGTCGTTGCGGTCGCCACCACCAGGACCACCAGCGCCACCACCCGGCGCGCCACGACGACCCTTGGGCCGTGCAGGTCCGAGCTCTTCGATGGCACCCTTGGCGCCACCCTTGCGGCGTCGAGCGTCGACCTCGCCGAGGCGCGTTGCGCCGACGTCAGCCGACTCGTAGCCCTCAGGCATGATCTCGCCCTTATTGATCCAGACCTTCACGCCAATGCGGCCGTAGGTCGTCTTGGCCTCAGCGAAGCCATAATCGATGTCGGCGCGCAGCGTCTGAAGCGGCACGCGACCCTCCGAGTACTGCTCGGTGCGCGACATTTCGCCGCCACCAAGGCGGCCGCCGCACTTGATGCGGACACCCTGGGCGCCGGAACGCACAGCCGACTGCATCGAGCGCTTCATGGCGCGGCGGAAGGCCACACGATTCTGCAGCTGCTCTGCGACGGACTGCGCCATCAGGCGCGCGTCCAACTCGGGGCGCTTGATCTCGTTGATGTTGATCTGCACGGCACGACCGGTGATCGCATGCACTTCCTTGCGGAGAGCGTCAACTTCGATACCAGACTTGCCGATCACGATGCCCGGACGGGCCGTGTAGATGTCGATCGTGATCTTCTGTGAGTCCTTGCGGATATGAATATCCGACAAGCCCGCATGGCTCAACTTGTTGTGAATGTGCTCGCGAATCTTGATGTCTTCGCCGAGATAACGAGCGAACTCGCGATCCGAGCACCAATTGGATTTCCAGTCGTGGATGATCCCGACGCGCAGGCCACCTGGATGTACTTTCTGGCCCATGGTCAGTCCTTCTCCCCGTCGGGGGTATCCGTCTTCGGCGGTGCAGCTTTCGGAGCGCGCTTACGCGGCGCAGCCGGCTTCTTCTCAGCGGTACCGTCAGCAGCCGCAGCCTTTGGCTTAGCGGGTGCCTTTGGCTTGGCGGGTGCCTTTGGCTTCGCAGCGGCCTTTGGCTTCGCAGCGGCCTTCGGCTTCGCAGCAGCGGCCTCAGTCGGCTCGGCCTTCGGCTTCGCAGGCGCCTTCGGCTTCGCAGCGGCCTTCGGCTTGGCTGCGGCCTTCGGCTTCTCAGCGACCTCAGCAGCGTCGGTAGCAACCTCTGCCCCATCGGCCTTCTGCGAGGCAGCAACACGCTTCGAGCGGGCGGAATCGCCAGCCTTCTTCGGCGCAACAGTCTCCGTCGTGCCATCGACCGTGGACTCGATCACTGTGCCGCCCGAAAGCGAGCGAAGCAGGATCGTGATGTGGGCCGTGCGCTTACGGATCTTGCTGGCGCGACCACGAGCACGTGGCTTAAAGCGCTTGATCGTGACGCCCTCGTTGGCGAACGCCTCGTGAATCACGAGATCGTCCGGCGAGAGGCCATGATTGACTTCGGCATTCGTGACGGCAGAGCGCAGCACGAGCTCGATGTCTTTGGCCACAGCACGTGGCGAGAACAGGAGCTGCTTGCGCGCGTCGATCACAGAACGACCGCGAATGTCCTCGAGCACGAGGCGAACCTTGCGGGCGGACGAGCGGACGTGACGCGCCTCGGCGCGGACCAGTCCGGTGTTCGCAAAGCTGAAGCGCTTATCAGCCATCTCAGCCGCGCCTCGACTGCTTGTCGGCCACGTGGCCACGGTAGGTTCGCGTAGGAGCGAACTCGCCGAGCTTGTGACCGACCATGGACTCGGAAATGAAGACCGGCACATGCTTGCGGCCATCGTGAACCGCGATCGTGTGACCAACCATCTCCGGGAAGATGGTCGACGCGCGCGACCAGGTCTTCAACATCTTGCGTTCCTTGGTGGCGTTCTGCTCTTCGATGCGCTTGAAGAGACGTTCGTCCACGTACGGACCCTTTTTCGACGATCGCGACATTACTTGCGGCCCTTCCCTCGGCGCCGACCACGAACGATGTCAGCGGACGATGCCTTCTTCGGATCGCGGGTACGACGACCAAGCGTCGGCTTGCCCCACGGGGTGACGGGATGCGATCCCTTGCCCTTGCCCTCGCCACCACCATGTGGATGGTCGACAGGGTTCATTGCGGTACCACGAACGCCTGGGCGCTTGCCGGCCCAACGGGCGCGACCAGCCTTGCCACCGACTTCGTTCTCGTGCGTTGTGTTGCCGACCTGGCCGATCGTGGCGCGACACGTGGCCGGCACGCGGCGAAGCTCGCCGGACGGCAGACGCAGCAGAGCACTATCGCCTTCTTTGGCGACGAGCTGAGCGCTCGTGCCAGCGGAACGGCACATGCGGGCACCCTGGCCAGGACGCAACTCGACGCAATGCACCGTGGTGCCGGTCGGGATGTTGGCGAGTGGCAGAGCGTTGCCCGGCTTGATGTCAGCCTCGGGACCCGACGACACCATCGAGCCAACCTCAAGGTTGACCGGAGCGACGATGTAGGCCTTGGCGCCGTCCACGTAGTGGAGCAGAGCGATGCGGGCGGAACGATTCGGGTCGTACTCGATCGCGGCGACCTTTGCGGGCACGCCGTCCTTGAGTCGCTTGAAATCGATGATGCGATAGCGGCGCTTATGGCCACCACCCTGATGACGCGTCGTGATGCGGCCGTTGTTGTTACGACCACCATGACGGTGAGTCGGAGCGAGCAGGCTCTTCTCCGGGGTCGACTTCGTCACTTCGGCGAAGTCGGACACGGTCATGAAGCGGCGACCTGGCGAGGTCGGGCGGAAAGATCGAACGCCCATTATGCAACTCCCTCAAAGATCGGAATGGACTGGCCCTCGGCGAGCTTGACGATCGCCTTCTTGCCACCAGGACGAATGCCCTGGAACTGGCCGCGGCGCTTCGGCTTGCTCGGCACCTTGATGATGTGCACGTCGACCACGTTGACGTTGAAGATCTCCTCAACGGCCTGACGGATCTGCGTCTTATGCGCATCGGGATGCACGCGGAACGTGTACTTGCCGTCCTCGGTCAACGAGTAGCTCTTCTCGCTCACGACGGGTGCGAGGAGCACGGCGTGCGCGTCGGGTGTGGTCGACTTCATGCCGTCACCTCATCCTTGGTCGGTGCGGACTCGAGAGACTGCACGATCTCTGCCAGGGCCTGCTTCGAAACGAGCAGCCGGCGGGCCCACAGGAGGTCGGTCAGACCAACCTCGACGGGCGTCAAAACGGACGAGCGCGGAATGTTGCGGAAGGACAGTGCTGCGGCCTCTTCCTCGGAGCCGACGACGACGACGAGCGACGCGTCGCTCCAACCCTCGACGAGGCGCAAGGCGTCCTTGGTCTTAGGAGCGGAGAACTGGTCGGCCTCGAAGACGCCAATCGTGCCGGCGCCCGCGTGCTGACTAAAGCCCATGCAGCGAGCCTTCTTATAGGCCTTCTTGTTGACCTTGACCGCGTAGGAACGCGGCTGCGGGCCGAAGACGACGCCACCACCGGTGAACTGGGCAGCACGTGTCGTACCCTGGCGGGCGCGGCCGGTGCCCTTCTGACGGAACGGCTTGGCACGTCCACCCTTGACCATTGCGCGGGTCTTGGTGGCGTGGGTGCCCTGACGACGGCCAGCGGCCTCCGCCTTGGCGACCTCGTGCAGCAGGCCGGGAGCAACGTCAACAGCGAAGACGCTAGCGGGCAGCGGGACAGTGCCCTTGCCGCCAATGATGGGAGCAGTTAGCGCCATCTCAGTGCACGTCCTCTCGGATTTCGACGAGCGAACCCTTGGGCCCCGGAATCGCGCCCGAGACGAGCAGCACGTTGCGGGTCGGATCGACGTCGATGATGGTCAGGCCGCGCTGCGTGATGCGCTTGTTGCCCATCTGCCCAGCCATGCGCTTGCCCTTGAACACGCGGGACGGCCACGCCGACTGACCAATCGAGCCAGGGGCACGCACGTTGTGCGAGCCGTGGCTGACGGGGCCGCGGCTGAAGCCGTGGCGCTTAATCGTGCCTGCGAAACCCTTACCGACGCTGGTGCCCGAAACCTTGACGTGATCGCCAGGGCCAAACACACCAACGGTCACGGCCTCGCCAACGGCGAGGTCGGTCGTACCGCGGAACTCCGTCAGATGACGATGCGGTCCGACGCCGGCCTTCTTAAAATGGCCGGCTTCCGGCTTGGAAAGATCCGTCAGATCAACTGTGTGGTACGCGAGCTGAACACCGTCGTACCCATCGATGTCAAGCGTGCGCACACCGACGATCGGGCAGGGGCCCGCCTCAATCACGGTCACGGCCAAGCGCGCGCCATCCTCCGTGAAGAGCTGGGTCATACCCAGTTTGCGTCCGATGATTGCTTTCATGATCTAGAGCTTGATCTCGATGTCGATGCCGGCTGGCAGATCAAGTCGCATCAGCGAGTCGACCGTCTTGGGCGTGGGGGAATGAATGTCAATCAACCGCTTGTGGGTGCGGATCTCGAAGTGTTCCCGCGAATCCTTGTCCTTGAACGGAGATCGGATCACGCAGTAGACGTTCTTCTCGGTCGGCAACGGCACAGGGCCGGAGACGGTCGCGCCGGAGCGCACCGCCGTCTCGACGATGTCCTTTGCCGACCGATCCAGCGTCTGGTGGTCGTAGCCCTTAAGGCGGATGCGGATTTTCTGCTCAGCCAATTGAGTTACTTGATGATCTTCGTGACGACGCCGGCGCCGACGGTGCGGCCACCTTCGCGGATTGCGAAGCGGAGGCCCTCGTCCATGGCGATCGGCTGAATCAGCTCGACCTTGATCGACGTGCGGTCACCAGGCAGGCAGATGTCCGTGCCTTCAGGCAGGACAACGGAGCCGGTGACGTCCGTCGTGCGGAAGTAGAACTGTGGGCGGTAGCCCGAGAGGAAACGCGTGTGACGGCCACCCTCTTCCTTCGTGAGGACGTAGATGTCCGCCTCGAAGTCAGTGTGCGGGGTGATCGAACCGGGCTTCGACAGAACCTGACCGCGCTCGACGTCCTCGCGCTTGAGGCCACGAACGAGGCAGCCAGCGTTGTCGCCAGCTTCGCCACGATCAAGATCCTTGTTGAACATCTCGACGCCGGTAACGGTCGTCTTCTGCGTGTCGCGGAGGCCCACGATCTCGACTTCGTCACCGACAGTGACGACGCCCTTCTCGATGCGGCCCGTAACGACGGTGCCACGACCGGTGATCGTGAAGACGTCCTCGATTGCCATCAGGAGCGGCTTGTCCGTGTCACGGACGGGCTCCGGAATGTAGGAGTCGACGGCGTTCATCAATTCCACGATCGACTCGGTCCACTTCTCGTCGCCCTCGAGCGCCTTCAGAGCGGAAACCTGAATCACCGGAATGTCGTCACCCGGGAACTCGTACTTGGAGAGCAACTCGCGAACCTCGAGCTCGACGAGCTCGAGCATCTCGGGATCGTCCACCATGTCGGCCTTGTTGAGGGCGACAACGATGTACGGCACGCCGACCTGGCGGGCCAGGAGGATGTGCTCGCGCGTCTGCGGCATCGGGCCGTCAGCAGCGGACACGACCAGGATTGCGCCGTCCATCTGGGCGGCACCCGTGATCATGTTCTTGATGTAGTCGGCATGGCCCGGGCAATCGACGTGGGCGTAGTGACGCGCCTCGGTCTCATACTCAACGTGCGCGGTGTTAATCGTGATGCCGCGCTCGCGCTCCTCGGGAGCATTGTCAATCGATGCAAAGTCACGGACGGCGCCGGTGCCATTACGCTCGGCAAGGACCTTCGTGATTGCAGCGGTCAACGTCGTCTTGCCATGGTCGATGTGACCGATGGTGCCGACATTGAGATGGGGCTTGTTTCGCTCGAACTTCTGCTTGGACATTATCTTCTCCCGGGTTCCCTGGGCTGGTGCGGTTGGTCTGGTTCTGGTGGACTGAGATAGTGGACTAGAGGTGGCCGGTTAGGCCTTCGCCGTAATCGTTTCGGCGATGTTCTTCGGCACTTCCTCGTAATGCAGGAACTGCATGGTGTACGTTGCGCGGCCCTGCGAGAGGGAGCGCGAGTCGGTCGCGTAGCCGAACATTTCCGACAACGGGACGCGAGCGGTGATGACCTGGGCGTTGCCGCGGGGCTCCATGCCCTCAACGCGGCCACGACGACTGTTGAGGTCGCCGATCACGTCGCCCATGTACTCCTCGGGGGTCACAACTTCGACCGTGAAGATCGGCTCGAGCAGCGCGGAGTCACCGCGGCGCAGACCCTCCTTGAGGGCCATCGAGCCAGCAATCTTGAAGGCCATTTCCGAGGAGTCAACATCGTGGAAGGTGCCGTCGATCAGCTGCACCTTGACGTCGACGACGGGGAAGCCTGCAATGACGCCCGTGTTGAGCGCCTCGCGGGCACCTTCGCCGACAGCCTTGTGGTACTCCTTCGGCACGACGCCGCCGACGATCTTGCTCTCGAACGAGAAGCCTGCACCCGGCTCGGCGCGCTCAACGCGCAACCAGACGTCGCCGTACTGGCCACGACCACCGGACTGGCGCACAAACTTGCCTTGGACCTTCTCGACGTTCTTGCGAATCGTCTCGCGGTACGCGACCTGCGGCTTACCAACGTTGGCGTCGACGGCGAACTCGCGCATCAGACGGTCAACGATGATCTCGAGGTGAAGCTCGCCCATGCCAGCGATCAGCGTCTGGCCCGTCTCTTCGTCAGTCTTGACGCGGAACGTGGGGTCTTCTTCCGAAAGACGCTGCAGTGCGGTGGCGAGCTTGTCTTGGTCGGCCTTCGTCTTCGGCTCGACTGCGACCTCGATCACGGGCTCGGGGAAGATGATCGACTCGAGCAAGACTGGCTGCTTCTCGTCGCACAGCGTGTCACCGGTCGTGGTCGACTTGAGGCCGACGGCTGCGGCGATCTCGCCGGCACCAACCTCGTCGCGCTCCTCGCGGTGGTTGGCGTGCATCTGGAGGATGCGGCCAACGCGCTCCTTCTTGTCCGTCGACGAGTTGTAGATCGGCGACCCGGCGCTGAGCCGGCCGGAATAGACGCGGAAGTAGGTCAGCTTGCCGACGAACGGATCGCTCATCACCTTGAAGGCGAGGGCGGCGAAGGGTGCATCGAGGGTGGCTTCGCGGATGACTTCTTCGTCCGAGCGCGGCTTTGTACCGGTGACGGGCGGAATGTCGAGCGGGCTCGGCAGGTAGGCGATAACGGCGTCGAGCATCTGCTGGACACCCTTGTTCTTAAAGGCCGAGCCGCACAAGAGCGGCGTGATCGACAGGTCGAGCGTCGCAGCGCGAATCGCGCTGATCAGGTCGTTGTTGTCGACTGGCTGATCCTCAAGGAAGGCCATCATGATGTCTTCGTTGTGGTCGGCGACGGCTTCGATCAGCTCGTGGCGGGCAGCGGTAGCGGCGGCCAGCAGGTCGCCCTCTGGCTCGGACTCGGTCCAAGAAAGACCGCGGTCGTCGATATCGAAGTTGATCGCCACCATGCGCACGAGGTCGACCATGCCGGAAAAGCTGTCCTCGGCACCGATCGGGATCTGGATAGCAACCGGATTAGCTCCGAGGCGATCGATGATTGTGGACTTGACGTACGCGAAGTCGGCGCCAACGCGATCCATCTTGTTGACGAAGGCGATGCGCGGCACGCTGTACTTGTCGGCTTGGCGCCAGACGGTCTCGGACTGGGGCTGAACACCAGCAACAGAGTCGAAGACGGCGACAGCACCATCGAGCACGCGCAACGAGCGCTCCACTTCAACGGTGAAGTCCACGTGCCCGGGTGTATCGATGATGTTGATGCGATGACTGCTCCACAGCGCCGTCGTGGCAGCCGAGGTAATCGTGATGCCGCGCTCTTGCTCCTGGACCATCCAGTCCATGGTTGCGCCACCCTCGTGCACCTCGCCCAACTTGTGGGTGCGGCCCGTGTAGAACAGGACGCGCTCGGTGACGGTGGTCTTGCCCGCATCGATGTGGGCCATGATGCCGATGTTGCGGTACAGGTCCAACTGGTCGGCGCGCGGGGCGGAGGACTCAGTCTGTGTCTCGATAACGGTAGTCATGTCAATTACCAGCGGTAGTGCGCGAAGGCCTTATTGGCTTGCGCCATTCGGTAGATGTCGTCCTTGCGCTTGAACGCGCCACCCTGCTGATTCGTTGCCTCCAGAATCTCAGCGGCAAGGCGCTCATGCGAGCCGCGCTCACGGCGCTGACGGGCGAACGTGACAATCCAGCGGATTGCCAGCGTACGGGCGCGACGAACAGGGACCTCAACAGGAACCTGGTAGTTCGCACCACCGACGCGGCGGCTGCGGGTCTCCAAGACGGGCGTGACGGACTTGATTGCCTGGTCGAGCACCTCAAGCGGATCGCGGCCGGACTTCTCACCAACGATGGTGAGGGCGCCGTACACGATGCTCTCAGCGGTCGAACGCTTGCCGTCAAGCATCACCTTGTTGATCACCTGGGTGACCAGCGTCGATCCGTAGACCGGATCGGGAATCAGCTCGCGGGGGACAATGTCTGCTCGGCGTGGCATAGCTCTACGACTTCTTTGCGCCGTACTTGGAGCGAGCCTGCTTGCGATCAGCAACGCCGGATGTATCAAGTGCTGCCCGTACGACCTTGTAGCGGATGCCTGGGAGATCCTTCACACGACCACCGCGGACGAGCACAATCGGAGTGCTCCTGCAGGTTGTGGCCGATGCCGGGGATGTAGGCGGTGACTTCCATGCCGTTCGAGAGTCGGACGCGGGCAACCTTACGAAGCGCCGAGTTCGGCTTCTTCGGGGTTGTCGTGTAGACGCGCGTGCAGACGCCACGCTTCTGCGGGGCACCCTTCAACGCGGGTGTCTTCGACTTCGACTTCTCTGGCGTGCGCGGCTTGCGCACGAGCTGATTGATAGTGGGCATGGACCTCGAAGTCCGGTTGGGGTTGGCGCCCGAAGACGCACGTGTACGAGTGCGACCAAAGTCGCAGCCCGAGAACCTTACGGCACCTCAGCAAAAGCGCCAAACGACAACCGTCACCCACGACGGGCCGGATCCGTTCTGGACGTGTCTTACAGCCAAGACTCCGAGGATTCATGACTGTCTGTGTGTAAACGGAGGTATACGCGATACGTCGGACGGAATCTTCCCACCACCTGCGTTACTGATCGTCACGGCGTCAGCAATTGCAGTCCCAGCGACGTGCGTTGACCATTTCCGAGCACTTGGATTGCCTCGCCCGAGGTCTGAATCACAGCAATTCCGACGGAGTCGCCGGCAGACAATCTGAGTATCGTCGAGACATTCAGCTCTGACGGTTGGCCCCCGGCATTGACCGCACTCTGTTGCTCACCGGCAAACGGGTTCGCCGGATCGCCCGCAGGAATGATCCAGATGCCACGCGTCCCCGAGCCATTGTTCTGGAACAAGACACCGCCCGTGACGGCGTAGATACCGGTCACGGGCGCTCGCATCTGAGCCGGCTGACCGGTCGACCAAACACCGTCCCGGTTGTAGGCGGCATCGGTCAGAGCGATCTCGGTCACGACGCCGCTCGCAATGCTGATCGGAGCCGCCCGATAGGCACGGGCTCCCGGCAGCGGCGCTAGTTCAGAGACGCCGACCGCGCCGGCTGCAATCTCGCTCGACCCTACCCCACCCTTGGCAAGTTGATCCCGACCAATACTGTTCGCCGCGATCTTATTCGGCCCGATCGAGCCATCAGCGATGTCCGATGCGCGCACCGCCCCCGCTGCGAGCTCGGCCGAGCCGACGGCACCAGCGGCAAGCTCCGCGCTACCAACCGCGCCTGTCGCAATTGCAGAGGCCTTAACGCTGCCGACAGCAAGACCCGGCCGTGGATAGGTTCCAGTGAGGACACCCCCCGCTTTGATCCCTGCCAGATTCGCTCGGGCGACCTGGCCGCGCTTAAACGCGGTGTAGAGCAGCGTTCCTTTGTGAATCTTGGCGTTCGTGACAGCGCCATTCTTGATATTGCCCGTACCAATCGTCGCCTTGACCGCCCGCGCACCGGCGTCAGTCAGCGCGGGCAGTGCGACGGCGCCGATCACCGCCGCCACTACGAGAGTCAGTACTCCACGCCGTCGTCCAGTGCACTTCACTGTGAGCCTCCCGATTGTGATGCCACCGAGTCTGACGATATTGGCGACCGCGAGCAAGCCCCGCCTCGATTGTCCAGAAGGGGTCAGGCACGATCTGGACATTTGATCGACGAGCTAGCTCGTCATCGAATGTCCAGATCGTGCCTGACCTTCTGGACAATCGACTCATATTCACGCTCGTCCGTAGTCGACAGCCAATGTCCAGATCGTGCCTGACCCCTTCTGGACAATCGATACTCACAAACAGAAGGCCCTGTTGTCGCCTGCGCGGGCCAGCGGCACGAGCCCTGCGATAGTGGGGGCATGGACTTCCCCGACATCACCCTCCCCCGCGCCGGTGGCGGCACCGTCGCTCGCGCAGACCTCGTCGGGCGGCCGTGGATTGTCTACCTCTCGCGCCACCTCGGCTGCTCGGTGTGTCAGCGTCACCTCCGCCGCTCGGTGGAGACCAAGACCGCGATTCGTGCGGCCGGTGCTGATCTACTCGTCGTGCTGCCAACGTCGCCAGGACGTGCGGAAGGCTGGCAGCAGTCGAACAATGCGCAGAATGTCACGGTGATCGGCGACGAGGACTGCGCGCTCTACCACGCACTCAACATCGGCCGTGGTACGCCGCGGAAACTCCTGCTCGACCCACGGTCGTGGCGCGAGGCAACCGGCGAGCTGCTGCACGGGCACTTCCCGTCGAAGCACCGTGGCGCCGACGGCTTCCAACTCGGCGCCGACCTGGTCCTCGATGCCGAGGGGCGCATCGTCTTCATTCACCGGCCGGCGACGGCAGCAGATCGCATCCCCGTTGAGCAACTGCTCAGGTACGTCTAAGACCTAAACGGGATCAGCTTTGCTTTGGGGTCAGGCCCTGATGCAAAGCGCGCGCGAAGTGGCCCCACGCCTCGAATGTCCAGAAGGGGTCAGGCACGATCTGGACATTCGATGACGAGTGAGCTCGTCTAACAAATGTCCAGATCGTGCCTGACCCCTTCTGGACATTCGATGACGAGTGAGCTCGTCTGACAAATGTCCAGATCGTGCCTGACCCCTTCTGGACATTCGTGACGTAGAAACAGAAAAGGCCCCGTGTCCTTCGGCTGTTGCCTAGGAACACGGGGCCTTCGCTTGACGCTCTAGTTGAGACCGTTATCGCCCTCAAAGCGCTCTTCGAGACCAATCATTGGCTCGATTTCCTCGCCAGCGATACCAAGATCGTCGTCGAACTCGGGGATGCCGATGATCTCTGGCGTCCACGGCTCGCGCGGCTCAATCTCGATGTTGCGGTACTGCTTGAGACCTGTCGAAGCCGGGATCAACTTACCGATGATCACGTTCTCCTTGAGGCCGAGCAGATGGTCGGTCTTGCCTTCGATCGAGGCATCCGTCAGCACCTTGGTGGTCTCCTGGAAGGAGGCCGCCGAGAGGAAGCTCTCAGTGGCGAGCGAGGCCTTGGTGATACCAAGCACCTGCTGCTCACCCGTTGGCACCTCGGTCTTCTTGACCTTGGCCGCCTTCTTCTCAAGTGCTGCGCGGTTCGCAACGAAGTCGGAGACCTCGACGAGCTGACCCGGCAGATAGTCCGTGTCGCCCGGGAAGTCCACGAGCACACGACGCGTCATCTGACGTGCGATGACCTCGATGTGCTTGTCGTTGATCTCCACGCCCTGGTCGCGGTACACGCGCTGGACCTCTTCGGTCAGGTAGCGCGTGGCACGATCGAGGCCGGTAGCCATCAGGTCGGGAGCGGCGAGCACGCCGTTGACGATCTGCTGACCACGCACCACGATCTGGCCATCCTCGACGATCTCCTCAGCGGAGCGCGAGTACGGAATGCCCTTCGTCAGCCACTCATGCAGCGTGCGCGTCATGCGCTCGCCACGGTAGAAGATGACGGTGCCTTCGCCCTTGACCTCACGTACCTCGATGTCGTCGCGCAGCGGCAAGACGAAGACGAACTGTCCCGTCAGCTTGGCGCGGCGAATCACACGACCGTCGACGTGGGAAACAGCGCCCGGCGTCTTTGGCGTGCGGGCCTCGAACAGCTCGACGACGCGCGGCAAGCCGTGCGTGATGTCGGAGCCGGCAACGCCGCCTGTATGGAACGTGCGCATGGTCAGCTGAGTACCCGGCTCGCCGATCGACTGCGCGGCGATAATGCCGACCGCGTCACCGACCTCCGAGCGACTACCCGTTGCTGGCATGACGCCGTAGCAGGCAGCACAAACGCCGATCTCGGCGTTGCAGGTGAGCACGCTGCGCACCGGCACGGTGCACTCGGCATCGACCTTCTCATTGAGTGCCCACGTAAGTGTGCGGATCTGGAGGATGCGCACCTCTTCCGGCGTACGATCGGCATGCGGCTTGGAGGGATAGCCCTCCTCCTCGAGACGCCGGAGGAACTTCTCCGGGTTCTTCATGTCGTCGATTGCCTCGAGCGTGAAGTACGGATCCTCACCCTTGTTCTCGCGCTTGAAGACCTCAGCAAGGTCCGTCAGGCCGACAGCCTTGGCGAGCGCAATCGGATCGGGCTCCTTGCCGGCCTTCTTGACCTCGTCGTCGATCTTGACAAGTGCTGCCTCGACGTGACGGAACTTCTCTTCGTACAGCTCCTGAGCAAACGAGCGGCTGATCGGCGTACCACTCGGCAGCGTCTCGCCGCCACCGATCGTGACGTCCAGAGCCAGCACGCGTCCGGCGAGCTGATCGCTCGGGCGGACGTCGAGTGTGGCGGAGCGACGCACGATTGCACCACTGCGAACTTCGTACGTGATGCGGCGATCCATGAAGGCCGGCACCTCGACGAAGCGCTCGGTACCACAGTCCTCTTCGCGGACGATGACGTCCTGCGACACGTCGACGAGTCGACGCGTGAGGTAGCCGGAGTCGGCCGTACGCAGCGCCGTATCGGCAAGACCCTTACGGGCACCGTGGGTAGAGATGAAGTACTCGAGGACGTCCAGGCCTTCCATGAAGTTAGCCTTGATCGGACGCTCGATGATCTCGCCCTTCGGATTGGCCATCAGTCCACGCATACCCGCCAGCTGGCGGATCTGCTTGAACGAACCACGGGCACCCGAGTTGGCCATCATGTAGACGGGGTTCGTTTCCGAGAACCCGTCCTTGACCTGCTCACCGACTGCGTCGGTGGCCTCGTTCCAGAGCTGAACCACCTTGCGGTGACGCTCCTGCTCCGTGATCAGACCATCGTTGTACTGCTCACGAGAAACCTGAACGCGCTTCTCGTAGTCCTTGAGGATTTCCTGCTTCTGCGGCGGTGTAACGATGTCGTTCTTCGAGATCGAGACACCCGACTGCGTGGCGTACTTGAAGCCGAGGTCCTTGATCGTGTCAAGCACCATCGCGACCTCAGAGGGGCCGTGGCGGTCGACGAGCGTGGTCACGAAGTCCGTGATCTCGCGCTTCGTCAGGGCCGTCGTGACCTCTTCGACGTCGTCCTCGTCAAGCTCGCGACCGAGCTGGACTTCCAGCGCGAGGCGAAGCTCGTAGTTGAGGATTGCGCGGCCTGGTGTGGTGATCTTGCGAACGCCACCCTCACCGCGCAGGATGATTGCGCCCTGCAGCGGAATCCGCTTGTGGTCGAGAGCAACCTGCACCTCTTCGGCCGTCGCAAACGTGCCATTCGAGCCGAGATCCTTGCTGGAAGCACCCTTGTCGAGCTTGGCCTGCAGTTCGTTCGAGTCGAAGCTCGAGTATGTCAGGTAGTAGAGCCCGATCACCATGTCCTGCGACGGCGTGGCGAGCGGACGCCCGTTGGCCGGCGAGAGGATGTTGTGAGCCGACAGCATCAGGAGGCGTGCCTCTGCCTGCGCCTCAACGCTGAGCGGCACGTGCACGGCCATCTGGTCACCGTCGAAGTCGGCGTTAAACGCGTGACAGACGAGTGGGTGAACCTGAATTGCCTTGCCGTCAACCAAGACGGGCTCGAACGCCTGAATGCCGAGGCGATGCAGGGTAGGAGCACGGTTGAGGAGCACGGGATGCTCGGTGATGACCTCTTCGAGGACGTCCCAGACGTCGCCTTCGCGCGTCTCGACCATGCGCTTAGCGGCCTTGATGTTCGGGACAGCCTTGCGCTCGACGAGCCGGCTCATGATGAACGGCTTGAAGAGCTCGAGTGCCATCAACTTCGGCAGACCACACTGCTGCAGCTTGAGCTGCGGACCAGCGACGATCACGGAACGACCCGAGTAATCGACGCGCTTGCCGAGCAGGTTCTGACGGAAACGTCCCTGCTTGCCCTTAAGCATGTCGGACAGCGACTTGAGCGGGCGATTGCCCGGACCCGTCACGGCACGGCCGCGGCGACCATTGTCGAACAGTGCGTCGACGGCCTCCTGGAGCATGCGCTTCTCGTTGTTGACGATGATCTCCGGCGCACCGAGATCAAGCAGACGCTTGAGGCGGTTGTTGCGGTTGATCACGCGGCGGTACAGGTCGTTCAGGTCCGAGGTCGCGAAGCGGCCACCGTCGAGCTGCACCATTGGGCGCAACTCTGGCGGAATCACCGGAATCACCTCGAGGATCATCCAGTCAGGGCGCTGCTCGCTCTTGTGGAACGCGGAGACGACCTTCAGGCGCTTGATCGCGCGCTGCTGCTTCTGGCCCTTGCCCGTCGCGATCATTTCCTTGAGCTCCTCGACCAGCTGAGGAATGTCCTCACGCGAGAGCAGGTCGCGAACCGCTTCGGCACCCATGCCGAGACCGATGTACTCGCCGAACCCGTAGGTGGAGGCGAAGCGGTCCTTCAGCTCGCGGGCCACCTTCTCGTCGCCGATGACTTCCTTCGGCTTGATGTCTTGGAACTTCTGCCACGCCAGATCGAGCATTTCGAGGCGCTCGTCGTACAGCTCGTGGCCGTCCTTCTTGCGCTGCTCTGCGTCCTTGAGCATCTCGGTGATCTTGGCGGTCCACTCTTCGATGCGGCGATGATCCTCGCGGGTCATCTTGCCCGAAGCCTTCAGGCAGAGATCGTTCGTGAGCTCCTTGACGTCCAGCTCCTTGGCTGGCACATCTGGGGCGAGACGGACGACGTCGGCCAAGAGGCCGTTGCCGAGTCCGCGTGCCTTGTCGAGCTCCTTACGCGTGCGGGTCGAACCCGTCAGCTTCTCGGCGAGTGCCTCAGCATCCTTGGCAGTATCGTCACCGGCGAGGAAGGCCGCGGAGGCCTCCAACGCTCGACGACCGGCGCTCTTCTGAGCACCCTTGCCGTCGCGAACGCGCTTGATCTCTTCCTTCAGGATGTCGATCGCGTCGGCTGCAACGGCAGCAACGTTGTCGATTTCCTTCGGGGTCAGATTGCGGTCCTCACGGACAGCCAAGCGATGAATCGTGTCGCCGACAACCTTCTTGGTCGTGTCGGTCAGCTGAATCGCGATCTCGGCCAGGAGGCCACCAGCAGCAAGCCGATCCTCGGCGAGGCTGAAGCCCTGCTCCTCGGCCCACGCGTTGAGCATGCGGGCCCAGTACTCGTCGTCATCGTCGAAGCCGTCTTCCGTGGCAGTCGCGATGTACTTACGACGGCGCATCAGGCGCTCGGCAACGTGCCCGACCTCGCCCTCGCGCTCGGCCTCAAGCTCGTCGCGCTCGGAGACAACCTTGCGCTCCAACTCCGAGAGGTCGGCGGCACGCGCCTCTTCATCGACGTTGGTGCAGATGTGTGCAGCGAAGTACAGAACCTTCTCGAGGTCCTTCGGTGCGATGTCGAGCAGGTAGCCGATGCGACTTGGCACGCCCTTGAAGAACCAGATGTGCGAGACAGGAGCGGCTAGGTCAATGTGACCCATGCGCTCGCGACGCACCTTCTGGCGCGTCACTTCGACGCCGCAGCGCTCGCAAATGATGCCCTTGTAGCGGACGCGCTTGTACTTACCGCAGTAGCACTCCCAGTCACGAGTCGGTCCGAAGATGCGCTCACAGAAGAGCCCGTCCTTCTCCGGCTTGAGGGTGCGGTAGTTAATCGTCTCTGGCTTGGTGACCTCGCCCGACGACCAGGACTGAATGTCCTTCGTCGAGGCTAGGCCGATCTTGATGTAGTCGAAGTCGCTGACGTCAATCATCTAAATATCTCCTTTGCGGGTGGGATGCTGTGAGTCGCCGAGGCGCCTTACAGCTCCCCCTCCTCGTCAGCGTCGCCCGCACCAAGCGCGAGGGCGTCTTCGTCTTCTGTGTCGCCAGCCTCAGCGGCGAGGTCGATCTCCGAATCGAGCGTCGCGTCTGCAGCGACCTCGTCGGTGTCGTTTTCCATCACATCAGCCACGTCGATATCGGCATCGCCCTCGCCGCGGATGCGATCCGCAGACAGGTCAACACCGAGCTCGACAGCTGCGCGAATCAGCTCGTCGTCCTCCTCAGAGGCCGCCACGTCGCGCCCATCCGAACGCATCGGACGGACGTCGAGTGCGAGGGACTGCATCTCCTTCAGCAGCACCTTGAAGCTCTCCGGCACCGACGGCTCGGGGATGTTCTCGCCCTTGACGATTGCCTCGTACGCCTTGACGCGGCCGATCGTATCGTCGGACTTGATCGTGAGCATCTCCTGGAGGGTGTGCGCGGCGCCGTACGCCTCGAGCGCCCAGACCTCCATCTCGCCGAAGCGCTGGCCACCGAACTGCGCCTTGCCGCCCAGCGGCTGCTGGGTGACGAGCGAGTACGGGCCCGTCGAACGGGCATGGATCTTGTCGTCCACGAGATGCAGCAGCTTGAGGATGTACATGTAACCGACCGTGATCTTCTGGTCGTACGGCTCACCCGTCTTGCCGTCATACAACTGGACCTTGCCCGAAACGCGGCGGCCCTTCTCGTCGTCGACCGTCAGCTTGACCGGCGACTCCTTGTGCTTCTGGACCCACTCATAGAGCTCGTTATCGACCTCTTCGACTGTCGCGCCGTCGAAGACCGGGGTGGAAATCCACTCCGGCGGGTTCGGGTCGCCATCGGTACGGTACTTGGCGGCGAAGCCGAGGTGCGTCTCGAGAATCTGCCCGATGTTCATGCGGCTTGGCACGCCCAACGGGTTGAGGATCATGTCGATCGGCCGGCCGTCCTCGAGGAACGGCATGTCCTCTTCGGGGACGATCTTCGAGATGACGCCCTTGTTGCCATGGCGTCCAGCGAGCTTGTCGCCCTCGGAGATCTTGCGCTTCTTGGCTACGAACACGCGGACCAGCTGATTGACGCCGGCATTGAGCTCGTCGCCATTCGCGCGATCGAACGCCTTCACGTCGATCACCTTGCCGCCGTCGCCGTGCGGAACCTTCAGCGAGGTATCGCGCACCTCGCGGGCCTTTTCCTTGAAGATTGCGCGGATCAACTTCTCTTCCGCGGTCAGCTCGGTCTCGCCCTTCGGTGTGACCTTACCGACGAGCAGATCGCCGGAGCCAACCTCGGCCCCGATGCGAATCACGCCCGTCTCGTCGAGGTCGCGAAGCGACTCCTCCGAGCGGTTCGGAATGTCGCGCGTCAGCTCTTCGTCACCGAGCTTCGTCGAGCGGGCATCGACTTCGTACTCGTCGATGTGCACGCTGGAGAGGACGTCGTCCTTGACGATGCGCTCCGAGAGAATGATCGAGTCCTCGAAGTTGTAGCCCTCCCACGCCATGAAGGCGACGAGCATGTTCTTGCCGAGCGCGAGCTCGCCCTCGTCCGAGGCACTGCCGTCGGCGAGGACCTGGCCCGCCGTCACCTTGTCGCCCTCGAGGACGATTGGCTTCTGGTGGATCAGGGTGCCCTGGTTCGAGCGCATGAACTTGACGAGCTCGTAGCGATCCTCACCGTCAGCAGCCTTGACCACGATGTGGTTGGCGTCGACTTCGCTGATCACGCCAGCGCGCAGAGCAATCACCACGTCACCGGTGTCGACAGCGGCGCGACCCTCGAGTCCGGTACCCACAACCGGGGCCTCGGAGACGAGCAGCGGCACGGCCTGACGCATCATGTTCGAACCCATCAGGGCGCGGTTAGCGTCGTCGTGCTCGAGAAACGGAATCAGAGCCGTCGCGACAGAGACAAGCTGCTCTGGAGCGACGTCCATCAGCGTGACCTCAGTCGGCGGTACGAGTCCGAGGTCGCCGCCGTGCTGGCGGACGACGACGAGACCGTTCTCGCCGGTCAGGTTGCCCTTGGCGTCAATCGGCGTATCGGACTGCGCGATCAGGTGCTTCTCTTCCTGGGAGGCGTCGATGTAGACGACCTGCTTGGTGATGGCACCATTCTTGACGATCCGGTACGGCGACTGCACGAAGCCGAACTCGGAGACCGTCGCGTACGACGAGAGCGAGCCAATCAGACCAATGTTCGGTCCTTCTGGTGTCTCGATCGGGCACATGCGGCCGTAATGGGTTGGGTGGACGTCGCGCACTTCGATCGGTGCGCGCTCGCGGGTCAGACCACCAGCACCAAGCGCCGACAGGCGGCGGCGATGCGTGAGGCCGGACAGCGAGTTCGTCTGGTCCATAAACTGCGACAGCTGCGACGAGCCGAAGAACTCCTTCAGCGCGGCCACGACAGGACGAATGTTGATGATCGTCTGCGGCGTGATCGTGTCGACGTCTTCCGTCGTCATGCGCTCCTTGACGACACGCTCCATGCGATACAGGCCGACGCGGAACGCCTCCTGGACCAACTCGCCCACGGTGCGTAGGCGACGGTTGCCGAAGTGTTCGTACTCGTCGAGCTCGCGAGCGACCTCGTCAGAGCGCGTAATCTCGCGGCAAGCGTCGGCGAAGTCGCGCGACTCAGGATCGACACCGAGCATGATCGGCAGGCGCACAATGCGGCGCACGAGCTCGATCAGGTCGCGGTGGGTGAGCACACGGGTGTTCGGGTCTACGTCGAGCTCGAGGCGCGAGTTCAACTTATAGCGCCCAACGCGTGTCAGGTCGTAGCGCTTCGAATCGAAGAAGAGGGTGTCGAACAACTTCCGTGAGTTGTCGATCGTCGGCGGCTCGCCCGGACGCTGCTTCTTGAAGACTTCGATCAGTGCCTGGTCGTGTGTCTTGGCCGGGTCCTTCTCGAGCGTCAGGTCGATGAAGAGGTTCGGCTCACCCGTGTCGGCGTCGCGGAAAAGATTACGAATGCCCTCGTCCGAGTGGGTATCGAACGTCTCGCCCGTGGTCGCGTCGACCTCGGGGAGGGCGCGCAGCAGCGTCGTGACCGGCAGCTTGCGCTTGCGGTCGATGCGTGCGAAGACCAGACCCTTCTTATCGATCTCGAGCTCGAGCCACGAACCGCGCTGTGGCATCAGGTTCGCGGTGAAGACCTGCTTCGCCGGATCCTTCGGCTCCATGATGTACGCGCCCGGCGAACGCACCAGCTGCGTTACGACGACGCGCTCGGTGCCGTTGATAATGAACGTGCCCGCAGCCGTCATCTGCGGGAAGTTGCCCATAAAGACCCGCTGCTCGCGGATCTCGCCCGTTTCCTTGTTGATAAACGAGACCGTCATGAAGAGGCCCGACTCAAAGCTCTTGTCGGTCTCGCGGCACTCGCGCTCCGTCAGTGCCGGCGGCTCGAAGACGTGGTCACCGAACTCCACAGCAAGCGTGCCGGTGTAGTCCTCGATCGGCGAAATGTCGTTGATGACCTCGCGAATACCTGTCTCCATGAATTTCTTGAAGGAGGTGCTCTGGATGTCGATCAGGTTCGGGACGTCAAGGATGCGCGCTGCAGGGGTCTTCTCTAGGTGAGAGAAATTGCGGCGCTGACGCTTCGGACGGGGCTTGGCAGAGGCCACGGGCCCTCCTCGGTGCTGGAAGGTAGACGGAAGCTCAACCGTGGGCATACGGCGAGCGAACGCGCAGCCTAACAGAGTCCCGCGGACCATGCTACGCCCCTACCGGGGCGGAACCGTCGGACAGCTGCAAGGTACAGGTACAGCCCTCCCGAGTCCACCCAATTTTGGTTATGGCTCCAGAAAGGTGTAGCATCTGTTTGTGCTCTCCGTCTCTCAAGCAGCTACCCATTCCGGCCGCGGAGCCGAGACGATTCGTCGCTGGATTCGCAGTGGTCGCCTGACGGCTCACCGCAGTGGCGGCCGCCTCTTTGTCCATCAGGAAGATCTGGACGCACTGACTGCGCGCCCCGCCCACGACCCTCCGGCCGGCTGGAGCCGCACCAGTTGGGGGACGCGCCAGCCAGATTGGGTCGGCGAGTTGCGGCGTGCGCGGGGTGGCAGGCGGCTGGCGCGATGACCTGCTGTGTTGCCGACACCCTACGCACGCCAGCCGCCTGCCACCCCGCGCACGCCGTCAGCCGATGCGCCAGACCCGCTCTCGCCGTGCGACTATCGCGCCAGGCGAGCAGAATTGCCGTCGCCGCAATGCGACGAAAGGGTCTGACCCCTTTGTCGCATCCACTCACCAAAATCAGCCACCCACAGAGGCCGACGTCTAATGCTGGTCGTCGACCCCACCATCGTCTTGCCGATCCTAGCCGCCAAGCCCGCCTGGACGAGTGCAGGCTCGGACGACCTGGTCGCCCCTCCCCTGCTCTGGTCGGAATGCCGTTCGCTGCTCCATGATCTCGCGCGCCGTGGCGTGATCCCGACGGCCGAAGCCCGCCGCATGCGCCGAGCACTTGACCGCGCACCCATCACCGAACTCAACCACCCTCAACTCGGCGAAGAGTCGTGGCGCGTCGCCGACCTCCTCAACCACCCCCGTACCGAGGCGGCCGAGTACGTCGCGCTCGCCCGCCTGATCGGCGCCCCCCTCGCCACGCTCGACCGCGACTTGGCCGAGCGGGCAGCAATCGTCTGTCGGGTCGAGGTGCCGGACTGACGTTATTGAGGGGAGGACATGACAACCGCGCGGATGTGGTGTCCTCCCAAGCCAAGACGCATGACCTACCCATTCGTAGTCGGTGGGAGGACACCACATCCGCGCGGTTGTCATGTCCTCCCCGGATCGCGAGTCGACCTGGATTTCGACGGACACAAACGACGAAGGGCCCCGGGTTACCCCGGGGCCCTTCTGACGAACACACCACCCGAGCGCGAGCCCGGTGACGAGACTGCTTAGCGCAGTTCGACGGTGGCGCCGGCCTCGATGAGCTCGGCCTTCATCTTCTCGGCGTCCGCAGTCGGGACGCCTTCCTTGACCATGCCAGGTGCGCCGTCGGCGATGTCCTTGGCCTCCTTGAGACCAAGACCCGTCGCGGAGCGGATCACCTTGATGACCGGGATTTTCTGCGAGCCGGCTTCGACGAGGAAGACGTCGTACGACGACTTCTCCTCGGCTGCCTCGGCCTCGCCACCGCCGCCACCAGCAGCTGGTGCCGCAACGGCGACAGCAGCAGCAGCGGAAACGCCGAACTCCTCTTCGAGCGCCTTCACCAGCGTCGAGAGGTCCATCACGCTCATACCCTTGATCTCTTCGATCAGTTGATCTGTGGTCAATGCCATGACCTTTACTCCTTGTATCGGTGTGTAACCGTCCGCTTACGCGGCGGCCTTCTGCTTTTCGACCTGGTCCAACGCAATCACGAGACTGCGTGGAATTGCTGCGAGAGTACCGGCGAGTCCAGTGATCGGACTTGCCAGAGCGAACACGAGCTGGGCGTGCAACTGGTGCCTCGAGGGCAGTGTTGCGAGCACCTTGATTCCGTCTTCATTGAGCACGACCCCGTCAACGAGGCCACCCTTCAACTTCAGAATCTCGGTCGCCTTCGCCGCCTTGGCAAGTGCCTTGGCAACGGGAGCCGGATCCGAATGACAGAACGCGATCGCCGTCGGACCGGACAAAAACTCGAGGATGCCCTCTTGCCCGGCACGCGTAGCGGCAATGCGCGTCAGCGTGTTCTTCGACACGAGCAGCGACGCCTCAAGGGGCCGTAGCTCGTTGCGAATCTCGGCGAGCTGTTGCACGCCGAGTCCGCGGTAATCCGTGACGATCAGCGAGGTCGCCGAGTTGAGATTCTGCTCAATCTCGTTGATGACCTCTTCTTTTCGTTCCTTCAACATGTGATACCACCTCCTTTCGTATGCGTGCCCGCCGATTGGACGGCGGACACAACGAAAGGCGCGACACGTGTCGGCCTCTGAGGTGACTCACCGCCTGCGCCGGTCTTCTCCAACCCCACAACGGGGCTGGTGCCGGCGGTCCTTGGCGACAGGACGCAGAGTGTGGGAGAGCGACGCTGGTTAGGCGGTCGTCTCCTCGAGCACGTCGCGCGTGCGCGACGGATCGATCTTGATGCCCGGCCCCATGGTGGAGCTGAGCACGACAGACTTGATGTAGCGACCCTTGGTCGAGGCCGGCTTGGCGCGGAGGATCTCCTCCAGCACCATCGCGTAGTTCTCGCCGAGCTCGCGCTCGCCGAACGACTTCTTACCAAGCGGCACGTGCACGATGCCGGTGCGGTCGGTGCGGTACTCGATCTTGCCGCTCTTGATCTCTTCCACGGCCTTCTTGACGTCCATCGTGACGGTGCCGGTCTTTGGGTTCGGCATCTTGCCGGAGGGTCCAAGGACGCGGCCGAGCTTACCGACGACGACCATCATGTCGGGCGTGGCGACGGCGACATCGAAGTCGTCGAAGCCATCAAGGATGCGCTGTGCGAGCTCGTCGCCACCGACGATCTCGGCACCAGCAGCCTCGGCCTCAGCAGCCTTTTCGCCCTGAGCGAACACGATCACGCGGGCGTCAGAGCCCGTGCCGTGCGGCAGCATGACGGTGCCGCGGAGCTGCTCCTCGGCGTGACGGACGTTGATGCCGAGGCGGAAGTGCACCTCGACGGTCTCGTCGAACTTGGCGGTCTCGAGCTCCTTCAGGAGTCGGACAGCATCGATCGGCTGGTACAGGTGCTCGCGATTGATCTTCGCGCGCGCTGCTGCAAGCTTCTTGCCGCTCATGCTTCTACCTCCACGCCCATCGAACGGGCGGTACCGGCGATGATCTGCATCGCAGCCTCAACGTCGTTTGCATTTAGGTCCTGCAGCTTCGTCTCGGCGATCGAGCGGAGCTGAGCCTGGCTGAGCGTGCCGACCTTGTCACGGTGCGGCACAGACGAACCGCTCTTGATATTCAGCGCCTCTTTGATCAGCACGGCCGCAGGCGGCGTCTTCGTGATGAACGTGAAGGAGCGATCCTCATAGACCGAAATCTCAACGGGCGTAATGCGGCCCTGCTGCGAGCTTGCCGTCTCGGCATTGAACGCCTTGCAGAAGTCCATGATGTTCACGCCGTGCTGGCCGAGTGCGGGACCGACCGGCGGAGCAGGGTTGGCCTGTCCGGCGGGAATCTGGAGCTTGATGATGGTGACGACCTTTTTGGCCATCGTGACCTCCTGTGGTGCAAACGCCCGGACTTCCGAGCTCCCACTGTCAGGCGTTGCCTAATGGCGAACGCGGCAGAATGCTAGACGAGCGTTAGTCGAGGCGCTTCACATCAGAGAAGCCGAGTTCGACCGGCACCTGACGTTCGAAGATCGAGACGTGCACCTTGAGCTTCGACGACTCATTGTTGATCTCGATAATCTCGCCGTCGAAATCGGCGAGCGGACCGGACGTGACCTTGACCATCTGGCCGAGTTGGAACTCGGCGACGGCCTTCGGCTTGGCCTCAGCGCTCTCCGTACGGAGCAGCTTGTCGACCTCGGCCTGTCCAAGCGGTACGAGCGTCATTTCCTCGCGCTTGCCCTGGGCGCCGACGAAGCCGGTGACACCAGGCGTGTTGCGCACGAGGCTGATTGCCTCGGGAGTCGAGTCCATCTGGATCAGGACATAGCCGGGGAGCACGCGGCTCTCCTTCTCGACTTTCTTGCCGTCACGCGTCTCGACGGTGTGTTCGGTCGGCACGACAATGCGGCGTAGACCCTCGCCACCCTGCTGGGTGCGACGGCGCTGCTCGAGGTTACGACGGACCTTGTCCTCGTGACCCGAATAGGTGTGAATGGCGTACCAGCGGAACATAGGTATGGACCTCGTTGATTACCCCGCCTGCTGGGTAATGAGCCACCCAGCGAGACGAGAGAACAGGGAATCGAGCGCGTAGAGATACACGCCGACAATGAAACACGTGATGATCACGACTGCCGTCGCTTGGATCAGCTGCGGACGAGTCGGCCACTGGACGCGCTTGAGCTCAGCGACACACTCGCGAACGAACGCGCCGAAGCCCTGGCGGTCCTTTGGACTGCCAGTCTGGCTCTTGGGCGCGCGTGCGCGAGAGGCGCGCTCGGCGCGCTTCGCACGACGCTCCGCGTCCTTGTCCCGCGGTGCGGGAGCGGTGTCGTCGGCCTCAGCCATACGGGACTAGCGAGTCTCTCGATGTACGGTCTGCGTGCCACAGCGGCGACAGAACTTCTTCAACTCGATGCGGTCGGGCGTATTCCGCTTCGACTTGTTCGTCTGATAGTTCCGCTCTTTGCAATCGGTGCAGGCCATCGTGACAGCGATGCGAATTCCAGACTTGGCCACGAGCCACATCCTCTCAAAAGGTCAACCCTGCCTGTCGCTTGACAGGCAGCGCGGAGCGGGGCTGCTCCCTTGCTGGCGAAGACTACCGGAGATGCGCCAATCGGTGTCGCGCTTGCATGCGCAACACTTCTCAACGACCCGCGCGCTACGCCCCAGCAGGCGGCGCGTCCGGCGGGGCCGGCAGCGGGAAGCCAGGAATGCGCGGGCGACCAGACGAGCGCTCTGGCGTGGCCGCCGGCGTGTCGGGAGTCGAATCCTGTGTGACCTCGGCAACCCAGATCTCGTCTTCGGGAACACCATCGAGCAGCTTGAGGAACTGGCTGCGATCGATCGTCTCGCGGTCGAGCAGGATCTTCGAAAGGCGATGGAGCGAATCCATGTGTTCCATCAGCATGACGCGGGCGCGCTCGTGCGCCTCCTCGATGATGCGGCGGATCTCGTCGTCGATCTCGCGCGCGATCTCTTGCGAGTAGTCGGCCTCGGCACCAAACGAGCGGCCGAGGAACGGGTTGCCCTGATCGTGGCCGAGGGCACGCGGACCGAGCTTCTCGCTCATGCCGTACTTCATCACCATCGCCTTCGACGTGGCGGTGACCTTCTCGATGTCGTTCGAGGCGCCCGTGGTGATCTCGTTGAAGACGAGCTCTTCGGCCGCGCGACCACCGAGCGTCATCGCCAGCTGATCGTTGAGCGAAGCGCGAGTGACGAGGAACTTGTCCTCCGTCGGCAACGAGATCGTGTAACCCAAGGCCTGGCCGCGCGAGACGACAGAAATCTTGTGGACGGGATCGCAGTTCGGCAGGAAATGCCCGACCAACGCGTGTCCCATTTCGTGGTACGCCGTGATTAGGCGCTCCTCTTCCGAGAGCAGCCGCGTCTTCTTCTCGGGCCCGGCGAGCACGCGCATGATGCCCTCTTCGAGCTCGAGCATGGTGATCGTCTTCTTGCCCGCACGAGCAGTCAAGAGCGCCGACTCGTTGATCAGGTTCGCTAGGTCCGCACCGGTGAAGCCTGGCGTCTGACCAGCCAACACGCCAAGGTCGATCTCCGTGCCAAGCGGCTTGTCCTGCGAATGCACCTTGAGGATCGCCTCGCGACCCGAGCGATCGGGGCGATCGACAACGATCTGGCGATCGAAACGGCCGGGACGCAGCAACGCGGGATCGAGCACGTCGGGGCGGTTCGTCGCGGCGATCAGAATCACATTGACGTTGGCCTCAAAGCCATCCATCTCAACGAGCAACTGGTTGAGCGTCTGCTCGCGCTCGTCGTGACCGCCACCCATACCGGCGCCACGATGACGACCAACGGCGTCGATCTCGTCGATGAAGATGATGCACGGCGAGTTCAGCTTTGCCTGCTCGAACAGGTCGCGTACACGACTCGCGCCGACGCCAACAAACATCTCGACGAAGTCGGAGCCAGAGATCGAGAAGAACGGCACGCCAGCCTCGCCTGCCACGGCTCGCGCCAGCAGCGTCTTGCCGGTACCCGGAGGCCCAAACAGAAGGACACCCTTCGGGATCTTTGCGCCAAGCGCCTGGAACTTCTTCGGGTTTTCCAGGAACTCCTTGATTTCCGCAAGCTCCTGAACAGCCTCGTCGGCACCAGCCACATCGGCGAACGTGACCTTCGGCATGTCGGGCGTCATCCGCTTGGCCTTGCTCTTACCGAAGCTCATCACCTTCCCGCCGCCGCCCTGCATCCGATTCATGATGAACAACCAGAGACCAATAAACAGCACGAACGGCAGCACGTTGATCAGCAGCGACATCAACGACGAGCCACCCGTCTCGGCGCCCGTAATGGTGATGGCGTCCTTGTTCGCGTCGTAGACCTCATCCCACGCCTTCTCACCCGGAATGCCGACGGTGTAGGTGACGGGCTCGGCGTCTGGCTTGGCATTCGCAGCCGGCTTCAGCGTCACCTTGACGTTATTGGCCGACGTGTTCTGCTCGAGCTCCTTGACGTCGCCACCCTTGAGGTCGGTCAGCATCGTCGACCAATTCCGCGGCGGCGCCTCGGGGGTGTCGTTGTTCAGGAGGAGTCGCTGCGCAAGAAACGCGATCAGGATCACGACCATAATCGGGAACACGGCGTTTCTGAAGATGCGATTCATACTGCTCCGTGGAATTGAGAAGGCCGAGCCATCAGTTGGCTCACGATAGCACCGGCTCTGGTTCTGTCTCTGATACGCCGACTGCTGGTGCGGATCGCCGCAGCAGCAGCGTCAGGACAAAAGCGGCCACAAGTGCCAGCAAGGCGAGCAGCGCAGCGCCCGTCCACCCAGCCGTGCTCCACGCAGCGCCCAGCATGAATGGTCCAAGCGAACCGAGCAGGTAATAGATCGTCAGATGCAGACTCATCGCACTCCCTCTATCGCGCAGCGTCAGCTGGGGGACGAGTAACTGCGCGACACCAACCATCGAAAACAACCCACCCGCCAGAATCGCGAGCCCAACGATGACGGCAACCAGGTTCGGCAGGCTCCCCAACGCCAGCCCGAGGACGCCGATCAGCGGGAAGATCGGGAGCACGGTCCGTGGCCCGAGCCGCCCAGCCCAGCGCACCGCCAACGGTGCGAGTGCGCCAACAAGCCAGACGATGTAGAACGCCCCGACCTGACGAGGACTAAGGCCAAAGACACTCGATTCGAGCCGATACGCAATCACCGAAAAGAGCCCGACGAACGCGAAAAACGTACAGCCCGCCGCGAGCGCATTGAGCAGCAGCGGCGTGTTGCTGAGGTGGGCACGGAGGGCACGCAGCGGCGAGCGTGCCTTTGGTGGTGGCGGCGCAACCGGCAGCAGCATGCGAATCAAAACCGCACTGAGCAACATTGGAATCGCCAACACCGCCAAGGACGCGCGCCAGCCAAGCTCGGAAACGAGCAGCGCCGGGATTGTGCGCCCCAGAAAGCCGCCCAAGACGAGCGCTGAGGTATAGATGCCAACGACCGTTGGCACGCGATGCGCCGGGAAGGCCTCATAGACGTAGGCCGTCGCCACCGTCAGCAGCCCCGGCAGCAGCAGCCCCTGCAGCGAGCGCAGCACCAAGAGCTCAACGATGCCCTGCACAAAAATGATCAGCACGGTCGGCACGGCCAGCAGCGCACAGGACCCCAGCATCACACGCCGTCGCCCAATGCGATCGGACAGTGGCCCCATCAACCAAGCCCCGACTGCGATCCCAACCACCACGACCGTGATCGTCAGACCCGTCACAGCTGGCCCCACGTCGAGATCACTCCCGACCTCAGGCAGGATCGCCTGGGTCGAATAAGGAATCGCAAACATCGTTGCCGCCGCGATCGAAAGCGCCACGATTGCGCCACCGCCAACCCGGAGTGGCGTGGCAGTGGCGGGGTCACTCATGCAGACACGGTACCGCGCCGCTTACGATGCCAGCACATGCCTGAGCATCTGCGAACGAGGATGGGAGCCTACGGCGAGCACGCTCTGCTCGTGGGCGACCCCGCGCGCGCCGAACTGATCGCGAAAGAGTTGCTCGAAGGTGCTGAGCTCGTTACCGACGCGCGTGGTCTCGATGGCTACGCGGGCCAGTTCAACGGCCACACTGTCGGCGTCCAGACGACAGGCATGGGTGGCCCGTCGGCGGCGATCGTGATCGAAGAGTTAATCCAGCTCGGCGTGCGCCGCATCGTGCGGCTCGGCACCTGCGGCTCACTCTCTCCCGCACTCGCCCCTGGAGATTTCTTCTGCGCGGCCGCGGCGATTCCGGCCGACGGCACCAGCCAGACCTACGTCGGCGGTGAGCCACACGCCCCGCTGGCCGACTTTGAGATCGTGCACGCGGCCGTCCACGACGCCAAAAAGGCGGGAGTGCGCATGCGGGTCGGTCTCGTCGCGACGACAGATGCGTTCTACGACCCGGGCGCCGGTCGCGCCACCAACTGGGCCGCTCGCGGTGCGCTCGCTGTCGATATGGAGACCGCACCACTCTTGACGATCGCGCCGTTGCGCGGCGTCTCGGCCGCCTCGTTTCTGATCTGCTCGAATCGCGTCAACGAGCCAGCCACGCGCCTGAGCCCCGATGCGCAACGCACCACCGTTCTGTCCTGCGCACCGATCGCACTCGGCGCCCTCGTCTCGGAGCCGAAGCACGCATGACTCGCCGCGTCGTCCTGATCATCAACCCTGCCTCCGCCAACGGCAAGACGGGGCAGGAGTGGCCCGAACTGGTCGCCGAAGCGCAGCGCCTCGGCCTGCGCGTTGAAGAGCGCCTCACCGAGGCTCCCGGACACGCCACCGAACTGGCGCGCGAAGCCAGCATGGCGGGCGCCGATGTGGTTGTTGCCGTTGGTGGCGACGGCACGGTGCACGAGGTCGTCAACGGCCTCGTTGGTGCCAGCGGTACGCCGTTTGGCGAAGCGGCACTCGGCGTGATCGCGCGCGGCACAGGCCGCGATTTCATTCGCAGCCACGACATCCCGACGAAGGCGAAAGACGCGTTGCAGGCAATTGCCGATGGCCCGATTCGACGCATCGACGTCGGTGAGGTCATTTCCACGGGCGACCCAGAGGGCGGACGCCGATTTGCGAACGCTGCATCTGCGGGCGTCACGGGTGCGATTGCCAAGCGCGCCAACGGCATGTCAAAGCGGATGGGCGGCACGCCGACGTTTCTCCTCGCCGCCTTCCAAGGCTTCCGTGCCTACACCAACACGCCGATCCACCTCGAGCTAGATGGACGTCCGATCGACGCCACCGCCTCCTGCGTGGTCTGCGCAATCGGCCATTCGCTGGGCGGCGGCATTAAAGTCGCACACGGTGCCCGGCCCGACGACGGGCTGCTCGACATGGTGCTGGTGGGCGACGTGGGCGCGAGGGATCTTGCCCTCAACCTGCATCGCCTCTACACCGGCACGCTCGGCGAGCATCCAGAGATCACGCATCTCAAGGGGCTGACGGTGACAGTCTCCGGCGACACGCCACTCCAGATCGAGGCCGACGGCGAACTCGCAGGGACGACGCCCGCCACCTTTCGGTGCTTGCCGGGCGCGCTGCACGTGGTGACGGCCTCGTGATGCGTACGAGCAAACTGACCGCACGCCTGCTTGTGCTTGGCGCACTCCTTGTTGCCGCCCCGAGCGCCGCGGCGCACGCCACGATCGAACTCAAGGGCGAGCAGCCCATCGCCGGTAAACGCGGCACGTTGACGGTCACCATCCCCCACGGCTGCGGCATTGGCCAGGGCGGAGTCGGCTTGGCGACCGATCGCCTCGTTGTCCGACTCGGATCCGGCTGGCCGAGCGCCAAGGCGATCGCGATTGATGGTTGGACATCGACCGTCGCGCGTGCCTCCGCAGGCAACTGGACGATCACCTGGGTTGCCACCGCTGGTGGCCTACCCAACACGTCGATCGGTGACTTCCCGATTGCGGTTCGTTGGCCTCGCGTAGCGGGCATCTACAAGACGCCAACGTTCCAGCACTGTGGCGCGAACATCATGAAATGGGCCGATCCCTACGCATCTGCGGCCTCCGCCGATCAGGACTACCCGCCGATCTATCCCGTGCCGCGGATCCAAATTCTGCCCGCCTCCTAGCGCCATCAACTTTGCTTTGGGGTCAGACCCCAAAGCAAAGTTGATGCGCTCTTGCTCAGCTGGGGATTGCCCGGCGAATCTGAGCGAGCGCGGCCTCGAGCGCTGCGGGATCGCCACCCGCCTGGCCGAGCGTGACGCCCGCGAGGAAGGTTGCAATTGGTGCGGCAGGCCGGGTTACGCCGTGTGCGGCATCGGCAGCCAACGAAAGCAACGCCGCCACCGTCGCCGGCTCGGCCACCCACTGCAGGTTGTCATCGCCCAGCGCCTCAACCGCGCGCCCTGCGAATGCCTCGACGTCTTCCATGTCCGCTCCCCTCGTCGCTTTCGCGCAGCGCCGCGAAGTGCTCGCTGGATGCGCGTTCTCTGTCCGGAGGGTATCGTCTCCCCCACAGACCCTCGACCTAGGGAGACGCGGTGAGTAGCAACGAGATGCGAGCATCGATCGACGGCGTGCAGCAGGCGCTCGCCGAACGGTCGTACCTGGCCGACCGCGGCCTCGCTACGACGGTGCACCTCGCTCTCAAGCTCGGCAAGCCCGTGCTGCTCGAAGGCGAGGCGGGCGTTGGCAAGACCGAGCTCGCGAAGGTCGTTGCCGACGCGCTCGGTGCTCGACTAATTCGTCTCCAGTGTTACGAAGGAATCGACGTCGCCCACGCACTCTACGACTGGGCCTACGCGCGCCAGATGCTGTATATCCGCACGCTTGAGGCGACCGGTGACGCTCGACAAAGCGAAACGGTATTGGACGAGCTGTTCGGACCGCGCTTCCTGGAACGCCGACCATTGCTCGACGCGATTGCCTGTGACGACGAGGTCCCACCCGTGCTCCTGATCGACGAGATCGATCGTGCCGACGACGAGTTCGAGGCGTTTCTGCTCGAGTTGTTGTCGGACTTTCAGGTCACGATTCCCGAGATCGGCACGATCAAGGCCGAGCGTCGTCCGGTCGTCTTCCTGACCTCGAACCGCACGCGCGAACTCCACGAGGCACTCAAGCGCCGCTGCCTCTACATGTGGGTAGAGCTGCCCGATCTCGACCGCGAGATCGCGATCGTCCGGGCCCGCGTGCCCGAAGCCCCCGAGCGCCTCGCCGCTCAGGCCGCCGCGTTTGTGCACGAGCTCCGCACGCTCGATCTGACGAAGCAGCCCGGTATTGCCGAAACGATTGACTGGACGCAAGCCCTACTCGCACTCGGCCAGGAAGAGATTGAGGCGGGGATCGTCGACCTGACGCTCGGCTCTGTCTTGAAGTTCCACGAGGACATTGGGCGCGTCCGCGATGCCGACCTGCAGCAAATCGTCGAACGCGCTCGCTCCGTCGCCGACGACACGCAGATCCCCGCCAGCTGATGAACGCTGGCGACGCAGTCGTCCGGAAGCTCGTCACGTTCGGGCGCATCCTGCGCGAGGCTGGTGTTGAGGTGGGCCCTGGTCGAATCCAAGACGCCCTGCGTGCGCTCGACGAGGTCGATCTGCGTCGTCGCGACGAGGTCTATGCGGCGCTCGCCTGCACGCTGATCGCACGCCGTGATGATCTTGAGATTTTTGATCGCGCCTTTCGGGCCTGGTTTGAGAAGGACCCGACCCGACTTGGCGGGAAGGCGCCGGACATGGGCATCGGCATCGATGAGCGCCCACAACCACCGGCTGCCGCCCCACGCCCTGGCGATAGTGAGGACCCCGACGAACAGGATGACGAGCAAGAAGAGCCCGACGTCCTCGCGGCCTACAGCGCGGATGAGCGTCTGCGCGAGCGCGATTTTTCGACGCTGACCCGTGCCGAGTTGTTGCGTCTCCGCGCGTTGATGGATCGCCTCGTGCGCGTCCTCCCCACCCGGCCATCCCGGCGCCTCGAACTCGCTCCGAACGGCTTTCAGATTGCACCGCGCGAGACGCTCCGACGCGCCATGCGCCGCGAGGGCGAAGCGGTCGAGCGAGCGTTTCGTCGCAAGAAGCGCGTCGAGCGACGCGTCGTCTTTCTCTGCGACGTCTCAGGTTCGATGGAGCCGTACAGTCGCGCACTCGTGCTGTTTCTCCAGGCGGCCGTGAGCGCAGGCCGCAAGGTCGAGGCCTTCACCTTCGGCACCCGCCTGACAAGACTGACGCCATACCTTGGCGGCTACGACCCAGAGGCCTCCTTACAGCGCGCCTCGCGTGCCGTGCCCGACTGGGCCGGTGGCACGCGAATCGGCGATGCCTTCAAAGCCTTCAATGATCTCTACGGACGGCGAGGACTGACGCGCGGGTCGATCGTGGTGATCGTGTCGGATGGGTGGGAACGTGGCGACGTCTCGCAGTTGACGCTCGAGATGGCGCGACTCCGCCGACGCTGCCACTCGATTATCTGGGTCAATCCACTCAAAGGCACCGAAGGCTACGAGCCGCTCGCCGCGGGCATGGCCGCCTCGCTGCCCTACGTCGACGTCTTTCTCCCCGGCCACAACTTGCTCGCGCTCGAGTCGCTGGCCGAAGCACTACGCGCCTCGGGTGGTCGACGCTCATCGGTACGACCTGCCACGCTGACGAGAGCTGCATGAACGACGAGACTCTCACCACTGCTGCCGCATGGGTCGCGCGCGGCGACGACGTTGCGCTCGCGACGGTCGTGCGCACCTACCGCTCCGCACCCCGACCAATCGGAAGCGTCTTTGCGGTCTCCTCGAGTGGCGAGATGGCCGGCTCCGTCTCGGGTGGCTGCGTCGAAGGCGACATCTACGGCGCCGCCAAAGAACTGTTTGCCGACGACGCGGCTGCGCCACGCCTGATCCACTACGGGATCTCGGACGATCTCGCCTTGGAAGTTGGGCTCGCCTGCGGCGGCGAGCTCTGGGTCTCGCTCGACCGGTTCCGTCCCCGCCCGGCGCTGCGGCGCGGCGCCATCGCCACGATCTTCAATGGCGACCAAAACGGCAACAGCCTCGTCTTCGACGCAGATACGGGCGCATTGACTGGCACGATCGAAGGTGCGCTCCGCACGATCGCCGAGCAGACGATCGCCGACGCCGTGGCCCGAGAAGAATCGGTCGCTCTCGACCTTGAAGATGACGTCACGTTGTTCGTGGAGAGCACTCATCCCGCGCCACGCGTCGTCGTCGTCGGCGCAGTCGATACGGCCGAGGCTCTCTGCCGAATGGCCAAGACGCTTGGTTGGCGGACCGCGATCGTCGACCCACGCGCCAAGTTTGCCACGCCAGAGCGCATCCCTAGCGCCGACGTGATCCTCACCTCGTGGCCCGACACGGCCTATCCAGAACTCGCACTCGAGGCGGCCGACCATCTTGTGATCCTGACCCACGATCCCAAGATCGACGACCCCGCAATCTCGCTGGCACTCAACCTCAATGTCGGCTACCTCGGCGCGTTGGGCTCGCGTCGCACGCAGGAGAAGCGCAATGCGCGACTCCGCGAAGCGGGCAACACGGACGAGCAAATCGAACGTATCTACGGGCCCGTCGGCCTCGATATTGGTGCGCACTCGCCCGCCGAGACGGCCGTCGCCATCTTGGCCGAGATCATTGGCTATCGGTCGGGCCGAGGCGGCCAGCCACTCAAGCACACCACGGGTCGCATCCACCCGTCCGAAGAACCCGAGTCCTGATCCGTGGCTGCCGAGCTGATCAGCCCTCCGCTCGACGTCGCGCAGTACCCGTTCGCACACGTACTACGCGTGCGCTTTGCCGAGACCGATGCGATGGGTGTCGTGCACCACGCCTCGTATCTGCCGTGGCTCGAAGAGGCCCGCGTGGCGCTCCTCGCACACGGTGGTCACGATTATGCTCAGGTGCATAGCGACGGTCTCGACCTGGCTGTGATTGAGGTCAGCGTGCGCTATCGACAGGCCATTCGCTTCGGCGATGCCGTCACCGTCCACGCAGGCGTGGCCGAAATTTCTCGTACCGTCCTCCAGATTGCGTACCTGCTGGAGGTCGATGGGCAGACTGCCGCGACTGCTGTCACCTCA
>CAXNKU010000006.1:0-115518 GCA_964203045.1 Gaiellales bacterium
GTGTTCGCGGAGGTCGCTCGCCTGCGCGGCGGCGTGGCGCTCGACCCACTCGACTCGACCCTCCTCGAGCGTCTATGAGCGAGCGCATCCCACTCACGCTGATTACGGGCTTCCTCGGCTCGGGCAAGACGACCCTGCTCGGCCACCTGCTGCGCGATCCGTTGTTGTCCGACGCCGTGGTGCTCGTCAACGAGCTTGGCGAAGTGCCGCTCGACCATCACCTGCTTCGACAGATCGATGAGAAGACCGTGATTCTCGACTCTGGCTGTGTCTGCTGCACCATCCGCACCGACCTCGTCGACGAGCTGCGCGACTTGCAGGTCCGCCAGTATCGCGGCGAGATCCCCGCCTTTCGACGGGTGATTGTCGAGACGACGGGGCTGGCCGACCCTGTCCCCGTGTTGGGGACCTTGCTGCAGGATCCGCTGCTTGCCGCGCATTACATGGCCGATGGCGTCGTCACCACCGTCGATGCGATCAACGCGCCACTGCAGGCGCGGCGCCAACCGGAATGGGTCAAACAAGTCGTCGTCGCCGACCGTATCGTGCTGACCAAGACCGACCTGGCCGGCGTCGACCAACCGCTCGTCGAGGCGCTCGTGCGTGACCGCAACCCGGTCGCCGAACTGCTCGTCGCCGACCATGGTGCGATCTCCGCCGCCTCGCTGATTGGCCTCGGCGTGCTGGCTGAGGATCGTCGCGCCGAGCAGGTGCAGGCCTGGCTCGCGGCTGTCGAGGCTGATCCGCACGACCATGATCACGCACACGACCACGACGAACACGATCACCATGCCGGCGTCCACGCTTTCGCGTTGCGCTTCGAGGAGCCACTCGACTGGACGATGTTCGGACTCTGGCTGGCGATGCTATTGCAGAGCCACGGCGAAGACATCCTGCGCGTCAAAGGCCTGCTCGATACGGGCGCTGAGGGGCCACTGGTACTGCACGGCGTGCAGCACGTCATCCACCCTCCGACCCACCTCGCGGCCTGGCCCGACGACGACCATGCCTCTCGCATCGTCCTGATCGTTCGCAACATTGCGCGTGCTGACGTCGAACAATCGCTCCGCACCTTCGACCGGCTCGCCAAGCCAGAGCAACCGGCGAAAAGCGAAATCTTTGCCTGAGCGTGGGTTTCTCGCCTAGGATGCCTGCACGGGGTCGGAAGACGACCCGGGGGAATCTACAAGAGGAGCCAATCATGGCCTGGAATTACGACGCGCTGCACAAAGCACCGCATACCTACTTCGATGCAGTGGACGCCAAGGATGTCGAGGCAATCGTCGCGCACTTCGCCGACGACGCGACCCTGACGATCCAGACTGCGAACATCACGCACACCGGCAAGGACGAGATCCGCCGGATGTTTACGGACTTCACCGAAGGCTCCGTCTTTATCAAGCACGAGATGCGCAACGTCGTCGTCGAAGTCGACAAGGGCAAGGTCGCAACGGAGCAGGGCTACATGGGCGAGCTCCATGACGGCACGAAGAACGACATGCACAACTGCAACTTCTTCGATTTCAACGAGGCCGGCGAGTTTCAGCGCGTGATCATCTGGATGGCTGGCACCAGCCCGCTCGTCTAACGCACGATCCGGGCCCATTCGCGGGTGGGGCATGACACGCGTCATGCACCACCCGCGAGTAGACTCGGCTGGCATCCGAGACCCCCTTCGGTCGCCACCCTGAGGAGGGGACATGACGCAATCGTTTCTCGGCAAGATCCCGGTTCCCATCCTGCTTGGAATCACGATGTTCTTCTGGGGTGCGGCCTTCAACGCCACCGATATCGCCTTCGACTACACGACGGCTGGCGTCATCACGCTGGCACGCCCGGTGATTGCGACGTTGATCCTGCTGCCCTTGCTGCCACTCCTCGGCGGCAAGCTCCCGCGCTCGCCAAAGATCTGGCTGTTTGCCGTGATCGTTGGTGTCGGCTCGACGACGATGTCACTAACCGGACTGGGCGTCGGCACGATGTACGCAGGTCCTGCAATTGCCGCCGTCCTGCTCAACTCCGCACCATTCTTCGCGGTCCTGATCGCTCGTGCCACGCTCCGTGAGCGAATCACGATCCTGCGCGCCACTGGACTGCTGATTGGCTTCGCGGGCGTCGTCATCATCGTGCTCTCAAATCCGATCGAGGTCGGCTCGGGCAACGAGTTCATCATCGGCATCGTCGCCGTCATGCTCGGTGCGATCGGCTATGCCGCCTCGAGCGTGTTCGTGCGTTGGATGAGCATCAAGAAGGTCGAGACGGACCTCTGGGGCTTTACGACCGCGCAATTTATCTGCGGCGCGGTCTTCATCATCCCCTTCACGCTGCTTCAGGGCGACCCGGGTGCCACGCTCTGGGGCGAGCCCGGCCTGTGGGCCTCGCTCGCGTTCCTCGGCATCGGGTCACAGCTGATCGCCTACGTCTGCTTCTTCGTCGCACTCGCCCGCTGGCCCTCGGGACGCGTGATGGCGTGGTCGTTCCTGCCGCCTGTTGTGGCCGGCGTGATCGAGATGCTGCGCGGCAACATTCCCGGTGCCATCACGTTGATTGGCATGGGCATCACAATCATCGGCGTCGCCGTTGTAAATCACCCCAAGGCAGAGGCGATCCCGCTGCCATCGATTGACCCCGAGGAGCACATCGCGTGAGCACATTGCCCGACGCCCCCCTGCACGACTGGAGCTGTTTCGAGATCGCGGCTGCCGTCCGCGACGGAGACGTCTCCGCTGAGGAGGTCACCGCCCACCATCTCGCGCGGATTGAGGAGCGTTCCGACCTCAACGCGTTTATCACCGTCTGCGCCGACGAGGCCATGGCCGACGCGCGCAACCTGCCTGAGCACCGGCGGACCGGCCCGCTCGCGGGTGTGCCCTTTGCCCCCAAGGACATCTTTGACACCGCCGGCATTCGCACCACGGTCGGCTCGGAACATTTCCGCACCCGCGTCCCCCAGTCCACGGCACTCGCCGTGCAACGACTCGTCGATGCCGGCGCGATCATCGTCGGCAAGACGAACCTGAGCGAGTTCGCGTGGGGCGTCACGACCCAGAACGCCCACTACGGCTATACCCAAAACCCGCGGCACCCAGGCAAAATTGCCGGCGGCTCTTCGGGTGGTGCCGCGTCCGCACTGGCTGGTGGGCTCGCCGCAATCGCACTCGGCACCGATACCGGTGGCTCGATTCGCATTCCGTCGGCCGCCTGTGAGATTTCGGGCTACAAGGGCTCGTGGGGTCTCATCTCCGACGATGGGTGCTACCCAATGATCCACGGGATGGACCACGTTGGCCCGATGGCTCGTTCGATGGAAGAGTGCGCGCTGGCGCTCGAGGTCCTCGGCGTGCTCGAGCGACCCACGCCACAGTTGGCCGGACTCCGCGTAGGTGTCCTCCACCCAACTCCCGCGGCCGCCAAGATGGCTGCGCTCGGTGCTCACGTTGAAGACGCAGTGTTGCCGGACTACGGCCAACTCTTCCCGCTCTTCGCCGCCCAGGCTGCGGACAACCACCGCGACCTGATCGCCGACCGTTGGGATGAGTTTTCGCCCGACCTGCAGGCCAAGCTGACGCTCGGACTCAACATCAGCGCACACGACTATCTGCAGGCCGAGCGCGACCTTGAGGCGTACCACCATCAGTGCGAGCTCGAGCTCAACCACGACATCCTGATCAACCCGACGATCCCCTGCGACCTGCCTCCGGTCGACGAGCCCGAGACGTTCGAGTTGCGCCTCAAGATGACGCCCTACACACGCGCCTTCAACCACCTTGGTTGGCCATCCTGCACGACGCGCGATGGTCTGATGATCTCTGGACGCGACGACACCACTGTCCTCGCTGCTGCTCTTGCGTGGGAGGCGACCATCCCCGGTCGCCCTGTTACCGCCTAGTTTCTGCACACCGCATCAAAGGAGTCCCCCGATGGGCCAATTGATCGATCTCAGCGTCGGTATTGAGAACGGTATGCCCGCGCATGCGCTGTTCCCATCGCCGATCATCCTGCCGTACGTCAACCACGAGCAGGCCAAGGCGGCCGGACTCGGTGTGGAGGGCGATCCCTTTACGTATGCGGTCAATTACATCTCGATGCTCGAGCACGTCGGGACGCATGTCGATGCGCCGATTCACTTTGGTCCCAATGGTGAGACAATCGACAACTGCCCGCTCGAGTGGTTTCGCGGCACGGGTGTCTGCCTCGACCTGACGCACATTCCCGACCTCGGCGACATCGACGTCGCCGACCTCGAAGAGGCCGAGGCGAAATCGGGTGTCACGATTGGCGAGCACATCGTGCTGATGAACACGGGGCTGCACAATCGCCATTGGCCCGAGAAGTCGGCCTGCACGTCGAACCCGGGCCTGACCGCTGCTGCCACGCACTGGCTCGCCGACCGCGGGTCGAAGGTGCACGGTGTCGAGGGTCCCTCGACCGATAAGGCCGGCACGAAGGGCTTCCCGTCGCACCGCGTCTGCCGCGATCGTGGCCTCGTGCACTACGAGTGGCTCTGCAATCTTGAGCAACTCGTCGGCAAGGGCGAATTCCAATTTAGCGGCTTCCCACTCAAGTGGGTCGGTGGCACCGGCTCGCCCTGCCGCGCGATCGCTGAGGTGGCGTAATGACTGAGTACTACATGGAGCGCATGACCTGGAAAGAGGTCGAGGCCGTCATCGCCGAAGGCGTCGACGCGATCCTATTGCCAATTGGCACGACCGAGCAACACGGTCCGCACATGCCCCTCGATACCGACTGCGTCATCGCCCGCGGTATCGCCGAGCGTGCGGCTGCAGCAGCTGAAGAGGCTGGGTTGCGCGTGCTGATCGCGCCGACCCTCAACGTCACCTTGTCCTGGTACCACATGCAGTACCCCGGCTCGATGCGCCTCTCGACGACCACGTTTCTTCAGGTCTTCAATGAGGTCTGCGAATCGTTGCATCACCACGGCTTCCGCAACGTCATCGTCGTCAACGGCCACGGTGGCAACGTTGCGGCCTTGACTGTGGCGGTCAACTACTACCTCGAGACGACCGCGCGCCGCGTGTTCCTGCTGCAGTGGTGGGAGCTCGCGGGCGACATCATCGGCACCGTCGAAGGGCCTGGCATCCATGCGGAGGAGGCCGAGACCTCGATCGCGCTCGCCGTTGGCCAGCGCGTGTTGATGGACGAGGCGACGATCGATGCGTGGGATCGCGGCGAGGCAGTCAAAGAGGCGGGTCACACCTGGACGTCACTCGGCAAGTACAACCTCGCCCACAAGGGTCCGGGCGTCACCGTGCCGATGGACATGCTTCGCGACATCTCCGAGTCGGGTGTGGTGGGCGACGCACGCCGCGCCACGCCCGAGCTGGGCCAGCGCATCCTCGATGCCTTGATCCCACGCGTCGTAACCGTCATCAAGGACATGTCGGAGACCGCACCCGCATGACGATGGTCGACCCTATTGCAGCTCTGGCACGCTCGTTCGATGATCCCGAGCAGTCGCTCGAGGTTGCCGGCGTGCGCAAAGACGTCGTGCATGTGGGTGAGACACCGGTTGTTCGTGCGATCTATCCGACAGGCTGGTTGCACAGCCGCGACTCCGGCCCCGAGCCGTGTGCTGACACCCACGTCGGCTATTGCGTTTCGGGTCGGCTCCGTGTCTGGTGGGAGGACGGACGCGAGGTGATGGTCGAGGGCGGACAGGCCGTCGTCTTGCCGCCTGGACACGATGCTGAGTGCCTTGAAGAGTGCACGCTGATCCAATTCGACGGTGGCGTTAGCGCCGCCAGGAGGTTCGGACTCTGATGCGACTCCTCGTCATCAACCCCAACATGACACAGGCGATGACCGACGAGATCGGCCATGCAGCCCGTGCTGTCGCTGCCCCCACCACCGAGATCGATTGCACCAGCCCCGCTGGCGGGCCCCGCTCGATTGAGGGCTTCGCCGACGAGACGATCGCCGCATACCACACGCTCGAGACGGTGGCGCGCACGCAAGGCGAGTACGACGGATACGTGATCGCGTGCTTCGGCGATCCGGGTCTCTATGCCTGTCGCGAGATCAGCAATGTCCCCGTCGTCGGTATCGCCGAGGCGGCTATGCATACGGCCTGCCTCGTCGCGCACCGCTGGTCGATCGTGACGGTGATCCCCCGCGTCGAGCCGTTTATCGCCGAGGCCGTGCATCGCGCGGGCCTCTGGGAGAAGTGCGCGTCAATCCGCTGCACACCCCTGAGCGTGCTCGAGATCGAGCAGGACACCGAACGCACGAAGCGTCTGATCCTCGATTATGCCCGCATGGCGATCGACGAGGATGGGGCTGAGGCGATTCTGCTCGGCTGTGCCGGGCTCGGTCCGATCGACAAGGTCATGCAGGAGGCGCTCGGTGTGCCCGTGCTCGATGGTGTTGCCTGCGCGGTCACAATGATCGAAGGGCTGCACGCCTACGGACTCAATACCTCGAAGACGAAGGCGTTTCTGACGCCTGAGCCGAAAGAGCTTGTCAACTGCCCGGCCTCGTTGACCGCGGCCTACGCACGACAACAGGAGAGCGGCGCGTGACTCGCGTGATCGGGGTGGACATTGGTGGGACGTTCACCGACCTGATGCTGTTTGACGCCGAGACTGGCGGCGTCCACGTCCACAAGGTGCCGTCGACGCCCGCTGCCCCCGACGAGGCGATGGTCGCTGGTATCCGCGAACTCTGTGCGCTCTCGGGCATTACGCCCAGCGATGTGACAGGCGTCTTCCACGGCACGACAGTCGCGACAAATGCGGTACTCGAATTCGATGGTGCGACGGTTGGGATGATCACGACGCGTGGCTTTCGCGACGTCGCCCACATTGGGCGCCACCAGCGTCCGCAGCACTACTCGATCGTGCAAGACATTCCCTGGCAGACAAAGCCGTTCGCCGAGCGCGCCCATAGGCACGTCGTGACCGAGCGCATCGTCCCACCCTCGGGCGAGGTGCTGATTCCACTCGACGAGGACGAGGTTCGTGTCGCCGCCGAGGCACTCAAGGCCGCCGGCGTTGATGCCGTCGCAATCTGCTTCCTCTTTTCCTACCTCAATCCAGCACACGAGCAGCGCGCAGTAGAAATCGTGCGCGAGGTGATGCCCGACGCGTTTGTCACAGCAAGTGCCGATATCGTCCCGCAGTTCCGCGAGTTTGAGCGCTTTACGACCGCATTGATGAACGCCTTCATCGGCCCCAAGACCGGCAACTACATTGCGCGGCTCGATGCGGCGCTGGCGGAGATCGGCGTGACGGGCGACCTGCACGTGATGATGTCGAGCGGCGGCGTGGCGAGTGTCCGTGCTGCTGCTGAGCGCCCGGTCACGCTGCTGCTTTCTGGTCCCGCTGCCGGCATTCTCGGAGGCCAGTGGACCAGCGCACTCAGTGGTCGCCAGCGACTGATCACGTTCGACGTCGGTGGTACGTCGGCCGACATCGGCATTGTCACCGAGCACGGTGTGGCCGAAGCGTCAGCGCGCGATACGTGGGTCGGAGGCTATCCGCTACTGGTGCCGATGCTCGATGTCCACGCGATTGGAGCGGGCGGCGGCTCTGTTGCCTACGTCGATGGCGGCGGCGCTTTCCGCGTCGGTCCGCGCAGCGCCAAGGCGCGTCCCGGGCCGGCGTGTTACGGGCACGGTGGAACCGAGCCTACGATCTCCGACGCCCATCTTCTGCTTGGCCGCCTTGACGCCGAGCGCTTCCTCGGTGGTCGCATGCAGCTCGACCGCGAGGCTGCGCAGGCCGCAGTCGAGCCACTCGCCGCCGAACTCAAGATGACTGAGGCCGAGACGGCACAGGGCATCCTGACGATTGCGAATGCCAACATGGCGCGCGCAATCCGGTCGCGAACGATCGAGAAGGGCCACGATCCGCGCGATTTCACTCTCGTAGCGTTCGGCGGTGCGGGCCCGTTGCACGCCGCTGAGGTCGCCGACCTGCTCAATGTCCCCGAGGTCCTCGTCCCACCCTACCCCGGCATCACGTCAGCCAATGGGTTGTTGACCAGCGATCTCAAGTACGACCAGATGCGTACCGTCTTCATGGTCGAAGGTGCAGTCGATGCCGCTCGTGTCAATCGCGAGCTTGAGAGCATCGAAGCTCTGCTGCGTTCCTGGCTGCACGAAGATGACGTGGCGGACGACGCGATCGTTGTCACGCGAGCGTTGGACTGTCGCTACGTCGGGCAGGGCTACGAGCTTCGCGTGCCCCTCGACGACGGTGCCTTTGTCGAATCGGCACTGGAACGCTTCCACGAGCTGCACACCCGCGAGTACGGCAAGGCGCACGACGATCCGATCGAGATCGTCAACGCCCGTGTCACCGCAATTGGTCGTCGCCCGACCGTCGCTGCGCTGCCGGTCACGAGTGGCACCCTCGTAGAGGCGACTGTCGCCAAGCAGCCCGTCCAGTTCCCCGGCTCTGACGGCGTGCTCGTCGCGCATGCTACGCCGTTCCTCGAGCGGGGCCGATTGCCGCTTGAAGAGGCGTTCTCTGGGCCCGCAATTGTGCTCCATGCCGATACCACGACCGTGATCCCTCCCGGCTGGTCGGGTTGTGCCGATCGTGCCGGCAACCTCGTCCTTACCCGCGAGGTGCCCGCATGAGCCGTCTCGATCCCGTCACCACTGCCGTCATCGCTGGCGGCCTCGATTCGATCGCCGTCGAGATGGGCCACAAGCTGGCTCGAATGTCGTACTCGTCGATCATCCGCGAATCGGAAGATTTTGGTTGTGCCCTCTGCGACGTCGACGCGAATCAACTCTGCGAATCGGTCCAGTCGACTCCGCTGCAGTCGGGTCCGATCCCTGGCTACGTGCGCGGCATCGAGCGTCGCTTCCGCGAGACGGGACAGGAGTGGAAGCCCGGTGACGTCGTGATCCACAACCACCCGTACTACGGCGCCTCACACCAGCCCGACGTGGGCTTCATCGTGCCTGTCTTTCACGCGGGCGAACTGATCGGATTTTCGGGCACCACCGCACATCATCTCGACCTCGGCGCGCTCTCGCCCGGCACGTGCGGCATCGTCGATGCAGGCGATGCCTATGCCGAGGGCCTGCATTTCAACGCCCTCAAGATCGAAGATGCCGGTCGCCCCAACGAGGTCCTTTGGCAGTTGATCAAGGACAACGTGCGTGCGCCACATCTCGTGGTGGGCGACATGGAGGCACAGGTAACGGCCTCCAAGATCGGCGCCGTCCGCTTCGAGGAATTGATTGAGCGCTACGGCCTCGACACGTTCCGGCTGGCCTGCGAGGACGTGATGGACTACTCGGAGCGGATGATGCGACGAGAGATCGAGCGACTACCCGATGGCACGTACGAAGCCGAGGGCCGACTCGATGGCTATCCCGACCATCTGGACCCGGGCTACAAGGACCTCGTGATCAAGGTCGCTGTCACGATCGCGGGCTCCGAGCTGACGGTCGATCTCGCAGGCACCTCGCCGCAGATCGATCTCCCGCTCAACATGCCCTTCGTTGGCACCGTCGATCTCGCTGTCTGGGTGGCGCTGCGCTCGATTCTGCTCGATACCGAGACGCACGATGCGGTGCCAACGAACTCTGGGTTGTTCCGCCCCATCAGCATCACCGCTCCTGAGGGTTGCCTCGCCAATCCGCGCTTCCCCGCGCCGACGATTGCGCGCTTCTCGGGCGGCAACCTCGTCGCCGACACACTAATGCGTGCGCTTGCGCCGATCCTCCCCGAGGCGGTCAGTGCCGGGACGGGCACGCTCAAGATCGTCTCGTATTCGGGCTTCAAGGACGGCGAGCACTGGGTCTACATGGACATTCATGAGGGGAGCTATGGCGCTCGCTACGGCAAGGACGGCATGGATGCAGTCGACACGCTCTATGCGAATACCCGTAACAACCCGATTGAGGACATCGAGTCGCACTACCCGCTTCGTGTCACCCAGTACGAATTACGGGAAGGCACGGGTGGCAGTGGCCAGTGGCGCGGCGGGCTCGGCTCGATCCGCGAGCTTGAGTTTCTCGAAGACACAGGTTTCTCGCTCGAGGGCGAGGGTTCGATTTGGGCGCCGCCAGGCCTCTTCGGTGGCGACGATGGTACTCCGGGTCGCGTGATTCTCAATCGCAACCGCGCTGGCGAGCAGGAGCTGCCTTCGAAGTTCCCGTACCGCAAGTCGCGCGCGGGTGACCGCATTTGCCTGATGGGCCCCAGCGGTGGCGGCTACGGCCCTCCAGCCGACCGTGATCCTGCCGCCATCGCCCGCGATCAAACCGACGGCCTGACGAGCTAGTTCGACGCGGAGGTGGTAGCGCAGACGATGCCGCTCGACCACGATTCTTCGACCAGTGCCCGCACCAGCCACCGCCTTGCGATCTAGGGGGACACGACAAACCCCGGTTTCTGATGTCCCCCTGCTGGGGGACATCAGAAACCGGGGTTTGTCGTGTCCCCCTAGATCCCGTAGGGTCTTGGAGATGAGGCGACTCGAAGGATTCGTGCGCGCGTGTCATGCGCCGCCGACGCTTGCCGTCTCGATCGTGATGACCACGTTCGCCTGGAGCCTTGGCTGGCAGGGCTGGTCGCTCGCACTGATTTTCGTCACGGTCTTGGTGGGACAACTCTCCGTCGGCTGGAGCAACGATGCCTTTGATGCCGCGGTCGACGCCCGTGCGGGCCGACTGCGCAAGCCAACGGTTCAAAACGTTGTCTCTTCGCGTGCGCTCTGGATCGCTGCCTCAATCGCGCTCGTCGGGGCGATCGCCCTGAGTTGGCTCGTCGCCGGTCCGATTGGCGGGTCCTTTCACATCTTCGCGATCGCGATGGGGTGGCTCTACACCGTCGTCTTCGTCCGTACCTCGTGGTCGTGGCTCCCCTACGCCCTCGCCTTCGGAGCGATGCCGTTCTTTCTCTCGCTCGGGCTTGACGGCGAGCTTCCACCCGCGTGGACTGTCCTTGCCTTCGCCACCGTCGCCGTCAGCGGGCATCTAGCCAATGCGCTGCCCGACCTCGACAGCGATCGCGCGGCTGGGCTCGGCGGTCTTGCTGTGAGGCTCGGCGAGCGGCGCTCGGTACTGCTCTGCTGGGTGCTGCTGGCTGTCGGTACGGCGGTGATTGCGTTCGGCACCGCTACACGCTCGCCCCTGACCGCAGTCGTGCTCGTCGCGGTCTACCTCGTTGTCCTCGCGATTGGTGCGCGCCAGACGAACCACGCTCGGCGCTTCCAGGCGCTGCTAATCATCGCCATCGTCGACGTGGTTGCCATCGCAGTCGTGCCTGCGCTCTGACGCTCAGTGCGGCCGCGTGGACGGCGGGCGCTCCATCTCGAACACCTCGCCGGGGTGGCTATAGGCGTTGCCGCCGAGGCGTCCTAGCGGATGCAGCAGCCGCGGGTCGATGCGACCGTCGCCGTAGATATCGTCGCGCACATGGAAGGCGACGACCTCGCAGACGAGCACGAGGTACTGGTTCTCGCTGCCCTCGCGCCCGATCGGGACGCGCTGGCTGACCCGACACTCGAGTGAGACAGGCGACTCCGCCACCCGGGGTGGCGCGACAATCCGCGACGGCGATGTCGTCAGCCCCGCCAGCTTCATTTCGTCAATACCAAAGGGGTGCTCGCCGGCCGTCGTGTTCATCGCCTCTGCCAACTCGTCCGTGACAACATTGACCACGAGTTCGCCGGTTGCAAGCGCGTTGACGCCCGTGTCCTTGAACTCGCCATCACGGTGCTTGCCAATCGAAACGATGATGCTCGGCGGATCGGCACCGACTGCCTGGAAGAACGAGAACGGCGCAAGGTTGACGCGACCCTGCTCGTCCATCGTCGTGATCCACGCAATCGGACGCGGCACGACACAATCAATCAGCAGGCGGTAGGCCTGACGGCCAGGAAGATCGGACGGTTCGATGATCATCGGAAAATCCCAATCATTATGCCGCCCAAGACGACGAGCAGCATCGCCAACACGATGCGTGCACCAATGCCATCCGACTTACCGAGCAACAGCCAGGCAAAGAGCACCGTCCACATCGACTGCATCGCGTTGAGTGGCGCAAAGACGGTGACGCGCCCAATCTCGAGCGCCACGACAAGCGCAAGATACGCCAACGCGAAGACCACACCAGCGGGGATAAACGACCGGAAGACTGAGCGATACTCCGTCAGCACGGCTCCGCGACGCGCAATCGTGGCGTAGACCGCGACGGCAACAGCGGCACCGATCAGCGTCCACGTCGTGGCTGCTAGGGGATCCATATCGCTCGCACCACCCAGCATCCGAACAGCGTTGTCCCGCACTGCAAACAAGAGGGCGCAGAAGAAGGCGAAGAGCATGCCGCGCGCACGAAAACCAGGTGGCAGATTGCGATCCCAGGCGAGCGAGGCACCACCAATCACGATCAGCACCGTGCCCGCGACAAGGCCGATCACGAGCGCCTCGCCGCGGAAGGCAACAGCGATGATCGTCGCCAGCAACGGTGCCGTGCCAATCATGATCGCGGTGCGGCTCGCGCCAACCTCACGCACAGCCACCACAAACAGGATCTGTGAGATACCGGGCACGACAATGCCAAGCGCAAAGTAGCCAGCCGCCATCCGAAGCTGAAGCAGGTCGCCACCCTTGCCGGTCAGGATCGTCACTGCCAGCACCATCAGCGCTGCCGAGCTGGTGATCACCATCGCACCGACGAGCACGTTGGGCTGGCGCATCAAGCCACGACGCACGAGCGCAGTCAGCAGACCGAACAGCACTCCTGCGAGTACGCCCATTGCAATCACCAGCATCGAACCACCATACCGCTCTCACAACTAATCCACCGGCGACCGATGTTTTGCACCCAAACGGCGGTATGATCGCCCGCATTACGTTTCACGAGTGAGGGGAATCAGATGCTCAAGGTCATCCGTGGCGGCACCGTCGTCACCGCAACCGATACTACGAAGGCGGATGTCCTGATCGACGGCGAGACGATCGCCGCGGTCGGCACGTTCGACAACGTTGATGCCGAGGTGATCGACGCGTCTGGCTGCTACGTGCTGCCGGGCCTAATCGACAACCATACGCACATGTCGATGCCATTTGGTGGCACGACCAGTGCCGACGACTACGACACGGGCACCCAGGCTGCTGCGGCTGGCGGCGTGACGGCGATCGTCGACTTCGGTCTGCAGATGGAGCCAAACGGACTGCAGTCGTCGCTCGATCAGTGGATGGGTCGCGCCGAGGGTGCTGCCCACGTGGACTACGGCTTCCACATGGCGATCACCACTGCGGACACGCAGACTTTCAAGGACATGCAGGCGATGGTCGACCAGGGCGTCTCGTCCTTCAAGGTCTTCCTCGCGTACAAGGGTGCCCTGATGGTGACGGACGATCTTTTTATGCAGGCGCTCGAGCGCTCGAACGAGGTCGGCGGCATCGTGCAAGTTCACGCCGAGAACGGTTGGGTCATCGACCACCTCGTCACGCAGGCACTCGGCAAGGGCCATACGACGCCGATCCATCACGCGCTGACGCGTCCCGAATCGGTCGAGGCCGAGGCGACGGGTCGTGCAATCCGCATCGCCGAGATGGTCGATGCGCCGGTCTACATCGTCCACGTCTCGTGCGAGGCATCGGCACAGGAGATCATCAACGCCCGTGCCCGTGGCGTGCATGTTTACGGCGAGACCTGCATTCAGTACTTGTTCCTCGACATTGAGGATCTCAATCGGCCGGCACCAGAGGGCGCGCGCTACGTCTGCTCGCCTCCGCTGCGCGATGCGTCGAACCAGGACTTCATGTGGGATGCCCTCAACTTCGGGCACCTGCAGTCGATCTCGACCGACCATTGCCCGTTCAACGACGAGCAGAAGGGGCTTGGCAAGGACGACTTCTCGAAGATCCCGAACGGGCTCTCCGCCGTCCAGCACCGTCTCGCGTTGATGTGGGAGCACGGCGTCAAGACGGGCCGCATGTCGCCAAGCAAGCTTGTCGATGTCACGTCGACGGCAATTGCCAAGCAGTTCGGCATGCATCCGAAGAAGGGCACGATCGCTGCCGGCGCCGATGCCGACCTCGTCATCTTCGACCCGAACCGCGAGCACGTCTTCTCGACAGCCACCGCCTTCTCGAACGTCGGCTACGACCTCTTCGACGGCCGCAAGACCTCCGGCTCCGCTCGCCAGACACTCTCGCGCGGCACCGTCGTGTTCGATAACGGCAAGATCCTCACGAAGCCCGGCCACGGCCGCTTCATCAAGCGCGGCTCGTTCAACCCGGCGACGCACGGCGACGCAACGAGTAAGACTCGGGGGGAGGACATCACATCCGCGCGGTTGTGGTGTCCTCCCAACCCAAGACGCCTCTGAACTGATAACGGCTCTCAAGGAGGACACCACAACCGCGCGGATGTGATGTCCTCCCAACGCACAACGCTCCTGACCTGATCACGCCGCCGTACGCACGTGCCGACACCCCAGCCATGGCACGCTACGCCCGTGGATTCCGCTACCGCCCGACACATCCTCGTCCATGGATCGACTGGACCAACGCCCTGCGGCCTGACAATTCGGATCGTTGCCGGCCTGCTCGATTTCGGGGTGCTCGTTGTCGTCCTGTTCTGGCTCGCCGTCTTTACGCGCGTGCCCACCGCGGATGGCGGCTTTGACCTTCCGGTCTGGTCATACGTCTTCTTCCTGGTCTGGTGGCTCTCGTACTACGCCGGCTTCGAATACTTTTGGAACGGACAGACGCCGGGTAAGCGCGTGGCGCGCATTCGCGTAGTGATGGGCAGTGGCCATCGCGTCACCCGCGATGCAGCCATCAAGCGCACGCTCGCCCGCCCACTCGACATGTTTCCGTGGGTTACTCCATACGCTCTCGGCATTCTCTGGATGCTCGCCACGGGCGAAAAGCGTCGTCAGCGCCTCGGCGATAAGTGGGCCGGCACCAAGGTCGTCCACATCGACGATCTCGACTAGCGCACGGTATAGCCCGCGTCGACCACGAGCGCTGCGCCGATCGTCGCCTTCGCTCGCTCTGAGGCGAGGTAATTGATCGCCTCGGCAATCTCGGCGGGCGAGATCAAGCGGCCAATCACTCCTGCGTCTTTGAACGCCTGTAGTGTCGCTGCCGGATCTGGTGTGTCCGCAAAGAAGCTCGCCGATAGCGGCGTCTCTGTTGGCCCTGGGCAGACACAGTTGACGCGAATGCCTTCCGCGGCGTGGTCGAGCGCCATCGAACGCGTCATGTTGATCACCGCACCCTTCGAGGCGCAGTAGGCCACCGCATCCGCGACGGCCACCAGTCCGAGCTGCGACGCGACCGTGACCACCGCGCCCCCACCAGCCGCTCGGAGGTGAGGAATTGTGGCGCGACACGTCAGATAGACGCCGCGCACGTTGATGCTCATCACGCGTCCAAACTCCTCAGGCGAGCAGTGCTCGACCGAGCCGCGCGAGGCAACGCCAGCGGCCGCTACAACAACATCGAGGCCGCCTAACTCGGCGACCGCTGCTTCGACGGCCGCAGCCACCGAGGCCTCGTCCGCAACATTGCAGTGCACCTTCACCTCGGCCGTGCTCAGTGCCAGCGCAGCCTCGTCGATGTCGAGGGCAGCGACACGACAACCATCCTCTTGAAAACGCGCGACCGTCGCGGCACCAATCCCCGAGGCGCCACCGGTAATCAGGACGCGCCTCATACCGCTGTCATCCCACCGTCGACGACGAGCGCGGAGCCCGTCACGAACGAGGCGCGATCGCTGGCCAGGTAGAGAATCGCGTCGGCGACCTCGGAGGCTTCGCCAATCCGTCCGATTGGATGCATCGGCGAAAAGGCCTCGAAGGCGGCTGCCGGGTCCTCGAGCGTCGAAACAAACTGACGCGGCTGCGGCGTATCAATCACGCCTGGGCAGATTGCATTGACGCGAATCCCGTGCTCGGCCAAATCGATCGCCATCCCTTTCGAGAGGTGGATCACGGCCGCCTTGGCCGTGCCGTAGATGCTCATGTACTTCAGCGCCACGAGTCCACTGACGCTCGAGATGTTGACGACATTGGCACCCGTACGCCCGAGCATGAGGGGCAGGACGGCCTGCGAGACGAGAAAGACGCTCTTGAGAACGCCATTCTGCAGCTGATCCCATTCGGCTTCCGTCGTCTCGAGAAACGGTCGACCGAGGATCATGCCGTGGTTATTGACGAGCACGTCGACGCCACCGAATGCCTCGTCAGCCGCCGCGGCAATACGAGCAACCTGATCGGCGTGCGTCACGTCAGCGATCACCGCCACCGCCTCGCCACCCGCAGCGACGAGCTCGGCCGCCAACCCGACGACGCTCTCCTCGCGATCGGAGAGTACGAGTTTTGCGCCCGCCGACGCGAATTGGCGCGCCGTCACCTGGCCAATCCCGCCTGCTGCACCCGTCAAGACTATGACCCGATTTTCGAACTCGCCTGCCATTGCTGTTTCCCTTTCACCCCAAGCACGGATAATCTCCGCTTACGCGAGGATAGCCGTCTGGAGCGCTTCAGACGAGTGCGTTGAGGAGCAGGGACTACCAAGGGGAGTACGAGCGATGCCATTCGTCACGTTGTCGAACGAAAATCGGATCTATTACGAATTGACTGGACCAGAGGACGGTCCGATCGTGATGCAGTTTGGTGGCTCGCTGTTTGGCCGCCACAACTTCGGTTTCGTCAACGACGGCTTCCGCGAGCGCGGCTTTCGTCTGCTCTCGTTCGACGCGACGGGCTATGGCCGGTCGGATTGCCCGCACGAGGAGCACTCCGTCGAGAAGTGGGCCGACGAGGGCGCGCTGCTCCTCGACGCACTCGGCTTCGACCGGGTCTTCGTCCACGGCACATCGATGGGCGGCATGGTCACGATCGCCTTCGTCGGCAAGTACCCCGAGCGCACGATTGCTGCCTGCGCCGACTGCGGCATGGCGCGTTGCGACCTCTACCGCAAGGTCTACTTCGGTACGTGGCGCAAGATGGCAGAGGCGATGCCGCTCGACGACTTCTGCGACCTCGTCACGATCCAGGCCGTTGGCGACCAGTTTCTCGCCGACAACCCGGGTACGTTCGATCTCGTCCGCCACGTCATCCGCCTCAACCCGCCGTACACGATTCGTTGGGCCTGTCTCGCGATGGAGAACATGGACAACGAGGAGATCGCCCGCTCGATCAAGCGCCCGATCCTGTTTACGAACGGCACGCGCGACACGATGACTCCTCCCCGTCTCGCAACGGGTGGCTTTAGCGCCCACGACATCGCTGAGGCGATCGGCGATTGGGCGACGGTGCACGAGTTCACCGAGATCGGCCACGCTGGCTTGCTCGAGTGCCCCGCTGAGGCGACGGTGCTCGTGACCGACTTCTTCAATCAACACGCAAACGCGTAAGGCGGATCGACTCATGCATTTTGGCGTCACTGTTCTTCCCGACCCGCCCTACACCGACCTCGTGCGCCTGTTCAAGCAGGCCGAGGACAACGGTTTCGAGATCGGCTGGACGTACGACTCGCACGTCCTCTGGCAGGACCCGTACCCAATCCTGACGGCTGCCGCGCTTGGCACGACGAACACTCAAGCTCGGTATGTGCGTGACGAACCCTGGCACGCGTGACCCTACGGTCACCGCCTCCGGCCACGCAACGCTCCAGGACCTTTCGAACGGCCGCATGGTGATCGGCATTGGGCGTGGCGACTCGGCACTGCGCTACGTCGGTCGTCAGCCCGTCAAGATCGCCGAGTTTGAGCGCGCGACGACGATGATGAAAGAGTTCATGAACGGTCGCCCCGTGACGTGGAACGACAAAGAACTCGAATTGCTGTGGGCGAAGGATCAGCCGGATATCCCGATGTACCTCGCGGGCTACGGCCCCCGTGCGCTCGGTGTCGCTGGGCGCGTTGCGGACGGCGTGATCATCCAGCTCGCCGATCCGGAGATCATCCAGTGGATCATGGGCATCGCCCGCAAGGCAGCCGAGGAGGCTGGGCGCGACCCCGACCTGCTCGAGCCGATCGTCTGTGCTCCCGCCGTCCTGATCGACGACATGGCGGCCGCCCGCGACGCCTCGCGTTGGTTCCCGGCGATGGTCTCGAACCACGTCTTCGACCTACTCCAGCGCTACGACAAGTCGGAACTCCCTGAGGCCTTGACGTCCTATATGGAGCGTCGCGAGTTCTACAACTACGACGACCACTCCCGCGAGGGCGCCGCGCACGGCGAGTTCGTCGACGACGAGACCGCCGATCGCTTCAGCATCCTCGGCACCGTCGAGCAGCACGTCGCCAAGCTCAAGGAGCTCGAAGCAATCGGCGTCAAGCACTTCAACATCTACTTGATGGCCGGCGATCGTGAGCGCACGATTGACGTGTACGGCAAGGAGATCATTCCGCAGTTTGCGGGATGATCTTCGCGACGGACGCGAGATCCGCGGGCTTCAAATGTCGGCCCCGCAGGGGCGGACATAGGAAACCCGCGGATCGCGTGTCCGAAGCGAGAGTGGCGGTCGAAGTTCGAAGGTAGTTGTTGTGTCCAGTAGCGCCTTCGCGACGGACATGAGATCCGCGGGCTTCAAATGTCGGCCCCGCAGGGGCGGACATAGGAAACCCGCGGATCGCGTGTCCGAAGCGAGAGTGGCGGTCGAACACCGAAGGTAGTTGTTGTGTCCAGCAGCGCCATCGCGACGGACATGAGATCCGCGGGCTTCAAATGTCGGCCCCGCAGGGGCGGACATAGGAAACCCGCGGATCGCGTGTCCGAAGCGAGAGTGGCGGTGGGAGTTGAGTAGTTCGCGTGTCGAGCGTGGTCGTGTTTGAACCACAACAACCACAGCCACAAACCACAACCACAACACAACCACCTCAGCTGTGGGCGTACTGCGCGAACCGCGGCTCCCATGTCCGCCCCTACGGGGCCGACATGGACTACCCCCGCGGTTCTCACATCCGCCCCACCAAGACGCCTTAGGCCGCTCCAACCCTATCGATCGCACGCCCAACCGCGATCCCGAAGGCCTGCGCGGCGAGCAGCAGGTGCTCCTCTGGCGTGTCCTCCTCGGGGCAGTGCGAGAGGCCGTTGGTCGACGAGGCGAACAGCATCACGGCCGGTACCATCCGCGCCATCTCGGCCGCGTCGTGCAGCGGGCCAGATGGCAATGCCCGGTCGGTGCCGGTGACTTCGCGCACCGCGGCGCGCGCATCCTCGATCAACGCGGGATCAAAGGGAATGGGTGGGATCCGCCAGAGCTGCTCCCAGCCGACGGTGCAACCAAATTCGGAGGCGGCCTGTTCGGAGGCGGCGCGCGCGTCGGTATTCATCGCGGCGAGAACAGCTGCATCGATGTGGCGCTGGTCGACGAGAATCTCGGTGACTCCCGGCACGGCCGTCACGACGCCCGGCGTACAGGTCGCATTGCCAATCGTCGAGACGCCATCATGGGCGATCGCGACGTCGCGCAACAGCAGGGCGAAGCGGGCAGCAGCCGAGAAGGTGTCCTTACGCTGCAGCATCGGGGTCGAGCCGGCGTGTGCGGCCTGGCCGCGGAAGGTGACGGTGTAGCGCTCGACGCCGACGGTGCCAAGCACCGCACCGACTGCGAGCCCCTCGCTCTCGAGTACCGGACCTTGCTCAATGTGGAGTTCGAGGTAGGCCTCGACGTCCTCGATCCGGCGCTTGGCGAGGTGCGACTGGGCGAGGTCGACACCCATTGCCTTGAGTGCATCGTCGAGGCGGATGCCGTCCTTGTCGGTGAACTCTTTGACGTCGTCGATTTCTAGCGTGCCGGCGAACGCCGATGAGCCGAGCAGGCTGCGGCCAAAGCGCGCGCCCTCTTCGTCGGCCCAGTCGACCAGCTTGACGGTGCATGGCGGCGTACCGCCGGCAGCGGCAACGCGCAACACTTCGAGGCCGGCCATCACGCCCAATACACCGTCGAGCCAACCTCCTCGCGGCACAGCGTCGACGTGGCTGCCAACGGCAACTGCCTCGGGTCGCGCACCGGGCAAAGTCGCCCAGATGTTTCCGCACTCATCCATCTCGTGCGTGACGCCAGGGATCTCGGCAAGCTTGGCGCGGAGAAAGTCGCGCGCCTTAACCCAGTCGTCGGTCCAGGCGAGACGCCGGGCGCCATCCGGGCCGCCTGTCAGCTCGCGCAGCTCCTTCAGATCGCGGACAACGTTGGCAGGCTCGTAGGCGGCTGTACTCATGCCCGGGAGAATACTGCCTCCAGCAGTGGATTTCCCGCCAGCGTGGCTATGCTGCCCTCGAACTAGTCGGAGGCTCCATGCGCATCACGCTCTGTGACGTCGGCCCGCGAGACGGGCTCCAGAATGATCCAGTCCAACTCGAGCCTGCCGTGCGTGCAGAACTCGTCGACCGACTCTCCGAAACGGGCCTGCCCCGGATCGAGACAACCTCGTTTGTCAATCCGAAGGCTGTGCCGCGCATGGCGGGTGCCGCCGAGGTGATGGGCGCGATCACCCGCAAGCCTGGTGTCATCTATGCAGCGCTGGTCCTCAATGGCCGTGGCCTGGACGATGCGATTGCCGCGGACGCCGACGAGATCCACGTCGCCTATCCGCTGACGAACACGTTTTGCCGCAAGAACCAGAACGTCACGCTCGATGAGGCAACCACGATCGCAGGCCAGCTCGTCACGGGAGCGAAGGCGGCTGGCAAGCGCGTCACGATGACGCTCGGTGTCAGCTTTGGCTGTCCCTTCGAAGGACCGGTCGACCCGGGGCTCGTCGTCGAGCACGCCCGCCTCGCCGTGGCTGCGGGTGCCGACGAGATCATCCTCGCCGACACCGTTGGCGTTGCCGTCCCCACGCAGGTCTCGTCGCTGGTCCCCGCGACGCTCGCCGCCTCGAGCGGTACGCCCGTTGGTCTGCACCTGCACAACACGCGCAACACGGGCTATGCCAATGCGGCTGTCGGCCTCGAGGCCGGCGCGACGATCTTCGATGCCTCGATCGGCGGCCTTGGCGGCTGTCCCTTCGCGCCGCGCGCGACGGGCAACATCGCGACCGAGGACCTCGTCTACATGTTCGAGGGAATGGGCGTCGATACCGGCGTTGATCTCGATGCGTTGATCAAGGTCAGCGAATGGCTCGGCGGTGTGATGGGCCGTGACTTGCCAGGCCTCGTCCATCGCGCTGGACCGTTTATTCCTGTCGGCACCGACTAACTCCCAAGGACTCAGAGAATCGATGTTTCATCCGAACGACGAATCGAGTAACGCATGACCCGCATCGCTTTCTGCGGCGTAGGCACGATGGGCCGGCATCTCGTGCGGCACCTCGTTGCTGCCGGCCACGACGTCCGCGTCTTCGATCCCGTGCCCGCTGCGATGGAGTATGCGGCGAGCCTTGGTGCAACCGCGACCGCTACGAGTGCGGCGGAGGCCTGCGCCGATGTTGAGGTCTGCCTGCTCTCGCTTCCTTCGACCAAGCTCGTCGCGAGCGTGGCGCGTGAGGCCGCTGCAGCACTACCCCGTGGCGCCGTGCTGGCCGATCTCTCGACCAGCCCACCCTCGCTCGCAGAGGAGCTCGCTCTCGAGCTCGAGCCAACGGACCTGATCGTCGCCGACTGTCCCCTCTCGGGTGGTCCGATTGGCGCCGAGGCCGGCACGCTCAGCTCGATGATCGGCGGCTCGGACGAGGCCTACGCCATCCTCGAGCCAATCGCGCAGGCCTGGAGTGCCTTCGTCGTCCACGTCGGCGGCCATGGTGCTGGTCAGGCCGCGAAACTCTGCAACAACATGCTGGCCGGCACCCACATGGCCGCACTCTGCCTGTCGCTGACACTTGCCCGACGCTCGGGTATCGACGATGCGATGTTGTTCGACATTCTCTCGCGCTCGACGGGCGACTCGCGGGTTATGCGCGCGCGCTATCCCGCCGCCGGCGTCGACGATGCGCATCCCGCCAATCGCGATTTCGAAGCGCTCTTTACGCTCGATTTGATGACGAAGGATATGGAGCTCGCGACGGTCTTCGCTGCCGAGAGCGGTCTCGACCCCGCGCTGCTCGAGGTCGTCACCGGCATCTATCACGAGGCGCAGGCTGCTGGCTTCGGCGGTCTCGACTACTCCGGTCTCGTCAAGCTCGAACGCGAGCTGCCCTCGGGCGAGACGTCGTGACCACACAGGATCTCACGATCTCGTTCTCGCTCGCCGGCGAAGTCGCCGTCGTCACCGGCGCGGCCCAGGGTCTTGGTCAGGCCGCAGCAGCCGCGCTCGCCCAACAGGGTGCCGACGTCGCCTGCGTCGACCTCGACGCCGAGCGCTGCGCCGACACGGTTCGACTGGTCGAGGCGCACGGACGGCGGGCTCTCGCTGTGGGCTGCGACGTCTCGTCGAAGGCGGACGTCGATGCCGCGGCAGACAGGATCGTCGCCGAGCTCGGTCCGATCAGTTTGCTGACGACCTGCGCTGGTGTGCTGACAGAGAACGTGACGGCCGAGCAGGTGCGCGAGGAAGATCTCGATCGACTCTGGGACGTCAACGTCAAGGGCTCGTTCCATTGGGCTGTCGCTGCGTCTCGCTCGATGATCAGTGCCGGGCGTGGTCGCATCGTCCTCGTCTCGTCGCAGGCGGGCCTCGTCTCGCTGCCGAGCCAAAGTGCGTACTCGATGTCGAAAGGCGCGGTCGCCACGATGGCGCGAAGTTTGGCAATCGACTGGGCGAAGCACGACATCACCGTCAACGCTGTCTGTCCGACATTTGTCTGGACGCCGATGGCTGCACCGATGCTCGAGATCCCTGAGGTCCTCGCCGCCGCGACACGTCGGATCCCGCTCGGACGCGTGGGGCAACCGCAAGACATCGGCGGCGTCGTGGCGTTCCTCTGCTCGCCTGCCGCCTCGCTGATCACCGGCGTCGTGTTACCCGTCGATGGCGGCTGGACCGCTGGCGAGCCAGAGCTTCCGCTCTAGCTGCGCGTGACGGGGCGGCCACGCCCCGGGCGGAACAGTGGGAAGCCGTCGTTGACGATCTGCTGTCCGCGCGAGAAGACGTGGACGACGCGGCCGGTCAACTCTTGGCCGTGCCAGGCCGGCGCCTTGCCGCGTCCCTCGAGTCCCTTCGGATCGACAGTCCACACGGCTGCCGGATCGACCAACACGACGTCGCCATCCGCTCCGACCTGAAGCGAGCCCTTCTGCGGCCAGATGTCGAGTCGGCGCGCTGGGCGCTCTGCTGTGATCGCGCAGAGTGTCGGCAGGTCGATTGCTCCCGTCGCCACACCGAACGAAAGCAGCGCCGGCAGCATCAGCTCGATCGAGGCGAGCCCGACCCAGCCGTCGAACCCACTCAGGGGTTCGGACCGGTGGTCGCTGATGACGCCTTCGAGCGTGCCATCCGCAAGAGCACTCCACAGCGCCGCGCGATCTCCCTCCGTGCCGAGCGGCGGTGCGACCCGCAGCGGATCAGGGAGCTCGGCAAGACAGAGGTGGGCAAGCGATGTCGATGCTGTCGAGAGGCCAAGCTCTGCAACCGCTCCCGCAGTCGAGACCGGCGCGATGTGAGGTGCGATGTCAGCCAAGGCACCAAGTTGCCCAAGTGTCTGGATTCGGCTTCGCTCGGCAGCCGCGCCGCGCCTGCCCGCAGCATGAACCGTGATCGGAAGACCAGCCAGTGCGGCGATCCTCAAGAGCGCACCCGGACCGGCCGTTGCAGCGTGGTCAGTCGCATCCAGATCGAGCACGGTGCCAAGGAAGCCAGCCTCACCGGCGATCGTCTGCAACCGCGCGCTCGAGTCAGCAGTGGGTTGCCCAATACCCACGAGAAAGCCCCAGTCAACAAAGACCTGACCCGCAGCCCGATTGCACGCATCCCGGAATGCAACATCAAGCGTCTCGTTCGCGGCGGGCAGTACGGGCGCGATGATCGTCGTAACTCCGCCCCGCGCGGCAGCGATCGTGCCCGAGCCAAGATCGTCAGCAGGCGCATGGTTGCTTTTCGGGTTCGCGAGCTGCGCGTACGTATCGATGGCTCCCGGCAGAGCAACCAGACCCGTCCCATCGAACTCCTCGACCTCCTCATCCAGCTCCGCGTCGAGCTCTGCAGAAACAGAAAGATCAACACCGCGCGCAACGATCCGACCGTCACGAATCAGGAGATCTCCAACCGTGGGCTCTGGTTCATCGCCGAACAGGACGGTACGGATAACGATTGTGGCCATGACGAAACGGTACCGTGCTCCGGCCAAGTCCGCGGGGACCAGCCGGTTCAGTCCGATCAAAAGGGCGAATCTTGACCGTTTGGTCAGTCCGTTCCTGATGCGGTAATCAGGCCTACGGGTTTGACACTACGTCCTGTCCCGCCTATAACCTCTGTTTACCGATGACTTCTGCCGCGGCAGGTATTCGGTAGAGGAGAGACTGTGCGATCCCTACGGATCGCACGAGACCACAGGGGGAACGAATGAGTAGTTCGGAATCCGACAACATGCGCCGCATGAATCGTCGACAATTCGTCAGGAATGCCGGCCTCGCCGGTGTTGGCCTGACCGCAATGGGTGCACTCGCAGCCTGCGGTGGTAGCGACTCGGGCTCGACGAGCTCCGCAGCCGCCGAAACTGCAGCAGCAGAGGCAACCACAGCAGCCGCCGAAGTAGCGGCATACCAGGGCACGCTGAAGGTCGTTGGCCTCGGCGTCGACCTGATCGACCCAATCAAGGCCGCCTTCGAGAAGGCTACGCCTGGTGTCACACTCGAGTTCACAGTCAAGTCGACTCCTGAGTGCACGCAGATCGCGCTGACACAGCCGGATTCGTTCGATATTTTCTCCGGCTACTACCAGCAGACCGACCAGGTTTGGCCCTCTGGCAATCTAATGGCCATCCCAACATCGGCGATGACTCGCTATGCCGAGATTTCGCCCCTGATCACGACGGGCTCGCTCGTCGCAGATGGTGGTAATCCCGGCCAGGGAGATGCGGCATTCCGCAAGCTCTACGCCACGTCCGGCACGGAGATCAGCGAGACAGCGACCGACTTCCTGACCTGCATTCCAGGAAACAACAACGCTGATGCCTTCGGCTACAACGTCGATGAGCTCGGCGAGCAGGATTCGTGGGCGATCCTCGTCGATCCGCAGTTGAAGGGCAAGGTTGCCCTGATCGACGACCCGACGATTGGCCTGATGGATGCCGCAATGGCAGTTGAGGCCAATGGCGACATGACCTTTGTCGACAAGGGTGATATGACAAAGGCTGAGATCGACGAGCTGATGTCGATTCTGATCAGCCTCAAGAAGGCTGGCCAGTTCCGTGGCTTCTGGGCCACCTTCGACGAGTCGGTCAACTTCATGTCTTCCGGCGAGGTACTCGTCGAGTCGATGTGGTCGCCAGCCGTCTCGCTCCTACAGGCGCAGGATTTCCCGGTGCGGTATGCCGCTCCTAAGGAAGGCTTCCGCGGCTGGGGTGGCGGCAACTCGATCGCCGCGCATGTCGAGAAGGATCCGTCCAAGTTGGCGGCCTGCCTCGCCTACGCGAACTGGTGGAATACCGCTGAGCCTGCCGGCATCATGGCTGCACAGGGCTACTACAATGCGGTCTTTGCGGCATCGTCTGAGGGCTTTGAGATGCTCTTCCCTGACGACTCGGCAAACTACATCGGGTACTACCTCGAAGGTGCGCCCGCGGCCGGTGTGCTGAACGATCCGTTCGGTCAGCCCAGCATCAAGAAGGGTGACACCCGTGACGGTGGCGGCTACGAAGCGCGCTGCGGTAACTTCAACACGTGGAACAGCTATATGGCCGAGGCTGACTACGTGTCCCAGAAGTGGCAGGAGTTCAAGAGCGCGTAAGCGTTCGTTCGACAAGTACTACCCGGAGGGGGCGGCTTCGGCCGCCCCCTCTTTATCTATTTCACAGCGAGAGACAGGAACCACGGTGAGTGATACAGGCCTAGTATTGAAAGATGTGTACCGGGTCTTCCCCGGCGACATCACGGCGGTCTCGGATGTCAACCTAGAGATCGAAAACGGCGAGTACATCGTGTTTCTCGGTCCTTCGGGCTGCGGCAAGACGACGACGCTACGCATGATCGGTGGCCACGATGATCCATCGAGTGGCACGATCACGATCGACGGTGAGCTGCTTAACGGCGTGTCTCCCGCGCAGCGTCCGGTCACCACCGTCTTCCAGCACTACGCGCTATTCCCGCACAAGTCGGTGCTCCAGAACGTCGCGTTCGGCCTGAAAATGCAGGGCATGGACAAGACGGCACGCGAGCAGCAGGCGACGGCGGCGATCGAACTCGTCGGCCTCGGTGCAATGATGCATCGCAAGCCACGTGAGCTCTCCGGCGGCCAGCAGCAGCGCGTTGCTCTCGCACGCGTGCTTGTCACGCGCCCGAAGGCGATCCTGCTCGACGAGCCTCTCGGCGACCTCGACCGTCTTCTGCAGATGAAGATGCGCGTCGAGTTGCGTGGGTTGCAACGAGAACTGGGCATCACCTTTATCCACGTGACGCACAACCAGGAAGAGGCGCTCTCGATGGCCGATCGCATCGTCGTCATGGGCGATGCAATCATCCAGCAGGTCGGAACACCGACCGAGTTGGCCCGTCATCCGCGCAACGAGTTCGTCGCCAAGTTCATGGGCGACAACAACGTGCTGCACGGCACGATCGAGTCGGCCTCGGGTGGCAACGTAGTTATCAATACGCCGCACGGCAAGGTCGAAGTCCCAGGGTCCGGCACAGCCGGCGAAAAGGGATCGATGGCGATCCGCGCGAGCGCCGTCAATATCTCGACGGACGCGGTGCCCGCAGTCAATGGCGTCCGCGTGCGACTGGACTTTGTGGAATACCTTGGCGACTCCATCAAGCTTCACCTCGACTTCAATGGCGAGCCATTCCTTGCCAAGGTCGACGAGGAGCGCTTTGGCGAAGTCCAAGCCTTCGAAGGCAAAGAGGTCACGGCGACGTGGGCAGTTGAGGACGGTCATCTCCTTGAGCAGTAACGACCACTCCGCCCTTGATGAGGCGCTCGCGGAGGTAGCACAAGCAGAATCGTTAATGGGAGGAAGTTCCGCGGTCGTCGCCACGACGGGTCCACGACGCTCGCCCCTGATGACGCTGGCTTGGGTACTGCCCGGCACGATCTGGCTGCTGCTCTTCCTGATCGCCCCACTCGTGATGATCATCCTCGTCTCACTCTGGGAACGCACACCCGTCGGCTTTGCGGCGTTTTCGTTCTCGCTCGATGCCTACGGTCGAATCTTCGAGACGAGCGTGTTCCTTGACACCCTCAAGAACACGATCTTTCGCTCGCTGCTCGTGACCACACTCTGCATCCTGATCGGCTACCCGATCGCGTTCTACCTTTCGCGCTGTGTCAAAACGATCAAGTTCCAGATCGCACTCTTCATTGTCGTACTCGCCCCCTTCTGGGTCGCGTACGTCGTGCGGATCATTGCGTGGCTTCCTGTGCTCGGACGTCAAGGAGTGATCAACTACTTCTTGGTCGAGGTCCTGGGCGTCGTGGATGAGCCGATCTCAGCACTCTTCTACTCGACGTTTGCGATCACCCTCGCACTCGTTCAGTTGTACGTGCTGTTTATGGTCACGCCGATCTTCTTCCAGCTCGCAACGCTCGATGAAGCCGCAATCGAGGCCGCACGCGACCTCGGTGCGACCCCTGGCAAGGTCTTTCGGGAAGTCATCTTCCCGCTCTCCCTGCCTGGTGTCCTGATCGGTTGCATCTTCGTTTTCGTGCTGGTGATGGGCGAGTTTGCCACCGTGCGTATCATCGGCGGCGGCACGATCCAATCGGTTGGCACGCTCGTCAACGACTACTACACCATTCCGGATCTTCCAGCGGCTGCGGCTGCGGCGACGATGCTGGTTGCGGTGATGACGGTTGGCGTCGCCATCCTGCTGCGCTTCTCCAAGATTCGAGAGGTCGTCTGATGACCTATATCTGGTACCTCATTGCCCTCGTGCTGTTGGTGATTCCCTTCTCGGCAATGGTGTTCTTGCCGATCAACAAGTCGAAGCCGGTGCTGTTGGGCTTCTTCCTGATCTTCATCGTGTTCATGTACGGCCCGATGATGACGATGGGTGTGCTCTCGTTCCAGGGACCGTTCGGCAGCATGACGCTGCCAGCCAAGGATCTGGGCTCGCTGCACTGGTTTACCGAGTTGCGTGCCGAGTCCAGCCTGATGGTTGGTGTACGTGACGGCATCACGAAGTCGCTCTGGGTCTCACTCGTGGTGGCAGCGATTACTGCTGTCCTCTCACTCAGCCTCGGGATGGCGTTCCGACGCCAATTCCGTGGTGGTGGCATCCTGTTCTACGCGATTCTGCTGAGCCTGATGACACCAGGGCTGCTGCTCTCGCTGGGCCTGTCCTTCCTCCTCTACTACATCGGGTTTAACAAGGGCGAGGGCATGCTTGGCTACGTGCCGATCATCGGTGTGCAGGCCGTCTGGGCCTTGCCCTTCGGCTTCCTCGTGATGATGTCGGTGTTCAACCGCTACGACGCCCGTGCGGAAGAGGCGGCACGCGACCTGGGGGCGTCGAGCTTTACGACGTTCCGTGAGGTCACGCTGCCACTGATCTGGACTGGCGTCTTTGGAGCAGGCCTGTTCGGCTTTACGCTCGCACTGAACGAGTTCGAGCGCACGTTCCTGATCTCGGGAGCCATCAATACGCTCCCACTTAAGCTCTACATCATCACGTCATCCTCGGTGCTTCGTCCCTATGTGTACTCCTTGGGCGTTGTAACGATCATCATCTCGTTCCTCCTGATCGGAGTCTTCTTGCTCGTCAGTGCAATCACTGGCCGCAAGAAGGCGTTGGCGATCGAGGAGGACGGCAGTGGTGTCGACGATGTTCCGTCGATGACAGCTGCCGCCGCTTCGGGCGACTAAGTCGACGCAAACTGGCCCCGTCCCCCTCTGGTGGGACGGGGCCTTTTGTGTTTCTGGAGAGTCTCGTCAGCATTTACCGCCTGCACGGCTAAGGGCGACCTACGTACCGACGATCAGGGTACGCTCGCGATTCCAGGAGGACGCCACAAGTGCGCACTTGTCATGTCCGCTTTGGATCACGAGCCACGAGTAGCGGGGCCATCAGGGGCCGCTCGTATTCCAAGGAGGACACCACATCCGCGCGGTTGTGATGTCCTCCCCCAGCACGCGCCGGCTCGTTCGCTGAGTGCTGTGGGGAGGACATCACAACCGCGCGGATGTGGTGTCCTCCCCTAAGCCCCTCTACTTCGTGACTGCAGCGACCACCGGGGCAACCCCGCCCGTGGCGAGGTTGTCGACGGCGGCGATGATCGCATCCATCTGAGCGTCATCGAAGACGCTGACGGCGAGCGAGCGGAACTTTGCGCACATCTCGTCGTACGAGAGGCGGTTTTCGGGATCACCCTTGGCAAACTCGAGGCTCGCCTCCAGCAGACGACCGTCAGTCGTCGTGATCTTCATGTCACACGGCCAGATCGCCGGATACTTGACATCGAACTCGGGACGCACGACCGCAACAGTGCGCTCGGCGACGGCCAACACACCCGCGTCGGACATGGTCGGCTCGGCGTACTCCGCAAGCGTCGCCTGACCCTTCTCGATACCGAGACCAACGGCGTACGGCAGCGAGAACTGCGCATCGACATCGTTGGTCGGGCGAATCTTGCGATCGCGAGGCTCGACAACGATGCCAATGGCAGCCGTCACAACACCAACCTCGATCGACTCGATGTCGGCCACCGAGATGCCGTGCTCACGCTGCAACTTGACGGCCAGATCGATCGGGCCCTGGTTGTAGCGGCAGCAGGCGTGCGGCTTGACGCTCGTTGCCGACAGCTCGAAGGGTGCGCCGAGATTGTCTGTCAGACGCGCGAGGTACTCCGTGCTGCCGTAGCCACGGAGAAGTCCATCGCGGCCGTCAAACGGCTGAGAGGGGCCTGTAAAGCCGTTCTGAGCGAGTCGAGCCGCGATATAGCCGGCATGGCTTGCCCAACCTGGATGGAAACGCTTCGTCCAGGCTCCCTCGGCGAGGAACTCTGTGCGCCCAGCCGACTCACTGGCAGCAATACCGAAGGCGTGTGCAAGCTGCTCCTCGTTGAGGCCAATCAGCTTGCCAACCGTCGCCGCAGTGGCAAACGGACCGACAATTGCCGTAGGGTGAAACCCCTTCGCATAGACGTCCTTGGGATTGAGCGCTCGACCGAGGCGGCAGGCCACTTCATAGCCAGCCACGACCGCGGCGATGAATTCCGTACCGCTCGAGCCCTCAAGCTCGGCAGCGGCCAACGCCGCCGGAATCACGACCACTGCCGGATGCAACGACGAGGCCGAGTGCGTATCGTCGAGCTCGATCGAATGGGCAGCGATCGCGTTCGAGAAGACCGCCCATTCGGGACGCGCAGGCCGCTTACCGACGACAGCAGTCAGCTGCGAACCAGAGTCCGCACCCATTGCCGCCAACGTGGCATCGACACTCGGCATGTTCTCGACCACGCCACCGCGAGCCGCGGTGCCGAGGTGGTCGAGGATCAATTCGCGGGCATACGCCTCGGTGTCGGCGTCGATGTCCTCGTACTTGAGTGCAAGCACCCAGCGTGCGAGATCTCGTGCGATCACGGAACCACCACGATCTTGCCGAAGTGCCCACGGCTTTCCATCCGCTCGAAGGCCTTGCGAATGTCCTCGAGTGGCACTTCAGAGTCGACAAGTGGCTTCAACTTGCCTTCGGAAACCATCTGCAGGACTGTCTGATACTCGCCCTTGGTGTACGTAAACGAGCCGATGATCTGCCACTGCATGCGGAACAGCGGGATCATGTCGACGGGTACGACCTCGCCGGAGTGTCCACCGCAGGTGACTAGGCGGCCATCCTTGCCGAGCGAGTGCAAGCCCGCGGTGAAAAGATCCCCACCGACGTGCTCGTACGTCAGGTGTGCGCCTGCACCATCCGTGATGCGCATGACCTCTTCGACGATGTCCTGCTTGGTGTAGTTGATGCCGTGGTGCATACCGAGCTTCGTGGCAGCAGCCAGCTTGTCGTCACCCGACGACGTACCGATAATCGTGGCGCCAGACATCGCCGCCAACTGCACGGCAGCAGAACCAATGCCCGAGCCAACCGAGTTGATCAGCACCGTCTCGCCGATCGCTAGGCGACCGCGCGTGAAGAGCATGTGGAAGGCAGTACCGAAGGCGATCTGCGTGGCAGCGGCATCCGCGTACGAGAGGCCGTCAGGAATGCGCACCAGATGACTCTCGGGAATCGCGCTGTACTCGGCGTAGCCGCCAGGACGCGTGATGCCAATAAAGTCGTTAGCAGCGAGGTTCTCGCGGCCGGTGCGCGCATAGTGGTTATTGAGATCAATGCCCATCAGATACGGCGCGACGCGATCGCCGACCTTCCACTCGTCCGAGACTGCCGAACCGACCTCGGTGATCTCGCCAGCCAACTCGAGGCCGAAGACACCGCCTGGATCGACGGGGAAACGCGAAATGCCCGCACGGAAGTCCACATCGAGATGATTGAGCGCACACGCTCCCACCTTGATCAGCACCTCATGCGGTGCGGGCTTCGGGACGTCGATGTCCTCGACGACGATCTTGTCGATCCCACCAAATTCATGAAACAGCGCTGCGCGCATGGCTCTCTCCTCCGTCTCGCGGTACCGGAAAGTATCACCGCCCGGAGGGGGTCTGGTCAAACCCTACGCTTTGTGTGGTTTTACGCCGCCACGCACACCGAAGTACATACCGAGCGCCAGCGATCAGCGTGATCGCCGCAGCGAAGATCCACGCTGCGCTCCAACCCCAGCGGTCGGCAAGAAAACCGAGGATTGGTGGTATCACCACCACGCCCGAGAACACACAGCGGAGCGACCAGCCCGTCAGGCGCCCGACATGCGTGACGGGCACGGAGTTGGCGACCAGTGCCAGGTAGACGCCGTTCCAGCCGATGCTGGACAGACCGACCAGCACAAAGCACGGCCACAGCCATGCCCCCGTCGGTAGGACGGCCATGCCAACCAGACCAAATCCGGCGACCAACGAGGTGATCAGGAGCCCGGTCCAGCGATTGTCTCGGAACCAGCGGTCAGAGATAACGGCCCAGCCGAGCCGACCAACGGTTCCGCCAACCATCATCACGGCGAACGAAACACCGGCGATCGCTAGACCGTACCCGTGCGCCTCGGTCAGAAACAGTGCCGTGTAGGCCATGAAGCCCTGCTGCACGCCCGCCATCAGGAAGCCGAATGCACCCACTCCGAGACGCCATCCAACGCGGACGTGAAACTTTTCCATCACCTCTGAGTGGGTCGCGCGCGGCCCAACCTGATGCTTGAGGTTTTCGCGCGTCAACGCAATCAATCCCGCAACGACTAAGGCGCCGACCACAGGCGCGAGTAGCGACAGGCGCCAGCCGAAGCGATCCGCAAGTACCGGCAGCGTCAGGCCGGCGATCAGTCCGCCGAGCGTTACGCCGATCTGCTTGGCGCTCATCACGAGTCCTTGATTCGCACCGTCTGCTGCACCACGCACGATCACGTTGGTTGGTGGCGTAATGCAGCCGTAGGCCAAGCCGACGCCGAACATCGCGACGACGAACAGCCACGTCCACGGCGCACTCGAGGCGATCGCCTCGGTGACTGCGATCCCAACCATGGCGATAAAGAGGAGTCGGACGGCACCCAGTCGATCGGTCAGGTGCCCCGATGGCGTGCTGGCGACGGCGGCACCACCGAAGATTGCCGCGGTAATCAGCCCGATGCCTGCGTTGCTAATCCCGAGGTCGGCACGAATCAGCGGCGCGATTGGCGCAATTGAGAGCGTGGCGTAGGCGCCCATCATCAACGCACCGCCACTCAATGCGACTGCAGCGACTGCTCCCTGTCGGCTGGCGTGCCACGGTGTGCCGACGGAGTCCATCACCTGCATACTGTCAAAGAATCATTCGGTCATGAGAGGAAGCCCGTGAGCGCACCCATTCGCACGCTGATGTTTGCCCCTGCTAACGACAGTCGAAAGTCGTTGAAGGCGATCGGGATCGGGGCCTCCGCTGTCTGCCTCGATCTTGAGGACGCCGTCGCGCAGACCGAGAAGGCTGCTGCCCGCGTGATCGTGACCGAGACGCTGCAGGATGCTTCTGTCGTGGGCGCTCAGGTGCATGTCCGCATCAACGGTGTCGAGACGGAGTTCTCGGATGCCGACCTCGACGCTTTGGCGCCCTCTCTCCCTCGCCTTGCCGGGCTGCTGATTCCGATGGTGGAATCGCCCGATCACGTTCGCCACGTCGCCGATCGCCTCGATGCGCTCGAGCGCGAGCAGGGCCTCGAGGCTGGCGCGATTCGTCTAATTGCAATTGCCGAGACGGCGAAGGGCGTCCTCGCCGCATCTGCTGTGGCAGCCTCTACCCCACGTCTGCGGACGCTGCTGTTGGGCCCCGCTGACCTCTCGCTCGATCTTGGTGTCGAGTTGACGGCTGATGGCTACGAGCTCTTTCATGTCCGCAGCCACCTCGTCCTCGCGGCCCGTGCCGCCGGGCTCGAGCAGCCCATCGATGGCCCCTACCTTGGACTCTCGGATGACGAAGGCTGCGCAACTGCGGCCACGTGGGCTCGACGACTCGGCTTCCAAGGCAAGATGGTGCTCCATCCCCGCCAACTGCCAATCGTCGCGGGCGTCTTCGCCCCGAGTGCCGACGAGGTCGCCTGGGCCAACGCCGTCGTCGCCGCCTTCGCCGAAAACGAAGCAAAAGGCGTCTCGGCCTTCAAAATGGAAGACGGCACCTTCGTCGACTACCCCGTCGTCTTCCGCGCCCAGTCGATCCTGCGCGACGCAGGCACGCTCGAGCCACCTGCAGCGGCGAACTAGAGCCACCGCCGCCGGCCAACTAGAGCCAACAACAACGGCGACGGCAAACTAGAGCCAACAACAACGGCGACGGCAAACTAGAGCCAACAACAACAACAACACGCTAGAGCCAACAACCACGACGACGAGGTCAATGTCCAGAAGGGGTCAGGCACGATCTGGACATTGGATGACGAGCTAGCTCGTCTATCAAATGTCCAGATCGTGCCTGACCCCTTCTGGACATTGACCTACATCTAGACAGCGACACCCCTAGACAGCGAGACCTCTAGACAGCGACGCCCCCTAGACGGCGACACCCAGACGGCGACGCTAGATCGCGGGCGTCTGTGCTGGCAGCGCTTCGAGGTAGGCGACAACCTCGTCGTTCGGCAGCACGTCGGCGTACTTCTGATTCATGTCAAAGAGATTGGCTTCGTGCGGACCCGGGGCGCGATCGCCCGAACACTCACGCGGCACGATCGTGCGATAGCCGTGCTGAAGTGAGTCGACGACGGTTGCGCGGACGCAACCCGAGGTCGTGACGCCCGTGACGATGCACGTGTCGGCCTGCCAAGACGCCATCAGGGCGCCGAGGTTTGTCCCCCAGAAGGCGGACGCAAACTGTTTGACGACCAGCGTGTCCTTGCTGGTCATACCCAAACGCTCATCGATCTCGGCCCACTCCGAGCCGGCTTTCAAGACCAGCAGCGAAGGCACCTTGGCCTGAAAGACCGCGGCAGGCTGGGCTGGAGCCTCGTCGTAGAAGACCGTCGTAAAGACCACGGGCACGCCCTTGTCGTGGCTGGCGTCGACCAGTCGGCGGTTCTCTGCAACGAGTTCCGTGTAATCCCCTCCGAGCGGCGACGCGGGATCCGTGAAGCCCTTCTGAAGGTCAACGATGACCAGGACCGGCCGCCGGCCAAAGCCGGCGGCCTTCCCAAATCCTCGAGATTCGTAAAAGGAATCGGTGTCCTGTCCATGCGTACTCATGCGGTGACAATGTCTCCCGGCATGTTGTCGGCCTCGCGGACGCGACGCTGCGCGTCATCGCCCGGCTCAAGCGGCGACCAGCGCAGCGGTACTGCGGGGATCGGTGGCTCGAGGCCCGTCTCGGCCTTGCAGTTCGCCAGTACCTCGGCGAGCGGTGGACCGTAATCGAACGCCAGAGCATCGCCGCGCTCAGTGCGCTGACGCTCCCGCTCCTGCGCCGTGGCAGCCTCATCGGCGGACCCGTCGGCATTGATCACAACGCCGTAGCCCTCCTTGGCGTAGCCACTGCTGACTAGGCCATACGAGACGTCCTTGACGACAACCTCGATCGGACGATCGAGACGATCCTTCCAGCCACCGCCACCGGCGGTGCGGTACACGAGCATGTCGCCCGGCACGACCTCGATCTCGTCGCACTTCGACGGCAACCGCTCTTCGGTGCCATCGAGGCGCTTGAGGATCTTCTCGGAACGACCACCCGGCAGACCGCCGAGCACGCCCCAAGGACGCGTCAACCAACGATCGTCGTGGATCGAAACCTGACCCGGCTCGAGGTAGATGTAGCGCTTCTCAACGCCGTTACCACCGCGATGCAGACCAGGACCACCCGAGTCGGTGATCGTCGTGTAACCGTCGATCCGAAGCGGATAGTACGCCTCGAGATACTCGGTCGGAATGTTCTCGAACAATGGCCACCACGAGTGACCGTCCATGCCGTCACCGATTGGTCGACCGGGAATGCCTCCATAGAGGATCTCCATGGCGAAGAAGAAGTCGCCCTTCTCGCCCCAACCCGAGTACAGCATGTACGGCGAGGTGCCGTAGCCAGCTGCCGTGTTGATCTCGGGAGCCTGCTTGCAGAGCGCACCACCGAGGACGTCGAACATGCGCGCGAGCGCATGGGTACGACAGCCCAGTGCCGAGGGGAACCTCGGTCGCAGGAGGCAACCTTCCGGCAGGATGATGTGCAGCAACGGGTAGAACCCGTCGTTGAACAAGATCTGCGGATCGTTGACCATGATCAGGTAGATGCCGATGAACATCTTGAACATACCCTCGGAGAGGTAGAAGTTCACCGGTCCCATCGCCTGTGGATCTGTGCCTGACCAATCGAAGAACGCGTGGTCACCCTCGCGCCAGATTGTCAGTTTCATCTTGAACGGACCATTGCCCAGGCCGTCGTCGTCGACGTAGTCCTCAAAGGACTGCGGCGTCTCTGGAATGGCCCAGTGGATCAGCTGCTTCATGGCGGCGTAGGTACGATCGAGCAGCGCCTGAAGCGCAGCCAGGTACGTCTCCTTGCCGAAGCGGTCGCACAGTTCCTGCACGCGCTTTTCGCCCGAACGACACCCTGCAATCAGGGCGAACAGGTCGGCGCGGTTCATCGCCGCGTTGCGCATGTTGTTGAGAATTAGGGACAGCACCGGCTTCTGGATCTCGCCCCGCTCGACAACCTTGATCGGGGGAATGATGAGTCCCTCGTCGTAGATCGTCTTCGCGTTGGTGGGCAAGGAACCCGGCAGGCGACCGCCCGCATCCATCATGTGACCGAACTGGCTCGACCAGCCCACAAGCTCACCGCTGTGGAAGATCGGGACCAGCACGAGCCAGTCATTCGTGTGGGAGATCGAGGCGGAGCACTTGAACGGGTCGGCGCAAAGAATCACGTCACCCTCATAGATGCCCTCGTCCCAATCCTCCATCATCTCGTTGATGTAGGCACCGAACTGCCCCACGACCATGCGACCGCGAGGGTCGGTGATCATCGGAAATTCGTCGTGCTGCTCGCGGATGACCGGGCTCATTGCCGATCGGAACAGCACTGCGTCCATCTCGTACCGGGCACTCTTCAGGGCGCCCTCAATGATGTCGAGCGTAACCGGGTCGATGTCGATTCCGGTTGGGATCTCTGCGATCCGAAGCTCGTCGGTAGTAGTTGCCATTAGAGCTCCTCCCTTAGGCCTGTGGGTTGATCAGGATGTTGTAGAACTCGTCCATCTCGGCCACATAGCCGGGGAGGACCACCGTCGTCGAGTCGAACTCGGTGACGATTGCCGGGCCGTTGAACTTGGCGCCCGGGGTCATCTTGGAGCGGTCGTAAATCTTGGCGGGAATTCGCTTCCCGTCGAAGACGATCTCGTGCTCTTCGAAGATCGCGTCAGAGGCGTCGTTCGCCTTGACGGTGCCCGAGGGCAATTGGATCTTCGGCACGGCTCCGTTACCGATGCAGCGGAGGTTGACGATCTCCCGCGCTGCATCGTCCATCTTGAAGCCGTACAGTTGCTCGTGCAGTGCGTCGAACTGGTCGCCAAGCTGAGCAATGTTGCCCGCCTGGACCTGCGCGATGTCGACCGTGACGGGAATCTCGTAGCCCTGGAGGACGTAGCGCATGTCCGCCAAGTACGTGACCCGCTGATCGCCGGCGGCGATACCTTCGGACGTCATCCAGTCCTGGGCACGCGTACCGAGATCGTCGAGTACAGCCTTGATTTCGGCCGGGTCGGCCTCGTCGATCGGCTTGACGATCGTCTGAGCAAACTCGTTGCGGAACTCGGCGACGAGGTCGCCGACCGCGCAGAGCAGCCCTGGCGAGGGCGGCACGATGACGGGAAACGAGCCCATCAGCTCGGCTACGGCATTCGCGTGCAACGGACCGGCGCCACCGAAGGCGACGAGTGCGAAGTCACGCGGGTCGTATCCGCGCTGAACGGAGACGAGGCGCAGCGCGCCCGCCATGTTCTCGTTGACGATCTTGATGATGCCCTCAGCCGCCGCGTCGAGCTCGAGACCGATGGCGTCACCGATCTTCTGCACGGACGTGCGCGAGGCCTCAACGTCGAGCTTCATCTCGCCACCGAGCAGGCTGGCTGGCAGGTGACCGACGACGACATTGGCGTCCGTCACGGTCGGCTCCTCACCGCCCTTGCCATAGGCAGCAGGACCTGGCTCGGCACCGGCCGATTGCGGACCGACGCGAAGCGCCTTGGTCAGCTCTGGCACGTGGGCAATCGAGCCGCCACCAGCACCAACGGTGTGCACGTTGATCGACGGCACCTTCAGGCGGAACTGACCGATTGTCGTGTCGCGACCAATCGTCGGCTCGCCATTCTGGCAGAGCGCCACGTCTGTCGACGTGCCACCCATGTCGAACGTCAGGATGTTCTCAAAGCCCGCACGCTTCGAGACGTAGAGCGCACCCGCGACGCCGCCGGACGGACCGGACAGCACGCCGTAGATCGGGTTACGACCAGCCTCACGCGTCGTCATCAGGCCTGCGTCAGAGCGCAGGATGTTGACGTCGCAGGTTGCACCGGCGGCCTTCAGCTCGACGTCGAGTCGATCGACGTAGGCCTGAACCTGTGGGCGCACATACGAGTTCATGCAGGCGGTCAGCGTGCGCTCGTACTCGCGGAACTCCGGTACGACATCGCTCGAGAGCGTGACGGGGAAGTCCGGGTAGAGACGCTCGACGATGGCGCCGATCTGCTTCTCGTGCTTGTTCGAGATGTACGAGTTGATCAGACCAACGGTCAGCGACTGAACGCCACTCTCGACGAGGTCCTTGACGATCTGCTCGACCTGAGCCTCGTCGACTGCGACCACGGTCTCGCCACGCGGGCCCATGCGCTCGACAGCCTCGCGGGTGTCGGCCAGCGAGGCCGGCGGCTCGGGCTTCTGCATGATGATCCAACCGGCGAGGGGGCCCGGGGTCTGCGAGCGTGCAAGGTGCAGAATCTGGGAGAACCCTTGGGTTGTGATCAGACCCACGCGAGCGCCCTTGCCCTCGAGCACGGCGTTTGTCGCGACAGTCGTGCCATGCATGATGTTGCGAAGATCGGAGGGCGAGATGCCCGCCGTTTCGCACATGCGTGTCAGTCCGGTCAGCACGCCCTCGGAAGGGTCACTGGGCGTCGAAGGGGTCTTGACGCGATGTTGTGTTCCGTCGTCATCGTTGACGAGAAACAGGTCGGTGAATGTTCCACCGACGTCTACTCCTAGGCGATAGGCCACGAGTCCGTCCTTTCTCTCCACTTGCTAGGCATTACGCTAGACGATCCCGGCCTCTTGCAGCTTGCCAAGCTCACTTTGGGTGAGCCCAACGAGTCCGCACCAGACCGCTTCATTGTCTGCGCCGACCTCCCATTTGCCGCCCCAGCGGATCTCGCCAGGCGTCTCAGAGAGCTTCGGTGTGATGCCCGGAATCGGCATGGTGCCGATCTCGGGGTCTTCGAGATCCACGATCAGTCCGCGTTCGCGGAAGTGTGGATCGTTGTACATGTCGGCGGCGGTGTACACGCCGGCCGATACCACGTTTGCCTCGGCGAGCATTTCGTCGAGTTCTGCGGCCGTGTACCCGGCCGCCCATTCGTCGATCATTGCGTACAGCTCGTGCTCACGATCGCCACGCTCGCGATGCGTTGCGTAGCGGGGATCTTCGGCCAATTCGGGCCGCCCCATCACGACTGCGAGTCGCTTCCAGAGCGAGTCGTGGTTGGCTGCGATGACGACCCACTTGTCGTCTTTCGACTTGTGCACGTTGGAGGGTGCGATCTTCGAGAGGTACGAGCCGGAGGGCTCGCGCACGACACCGGTGAGGGCGTACTCGGTGATCGTCGACTCCGTCATCGCGAAGCAGGCGTCGACAATCGCAGCGTCGATGACCTGCCCCTTGTTGCCGCCGCGGGCGTCGCGCCAGTAGAGCGCGAGCAGGATGCCTTCGAAGGCCTGCTTCGAGGCGAGCGTGTCGCCGAGCGAGATGCCACTGCGCGGCGGCGGCTGGTCGGGGTAGCCATTGATGTAGCGCAGGCCGCCCATCGCCTCGCCCGCCGCTGCGAAGCCGACGCGATCCTTGTAGCGGCCGGACTGGCCATAGCCAGAGACGCGCGCGTAGATCAGCCGCGGGTTCTTAGCCATCGCCTGCTCCGGTCCGATGTTCCACTTCTCCATCGTGCCGGGGCTAAAGTTTTCGAGGGCGACGTCGGCCTTGGCCATCAGCTCGAGTGCGAGCTCTTGGCCTTCCGGTACGCGCAGGTTGAGCGTGACGACCTTCTTGTTGCGCGCGAGGCTCGGCCACCAGAGCGTGTGCTCGTTGACGCGCTCGCGGCCCCATTCGCGCATCGGGTCGCCCTTCGGCGGCGCCTCGACCTTGATGACCTCGGAGCCAAAGTCGCCGAGCAGAGATGCGCAATACGGGTCCGGCCAAGAGCTGGCCGAACTCGATCGTGCGGACGCCCTCGAGGGGGCCTGTGCTGGGGGTTTCAGATTCGCTCACGCATCACCTCTACGAGATAGTCTCGTGCTGTTAGTACATGGAGACGCATCGCGCTCTCGGCGCGTTCGGCCGACCCAGCACGAAGGCTAGCGACGATTTCGCGATGGGCAGCCAGCGAGCGGCGCGCGCTCGGCCGCGTCTCTTCCAGAAGACGGTCTTGAAGGGGCGCGGAATGCCCGCGACGGTGCGCAGTGCGCCGCTCAGGCGTGGGCTGCCAGCCGCCTCAATCACGATGCGATGGAACTCTTCGTTGGCGGCCAGCAGCTTGTCGACGGTCTGCGGTGTCCTGCCGGCCAGCCGATCGGCGTGGTCGCAGACCGCTTCGAGCGCGAGCAGCTGCTCTTCGGTGATGCGCGTTGCGGCGAGCGAGGCAGCGCGCGCCTCGAGCACGGCGCGGACCTCGTAGAGGTCGACGAGATCCGCAGGGTCGAACGAGCGAACGACGGCGCCGCGGCGCGGCTCGATCTCGACGAGCCCATCACCTTCGAGCAGGACGAGCGCTTCACGCACCGGTGTGCGCGAGGTTCCGAACCGTTCTGCGAGCGCCTCGGTGCGCAGCCGCTCGCCGGGCGGAAACTCGCCGCTGACGATCGCCGCGCGCAGATCGTCGTACACGCGCTCGGCGTTCGTGCCAACGGTTTCCGGGAGGCCTGCCATGAATTGTGTACAAAACCATAGGTCGGTCCTGATTGCAAGCGACCAATTTCGGCCATTTGCATGCAAACAACCATCCGCGCGGCACCAAAATCCTCCGCGCGGCACCGCAATGCTCCTCGGTAAGAGATGTTCGCCCGTTGCCGCGCTTCTGCCATCCCAGGGTCAGACCTCTTTGGTGCATAAAGCCCGCAATCAAAAGTCGAAGAGCACGCCAAGCGCGGCGAAATGCATCAAAGGGGTCCGACCCCTTCGTCGCTTCGGTGACCTCTTCGGACCAACGCGTAATCCCCACGCCTCCCACTCCGCAGAGAGCACCATCCGCCACTGCTCTTCACCGAACACCACCTCGCTTCGGAATGCGACTAAGGGGTCAGACCCCTTCGTCGCATTCCGAGTGCTAGATCAGCTCATGCCGCTTGAGCAGCCCCTTGGCGATGATCGTCTCTTGGATCTCGTTCGACCCTTCGCCAATCATCATCAGTGGCGCGTCACGGTAGAGCCGCTCGACTTCGTACTCGGTCGAGTAGCCGTAGCCTCCAAAAATGCGCATAGCCTCTTCGGCGCAGCGTTGGCAGGTCTCGGTGGCGTAGAGCTTCGCCATGCCGGCCTCGATGTCGGCGCGCTGGCCCGAGTCCTTCTTCTTGGCGGCGGCCAGGATCAGGTGCTTCGAGGCCTCGATGCGAGTCGCCATGTCGGTGATCTTCTTCTGGATCAGCTGGTGATGACCAATCGGCTTGCCGAAGGCGGAGCGCTGCTGGGCGTACTCGAGCGACAGCTCGAGCGCGCGCAACGAGATGCCAAGACCACGCGAGGCAACGTTGATGCGTCCCGTCTCGATGCCCGACATCATCTGGTAAAAGCCCTTGCCGATCATCTCCTCGCCACCGAGCACGGCCGAGACCGGTACGCGGAACTCTTCGAAGGCGAACTCGACCGATTCGACGCCGTGATAGCCGAGCTTGCCGAGCGGCGGCGAGACGGTCAGCCCGTTCTGCTGGGCGACGAGTGCCTCCTTCTCGACGAGCAGTGCCGTCATGCCCGTATGGCGCGGATCCGCATCGGGGTCGGTCTTGACGAGCAGCGCGATCAAGGAGGCGCGGTCACCGTTGGTGACCCACATCTTGTTGCCGTCGATGACGAACTCGTCACCTTCGCGTCGGGCGATCGTGCGGATCGCCTGGACGTCCGAACCGGCGTCGGGCTCGGTCATCGAGAAGCACGACCGGATCTCGCCGACGGCGAGTCGTGGCAGATAGTTCTGCTTCTGCTCGTCGGTGCCGTGCGCGCCGATCATGCCGCTGACGATGTACTGGCCGTTGACGATGCCGGACACGGCCATCCAGCCGCGGGTCAGCTCGGCGATCACGAGGGCGTACGTGACGAGGTCGAGCCCGAGCCCGCCGTATTCGGTCGGAATGCGCATCCCGAAGGCGCCCATGTCGCGCAGCCCTTCGACGATCTTGGTTGGAAACTCGTCGCGCGCCTCGAGTTCTTTGGCGACAGGGATGACCTCGCGGTCGACGAATTCACGAATCGCCTCGAGGATCTCACGCTGCTCTGGCGTGATGTCGAGTCCGTCAAATGCGCTGATGCGCTCCTTGAGTGGCATGTCCCGGCCTTTCCGTGATGTCTACGCTACGTCTAAACGAATACTTCGCTTAGCGGAAGATTACGGCTGGTTTGCCGTGAGCGGTTGCAGAACTGTGCGGACGGCGTCGGGAACCGCCACGGGTCGGCGCGTCTCGTGATCGACGTAGACGTGGACGAAGTGGCCGTCGGCGCTGGCCCGCTCGGCGCCAACGCGGAAGATCCCAATCTCGTAGCGCACGCTGCTCGTACCAATCCGTTCGACGCGTAGCCCCGCCTCGACCGGCTCGGGAAAGGCAATCGAGTCGTGGTAGCGACAGAGCGTCTCGACGACGACTCCCACGGCCTCGCCACGGGCCGGGTCGAGCACGCCCTGCTCGATCAGGAAGGCATTGACCGTCGTGTCAAACCATGAGTAGTAGACGACGTTGTTGACGTGGCCGTAGACATCGTTGTCCATCCAGCGCGTGGTGATTCCACGGAAGACGGGGAAGTCTGCGCGGCGTGGGATCTGCGGTTTTGTGGACACGGCGGTAGCCTACCGGGATGACCGCGACTCCTCCGCGCCCCGCACACGGCCCCGGCTCGACCTGGGACAGCCCGGAGGCCGTCGCGCGCGTCGCCAGCGCCTACCGAACCGCGGATGTGACGGCGTTGCGAACGGCTCAGATCGATCTGCTCGGCCCGATCGAAGGTGCTGCTGTGCTCGACATCGGTTGCGGGCCGGGTATCTACGCGCGCGACTTGGCGCTCCGCGGTGCGCGCGTGACAGCGCTCGACTCGGCCCCTGCGATGCTCGCGGCTGTCGTCGAGGAGTCCCATGCAGCGGGTGTCACCGTCGACTGCGTGGAGGGTGATGTTTCGGCGATCCCCTCCCCCGACGCCTCGTTCGATGCCGCGGTGCTTGTGCAGGTGATCGAGTACGTCCCCGACGCCGTCGCCGCGCTGCAGGAGATTCGTCGCGTGCTCAAGCCATGGCGGTCGTCTCTTGATCTCGGACACCGACTGGGAGACCGCGTCGTGGGGTGTTGGCGACCGCGCACTCTCCGACCAGATCAAGCGCGCGTGGTGCGCCACGAAACCGCATGCCGACGCTGGACGTCAGATCCCCGACTGGCTCGTGGCGGCGGGTTTTGACATCGTCGCCTGGGAGCCGCGCGTGCTGGCTGTCTCTGATCCCCTTGGCGATACGTTCCTCGGTCACACCTGGCCGTCGTACCGCAAGCTCCTCGACCGGCTCGGCACCGTGCCGACGGCAGACCTCGACCGCTTCGACCGTCTCTGTACGGAGAGCTCCCAAAGCGGTACGTTCTCCTTCTGCGTCACCCGCCACGCCTGGCTCGCCCACTCCCCCGGAGACTCCCAATGATTGTTCGCCCCACTGGCGACACCGCCGAGATCGTGCTGCAGGTCGACCACGCGGTCATCTCGGGCCAGCTCGCAGAGGCGTGGGCCGGCGAGGTCACCGCGCGCGACAGCCTGCTCGTGGCTGCGCGCCTCCACGACATCGGTTGGCGCCACTGGGAGGTCGAGCCGCGCCTCAACACGGATACCGGCCAGCCAACGAACTTCCTCAACGTCCAGATCGACGAGCACCTGCGGCTCTATCGACTCGGCATCGAGGAGGTCGCAGCGCTCGACCCGTATGCAGGCCTCTTGGTCTCGATGCATTCGGCGGGTATCTACACCGGCCGCTACGGCACCCAGCCCGCGCTCAAGCTGACGCGCGCTCCCGATGTGCAGTCGCTCGTTGACGCCTTCGTCGCCGAGCAGGAGGCGCGCTACGAAGCGGTGCGCGATGGCCTCGACGTCTCGCAAGACGAGCTCTGGCGCAACTACCTGCTGCTGCAGGTCTTTGACCGTCTTTCGCTGCGCGTCTGCCTCGGCGACCCAGCTGGACCTGGCCCGATGGAGGTCGTGCTGCCCGACGAGCAGACGCTTTACATCGCAGCCGACGGCGACGATCAGACCGTCGCACCATGGCCGTTTGCCGTCGACCGGCTGACGATTGAGGTACCCACTCGCACGATCCCGCTGACGGGGTATGCCAACGACGACGCTCTCCGCCTTGCGCTGGAGCAGGCCGAGGTCGAACACCGCACCGTTACGCTCCGCCCTGTCTCCTGAGAGGACACGCCACCATGCATTGGAACCCCTTTATCACCTGCGCTGTCACCGGAGCCGGTGCGTCGCAAGGCGTCCATCCCGAACTGCCGATTACTCCGGAGCAGATTGCGAACTCGGCAATCGACGCTGCCAAGGCCGGTGCGGCGATCGTCCACTGCCACGTGCGCGAGCCCGAGACGGGCGTTCCGTCGCGTCGCGTCGATCTCTATCGCGACGTTGTCAGTCGCATCCGCGAGGCCGACGTCGATGTGATCGTCAACCTCACCACCGGCATGGGTGGCGATCTCCTCGTCGGTCCGAACGGTACCGACACGCCGCTGCCCGGCAGCGACCTGATTGGCCCCGACGAGCGCATCGCACACTTGCACGACACCCTCCCCGACATCTGCACGCTCGACTGTGGCAGCCTCAACTTCGGTGACGGCAACATGGTCTACGTCGGCACGCCCGACTATCTGCGCATCGGCGCCGAGAAGATCCGCGCGCTCGGCGTCAAGCCCGAGCTGGAGTGCTTCGAGCTTGGCCACCTCTGGTTCGTCAACAAGCTAGTTGAGGAAGGCCTCGTCGACGATCCGCCGTTCGTGCAGGTCTGCCTTGGCATCCCATGGGGTGCACCCGCGACGCCGCGGACGATGCAGACGTTTGCCGACTCGATGCCGCCGAATGCGGTCTGGAGCGGCTTTGCCATCAGCCGCCTCGAGATGCCGTTCGTCGCGCAGGCGATGCTGCTCGGCGGCAACGTCCGCGTCGGCCTCGAGGACAACCTCTACATCAGCAAGGGCGAGTTCGCCTCGAATGCACAACTGGTCGAGCGCGCAGTCACGATCATCGAGAGCCTGGGTGGCACGGTCGCCGGACCCGACGTCGCGCGCGAGCGACTCGGAATCGCCAAGCGCTAGGCGACACCATGGCAGGCCTCGAAGCACTCGACACCTGGCTTGCGCAGCTCGGGACCGGCTGGTTGTTCGTTGCGGTAATCGCCGCTCTGCTCGGCCTGCGGCATGCCACTGATCCCGACCATCTGACCGCGTTGGTCTCGCTACGCCTGCGTGGGCACGTACGGGCTCCCCATCGCCTTGGTCTCGCATGGGGGCTTGGGCATGCCGTCACGATGATCGTCATCGGCATTCCGGTGATTCTCTTCGCAGCGCGTCTACCCGAGCGCCTTCAGACGGGGCTGGAGGTAGCGGTCGGAATCCTGATCGCCGCGCTTGCACTCCGCGCTCTCCATGCCGCGCTGCACCGACAAATCGAGGCGGCGCCGGTGCGAACGGAGCGGGGCGCCTTCGGCATCGGCCTGCTCCACGGTGCCGCGGGGAGCGCTGCAATCGTGGCGCTGATCCTGACCCGCATCGAGCGCCCACAGCTCGCCTGCATATCGTTGCTCATCATCGCTGGCGTTACCGCTCTCTCGATGACCGGCTGTTCGTGGTTGGTCTGCCGAGGTATCGACCGTGGCATGTATCGACTCAATCCGCGCTGGATCGGTGGGGTCGGCGGGGGCCTCGCATTCTGCTTTGGCGTTGCGTACACAGCATCGGCCGCCTCGCTCTTGGGGTAAATGGCGCGGTGCGAGTGCGAGCTATGCCTGCGGCACAACCACGCGCTCTTATGACCTCAATGCATGCGTTACCTTGGAGGCATGGACACGACCAAGAAACGCACCTCGCTCTACCTCGACGAGCAGTTGCTTGGCGACGCGCAACGACTGCTCAGCACGAGTGGACCGACCGAGACCGTCAACCGTGCGCTCAAGAATGCGGTGGAACTTGAGTTGCGCCGCGGGCTTCTCTCGACCCCATTCGGAATCACAGCGGAAGAGCTTCAGATCATGCGTGACGAGCGGTCGAACTACGAGCGCCCAACTACATCCGGGAACTGATCGACCCCTCTGCCTGGATCGGCGTCGAACAAAACTCGACCTCGGAGGCGGCACAGCATCTCAAGACGATCGCGGCGATCACGCACCAGCCCCTGCGCTGGCTCGGACCCCGCTAGCCGGTCTATCTAGCTGCGGTAGACGATCTCGCCGTCGACCATCGTCATCCGGACGGGGTTGGTGATCAACTCGTCCGGATTGCAGGTGACTGGATCCTCGGCGAAGGCGGTCAGGTCGGCGCAGTAGCCGATCTTGATTCGTCCCAGCCGATGCTCTTCGGAGATCGTGCGGGCCGCCATCGTCGTGTAGCCCTCAAGCGCCGCCAGACCATCGATGTTCTGCGTGTCGAAGGGGTCGCGCTTGTAGCCGGGCGGTCGGCGCAGCTGTGCAGAGGCCATGCCGATGCGGGGATCGAAGCGGGCGACGGGCCAGTCCGAGCCGAGCGCCACGATCGCACCGGACTCACGCAGCGAGCGCGTCGGGAAGGCGCGGTCGCAGCGACCCTTACCCATCCGTGTCGTCCAGTTGCAGGTGCGAGCCGGATCGAGCCACATCATGTGCTGCGTCTGCATCGAGGCAACGACGTTCTCGGCGGCGAAGCGCGGTAGGTCCGACAGCTGCAGCGTCTCGATGTGTTCGATGCGATGACGGATGCCTTCTTGGGCACCAGCGTCGCGGTACGCGTCGAGTGCCTCACGCACGCCGCGGTCGCCACAGGCGTGCGTCGAGCATTGGAAGCCCGCATCGGCAAAGCGCTTGACGGCCTTGCGGTACTTGGCTGGGTCGGGCCAGAACGGCAGCAGCCCCTCACCCTCCGAGTCGGGCTCGCAGAGCCACGCCGTACCGGTGTCGATGACACCATCGATGAAGAACTTGGCGACTCCACCACGCCAGCGGCGGCCACGGGCATCACGATGCGGGATAAACGTCTCCCACTCGGCCTCGGTCATCTCGGGCTTGATCCAGAACGGCATCGTCAGACGCGTACGTAGTCGCCCAGAGGCCTCAAGTTCGCGCAACGTGTCGAGCGTCGACAGGTCGCCGTCCATGCCGTGAATGCCGGTGATCCCGACGGCCGCAAACTTGAGCATCTGCGCCGCATAGAAGTCGAGCTTCTGCGTGTGTGAGATTGGCGGCATCGCCTCTTCGACAAGGCCAATCGCACCCCACTCGCGCAGCTCGCCTGTCGGCGCACCCGCGGCGTCGCAGACGATCTCGGCGTTCTCCGTAAACGTCCGTGAACCCGTGATGCCCGCGATGTCGAGCGCGCGCTGCGAGACCAGCGCGGTATGGAAATCCATGAACTTGATGAAGACCGGGCGACCACCAGCGGCCTCCTCGATCAGCTCTCGATGGATCGGGCGTCCCTGGAAGGCGTCGTAGAGCAGACCCCAACCAATCACCCACTCGTCCGGCCCCTTATCGGCCGCCTCGGCACGAATGCCGGCGAGCACGTCGTCCCAGGTAAAGGCGTCCAGCAGGTCTGCGCCGCGAGCGTCGAGCGCGCCCATCAACGGGTGGACGTGCGAATCCGTAATGCCCGGCACCAACGCTGCACCTTGCAGGTCGATCACCTCGGCCGTACCAGCCGTGGCGCGCAACTCAGCATCCGAGCCGATCGCGAGGATCGCTCCCGAACCAAGCGCGACTGCGGTGGCGTGCGGGTTGGCGGGGTCGAGTGTACGAACCTTCGCGTTGATCAGAACGGTCTCGATGGGCTGATGCATGCGTGGGTTGTAGCACGCCATCGAAATGTCCAGAAGGGGTCAGGCACGATCTGGACAATCAGGGGAGCCATGATTGCGAAGCGTGCGAAGATGAAAGAGCACCCCTCCGGAGGTTTTCCATGGCCAGCCCCACTGTCGGCGACATCGCTCCCGACTTCGCACTTGCAGCTACGAACGGCACGTTTCGCCTTGCCGAGCATCGTGGGAAGACCGTCGCGCTGGTGTTCTATCCCGGTGACGACACGAAGGTCTGCACCAAGCAGTTGTGCACGTATCGCGATGAGTGGGCCGAGTTCGCCGATCTCGACGCGACGATCGTGGGCATCTCGGGCAAGGACCTTGCCTCCAAGGAGTTCTTCACCGCCAAGTACGGGCTGACGATCCCGCTGCTCGCCGACCCCGACCGCAGCGTCGCCGCGCTCTACGGTGCCAAAGCGCCGATCATCGGCACGAAGCGCACGACCTTCGTGATCGACGGTGAGGGCGTGATTCGCTTTCGTCACGACGCGACGCTAGGGCTGACGTTCCTCTCGACCGCGGACCTCAAAGCCGCCATCGTCGCAGCCAACAGCACGTCTGCCGATTGACGGACTAAAGTCGGGTAGGCCGGATGTCGCGCGCTACTGCCACCCCCGCTCGTCCTCTCGCCTGCATCGTGATGGCCGGTGGCAAGGGCACGCGCATGCGCTCTGCCCTGCCAAAGGTGCTGCATCCGATCTGGGGTCGCCCGCTGCTTGGCTGGGTGCTCGCCGCCGTCCGTGAGGCGGGTGCGGACCGGATCGTCGTCGTCGTGCCGCCGACGGAGGCCGACGCCGTTGCCGCTGTCGTTGGTGACGCCGCGATCGTGGTCCAGCCCGACCAACTCGGCACGGGCGACGCTGTGCGCTGCGCCGTGCCAGCCCTCGAAGGGTTTGTCGGCGATGTGCTGATCGTCTCGGGCGACACGCCGCTGCTGACGGCGGAACTGCTCAACGACCTGCTTGCCGCCCATGTCGAGAGTGGCGCGGCTGGCACCGCCGCGACCTTCCGCGTCGCCGAGCCGGGTGGCTACGGCCGCGTGCTGCGCTCCGACGCCGGCATTCGCATCGTCGAGGCCAAGGACGCGACCGCCGCCGAGCTCGAGGTGACCGAGGTCAACGCCGGTCTCTACGTGTTTGACGCTGATGCCCTCCGCCCCGCGCTCGCCGGACTGACGAACGACAACGCGCAAGGCGAGTACTACCTGCCCGACGTGGTGCCTGCGATTGCCGCGACGGGGCTCGCCGTACGCGCCTCCGAAGTTGCCGACGCGTCGCTGCTGCTCGGCGTCAATACGCGGGTCGAACTGGCCGAAGCCGCCGAGCTCTTGCGCAACCGCATCGTCGAGCAGCACCTCCTGGCGGGCGCGGGCATCGTCGATCCCGCCACGACCTACATCGACGCGACCGTCACGCTCGCCCCTGACTGCGTCGTCCACCCCTTCACGATTTTGCGCGGCACGACGAGCCTTGCCGCGGGTGCCGAGGCCGGTCCGCACAGCGTGCTGACCGACGCGGTGCTCGACAGCGGCGCACAGGCCGGACCCTTCGCACACCTGCGCGCCGGCACGCACCTCCATGCCGATGCGCGCGTCGGCGCCTTCGCCGAGACGAAGAACACGACGCTCGGTGCACGCAGCAAGATCCCCCACCTCTCCTACGTTGGCGACGCCACCGTCGGCGAGGATTCGAACATTGGCGCCGGCAACATCACTGCCAACTACGACGGTAAAAACAAGCATCAGACCACGATTGGTGACCGCGTTCGGACCGGTTCGGACACGGTTTTTGTGGCCCCCGTCGAGCTCGGTGACGATGCACTGACCGGTGCCGGGTCCATCATCACCGATGATGTGCCGGCAGGCGCGCTCGGTATCGCCCGAGCACGTCAAGTCATCAAAGAGCACTATGCGAAGAGGAAGCGCGATGCCTGATTCCAAGTTGTTCGAGGTTACCGCCGAAGCGACCACTCCACTGTCGTCGTTTGAGCATTCGCCAAGCAAGCGTCTGATGATCTTCTCGGGCCGCTCGAATCAAGACCTCGCGCAGCGGATCTCCGACCGTCTTGGTGTCGGTCTCGGCCAGACGACGATCAAGACATTCACCAACGGCGAGATCTACGCGCGCTTCGAAGAGTCTGTCCGCGGCGCCGATGTCTTCCTCGTGCAGAGCTGCGTCAACCCCGTCAATCGCAATTTGATGGAACTGATGATCATGGCCGACGCGGCCATCCTCGGCTCGGCCAAGCGCGTCACGGCGGTCATCCCGTGGTACCCCTACGCGCGCCAAGACAAGAAGTCTGCGCCGCGCGAGCCCATCACCGCCCGCCTCGTCGCCACGCTGCTACGCGCGTCCGGCATCGATCGCGTCCTGACGATGGACCTTCACGCCGGCCAGGTCCAGGGCTTCTTCGACGGCCCCGTCGACCACATGACGGCGCTGCCGATGTTTGCGCGCCACTTCCGCGACATGGGCCTGTGCGGAGAAGGCACCGTCGTCGTCTCGGCCGATGCTGGTCGCGCCAAGCTGGCCACGCGCTTCGCCGAGATGCTCGACGCCGACGTCGCGATCATCGCCAAGCTGCGACCCGAGCACGGCAAGGCGCGCGTCGCCGCCATCATCGGCGACGTGGCGGGCAAGAAGGCGATCATTTCCGACGACATCATCGACACCGCCGGCACGCTCTGCGCAGGCGCCGAAGCCGTCCACCAGGCCGGCGCGACACAGGTTGTCGCCTGCGCGACCCACGCGATCTTGTCGGAGCCCGCACTCCAGCGCATCAAGGACTCGGTCCTGCACGAAGTGGTCGTCTGCGACACCGTGCCGATCCACCCGAGCGCCGTCGACAGTCGCATCCGCGTGCTCCCCGTCGACGCGATCTTGGCGCAGACAATCGAAGAGGTATTCCGCGAGGGCTCCGTCTCGAACCTCTTCGACGGCGAGAACCAGCTCTTCTAGTCGCCCCACGTGGGCACCCTTACAAAGCTGTGCTGACGGGTTGATGTCGAGTGTGGCGCGCTGGTATGTTGAGCCACATGACCGAACACACTGATCTGGACGAAGCTCCCGGTATCAACCGACAGAGTTTCCTCGCACGCACCGCAGCAGCCGCGGGTGCCCTTGGCCTCGGTGGCCTCGTTGGCCTACCGGGCATTGCTGGCGCGGACACGAAAGTGGCAGCGCGCAACCTCAAGGGAATGAACGTCGTCATGTTCATCACCGACCAGGAACGTGCAATGCAGCACTTCCCGATCGGTTGGGCCCAGAAGAACCTGCCGGGCTTTACGTCGCTCCAGAAGAACGGCGTCACGTTCAACAATGCCTTCACGAACGCGTGCATGTGCTCGCCCGCCCGCGCCACACTGATGACCGGACTCTTTCCGGCCCAGCACAACGTCACAGCCACGCTCGAAGAGGGCATGCCAGTCGAGGACTACCCGACGCAGATTCCGCTCTCGACGAACCTCACCAACATCGCCACCGTCATGACGGCGGCCGGCTATCAGGTGATCTACAAGGGCAAGTGGCACATCAGTAAGTACAACCCAACCGTTGGTCATTGGACGCCTGCCGACCTGCAGGCCTACGGCTGGCAGCGGTGGAACCCCGACGACGCAGGCGCCGACCAGAGCATCCCCGAGATGGGTGGTGGTCAAGCACAAAACGATGCGCGCTACATGGGTGCGGAGACCGATGACTACACGGACGGCAACGAAGGCATCCTGCAGTTCATTCGCTCCGATGCGGCAAAAGAGAAGCCGTTCTTCCTGATTATCTCGCTCGTTAATCCCCACGACGTGCTGGCCTATCCGAACAACTTCACGAAGGCTGGCTACAGCGACGTGTGGCTGGAAGGCGACATGCGGATACCGGTCACCAACGATGAGGATCTCTCGACCAAACCCAACGCGCAGGCTTTCTTTCAGAAGCTCTCGATGGCGCTCGGTCCGATCAATACGCGCCAGAAAAAGCTCGACTACCTCAACTTCTACGGCAATCTGATCAAATGGTCCGACGAGTACCTCGTCAACGTGATCGCTGCGCTCAAGGGGGCAAAACAGAGGCCCAAGAACGGTTCGAAATATGGCGAGACCCTGTTCGACAACACCGTGATCATCCGTACGTCTGACCACGGCGAGATGGGACTCACCCACGGCAACATGATCCAGAAGAGCTTCAACTTCTACGAAGAGACGATTCGGATCCCGATGATCTGGTCGAATCCGAAGCTGTACAAGCGCGCCTTCCAGACCGACGCGCTGGTGTCGCACATCGATCTGCTGCCAACCCTCGCTAGCCTCTTCAGCGCGCCGGACTCGGCACGGGCTGCCTGGCAGGGCGTCGACTACTCGTCGCTCGTACTCAACCCCAATGCCAAACCTGTCCAGGACGAGATCATCTTTACCTATGACGACTCGCAGTGCGGCCAAGACCAAGGCCCGTACGTTCCGCCGCCGCAACACATCGTCTCGTTCCGCGAGAAGCGCTGGAAGTTTGCGGAATACTACGACATCGATGGCAAGGTGCCGAGCCAGTTCGAGATGTACGACCTACTGACCGACCCACTCGAGCGAGACAACATTGCCCACAGGTCGTATCCTCGGACCCCCGCGCAGAAGCGGCAGTTCAAGCGCCTCTACCTGAAGCTCCAGCGGGTCAAGTCGACGCGACTCCAACCGCTGACGTAGGAACATCGGCTGAGGCCACGTGGGTGGTCTCAGCCGAAAGCTCGGAACGCATTCCTGCTCACTCTCGGCAGAAAGAACGACGTTTCGTTTGCTAGGTTCTTTCGTATGACTGAGCACAACGACGCCGAGTTCGAAGCCACCGCCATCGATCGTCAGAGCTTTTTGGCGCGCACCGCCGCTGCCGCTGGCGCGCTTGGTCTCGGTGGACTACTGAGCCTGCCTGGCGTGGCTGACGCGGCCAAGCAGCCCGCTCCGACCAACCTCAAGGGGATGAACGTCGTCATGTTCATCACCGACCAAGAGCGTGCCATCCAGCACTTTCCAATCGGTTGGGCACAGAAGAACATGCCGGGCATGACGCAGCTCCAGCGCCACGGACTGACATTCACCAACGCCTTTACGAACGCCTGCATGTGCTCGCCAGCTCGCTCGACGCTGATGTCCGGCTACTTCCCCGCACAGCACGGCGTCAAGTACACGCTCGAGTCGAACATGCCCTATCCGCAGTACCCCGATCAGGTACCGCTCTCGACCAGCCTCGCGAACATCGCAACGGTGATGTCGGCCGCCGGCTACACCGTGGTCTACAAGGGCAAGTGGCACTGCAGCAAGCCTGCCGGTGCCGAATGGACGTCGGCCGACCTCAACGCCTACTCCTTCAATCGCTGGAACCCGGACGATGCCGGCGCCAACCAGAGCTTCCCCGAGATGGGTGGCGGCACTGCGCAGAATGACGCGCGCTTTATGGGCAGCCAGACGTCGAACTACACCGACGGTAACGAAGGCGCTCTGCAGTTCCTCAACTCGTATGCCGCGACGCAGCAGCCGTTCTTCCTGATCGTCTCGCTCGTCAATCCGCACGATGTCCTCGAGTATCCGAAGAGCCTGACCGACGCCGGCTACGACAGGACATGGGTCGAAGGCGACATCGGTCTGCCAGCCACCGTCAATGAAGACCTCTCGACCAAGCCGCGTGCGCAGCAGATCTTCCTCAAGCTCTCTGCCGGCCTCGGCGTACTCAACACGGCCAGGAAAAAGCGCAACTACATCAACTTCTACGGCAACCTGATGAAGTCGTCGGACGCCTACCTCGTCAACATTCTCGGTGCTCTGACCAACCAGAATCTGCTCGGCAATACGCTCGTGATCAAGACGGCCGACCACGGCGAACTCGGCGTTGCCCACGGTGGTCTCCGCCAGAAGAACTTCAACTTCTACGAAGAGGCGATCAACGTACCGCTGATCTACTCAAACCCGAACCTCTACACGCGCCCGGTGCGTAGTGACGCCCTCGTCTCGCACGTCGACTTTCTGCCGACAATTGCCAACCTTTTCCAAGCACCCAGCACCGCGCAAGCTCCGTGGGAAGGCGTCGACTACTCGTCGATCGTGCTCAACCCGAAGAGCAAGCCGGTCCAGAGCGAGATCATCTTCACCTATGACGATTGGCAGTCTGGCCAGGCCAGCGGGCCGTACATCCCACCGCCGCAGCACATCGTCTCGTTTCGCGAGAAGCGCTGGAAGTTCGCCGAGTATTGGGATGCCACGGGCGACGTGCCGAGCGAGTTCGAGATGTACGACCTCAAGACCGACCCACTCGAGACGGTCAACATCGCGCATGCCTCGTACGACCGGACACCTGCCCAAGACGTGCAGTTCTTGCGACTAATGAAGAAGTTGCAGACGATCAAGTCCACCCGTTTGCAGCCCCTCTAGGAGATCTGACAATGCCTTCCATCACTCCGCTGCGTACCATCGCCGTCCTCTCGGGCGTCAGTCTCGCCCTGCTCGCTATGCCTGCCTTTGCGGGCGCCACTGGTGGCCTTATGCAGGCAACTGCACCGACCAAGGGTGCGGGCGTGATCATCGTCGGCAAGACGCACCTCGCCAGTGTCACCAGCCCAACCGTGCTCAACGATGAAGGCACCGTCCAAGGCAGCCCAATCGGCTCCGGCACGATCAAGTTGACGTACACGCTGCATCCCAAAGCCGGTGTTGCCGAGACGACCTTCACGATCACCAACAGCCTCGGCACCGTCAGTGGCTTGGCAGCATCGACGTACGCGCAGACGCGCCTGCACCTGACCTTCACGGGCGTCGGCATACTGACCGCAGGTACGGGGGCCTACACCACCATCACCAGTGGCCTGCTCCAGTTCAACGCGGTCCACTCGATCACGGGTAAGAGAGAGGTGATCGCCTTTGTCGGCTCGACCGTCAGCCCGTCGAAGTCGACGCCGAAGCTGTTTGGCAAGTACCTCTCCGGGCTGGGCGGAAGTGCAGCGAACGTGAAGGCGCAGATCAGTGCCCATAAGGCGCAGGCGCAGGCTGGCACGCTCGCCACGATGGCTGGTTCGGGCAAACCCGTGACAGGTACCACTGGTACTCCGGTTCCGTCACTTTTCGCCACCCATGGTGGCAACATGGGCTCCGTGGGCGGCGCTGGTGGTAACGGCGGTAACGGTGGCGCTGGAGCGACAACCAACTATTAACTTCTCGGATGGCGCACAGCGCGCCACCCTCGCGTACACTGCGCCGCGCACCTCACGGGAGCGAAACTGACATGTCGGACACCACACTCACCATCACCAAGCGCAAGGCAGCCTCGACGCGCGAGAACCAGCGCCTGCGCAAGCAGGACGTGATTCCGGGTGTGTTGTACGGTCAGGGCCGCGAGCCGCTGCCGTTCCAGATCGAGCGCGTCAAACTGCGCTCCGCGATGATGGGCGAGGCCGGTCGCAACGCGATCCTCTCGCTCGTGATCGATGGTGAGGACAAGCCTGTCAACGCGATTCTGAAGGCGATGGAGATCGACCGCGTCCGCGATCGTGTCACGCACATCGACCTGATTGCTATCTCGATGACTGAGAAGATCACCGCCCCCGTGCCAGTGCATCTGGTCGGCGAGGCCGACGGCATCAAGCTCGACGGTGGCATGATCGAGCATTCGCTGCACGAGATCCTCGTGATTGCTCTGCCGGGCGCGATGCCGACCGAGATCGTCGTCGACATCACCGAACTACGCATCGCTCACTCGATTCACATCCGCGACCTGACAGCCGGAACGGGCTACGAGTTCGCCGGCGATCCCGACTCCGTCGTCTGCTCCTGCGTCGTCACGCGTGCCGCCATGTCCGAGGCGACCACCGAGGGCGAAGAGGGTGCCGAGGGCGAGGTTCCGCTCGTCGGCGAGGGCGACGACGCGTCCGCCGGAGAGGCGTCTGGCGACGACTCTTCTGGCGACGACTCCAGCGAGTAGCGCCACATGGGCTACGTCGACGCCCTGATCGTTGGGCTCGGCAACCCTGGTTCGAAATACGCCCGCACGCGCCACAACATCGGCTGGATGGCCGTCGAGGTGCTGCTCGCAGAGCATGGCGCCAAGACCAAGGACAAGTACAACGGTCGCTATGCCGAAGTTCGTCTCGGCGAGGTGGCCGTCGGTGTGCTCGCACCCGAGACGTTTATGAACGACTCGGGCCGCTCCGTCGGCGCCTGCGTCCATGACCTCAAATTGCCGCTCGACGAGATCATCGTGATCTACGACGACATCGAGCTCGAGCCAGGTATCGTCCGCGCCCGTGACGGTGGCGGCCTCAAGGGCCACAACGGGTTGCGCTCGCTGGCCGACGCGCTCGGCTCGCCTGCCTTCTTCCGTGTGCGCTGCGGTGTTGGCCGTCCCGGCAAGGGCGATCGACGCGACGTTGCCGCCTACGTGCTGTCGCCCTTCGAGGCCGACGAAGACCCTGTGACGCTCGCCGCCGAGGCCGCTCTCTGTGCCACCACGATCATCGTCGAGGGCATGGCGCCAGCACTCGAGCGCTGGCCGTAGCGCACAGGCTCGCACTCGCCGCCCCGCGCCGTTAGGATGTAGCCAATTCGGTTCGCACAGTGAGGGAGGGCCTCCATGGCCGTTGTCGAGAGCAGGACGTTTAAGCGCCAAGATGGCAAGGACAAGGTGACCGGTCTCGGTCGCTACACAGCCGACATGCAGCTTGCTGGCATGACGCACTGCAAGTTCCTCTATGCCGGTATCGCGAATGGTCGCATCACCCGTCTCGACACCAGCAAGGCCGAGGCTCTCGCCGGCGTGTTCGCCGTCGTCACGCACGCCGACGTCCCCGACCTTCAGCACGGTCCGTACATCCAGGACCGTCGCCTGTTCGCGCGCGAATGGGTGCGCTTCGAGGGTGAGATCATCGCCGCCGTCGCCGCCACCACGCCCGCCGTCGCCCAGGCTGCACTCGACCTGATCGAGGTCGACATCGAGCCGCTGCCGGTGATGAACGACATCGAAGAGTCGGCCGCCCCGGGCGCCGCGCTCGTGCACCCCGATTGGGAGTCGTACGGCGACTCCTTTGACATCGTGCGAGATCGCAACGACGCTGGCCGCTCCACGCTCGTCTTCGGCGACATCGACAAGGGCATGGCCGAGGCCGACACCGTCATCAGTGGTCGCTACGTGGCCGACATGCAGCACGCCGCCCCGATCGAGCCGCGCGCGATTATTGCCGAGTGGCATGGCGATCAGGTCACGATCTGGTCCTCAACGCAGGTGCCGTTCAACGCCCGCGCTGGTGTTGCCCACACGCTCGAGATGCCCGAGAACGCCGTGCGCGTGATCGTCCCCCACCTTGGCGGTGGCTTTGGTGGCAAGTGCGAGTTCCACTTCGAGGCACACGTCGCCGCTGTCGCCCGCAAGGCCAAGCGCCCGACCAAGCTCGTCTTCTCGCGCCGCGAGGAGTTCATCGCACCCGACCATCGCCGCGAAGGTATGGTCATCACCCTCGAGACGGGCGTCAAGCGCGACGGCACGATCACTGGCCGCCGCGGCACGCTCCTGATCGACAATGGTGCCTACACCGCCGACGGTGGCTTCTTTCCGCAGCTCGCTGCGATGCACGCTGCCGGGCCGTACCGCATCCCAAGCTGCGACATCGAAGCCCGCATCGTCTATACGAACCATCAGCCTTCCGGCTCGGTGCGTGCTCCTACGGCGCCGCAGGTCAACTGGGCCCTCGAGCAGCACATGGACGTGATTGCCAAGGCAATCGGCATGGACCCACTCGAGCTGCGCCGCAAGAATGTGGTGCAGGACGGCGACGCAACGGTCTCCGGCCAGATTCTCGATCCCCATGGCGCGCCACAGTGCCTCGATGCTGCCGCCGAGATGCTTGGCTACGGCAAGGACCTGCCAGAGGACGAGGCAATCGGCATGGCGATCGGCTGGTGGCCATCCTTCGGTTCCTCGTCGGGTGCGTACATCAAGTTCAACGGCGACGGCTCGGCGACGATCGTGACCGGCGCAATGGAGTGTGGATCTGGTGCCGTGATGGCGCTTCCCCGCCTCGCTGCCGACGTGCTCGGCATGCAGCCCGAGAACTTCTCGATCGTCTATCAGGACACCGAGGCTGGCCCGTACGACATGGGTGCCTCCGGTTCGCAGACGACCTTTAACAACGGTCGTGCTGTCGTTGCCGCTGCCAACGTGATCAAGACCCGCCTCTTCGAGATGGCGTCCGAACGGCTCGAAGCAGCCGTGGGCGACCTCGAAGTTGCCGACGGCCTCGTGCGCGTCAAGGGCTCCCCCGACAAGAACGTCAGCATCGTCGACTTGGCCGGCGAGGCCACGGGCGGCGACCAGCTGCTCGCAACTGGCTCGGGCGATGTTCCAGCCGCTCCCGAGGTCGAAGGCTCGGCCTGTGTCGGCCGGATGGGCATGGAGTCGTGGGTCGCCCCCACCTTCTTCTGCCACGCCGCCCACGTCAAGGTCGATCGCGAAACCGGCGTCGTGCGCGTGCTGGGGGTTGCCGCCGCACACGACTCGGGCACGATCATCAACCCGCTTGGTGCTGAGGGCCAGATTGAGGGTGGCGTCGTGATGGGCATCGGCCAGGCGCTCCTCGAGGGCTCGAAGATCTCGGAAGACGGCCTCATCCTCAACGCTGGTCTGTTGGAGTACAAGCTGCAGACGGCTGCGGATGTCCCGCCAATCCAGATCGCCTTCGTCGGCCCAGCGGCTACCGATGGTGGTCCGAGTGGCGTCAAGGGCATTGCAGAGCCGCCGAGCGTCCCGACACTCGCCGCGATCGGCAACGCCATCGCCAAGGTGATCGGCACGCACGTGCACGAGCTGCCCATGACGCCGAACCGCGTCTGGGACACGATCAACCGGTAGCCAACCGCTAGCGGTCCCAGGCCGAACAACCGAAGCGCGATCAAGTTAGGTATGGCGATCCAGGGAGGACATCACATCCGCGCGGTTGTCATGTCCTCCTTGAGTTCAGTCGCGCCTCTGGATCCAGGGAGGACATGACAACCGCGCGGATGTGATGTCCTCCCCCGACGCGCCCTACTCCTCGCCCGTGACCTTCTTGATCCGCTCACGGTTACGCTTGGCCTTCTCACGACGACGCTTGATGACTTCCTTTCGTCGCTCGTTCTCTCTCGGCGAATCGTTGATCACGAGCCGGCCCGTCACATCGCCGTAGAGGTTGCGGAAGACGAGGGCCGCGACAGGCCAGACGATGATCGTGGTGATGGCGAACGTGACCTGCTGCTGCAACAGCGACCCGAGCGGAGTCAGCAGGATGCCAAAGCCGACGGCCACCGCGGCAATCACGATCGCGAGTCCGAGCACACAGGCGTAGGTTCGCTTGAACCAGCGCACCGTCATCCGCACGCCTTGCCAGATCGAGCCAAAACCGCGCGCATCGCCGGAGGCCGCGATGATCGGCGGGAAGGCAAGCAGCGGATAGAACACGACCGCAACGAAGACGAGCTGCCAAATCAGCAGCGTGCCAACCGCGACCGTGACGACGCCGGTGATCAAGAGCGAGCCGAGACGCCCGCGGAGGCTTCCCACCACGAGCATCGTGGCAAGCGAGAGCACCATAAAGTTGCCGAGCGCGAACGCCGCCGCGTACATCAGCCCGGCCCACAATCCTGGCACCGCCGTACCCGACACAATCAGCTTGACGCCCAGCAGTGGCAGCGCGCTGACGGCTGCAATCAGCAGATAGCCCCCGAAGTTGACGCCAAAGCGCCGAAACGCCGCCTCGAAGTACGCGCCGACAGGATGCAGTGGCCGACCGGTCGGCCCGAGTGGCCCCTGTTCTTCCTCAACAACCGGTGCCTCAAGCTCGAGGTCCCGATCGTTGACAGCGTCGGACGACGCAGAGCCGCGGCGGAACAATCCCATGCTCAGACGGCCGCCTGAGGAGTCTCAATCGTGAAGACGATGCCGTCTTCTGTGTCACTGGTTTCTGCAATCACACGAGCACCATCGCCGATGTCGCCCTCGAGCAGACGCAGCGCCAGCGGATTCTCAAGCAGGCGCTGGATTGCACGCTTCAGCGGTCGAGCGCCATAGGTGGGATCGTAACCTTCGCGAGCCAACAGATCCTTGGCAGCATCGGTCACCTCAAAGGCCACACGACGAGCCTCAACGCGGCGTACGAGACGCTCGACCTGCAGGTCGACGATCTTGCGGATTTCGAGCTCGGTCAGGCGATGGAAGATCACCGTCTCGTCGATGCGGTTGAGGAACTCTGGTCGGAAGGTCTGCCGCAGCACACCCTCGACGCGATCGCGAATCTCGTCGTGGGAGAGCTCGCCGAGCACAAACTCGGAGCCAGCATTCGAGGTCATGATCAGGACCGTATTCGTAAAGTCGACGGTGCGACCCTGGCCGTCGGTCAGACGACCATCGTCGAGCACCTGCAGCAAGACGTTGAAGACGTCGCCGTGTGCCTTCTCGATCTCGTCGAGCAGGACGACGGAATAGGGCCGGCGTCGAATCGCTTCGGTCAATTGGCCACCCTCGTCGTAGCCGACGTAGCCGGGCGGAGCACCGACCAGGCGCGAGACGGAGTGGCGTTCCATGTACTCCGACATGTCGATTCGAATCATCGACTTTTCGTCGTCGAAGAGCAGTTCGGCGAGCGTCTTCGCGAGCTCGGTCTTGCCGACACCGGTCGGGCCAAGGAACAGGAACGACCCGATCGGTCGATCGGGATCGCCGAGCCCCGCACGCGAGCGGCGGATTGCGTCGGAGACGGCAGAGATTGCCTCCTCCTGCCCGACGAGGCGCTCGTGGAGACGCTCCTCGAGCTGCACAAGCTTCTGCATTTCGCCTTCCATCAGCCGCGACACGGGAATCCCGGTCCAGGCGCCAACAACTTCGGCGATGTCTTCTTCGTCGACCTCTTCTTTGAGCACCGAGCCATCCTTCTGCGCCTCGTCAAGCGCCGCCGTCTCGGCCAGCAGTTCGGCCTCGTACGCCGGGAGGTCGCCATACGTCAATTTCGCAGCGCGCTGCAGATCGGCCTCACGTTCTGCTCGCTCTGCCTCGTTCTTGACGTCCTCAATCATGCTCTTGAGTCGCCGGATCGAATCGATGTGGCGCTTCTCGAGTTCCCAGCGCCCACGCATTTCGTCGGCAATCTCTTGGAGTCCACCGAGCTCGCTGGCGAGGGCATCGCGACGCTCGGCCGAGATGACGTCGCTCTCTTTCGCGAGCGCCGCATCTTCGATCTCGATGCGCACGATCCGCCGCTCGATCTCGTCGAGCTCGGTCGGGCGCGAATCGATCTCGATGCGCAGACGACTAGCGGCCTCATCGATCAGGTCGATTGCCTTGTCGGGTAGGAAACGATCGGCAATGTAGCGATCCGAAAGCATCGCAGCGGCCACGATTGCACTGTCTTGGATGCGCACGCCGTGGTGGACTTCGTAGCGCTCCTTGAGTCCGCGCAGAATGCCAATTGCATCCTCAACGTTGGGCTCCCCCACCAGCACGGGCTGAAACCGACGGGCGAGGGCAGCATCTTTTTCGACGTGCTTGCGGTACTCGTCGATCGTCGTCGCGCCGATTGCGCGTAGCTCGCCGCGCGCGAGCATCGGCTTGAGCAGGTTGGCCGCGTCGACGGCGCCCTCAGCCGCACCTGCGCCAACAACGGTGTGGAGCTCGTCGATAAACAGCACGATCTGCCCCTCCGCCGCCGTCACCTCGCCCAGCACGGCCTTGAGTCGCTCCTCGAACTCGCCGCGGAACTTGGCTCCTGCCAAGAGCGCGCCCATGTCGAGCGCCCAGATCTTGCGACCGCGCAGACTCTCCGGCACGTCGCCGGCAACGATGCGCATGGCGAGGCCCTCGGCAATGGCGGTTTTGCCAACGCCTGGCTCGCCGATCAGTACCGGATTGTTTTTCGTGCGTCGTGAGAGGACCTGGACAACTCGACGAATTTCGTCGTCTCGGCCAATCACTGGATCGACCTTGCCAGCCTCGGCCGCTGCCGTCAGGTCGCGGGCGTACTTCTGCAGCGCGTCGTAGAGATCCTCGGCATTCGGATCGGTCACGCGCTTCCCACCACGGATGTTCTTGAGACCTTCCAAGAGCGCGGTCTTCGTCACGTTCTGGCGACGCAGAATGTCTTTTGCGGCACCCGAGTGCTCGGCGAGCGCGATCAGGACGTGTTCCGACGCAACATAGTCGTCGCCCATCTCCTGCGATTCCTTCGTGGCACGCTCGAGCGTTTCGCGCAGTGCCAGTGAGGCCTGCGGCGAGGTCGCAGCACCCTTCATGCTCGGAAGCTTGTCGAGCGCATCGTCGGTTTCGCGACGAAGCGTGTCGACGTCGCCGCCGGCGCCGCGCAAGAGCGACTCGGCGACCGAGCCGTGCTCGGCCAGCAGGCCCGCCAAGAGATGCAGTGGAGTCAGTTCGGGATTACCGGCGACGCGGGCGCGCTCGGCTGCTGTGCCGAGTGCCTCCTGCGCTTTGACGGTCAGTTTGGTGGGATCCATGATGGGGGTTCCTCAGTTCGGTATCAGCTCGGGAAGGCGGTTCAACGCATGCGCCGGCGACGGATGACAAGCTCCGCGCCAGGCGGCGGGATGTACGGCACGATCTCGTGTCGGTAGGAGCGATGCACGCTCTCGACCTCGGTCTGCATCACGCGCGCGGCCTCATCGAGGGCGGCTCCGAGGTCGGCGACCTGCTGCTCGAGTTGGTGCACGCGATCTTCAAGTGCGAGCACGTGCTCGACGCCCTGGAGCGAGAGGCCAAGGCCGGATGCGAGCTCGGTAATGCGCTGCAGGCGCATCAGTTCGGCATCGGAATAGAGGCGGGTGCCGCCGGCAGTGCGGCGCGGTCGCACCAGACCTCGGGCTTCGTACAGCCGTAGCGTCTGGGGGTGCATGCCGACGAGGTCGGCGGCGACGCCGATCATGTACTTGGGGGTGTCTTCGTTCATGTAAACAGCTCCGCCCGCGGATCTGTCCCGCCGTCGAGCGCTGCAAACTTCTCGAGCGCCTCAGTCTGCTGCGTCGAGAGTCCACTGGGCACGATCAACTTGAGACGAACCAGCAACGAGCCATCGTCGCCGCTCGTTGAAGGTGCACCAAGACCTCGTACGCGTAGCATCTTGCCGTCGACGGAACCTGCCGGTACCTTGACGCGCACCTTTTCGCCGAGCGGTGTTGGCACATCGATCTCTGCACCCAGCGCTGCCTCGGGGAACGTCACGGGAACCTCGACGATGATGTCCTTGCCGCGTCGTGTGAAGCGTTCCGAGGGCAGCACCTGCACGACAACCCAAAGGTCGCCCGGCGCCCCACCACTCTCTCCGTCGAGACCCTTGCCACGCACGCGAATGCGCGACGCATCGGCAATACCAGCGGGGATCTTGACGGTGTAGCGCTTGGTCCGACGTTGGCGACCAGAGCCCTTGCAGGTTGTGCACGGCCGTTCGATAATCGAGCCCTGCCCACCACAACGCATGCAGGCTTCGGCGATTGCAAAGAATCCCTGATTGACCTGACGCTCTCCGGAGCCACCACAGTCGGGGCACGTCGTACGCGACGTGCCAGCCGCTGCTCCCGTGCCAGAACAATCGGCACAGTTGAGGTCCTTGTCGACCGGCACCGTCACACGAGCACCACGCAATGCGTCGTCAAAGGAGAGCGTGACGCGCGTCTCGAGGTCGACGCCACGGCGCGCGGGACGGCGGCCGCGACCTGCGCTCGGGCCGCCACCGCGACGGCGGCCGAAGAGATCGCCGAACAGGTCGGAGATGTCGAAGCCACGGTCTTGGGCGAAGTCGCGAAAATCGTTGGGGTCGAAGCCCTGTGCGCCGGTGCCGCCGGAGGCTCCGAACTGGTCGTACGCCTTGCGCTTCTCTACGTCGGACAACGTGTCGTGCGCAGCCGAGATCTCCTTGAAGCGCTCTTCGGCTTTTGGATCGTCGGGATTGGCGTCGGGATGGTGCTTACGTGCCAGCTTGCGATAGGCCTTCTTGATCTCGTCTGCCGTTGCCGCGCGCGGTACTTCAAGCACCTCGTAGAGATCACGCATTCCGCACGACCTCGACGAGACCGGCAGGGTCGATCGGGGACAACACGACTCGGCGGCGGCCGACCTTAATCAGGACGGTGCGACGCACGTCCGTCACAAACGACCGCGTCCAGCCACCGCCAGCGACGCGGAAGTGACCGCGGTAGCCATAGAGACCACCGGAGCCGAGCCGGAGCCCTAACCGTGCCTTGTCGGTATGCGGCTCGATCCGGCCGGTAATCCGTAATGAACCTCGCCGACGTTCAATCACCAGCGCATCGCGGTCGAGGCGATACGCCACGGGTTGCGTGACGCGCAGCCAGAGACCGATCGCGCCCAACAGGAGCCCAGCCGACAACATCGCGACGGCGTGCAATGCATTGCCATTCGAGACGCCGACGCCGGTGCCAATCCAAGCCAACAAGACGACGCACCAGAAGATGCCAGTGATGACCTTTTCGGCACCGCCCAGCGGAGCTGCAGCAATCGTGACGGGGGTCAGGCTCAGGATTCGCCTCCGGCAACCACCACGCGGGCAGGCCGCAAGACACGATCGCCCAGCAGGAAACCCTTCTGAATCACCTCGAGCACGGTGCCCTCCGGAGCATCGGCCGGTTGGGAAAGCAGCGCCTCGTGACGGTGTGGATCAAACATGTCACCGGTCGGATCGAGCTCGGCCACACCCTCGCGCTCCAGCAATGTCCAGAGTGCGCGATGAACGAGTGCCACGCCGTCGGCGATCGCCTCAGTTTCGGCCGTCTCGAATGCCGATAGAGCACGCCCGAGATCGTCGAAGACGGGCAGCAGATCGCGCAAGAGACGCTCGGCTGCGCGCTCACGCAGCTCCTCGTGCTCGCGGGCCATCCGCTTCTTGTAGTTGTCGAACTCAGCCGCAAGCCGTCGCAGCTGGTCGAGGTAGTCGTCGCGGTCGCGCTCGGCCAGAGCCAGTGGATCGAGCTCTTCTTCGACGAGCTCGGCCTCTGTCTCTGCCTCCGACACGATCGAATCCTCCCCGCTCTCGGCGGGGAGGTCCGAATCTACCGGGTCATGCGCGCTCATTTCTCGGCCGTGGCGGCGTCGGGATCGACAACCTCAGCGTCTTCGATGATTTCCTCATCGGACTCATCGTCGGCAGCGGAGGCACCGTCACCCGAGGGCGCGGACTCCTGAGCATCCTTGTAGACCTGCTCGGCCAGGGCGTACGACGCCTCTTGCAGCGCGTCGGCCTTCTGTCGAATCGCCACAGGATCGGAACCTTCGAGCGCCGTGCGCAGCTCGGCTGCGGCCGTCTCGATCTTGCCCTTGACCTCGTCGTCGACCTTGTCGCCATGCTCGGAGACGGTCTTCTCGGTCTGGTAGAGCAGCTGCTCAGCCGTGTTCTTGGCTTCGACGAGGTCACGCGCGCTCTTGTCTTCGTCGGCGTGCGCCTCGGCGTCCTTGACCATCTGCTGGATTTCGGACTCGTCGAGCCCCGAGCCGCCTTCGATGCGAACCTGCTGCATCTGGCCCGTGCCCTTGTCGGTGGCGGAGACGTTGAGGATGCCGTTGGCATCGATGTCGAACGTCACCTCGACCTGAGGCATGCCGCGTGGTGCAGCAGGGATGCCGACGAGCTGGAACTTGCCGAGCGTCTTGTTGTAACCGGCGATCTCGCGCTCACCCTGGAGCACGTGGATCTCGACGGACGTCTGCCCGTCTTCGGCGGTCGAGAAGACCTCGGACTTACGGGTCGGGATCGTCGTGTTGCGCTCGATCAGCTTCGTCATCACGCCACCCTTCGTCTCAATACCGAGCGAGAGCGGTGTGACGTCGAGCAGGAGGACGTCCTTGACGTCGCCGCGCAGCACGCCGGCCTGGATGGCGGCGCCGATCGCGACGACCTCATCCGGGTTGACACCGCGGTGCGGATCCTTGTTCGTGATCTCTTTGACCTTGTCCTGGATCGCGGGCATACGGCTCATGCCACCGACGAGGATCACGTCATCAATATCGGCCGCTGTTAGGCCCGCATCGGCGAGAGCCTGCTTGGTCGGTCCGACGGTGCGCTCAACGAGGTCGCCAACGAGCTCGGTCAACTTCGAGCGCGAGAGCGCCATGTCGAGGTGCTTTGGACCCGAGGCGTCAGCCGTGACGAAGGGCAGGTTGATCTGCGTCGACTGCGTCGAAGACAGCTCGATCTTGGCCTTCTCGGCGGCCTCATAGAGGCGCTGCAAGGCAAGGCGGTCGGCCGCGAGGTCGATACCCTGATCCTTCTTAAACTCGGCGACCATCCAGTCGACGATTGCCTTGTCGAAGTTGTCGCCACCGAGGTGGTTGTCGCCTGCGGTTGCCTTGACTTCAAAGACGCCGTCGGCGAGCTCGAGGACGGACACATCGAAGGTGCCGCCGCCGAGGTCGAAGACGAGCACTTTCTGCTCGCCCTCCTTGTCGACGCCGTAGGCGAGTGCAGCAGCCGTCGGCTCGTTGATGATGCGCAGGACGTTGAGGCCCGCAATGCGGCCCGCATCCTTCGTGGCCTGGCGCTGAGCATCGTTGAAGTAGGCCGGCACCGTAATCACGGCATCCGTCACCTGCTCGCCGAGCTTGGCCTCAGCATCGGCCTTCAGCTTCTGGAGGATCATCGCCGAGATTTCCTCGGGCGAGAACTCGCTGTCGTCGGCCGAGACCTTGGCGTCGCCATTGGGGCCCGAGATCACCGTGTAGGGGATCATCGTCATCTCTTCAGACACCTCGGACGACTTGCGTCCCATGAAGCGCTTGATCGAGAAGATCGTGTTTTCTGGATTGGTAACAGCCTGCCGCTTGGCGGGGCTGCCGACGAGGCGCTGGCCATCCTTGGCAAACGCGACGACAGACGGCGTAGTGCGGCCGCCTTCAGCATTCTCAATGACAGACGGCTCGCCGCCTTCAAGAACGGACATACAAGAGTTGGTAGTACCGAGATCGATTCCGATTACGCGACCCATAAGGGATATGCCTCCGTGGAGATGGGATGAGGGGGATGGAAGTGCAGGCGCCGAGAAGTGGCGCGTGACCACACTCTATTACCTGAGTGCCTGAATATCAAGTTTTCTTTTTGTTAGGATTCACATTCCGGCGAATCAGAAAACCCCACTCCGCCGCTCCAGCGAGTACCATCTCGGTATGCGTCGTCTCATTCCAGTCCTCGCGCTGATCCTGACCCTGTCGATCTTCGCGGCGTCCGCACAGGCCGCCGCCCGGCTGAGCGCCGCCCAAGTTGCCACCGCGATGACCGCACGCCACGCCTTCGTGCAGCCCGGCGTGTCACCGAAGCCAGACATCGCAGCCCTCACCGCCGTCGCCGCCGCCAACCCCTCCTTCTACCTCGTCGTGCTCGCCAGGCCAATTGCTGGCGCTGCGAACGCCAAGGGCTCTGCCCGACTGCTCGCGCAGGCACTGCAGGCCAAGGATCCGCAAGCCACCGTTGGCCTGATCACCAAAGGCAAGCTCGGCGGCGCGTCGCTCAGCTATCCCCAAGACCGCATCAACAAGGCCGTCGCCGACACACGCGCGGTTGCCGCCACCGATCCGGTTGGCTCGCTCACGAGCTATGCAGCCGCCGTCACGAAACCGAACAAGAATGCGGATGACACAGGCGCCAGTGGCAGCAGTGGTCGACCATGGTGGCAATGGGCTGTCGTGGTCTTGCTGCTCGGAAGCATCGTGCTGGTTGTGCTCCGCATCCGCGCACGCTCGAATGAGCAGCGTCGTCGTCGCCGCGGTGGTTCTATCTGGACCGCTCGCGAGTTTCACCTCGACCGCCTCGAGAGCCTCGCCGCACGCCACACGGCACTGACGGGCGAGACCGCCACGAGCGATGGTCCAAACTCCGACGATCCCGAAGCCGCCGACCACCTCCAGACCGCCGGCGCTCGCCTACTCGCCTTGCGTCGCACACTGCCAGCACTCACCTCGCCCCGCGAACTGCGCACCGTGGCCGGCGAACTCGACGCCGTCGAGTGGGAGATCCTCTGGGTCGAATACCGCATGGCCGACCACGCGCCTCCCGCCGCCATCGCACCCGGCTTCCCAGGCCTCTGCTTCTTTTCACACGAACACGGGCTTGGCACCGAGGCCATCGAACTACGCAAGCCCGACGGCACGATCAACACCGTCTACGTCAGCCCCGAGAACCGACTCGCCCTCGAGCGCGGCGATGCTCCCGAAGTTTCGCTCGTGCACGTCGGCTCGCGCATGATCCCTTGGCCCGCCGCGCCATCCTGGTATGGCGCCTACGGCTGGAGCCCCGACGACCTACCGGGCCTCGATTACAACGGCGAGCAAATCTGGGGCATCGATGGTCCAGAGCGTGACGAAGAGCCCCCAGCAGACGAGGCCAGTAGCGACCTGACGACACCTCCCGCAACGGCCTCCGGCATCGTCCCCACGCAGGACGGCGAGCTCGCGTTGCCCGAAGAAGAGGCAACGCGCGCCTGGGACCCCGACTCCGACGCCGCCTTCGAAGACGTCGCCGCATCCGCGGAGGCCGCGCCGCCGATCGTGGCCCCACCTGCGCAGCCCGTTGCAGATCCCGAGCCAGAGCAGGCCTTCGAAGAGCTCGATCTGCCAGCACCGACGGGCCTGATCGACGAGCCAAGCGGCGAACCTGAAGCGTCAGAAGAGCTCTTCCCCACGCCACCCACACCGCCCGCGATCGATGACGGCGAGGACACGATGGATGGCACGAGTCGCCCCCCAGCAGTTGGCGACGCAACGCTCGATTGGGATCCGTTCACCGAGCAGGAACCGCCGGAAGACGGTTCGAAGCTCTAACGGTGGCTCATCACCGGTGGTACTGGGGGGTTGTAATTCGCGTCGATTCGGCGCGCGAACTGTTGTCGTCAATCGCAGACGATGTGGATGACGACGATGTCCGAGTGCAAGATCCGCGGACGGGACACATCACCCTGTTCTACGCCCCCTTGCGCGGTCGCCGCGATGCACCCGCACTCGCCGAACGTATCCGGGAGGCCGCGGCGGCGATCAAACCCTTCTCCGTAACCTGTTCAGGTTTCGATGAGTTTCCCTCAACCACCCGTCCCGTCGCCTGGCTCGGCGTTCAACAGGGGAATGAAGAGTTGCAGTCCGTTCGTACGAGCCTCTGCTCCTGTGATCAGGATTGTCATCGCCATGCGTTTGTGCCGCACCTGACTCTGGCCTACGGCGAAGAGGCCGCAACCTACGCCGCAGTCCACGAGAAGATTCGGACACACGCAGGATCAGCAGTTTGTGCGACCCATGTCGATGCAGTCTGGATTGCCGGATTTCCGCAGAATGGCCACCCGGCCCGCGACTTGCGGTACGTCGAACGAGTGCCCTTCGCTGGGCAGTAGGCCGTCGCGCCACTACACTAACCAGATGCGTCCTCCGCTGACCGATTCGTTCGACCGCCATATCGAGAGCGTTCGCATCTCGATCACCGACCGCTGCAACTTCCGCTGCAAGTACTGCATGCCCGCGGAGGGACTGCCGTGGCTCCAGCGCACGGAAGTCTTGTCGTTTGAGGAGATCGAGCGCCTCGCCACGATTCTCGCTTCGATGGGTGTCAGCCACGTGCGTCTGACGGGTGGCGAGCCGCTTGTCCGCCGTGACGTCCCCGATCTGATCGAGCGCCTCGTCAAGGTGCCGGGCCTCAAGGACCTCGCCCTGACGACCAACGGAGTCGCGTTGCGCACGCTCGCCGGGCCACTCGTCGATGCCGGCCTGCGCCGCATCAACGTCTCGCTCGACAGCCTCGACCACTCGCGCTTTGCCGAGATTACGCGACGCGACATGCTTGACCGTGTCCTTGAAGGGCTTGAAGAAGCAGAGCGCTATCCCGAGCTGCGCCCGATCAAGGTCAACTGCGTCGCAATGCGTGGCTTTACCGAGCCCGAGGTGATCGCCTTCGCCGAACTCGCCCGACGCAAGCCGTACATCGTCCGCTTCATCGAGTTTATGCCTCTCGATGCCGATCGCACGTGGCGTAAGGAAGACGTCCTGGCCGGTGCCGAGATTCGCGCCATGATCGAAACCGTCTACCCGCTCGTGCGCGTGCCCGCGGCTGCCTCGTCCACTGCTGAGCGCTGGGCATTCGCCGACGGGGCCGGCGAGATGGGTTTCATCAATCCTGTCTCCGAACCCTTCTGCTCCTCGTGCGATCGCATCCGCATCACGGCCGAAGGCGCGCTGCGCACCTGCCTCTTCGCGATGGAGGAAACCGATCTCCGGACGCCGCTGCGATCGGGTGCTACCGATCTCGAAATCGAAACGCTCGTCCGCCAGGCTGTCCAAGCCAAGCGCATGAAGCATCAGATCGGCGAGGCAGGCTTCGTCCGCAGCGCCCGCTCGATGAGTCAAATCGGCGGGTAATACCGACCTGTCCTCATGCGCGCGCGGGTGCGTGGACGGGTACCATTGCTCTGTGAGCACACCGACCGGTAACCCAATTCGCCGCGCCGTTAACCGCATTGGGCGCTTTATGCCCCGTGGTTGGCGCGACTTTTGGCTCCAATTTGCGATCTTCTGGTCGTTTTATGTGGCCTACGAGGGATCACGCACGCTGGCTCAGAGCGACCGTTACTTGGCCATCCGCAACGCCCTCGACGTCGTGCGGGCACAGCAGGTGCTCGGCATTGACTGGGAGCGCGGCGTCCAGGTCTGGGCGATCAACGCGCCTAGCCTGGTCATGACCATCGCCAACTGGACGTACTTCAACTGCCAGTTCACGATCACGTACGCACTGCTCTTGTTCATCTACTTCCGCCGTAATCACGCCTTCTACTTCATTCGCAATGCGCTGCTGGGCACGAGTTTCGCTGCGCTGCTGGGCTACGTCCTGCTGCCAACCGCGCCACCGCGCATGCTCGCTGGGCTCGGGTTTATCGACACGTTGCAGCAGACGTCGATCAACCACAGCTCTGGCATCGTGCAGTGGTTTGCCAATCCCTATGCCGCAATGCCATCGCTGCATACGGCGTACGCGGTCATCATCGGCTGCGCTGGAGTGCTCGTCTTCTCGCATCCGCTGCTGCGAGCTATCTGGGCGCTGTACCCGCTGCTTGTCCTCTTCTCAATCATCGCAACCGCGAACCATTGGTTCCTTGACGCGGCCGTCGGTGCGTTTGTGGCGCTCTTTGCCTTGCTCTTTGCCTTCGCTGTCAGTCGGGGGCGAGTCCCCACGCTGACGCATGCGCGTGCAACGCGGTTGTTGACTCCGCCCTCAGCGCTCGGTGGCGATTCCTTGCCACAACGCGCCTAGCCAACCGCTCGTCGGTCATTGCCGACCGTTCGTCGGCCGCGGACAGTCAGTCGTTGGTGCTCGCCGTATCTTTCCTCCATGGGCGTAGAACGACTCCAGCAGGGATACACAGACGGTACGCGCCGCGTGATCGCCAGCATCATGGCCCGCATCACGCGCATTCCTGTAACAGCTAACCAGGTCACGATGGCTGGTTTTGTCCTCAATGCGATTGCCGCGGTGCTCGTGTACCGCGAGGCCTACATCGCAGGTGGCGTGCTCTTCTTAGTTGGCTCGATCCTCGACATCTTCGACGGTGCCGTGGCGCGTGCCCGCGGCGAAGCCGGCCCGCGTGGCGCCATGTTCGACTCGATTCTCGATCGCTTCTCCGAGGCGATCATGCTCGGTGCGATCGCGCTCGTGTTTGCGCGTGATGGGAATGAAATTGCACTGATCGCAGTCATCGCCGCCCTGACCAGCTCGTTCATGACGTCGTACCTTCGCGCCCGCGCCGAGGCGCTTGGCCTCGATGGCACCCATGGCGTGATGGCACGCGCCGAGCGAGTCGTGTTGATCACCGCGGCAATCTTGTTCGCTCCCCTCGGCGCTCTGCCGTGGGGCATCATCCTGCTCGCCGTTCTTTCCACCATCACTGTCGTGCAGCGTGCTCGTCACGTCCTGCGCCAACTCTAAATCACTACCTAGATCCACACCACTCGGAGGAGTCACCACGTGTCCACACCCCAGAATCGCGTTCGTCGTCGCTCGGACGGCAAGGTCCGCGTCGCCATCGTCGGCGTCGGCAACTGCGCATCGTCGCTCGTCCAGGGCGTTGAGTACTACAAGAATGCCGATCCAAAAGAGACCGTCCCTGGGTTGATGCACGTCAATCTGGGTGGGTATCACATCCGCGACATCGAGTTTGTCGCAGCGTTTGATGTCGACAAGGAGAAGGTCGGCAAGGATCTCTCCGACGCGATCTTCTCGGGCCAGAACAACACGATCAAGTTCTCCAAGGTGCCAAAGACGGGCGTCAAGGTCCATCGCGGCATGACGCACGACGGCATTGGCAAGTACCTGTCTGAGGTCATCACGAAGGCGCCAGGCGAGACTGCCGACGTCGTCCAGATCCTCAAGGACACCAAGGCTGACGTGATTGTTTCCTACCTCCCCGTCGGTTCGGAGGAGGCAACGAAGTGGTATGTCGAGCAGGCTCTGGCCGCCGGCGTCGCCTTCGTCAACAACATCCCCGTCTTCATCGCCCGCGAGTCGTACTGGGCGAAGCGCTTTAAGCAGGCTGGCCTGCCGATCATTGGCGACGACATCAAGAGCCAGGTTGGCGCGACGATTACGCACCGCATGCTCGCCACGCTGTTCGAGGATCGTGGTGTTCACCTCGAGCGCACGTATCAGTTGAACGTTGGCGGCAACACGGACTTCTTGAACATGCTGGAGCGCGAGCGTCTCGAGTCGAAGAAGATCTCGAAGACGAATGCTGTCACGTCGCAGATCGACCACGACATGGGTGCCGAGAATGTTCACATCGGACCGTCTGATCACATTCCGTGGCTGACCGACCGCAAGTGGGCCTACATCCGCCTTGAGGGCCGCGCCTTTGGTGACGTGCCGTTGAGTGCGGAGCTCAAGCTTGAGGTGTGGGACTCCCCCAACTCCGCCGGCATCGTGATCGACGCCGTCCGCCTGATCAAGCTGGCGCTCGACAACGGCATCTCGGGTCCGCTCGAGTGGCCTTCCGCCTACCTGATGAAGTCGCCTCCGGTCCAGCATCGCGACGAACTTGCCCGCGAAGAGGTCGAGGCGTTCATCCGCAAGTACGGCAAGAAGCGCCCAACCGCCGCTGCCGCCAAGCGTGCCCCTGTCAAGACTGCTGCCAAGCGTGCGCCCGTCAAGGCCGCCGCGAAGAAGGCTCCTGCCAAGGCTGCTGCCGCAAAGGCTCCGACGAAGGTCGCTGCCAAGAAAGCGCCAGTCAAGACTGTCGCGAAGAAGGCTCCGGCGAAGGCTGCTGCAAAGCCAGCCGCCAAGCGCGCGGCAACGAAGTCGAAGCCCGCAGCACGTAAGCGCTAAGTCCGACTGCAATTCCCCCTGCTCGTTGACGGCGGGTGACTCGAACTTCGGTTCGGGTCACCCGCCGTTGTCATTTCAGTTCGAGGCGGACATTTTGGGCCCGGGCCCAAAATGTCCGCCTCCAGCTACCCGCATACCTAAGCAAAAAACGCTCCTCTCGTATGCGTCTACTTCGCGGAACAGCGCGTATTGCTCGGCACCTCGTGCGGGCCGTGTGCGGTTGCGCCTGCAACCTGCGAAGGCGGTTTCTGAGGGGGTCTTCGCAGCGCAATCCCTGTGCCTGCAACAAACATGAGCGAAGCGGACATTTTGGGCCCGGGCCCAAAATGTCCGCTTCACGTATCGTGCGGGTATGCGCATTGCTGTCTTTGCCACCACACCGCTCGACCGGCCCGGTCCGGAGAGTGCTGCGGCGCTTGCTGTCGCGGAGGCGATTGCCGACAAGGGTGTCGAGGTCGTGCTGGTCGGAACGGCGCGCAATGCTGCTCAACAGGTAGCCGGTCGACTCACGATTCGTGCGCTTGAGCGGAGCGGAGCAGGTGCGCTCGCCCATACCGATCTCGGACCTCGCACTGTCGTGATCGGAGGTCCCACGATGACGTGGGCAGCCAACGCTGCGATTCGGCGTGTGATTGGTGCGGGCGCGATCGACCTCGTCGTGATCGTTGGAGATGCCGAAACAGCAGTCACCGCAGTAGTTGACGATGCTGCTCCAAGCGCCGAGCGGATCGGACTGACCGGCGCCAAGCGCGCCGCCACAGCAATGATCAAACTCGCCGGCGACTCCACGCGAGCACCATCCTCGCATGCGCCCGCCGATCCGATCCTCGGCGACTTTCACCTCCACACCTGCTTCTCTCCCGACTGTGGCACTGGCATCGACGACCTCGTCGAGCGAGCACTCGCGCTTGGCCTTGGTGCGCTTTGCGTCACCGATCACGACTCCGTCGCCGGCGGCTTTGCGGCGAAGGCTCACGTCGAAGCAAACGGAATCCCACTCCACATCGCCGTCTCGAGCGAGGTCAAGACTCAGACCGGTGAGGTGATTGGCATGTACCTCAAGGAAGACATTCCGCCCGGCCTGCCCTTCACCGATACGGTCGAAGCGATGCGCGCTCAGGGCGCCTTCATCTACGTGCCGCACCCCTTCGACAGCCTGCACGCGATCCCGTCGGAACCGCTGCTCGAGCGGATGGCTCCACTGATTGATGCCCTAGAGGTAGTCAATGGTCGCCTGGCACGCGAGCGCTTCAACCACGAGGCTCTCACCTTCGCCACGCGGCTCGGACTGCCGGCCGGGGCGGGCTCCGACGCGCACGTCCTCGACGGACTCTTTACCGCTGGTCTCGAGTTGCCCGCCTTCCACGATCCCGCCTCGCTCGCCCTCGCTCTTGGCGATGCTCGCGTCGTGCGGCACCCGAAGAACATCCTCGCGCTGCAGGCGCGTAAGTGGTTCCGCAAGAGGAGGAAACCGCTGCACGCCGAATGATCGGGGACGCGCCGTGGCTGAACCTGACCAGATCTATGAGCGGTACCTCGCCCGGGCGATTCGGGCCATGAATGCGCTGGGCGACGACATCACCGAGAGCGATGACGAAATTGAGCCACTCGCCTCTCCCGTGCTTGGCTCGGGTCACCCACTCGCCGACATCATGCTGCTCAAGACTCGCGCACAGCCCTCAGAGGTGCAGGAAGGCGTCGCCTTCTTCGGGCGTGCCGGTGGTGCGATCCTCAAGAGCGTGACGCGCGTCGGCATCGACCCGCTGCTGATCTACGGCACCAACTGCGCCAAGCGCAGCGACGACGACCTCACGGACGCAAAGGGTGCGCCCGCGATGTTCCTGCTGCGCGAGATCCAGATAACGGAACCCAAGATCATCGTCTGCATGGGGCCGGCGACAGCCGCCTTCATCAACCTGATCAAGGTACCTCTCGCCGAGCCGATCGACCCAGAGTTGATTGGGCAACTCCAGCAGTTGACGCCAACGATTGAGACGCTCGTCACGCCGGACATCGACGAGTCGCTCGACGAAGAGTCCTCCAAGCGCCGTTTCTGGAAAGCCTTCCAGGAGCTCGGGCGCTGGTACTCCGCGCTACCGCCGTACTAGTCGTTACCTAGTCAGTGGCGAGCGCGTCAGCCGCCGGCGTCCGCACGAAGCGCGCAACGCACTCGACGTGCGGCGTGTGCGGAAACATATCGACCGGGCGAACGACCTCGAGCGAGTAGCCGCCGTCGGTAAACAGCACCGCGTTGCCCGCTAGCGTCGTCGGGTTGCAGGACACGTACACAATCGTCTGGGGCTTAAGCTCGAGCACGCGCCGGACTGCCTTTGGTGTCAGACCCGCTCGCGGCGGGTCGATTACGACGAGGTCTGGCATGGGCGCACCCGCTTCGATCAGCGGCTCGATTGCCTTGGCAACGTCGCCCGCGACGAACTCGGCGTTTTCGATGTTGTTCCGCAGAGCGTTCTGGGTCGCCTGCTCGACTGCATCCTCGACGATCTCGATCCCGACGACTCGACCAGCGTCGCGCGCCAGCGCCAGCCCGATCGAGCCGATCCCGCTGTAGAGGTCCCAGACCGTCTCGGTGCCTGTCAGTCGGGACTCTTCGATGGCAATCCCGTAGAGCTTTTCGCACATCGCCGTGTTCGTCTGGAGAAACCCGTTGTGCGGCACGTGCAGCGTCAGGCCGAGGATCTCTTCGCGGTACCAATCCTGGCCGGTGATGATCTCGGTTGGATGGCCCTGCGTCGTCTCGGAGAGGCCGCTGTTCTTCGTCTGCAGCAAGCCGACAAAACCAGGTACGGACTCTTGGAGCTCGTCGATCAGATTGCCAAGCTTCGGCAACTCGATGTCCGTCGTGACGAGCGCGAGCAGTAGATCGCCTGTGCGCGCCGAGTGACGGATGATCAGATTGCGCAATTCGCCTTCATGCAGGCGCTGGTCGTAACCCGAGAGCCCCGTCGACTGTGCCCAACGCTGGACTGCATCCTTGGCGGCATTCGGCGCATCACCAATCAGGTAGCAACGGTTGACCTCGAGCACCTCATCCCAACGACCGGCTCGATGAAAGCCAAGCACGGGGCCCTGCTCCTCTTGCGTAAACGTCAGCTCGACCTTGTTGCGGTACTCAAGGTTGTTCTCCGCGCCCACGATCTCGTCGATCGGCACCTCGGGAAGGTGCGCGATGCGCGTAATCGCGTCGCGCACCAGTTGCGCCTTCTCGTGCAACTGGGCTGGGTACGAGAGCGCCTGCCAACGGCAGCCACCACAGGCCCCAACGTGCGGGCAGGTCGGCTCGACACGGTCCGGCCCTGGCGCCAACAACTCCACGACGTCGGCCTCGCCATATTTCCGACGCGACGTACGCACGCGAACGCGGACCCGATCGCCAGGCAGCGCACGATCAACAAAGACCACGAAGCCATCAATACGCGCGACACCACGACCGCCGGTCGCGAGCGACTCGATCACAACATCGGCGACATCACCACGGGAAGGACGATCAGCCACGGAGCGGATCGTACGCGAGGGCAGCAGATGGCGATCCGCACGCCCGGGGCGATTGCCCGGGGCGTGCGGTCAGAACTACGCCGAAGCGGACTTGGACTTGTCGTGACCCATGATCAGCAGGATGATCACGGAGATCAATGGGAAGAAAAATCCGAGCACCGTCCACAGGTTTTGATTGCGATTCCGGCTACGAGCCATGGCCCGGCAAATCAAGGCGAGCGCCACTGCGATCGCGATCGCAATGATGTAACCAATTACCTGCGACATCTGAAACCTCCTAATTCTTCGGGTGGAAACACGCTGCGGCGAGCATACACCACGAACCGGAGGCCACGTCTCTTCAGAGCATGGTTGGTTCGGCAGGCGCAGTCACGATCCGCCCATCCGACCATTCCGCATTGCCGTAGAGCGGCTCGAGACGCGCCACCATGCGCCCATCCCCACCCGGCACCAAGTCGACGAGATCGAAGCGCCGCGCCACAAGGTCGATGTCAACGCGATAGTCGCGCCCACCTTCACCCCAGGCGAAGGCGATCAACACTGGGCGCGGGAGCGCGGCACCAACCACATCGATGCGCACCGTCGGTGTCCCGTGGAGCCCTACGAGGAGTCCAATCGTGGCCGCTTGAGGAGAACGGTTGAAGACCTCGGCAGCAATCCCTGCGAGATAGACCTCGTCGGATTCTCGTCGACGCGCCCGCAGGATCGTGGCCTGCGCGGTCTGCGATTCGTCGAGATCGTGCTGGAGTTGTTCGAAGCGTCGCTCAGATTCGGCGAGTGCAGCTCGAACGGCTGCGCCCTCGGCCTCGGCGTCGGCGAGGCGGGCGGCGAGCGTCTCAATCTCCGTTTCGCGTGCCGACGTGTGATCACGGGTATCTTCGAGTCGCTCGGCCGTCGTCTCGAGTTGCGTCTGAAGCGTGTTGACCTGCGCCGTTAGTGTGCGCACCGTTCGATCAGTCGTGTCAACCGGCACGACCACGGGTGCCGGCTCGTCGTGCAGTTGCCAACCGTTCTTCTCCGCGCGCTCGAAACAGAGAGGGCAAACGTGCACCGAGGAGCCGGAGCGCGGCTCGGTGTACGTCGCGGCGCGCTCTCCCGTCAGGAGATTACGTCGACAAATCGCACATTGGATGTCGTTTCCATGCGGCATACAAGACCGATGCTACCGAATATGTCCCTGCCAGAGGCAGGACTTCTCCTCTGCGCAGGCTATATAAAGCGGAATAATCTGCACGTTCCCCACTGGAGGGTTGGAAACTATGGGTTCCACCGAATTTGTCACACTCGGTTTGATTTCGTTTATCGGGTACATCATCGTCGGCATTCGCCTGATGAACCTCTGCAACGCCTCTGGCGTTGCACACGGCTGGCTCGCCTTCGTGCCGCTCCTCAACTTCACGCGCTGGGCTCGGCTCGCTGGCAAGAATCCTTGGCTCGTCTTGCTGTGGCTCGTCTTCGTCATCCCCGGACTGATTCTCTCGCTGATCTGGCTCAACAAGATCGCTGAGAAGACCGGCACGAAGTCGCCGTGGTTCTGGGTCTACCTGATTGCTGCGATCGTCAGCTACGGTGGCACCTCGCTCTTCAATGGTGCACTCCAGCTGATCGTCACGCTGGTCCTGACGGTTGCCATGATCGCCGCACAGTGGATGATCTTCGATCCCACGAAGGGCTCCAGCATCAGCACGACGACCGCCACGGTCTAACTCGCTCGATAGCTCGTTGAACCCTGAGGGGGTGGCGCTCCGGCGCTGCCCCCTCAGTCGTTTCTCGGCCGTGATTTTCTTACGGTCACTTGGTCGCTGAAGCGTCGTCGTGCGCCACAACTCGACCATCCACCACTGCCTCTTGCAGCACCAGATAGTCCTGCTCATTGACGTCCGCGTACGCGACGCCGAAGCTCGTGATTGCGGTCTCAAACCGGTTCGACGAGCCGAGGTACGCGGCGATTGCGACAGCGTCACCCGAGCGCGCGTGCGCCTTCGCCAGCGTCCACGCGCAGACCTGGCCGTAGCGCAAGAGTAGGCGCTCGCTCATCTTCTCAACATCCGCGGAGCCCTTCCAGTCTCGCAACTGGCGCCAGTAATAGTGGTTGCCCAGTGGCCCCGTCGCCCAGCCAAGAAAGGCGTCGCTCGCCGATTGCATGAGGCGCTGCCCTGCCACAACTCGCTCCCCACTGTGGGCGTACTGCGAGGCAGCGAGATACGGCTCGAGCACCGAAGTGCCGGCCTGCTTAACCTGAAGAAACAACAAATCGTTTTCGTCCGCACCCTGCATCAGCACGATCACACAGCGCGTACCAACCGAGCCAACACCAACAACCTTGATCGCCGCATCAACATACGTGTAGCGATCGAGGAGCACCTGAATGTCGTCACGCACCGAGCCCCGATACTCCATGAAGGCCTGGCGCACGACTTCGGTAGGGTCCTCCCCCAACAACTCGGCCACAGAGGCGAGCGGCACGATCAATGGTGGCTCCGTCACGATGCGGCGTTCTCCATCGACGACCTCAGTAAAACGTGCCACCGCCTGAAGATGATTCTTCCCGCGCGCGCGCTCAGCGACCGCGGACGCATATGCGCGCCAATCTTCGTCGTCGACCGTCTGCAACGCGACATCGACCTCGAGCTGGCGATGCCACGTCTCGAGCGCGGTCATCTCGGCAAACTCGCGCATCGCCGTGCGATAACGCTCTGCCGTCGCAAACGCAATTTCGCGCTGCCGCTTGGGCTTGAAGCCGCGGTCGCGCGCGGCGACCACCACGCTCGCCACGAGGCGCTTAACGTCCCACTCGAACGGGCCCGGTAGCGTCTCGTCGAAATCGTTGAGGTCGAAGACGAGGGAACGCTCGGGCGAGCCAAAGATGCCGAAGTTGAGCAGGTGCGCGTCACCGCAGAGCTGAACAGTCAAACCTGACGATGGTGCGAACGCGAGATCGTGTGCCATCAAAGCAGCCGAACCGCGGTAGAAGGTAAATGCAGAGCGCAACATGCGGCCGTACCGAATCGGTACGAGCCACTCCAGCCGACCGGCATCCCTATCGCCAATCAACGCAACAGGATCACGCCCAACCATCGTCGCCCCAACCTCTGCAAGCCCCGCCAGTGGCAACGTGTCACGAACCGCTTTGCCTGCAGCTCGCCGCTCTTCACGCGACACCCGCTTCAGCCACTCGTGCGTCGTCTCGCTCATGCCGGCAGTCTAGTGGCGCGGACGCGTCGGTGTCGAAAGGACATCACTCCCTCCCAGTGGAGCCAGTCGGGATCGAACCGACGACCCCCTGCTTGCAAAGCAGGTGCTCTCCCAGCTGAGCTATGGCCCCAGGATGGCGACTAGGTGCAACGTGCACCCGTACCGCGTCGGAGATACTACCCGACCCCTGCCGGAGGGTATGTCGCCCGATTCTGGCGATGATGTTGTCACCCTGAACCGACTACCGTACGCGGATGCCCCATGCCTTTGATCTGAGTGGCCGGACCGTACTCGTGACGGGTGCCGGGTCGGCCGATGGAATTGGCTTTGCCACCGCCCACCTCCTTGCACAACAAGGCGCACGGGTTGTCTTGGCCTCCACCACGGAACGCATCCACGAGCGCGCGACGGAATTGCGCGAGCTGGGATTCGACGCCACGGGCATCGTCGGCGATCTCTCGCAGGCAGAGGTTGCCACCGCCCTCGTTGACACCGCAGCTGCGACGCTCGGCGGGCTCGACATCCTCGTCAACAACGCAGGGATGACCCAGACGGGCGAGCAGGTTGCCGAAGGATTGTTAGCGGATCAGCCGCTCGACCAGTGGGAGCGCCAATTGCAGATCACGCTGATGACGGCGGTGTACGTGACGCGCGCGGCGATTCCCCACATGCGTCGCAGTCAGTATGGGCGGATCGTGATGGTCTCGAGCGTGACGGGCTCACTCGTGGCGATTGAGGGGAGTAGCGCCTACGGCACCGCCAAGAGCGGGGTTGATGGCCTGATGCGCGCGACGGCGCTGGAAGAGGGACGCAACAGCATCACCTGTAACTCGGTTGCGCCCGGCTGGATCCATACGGGCTCGGCGCTCCCCGACGAGATCGTCGCGGGAACCTATACGCCGATTGGTCGCCCGGGACGCGCCGCTGAGGTCGCCGCCGTCGTGGCATTCCTCGCCAGTGACGAGGCGTCGTACGTGACGGGCCAGCTGTTTGTCGTCGACGGCGGCAACACGATCCAAGAGGCGAAGATCAGATAATGCCCAATGCGCACGACGTGATCGTCGTTGGTGCTGGTATCACCGGGCTCGCAGCCGCTACCCGCGTCGCCGCCGCTGGGCTGGACGTGCTGGTACTCGAGGCACGCGATCGTGTTGGTGGGCGACTACTGAGCGTCCCCGCCAGCGACGGACACCACGGTGTCGATCTCGGCGCCTCTTGGTTTTGGAGCGACGAGGCACGCGTGTACGAACTCGCCCACAACCTCGGTCTTGCAACACACGCGCAGCACATCGCCGGAGATGCGCTTTTTCAAACGAGTGAGGGCGTGCAGCGGCTCGAGGGCAATCCGATCGATGCGCCCGCACTGCGCTTCCGAGATGGTGCGCAGTCCCTTCCGCTCGCGCTCGCAACCAGCCTCTCCTCATCGATTCGATTCGCGGAGCCTGTCCATGGGTTACGCATCGTCGGCGATGGCGACGCTGCGCAGGTCGCGGTGGCCCATCGAGGCGGCACGACGCACGCACGGTGCGTCGTAGTTGCCGTACCACCCGCGCTCGCGGTCACGGATATCGTTTTCGAGCCAGCACTACCCGACGAACTCACGCGGCTGGCCGAGCGCACACCTATCTGGATGGGAACAACGACGAAGGTTGTTGCAGAGTACGAGGCGCCGTTCTGGCGGCGCGACGGTCTAGCGGGCTCGGCGATCAGCTACACCGGTCCACTGCGAGAGCTGCACGACCTTGGCGGCCCCGGCGACCAGGCAGCCGCGCTGTTCGGCTTTGTGATGCCCACGCCTGAGCCCCTCGAACGCGACGCGATCATCGCGCAACTGGTGGCGCTGTTCGGGCAACAGGCGCGTGCTCCGCTCGCCTTGCACGTGAAGGACTGGCGGACCGAGCGGTGGACCTCACCCACCCATGTCGAACAGCTCGGCGCGTACGACACCTACTCCGACCCTCGCTATCGAAACGCGATTCACGAGCGTATCTGGTTGGCCTCCACCGAAACCGGCCCCGACCACGCTGGCCACATCGAGGGCGCATTGGCAGCAGCCGAGGTCGTAGTCAGAGCGGTCTGCGACCTACTCGGCGCTCAACAGTGATCGGCGACGACGCGCCAGCGCCGCGGCGCGCCTACGTCTCCCAGTCGAACTCGCCCGAGGCCTGCGTGTCGGACCAACCGGTCTCTTCCGTCGCATCAGCCGTGCTGTTCGTCTCCCAATCGAGACGAACCGCTGGGTGCTCACCCGTCTCTTCCTCTTCGATACGCGCGCTGTCTTCGGTCTTGAAGAGAGCGTGATTATCGAACGGATCTGCGGGGATGAATTCTTCGAGCGGCATATCCTGCTCAAGATTCGAATTCTTGCGCTTGAGTGCGAGATGTTCCTCAATGATCGAGGCGAACAGCGTCTGATCGTCCGACATAGAAACCTCCTTGGTCGGGTTTCGTGCAAACAACGTTGCGAATTCTACCCCGGGCAGGTTTTGCGTGCGGGGATTGTCAACGAATTGTGACAACAGCAGTACTCTGCCCAGATGCCTAAAGCCGCTCCATTGAGCGAAAACGCGTTAGCCCGGATCGTCGACGAGGCGACGGCTATCTGTGAAGTTCCTGCGCCTACTTTTGCAGAGTCGGAGCGTGCTGCGCTCGTGCAGGACCTGCTGGTCGCGGCCGGACTCACGGCACAGATCGATGCGGCAGGGAATGTCGTCGCGCGAATCGGCGGCGACGGGCCAGCGCTCGCCTTAGTGGCTCACCTCGACACCGTTTTCCCGGACCTCACGACGATCCCGATCGTTCGCGATGGCGTTCGCTTGACGGGCCCGGGCATCGGCGATAACGCGCTCGGGATCGCCGCCATGGTGTACGTCGCGCGCGAATTGGCACAGACACCGCCGTCCCGCCCCGTGCTGTTTGCGGCAAGTGTTGGCGAGGAGGGACTCGGCGATCTCAGTGGCGTCACGGCGCTGCTCGACACGGAGCCAATTCGTGCGCTGATCGCTGTCGAAGGGCATGGCATCGATTGCCTCGCAGTCGGTGGCGTCGCCTCGATGCGCCTACGGGCAGAGTTTTCCGGTCCCGGCGGCCATTCGTGGAGCGATCGTGGGCGCGGTAGCGCAGTCCACGCCCTGATTGAGGCGGGCGAGCGGGCACTGGCGGCCGCTCCACCCGCGGCGTTTAACATCGGCGTCATCGAAGGTGGTACGACCGTCAATGCGATCGCCCAGTCCGCCACGATGGTGATCGATATTCGACACGGCGATCCACGCATTGTCGATGCTGCACGCGTTCGTGTAGAGCGCGCGCTCGCAACTGCTTTACCCGGTGACGTGAGCGTCGAGGTGACGCTCGTCGGCAACCGTCCAGGCGGCTCGAATCGGCCAAACGACCCGTTGCTCGAAGCGGCTCGAGCGGCACGCACTGCAGTCGGGTTAGGTATTGCCGACGAAATCTTCGCCTCGACAGACGCCAATGCGGCATTTGCACGCGACATCCCAGCAGTTGGCATCGGCATCACGCGCGGCGACTTCGCTCATCGTGAGGACCGAGTGGATCGCCGTGCCTCCCATCGCACTGGGTGTCGCCAGCCTGCTCGAACTGGTGCGCCGTCTCGACTAGCGACGGCAGCAACCGACCACGCGCCATCCAGGCCCACTCGCCACCCTGGGAGGACATGACAAGTGCGCACTTGTCATGTCCTCCCAGGGTGGCGAGTGGGCCTGGATGGCGCCGGTGATTTCTTGCTCACTTAACTGAAAACCCAGCAAATGAGTGAGAAGCACAGTAGAGTGATGACTACTTGCACGTCTGCTGTCTCTAAGGGAGATTCTTCGTGATCGCTGTCATCGTTATCGTCGTCATCGTCATCGTTCTCGCAGTGATCGTTGTGGGCACGTACAACGGTCTCGTCCAAGCACGTAACCGCTGCGATGAGGCGTGGAGCTCAATCGATGTGCAGCTCAAGCGTCGCCATGACCTGATCCCGAACCTTGTCGAGACCGTCAAAGGCTATGCGAGCCACGAGAGCGAGGCCTTCGAGAAGGTCAGCAACGCGCGTGCCGCTGCGATGAGTGCAAAGAATGCTGGTGAGAGCGGCGTCGCAGAAGGCTTTCTGAGCCAGGCACTTGGTGGCCTGTTCGCAATCGCCGAGGCGTACCCGCAGCTTCGTGCCGTCGAGTCCTTTACGCAACTCCAAGCCGAGTTGTCGAACACCGAAGATCAGATTGCCGGAGCACGACGCCTCTACAACGGCAATGTGCAGACGTACCTGACGAAGATGCAGCAGTTCCCCGGTGCACTTGTAGCCGGTCCGTTTAACTTCGAGACGCGCGACCTCTTCGAACTCGACGTGCCGAGCGATCGTGAGCCCGTCAAGGTTGACTTCTCCGCGTAGGGCAGCCAGCGCCGCCGATCGTCGTAATTCGGGTATTCTGCTCGTTCACGGGCCCGTAGCGCAGTTGGGAGCGCGCCTGGATCGCACCCAGGAGGTCGGCGGTTCGATCCCGCCCGGGTCCACTCCTCAGCCGGCCACAGAGCGCCGGCTGAGTACGAGGAGACACCATGGACGGACTCATCGCAGGACACGACATTGGTACCGATCTCGCCTTGCAGATCGTTGCTGCAGCCCGACGTGAGGCCGAGCGTCAGGGCCATCTCGTCTCGATAGTCGTCGCCGACCGCGCCGGCAATCCGGTCGCCAGCGCTCGCATGGACGGCAGCGCGCTTGGAGCCTACGTTATCGCTGTCGACAAGGCCTACTCGTCTGCGCTTTGGAACTGCCGCACAGGCGAGATGGCGGAAGTCAGCCTGCCTGGTAACGGTGACTGGGGCTTCGACAAGACCATTGGCGGGCGCATGATCGTCTTCGCCGGTGGCGTCTCCGTGCGCAAGGACGGCGTCCAGATCGGTGCGCTCGGCATTTCGGGCGCGCTCAGTGAGGAGGACGAGGCCGTCTGCGTAGCCGCCCTCGCCACCCTCGGCCTCGAGGGGTAACCTCCGGGAATGGACGTCATCCTCGTCCGTCATGCGATCGCCGAAAAGCGCGACGCGAGCCGCTGGCCCGAAGACGCGCTGCGACCACTGACCGACCACGGACGCGAGCGCTTCGCCCCGGCAGCACGCGGCATCAACGAACTTGTCGAGCGTGTCGACATCGTCCTCGCCAGCCCGTACGTGCGAGCCTGGCAAACTGCGGAGATCCTCGCCGAACAGGCAGGCTGGCCCGAACCCGACGTCTGCACCGAACTCGCAGCCCACGCCCCTGTCACTGATGCGCTGGTCGTGCTGACCCGCTTGCCAAGCGACATCACCGTCGCCTGCATCGGCCACGAGCCAAACATGACCATCCTCGCCCAAGCGCTCGTGCGCCCGAAGGATGCCCACGAACTCGGCTGGTTCAAAAAGGGTGGCGCCGCCCACGTGCGCTTCAGCAAAGGCGTCGTCGTCGGCGGTGGACGCTTGCTCTGGGCGTGTACGCCGAAAGAGCTCCGGCAACTCGACACGTAGGGAACACGCCTAAAACACGTCGAACGGGGCAGCGCACCGCTCGCGCGGGGCACCGTCTTTATCCAGAAAACGTGGCCACCAGTGCACAGACGAAATGGGCTGCCTCAAGGGCAGCCCATTTCTGGTGCATGGAGACCTTGATTCGCTCCGCGAATCAGCCCACGAACGTGGGATGTGTTTTAGGCACGCCCTAAAACACATCCCACGTAATCTGCTTCGTTTCACTCATCGCATCCAGAATGTGCGTCGACAACTCGCGACCCGCACCCGACTTTTTGGCGCCACCAAAAGGCGCCATTTGATCCCAATAGTTGGTGGTTTCGTTGATGTGGACTGTGCCGTGGCAGAGCTCTTCCGCGTAGCGCCAGGCCATGCGGAGGTCTTCGGTGAAGACCGCGGCGGTGAGGCCGAACTCTGTCTCGTTGGCGATCCGGATTGCCTCGTCATCGGTGTCGAACATGATGATCGGGGCGACAGGGACCGAACGTCTCTTCCTGAGCGATGCGCATGTTGCTCGTGACGCCGATCAGGACCGTGGGCTCGTGCAGACGACCCTCTGAGCCGCCGCCGTAGACAACCGTCGCACCCTTGGCGACAGCGTCGGCGATGTGTTCTTGCGTGCGCACAAGATTCGTGTCGGTCGCCACTGGACCCATGTCCGTTGTCTCGTCAAGCGGATCACCGAGCTTGAGTGCTTTCGTGCGCTCCACGAGCAACTCGACGAAGCGATCCTGCACGTCGCGATGGACGAGGATGCGCTCGGCGGCCGTGCAGCACTGGCCCGCCAGGTAGAAGCAGCCCATGATCGCGGCGTCGGCTGCGTGCTCGAGATCCGCATCGGCACGCACGATCTGCGGACCATTGCCACCCAACTCGAGCACACGGTTCTTGAGGCCCGCATCGCGCGCAACCTTCTCACCCGTCGTCACCGAACCGGTAAAGACAACCGTGCCGACCGAGTCGTGGCGCACCAGCTCTCCACCGATGTCGCCGCGTCCGTGCACGAGGTTGATTGTGCCGGCCGGGAAGCCCGCCTCGTGCAACACCTCGACGAACAGGTTGGCGCAGATCGGTGCGATCTCCGACGGCTTCCAGACCAGCGTGCAACCAAGCGCCAGGCCATAGACGATTGGGATGCCAGCAATGTCGACAGGGAAGTTCCACGGGCTAACCGCGGCCACGACACCAATTGGCTCTTGCACAATCATGATCCGCTTCGAGCCGTTGCGCTCCTGCGTGGAAGGCAAGACCTGGCCGCGGTAGCGAATGACATCTTCGGGAGCGCGACGGAAGTGATCGACGGTGAACTCTTCCATCTCCTCGATCGCCTCACGAATCGTCTTGCCGGTCTCGCGCGTGATCATCTCGGCGATCTCCGGATTACGACGCTCGCAGACCTCGAAGGCGTGTCGACAAATGTCGACGCGCGTCATCAGTGGCGTACGACGCCAAGCCGGGAAAGCATCGGCAGCAGCCTTGACGGCCGCCTCCAACTGCGCACTCGAAGCGGCATTGACCGAGCCGACGAGGCTGTCGTCCCACGGGCTATGAACCTCGATCAGTTCGCCCTCACCCGCGTGCCACTCGCCCGCGATGAATGCCCCTGGATGCACTGTCGTCATGACTCCCCCTCGATCCTCAACAATCGTATGACGGCAGCGTAGCCAATCGGTGGTGTCCAAATCTAGCCGCAGACGTCGAAAGCAGCCGCCAACAAAAAACGGGCCCCCGAGGCCGGCCGAAGCCGACCCCGAGGGCCCGAGTAGAACAAGGAACTAGTCGCCTGAAGAAGCCGACGGTCCCATCAGTTCGTAGGCGTGCGCAGAAGGCTGCTCGTCCGAAGGATCCTTGAACGAGAACTTCTTTCCCATCTGATTCTGGCCAATAACAAAGCCCACGATGGCAAGAACCATCGTGCCGACAAAGATGGCGATTGCGAGCCAGAAGTAGCCCGTGACGTAACCCGTCGGATCCGACTCCGCCTTCGTCCAATCGACGAGATAGCCGGTGTACTTCATGTAGATCACACCGAAGATCGTGCCAATCACGTTGACGATCACGCAGAGCCATGCAGCCGCAATCCAGAATCCACCCAGCTTGAGCGGGCGGGGCCAATTCGGCCGGTCGCGTCGCAGGAGCAGGAAGCCGGTGAGGGCCAGGATGTGTGCGAGCACGTAACCAATGTTGCCGGCGAGCAGTGTGAACAGCAGCGACGGCATCATGAACAAGAGACACAAGTTAAGCAGCATGTCAAAGGCCATCGCGCGCCCAGGAACGTTCTGCTTGTTGAGCTTGCCGAGCCATTTGATTGTGAGGCCTTCTTTGCCCATGGCATACAAGGCGCGAGATCCGTCCATCGTTGCCGTGTTCATCGAGAGCAGGAGACCTGCGCAGAGGAACACGGTAAAGACAGCGCCAAGGAACGTGCCAACGGTTACGTCGAGCGCTGTCGTGAGAAACGCGATGTACGTCGGATCGGCGGCGATTGCGTCCATGCCGATCGCGGCAACGACCGTGAGCGGCAAGAGCAGCGAGAGCAATCCGCCCATGACGGCGGTCGATGCGACTGCCTTCTTGGTGTCGTTCTTGGTGTCGTGGTACTCAGGGGAGAACGTTGCGGGGGCCTCGGGGAAGTACGAGGACCATGCGATCACCCAGAACCAAACAATGCCGAGAATGATGGCCTGGCCCATACCTGGCGTGCCACCATAGAACTCGACGTTCGCATTGATCGTGGCGGTGTTCCAGACGAAATCAATGTTGCTGAGCTGTCCCTTGATGATCGGGATGAACGCCAAGGCGGCAACGGGAAGCACCATCATGATGCCGGTTGCGTACGAGAACCAAACGGCGGGACGCATGCCGAAGTAGTTGAACAAAAAGCACGCCAGGATGCAGGCAGCACCGATCAAGCGTGGATAGGTGACGTCCATGAACAGGAGCGGCGTCGACCAAAGGAGTGCGTCGGGGTTGAACCGCGAAAGCAGCAGCGTGCCGATGATACCGCCGTAGATGGCGAGCACCGACGACCATGCGAACCAGTAGCCGAAGGTTGCAATTGGGCCGGCGAGCGAGAAGTGCTGGCGCCAACCTTCCTTAGCGAACATCGACAGGCCACCCGACTTGTCGGGGAACATTGCCGCGGGCTCAGCGTAGATGTACGCCGAGAGTCCACCAATGAGTGCGGACAAGAACCAGATCGTCGCCGCCCAGACTGGTCCGAGTGTGAGTGTGGACCCAGCGATACCCGCCAGAATGAATCCTGGCCCTGCGAGTCCAATGACGAATCCGTCATACCACTGCATGGTCTTGATTAGGCCAACTTGGTCGAGCGATACCTCAGCTCCTGGCATGTCTCCTCCTTCGATTACGTCCGGCTCTCCATCCGGCACTTGCAAAAGCGTAGCGCGTTCACTTGCCGTTGCCTAGAGATGCGTTCACACTGTCCATATGGTTCCTCCTCCGATCGTCATCAAATGCGAGTGCGGCGTAGAAACGCGTGGCACTGCCGGGTCCTTGATCCATTGCCAAGGCTGCGGGCTGAAGTACGACACAGCCTCGGAGGCGCAGATGTTGGAGACGGTGGCCGGAAAGACACAGCGCCAGTTTCGCTACCTGTCGCGCGCTGGCATCGGGCTCGTGGGGTTGTGCGGCCTCGGTGGTCTCTATCTCTATAAGACACCCGGTCTGCTGATCGGCGCTGCGATTGGGGCGGCGTTCTGGTACGTGCTGTTGATGCCGTTTATGAAGAAGCGCATGATTGCGAAGGCAACGTCGCTTTACACCCCGACGATTTCGCCGCATCGCAAATGACCACAGCGGTGCGCGGCCGCGCGCCGGATGCGGTGGTGGCGTCGGAGGGTGGTAAACGCAAGCCGGTGATGCTGGTCTCGCTCGACATTGGTTTCGATGCGGCGGCGATCACGATGGCGATTGCGTCGGCGGGTGATGCTGGCGCAGACCTGTTGGTCTGTCTCGGGGTGACGCTGCCCGTCGCGAATGCGAACGCTGCGGCGCGGCGAACGATGGGCAATCCGGTGGTGCGTGCACAGGTTGCCGAGATCATTGAAGAGGCAAGCGTGGCAGGCGTGAAGGCTCATCATCTCGTCTACAACACGCCGCGCCCACTCTCGGCAACGATCGGCGTCGCCAAGTCGCGTGAGGTTGGTCTGCTCGTCTTCGGCCCCGATCGCAAGCGCTACGGTCGGCTGCGCTTTCGCTTGCACGCACGTACGTTGCGTCGCAAGTCCGGTTGTCTCGTCTGGCCGCTCGAGTAGACGGGCTAGTAGCGGTCTAGTCGCGACCTAGTAGCGGAGCGGTACGCCTTGCAGCGCGCGACGCACAGCATCGTCGAACGACATGCGCTCTTTCGGTACGAGCTCGAGAATGTCGTCGTTGAGACAGATTGTCTCGTTGCGTAGCCCCTCGACGAGTGGCCGAGCAATGTTGGTATCCACATCCGTCACGAGCCCGCACCAGAGCGATGAGAGCGACGGAGACAGCACGGGCACCGGCAGGATGAACGGCTTGCGTCGCCCAGCCAATACTGCGGTGCGCTCCATCATCTCTTGGAAGGTCAGAATGTCGGGGCCGCCGACGTCGAGGACGCGGCCATACGCCGCTGGCAGTGCGCAGACGCCAACGAGGTAGTCGCGCAGATCGGCAAAGGCAATCGGCTGCGACCGCGTCGTCACCCAACGCGGCGTGACCATTGCTGGCAGTCGGTGGACGAGGTCGCGCATCATCTGGAACGAGGCGCTGTGCTGGCCGATCACCATCGCCGCCCGCAGCGTTGTGACAGGCACGGAACCTTCGGAGATAATCGTCCCCGTCTCGTGTCGACTCTGGAGATGGTGCGAGAGTTCCGGATCGTTATCACCAAGACCGCTGACATAGATGATCTGTTTGACGCCCGCGGCCTCTGCTGCGCCAGCCGCATTGCGTGCGGCTTGGCGGTCGAGCTCGGCAAAGTCTCCCCCGGCACCCATCGAGTGGACGAGCCAGTAGACGACGTCGAGTCCTTCGAAGACTCGATCGAGCGAGGCGCGATCGAGTGCATCGCCTTGGGCGACTTCAATTCCCTCAACGAGCTCGAGGTCGGCATTCGGCCTGCGCGAGATTGCGCGCACCTTGGCGCCTTCATCGCGCAGCGCGGGAATCAGGCGACGACCGACATACCCCGACGCTCCAACCACTCCGACACGAAGGCCGTTCAAGCGCCCCGCTGTATCGAGTGGCGGCGGGGCAACAGGGATCGGGTCAATCACACGGGCAATCGACCGCAGACTGCGCTTTGTCACCCAGCCATGCACGAAGTGCTGCCCCATTGTGTACGGCGCCGCGATCAGAAAGGTCTTAATGCGCAGGTGCTCGAAACGTGGACGGTAGCCATCGACGACCACGCCCAGGTGGACGCCATCGCCTTCGACGCGAGCGATCAACCGCAGTTGGCCGGCTGCGCCCGAGCAGGCCGAGCCACCGATAATCGGCAGGACTACCTCGATGCCACCCGCGACTTCTTCGATCGTGGCCGCATCGAACGCGAGGATCGTGACGCCCGTCTTCGCGATCACGAGCCTGATCGGCCCAAGCGCGTCACCTTCAGCGCGGACGATGCCGCCCAGCGACCGCTGCAGGCTCGTCCAGTACGCATCGGCGATGCTCTCTGCCGACGTTGCAGTAGGCGGAAGCACGGGGTTCGCTGGCGAGAGCCAGTATTCGCTGTGCTGATTTGCGACGCTAGTCCAGTATTCCATCGGAGACTTCTTCGCAGCGTTTACGCAATCAGACCGGTGCTTTTTAAACACTCGCGTCGGTGACGCGCTCGAGATGATGCTCTCGCGCCACGCGTGTCAGGTCGACCATGCGCTTGGCCCGCTCGGGATCGACACGATTCTGCGTCTTACCGTCAATCTTTAGGGCCGTACCCACGATGATGCCGTCGGCAGTTTCGAGGATGCGCTCGGCGGTGTCGTGTCGCACACCCGTGTTCGCGAGCACCGGCATATCGGGACAGGCCGCCTTAGCCTCTTCGAGATCGGCGAAGCGAAACGCCGAACCTGCGCGCGGACCCGAGATCAGGGCCGCTTCACAGCCGAAAAACTGGGCACCTTGTGCGCGGTCGGCGACGGTGCGCGAGCCGAGCGGCGAGGCAAACTCGGGCGTCAGGTTCGTAAACACCGCAATGTCGTCGGCGCCGATCGAGTGGCGGTAGGAGAAGGCGGCGCCCGGGTCGGGTCGTAACTGCCCCATGTCGCTCTCGTAGACACCGATGAAGACCTCACGCACAAAGCGCGCTCCGACCGACCGACCGACGGCGAGCGTGGCGAACGGATCCCAGAGCATGTCGACGCCGATCGGGAGCGACAGTTCGGGCGTGATCTCGCCGATCACGGCAGACATTGCAGTCGACTGCTCCATCGTCACCTCAACGCGATACGGCAGGTCACCTTCGTTACAGAAGATGATTGCATCGACCCCGGCCTCTTGGCAAACCAGCGCGTCGTGCTTGGCCGCCTCGGCGATCGGACGCATGCCCGCGGCGCGGTCGAAAGCAGGCGAACCGGGCAGCGCGAGGAGGTGAACAACACCAATCAGCGGCTTCGAAATGCCGAAGACGCGCTGCATAGCTTGGTCTGCGAGTGTGCCTTCCATACGTGTAACCGTATTGGGGGTGCACGAACACTGCAACCCGTGCCACACTCCACGGCAATGAGTGAGACCGTCAATCTGCCTGCTGGAGCCGGATCCATCGACCTTGGCGAGTTTGCGTTTGAGGCCGGTCTCGTCCGGCTGGCAACAGTTGGTGCGGACGGATCGCCGCTCGATTTCTCTTCGCCTGTCGTCTTGGCGGCAGTCGCCACTGCACTTACCGATGACCCATTTGCGCCGTTTTCGACGGATGCGTTGCGTGTGCTTGCCCCCGCCGCACTCGACGCGTTCGATGCCGCCGTGCCGACGCACGACGAGTTGCAGCGGCTCGCTCCGCTGTGGCGGCCACGACTCTTGTCGCTCGCTGGGCGCCAGGCCGAACTGACGGGCGAGCAGACGGTCGTTCTGCGTTTCGAGGAGCGACTGCGCGAGATCAAGCTTGGCATGGCGCGTGCCGAGGCGGAAGGCGATGAGGATCGGCGAGAGGCGCTACACGCCAAGTACATCGAGGTCGGCACGTCGTATGCCGGTCGGCTGGCGGCGCGTGAGCGCTGAGCTCGTCAGCCGCATCGCCGAACGGGCGGATGCACTCGGGCTAAGGTCCGCAACTCCCGTGGTCGCGATGCTCTCGGGCGGTGCCGACTCGACGCTGCTTGTCATCACGCTTGCCGAACTCGGCTGTGCGGTGCGCGTTGTCCACGTTAGCCATCGACTTCGCGGCGAGGAATCGGAGGCAGATGCGGCGGCCTGCGTTGCTCTAACGAGCGCGCTCGACGTTCCCTTGACCATCGTCGCTGGGCAGGTCAAAGCTGGTGGCAACCTCGAGTCGCGACTCCGCGACGTGCGTCGTGCGACAGCGCTCAAGGCCGCGGATGGCGACCTGATCGCCACGGGTCATACGCTCAGCGACCGCGCCGAGACCGTGCTCTATCGACTTGCTGCTTCCGGTACTGCTCGTGGGCTAACTGCTCTACCTCCACGCGATGGGCAGTGGGTGCGTCCACTGATCGATTGCTCGCGCGACGAGGTGCGCGACGAGCTTCGCCGCCGCGGAGTTGCGTGGCGGGACGACCCGACCAATCTCGAGACCGGCCCGGCCCGCAACCGCATTCGCCTCGACGTACTGCCTGCGCTCGCCCTGGCCCACCCGGGCGCCGAACGCAATCTGGCCCGCGCCGCCGGGCTGGCCGACGATGAGCGAATCGTCCTCGACAGCCTTGCCGACGACCTGATCGGCAATGATGGCTCTGTGTCCCTCCAGGCCCTAACCATCGCCCCGCCAGCGCTGCAACGTATTGCATTGCGCCGCGCAGCCGCACGCGTCGGCGTGACGCTCGGGCACGACGATGTTGAGGCCTTGCGCACCGACCCGCGGCGCCGCACGCTCCCTGGTGCTGCGATGGCCGAGGTCTCGCGCGACCAAATCACGTTCCTCCCGCCCGGCTCGGGCCGACCCGAAGGCTCCGCATGACCGCCCGCCATCCCGCCCTCGTCGACCACATCGTCTCGCGCAACCAGATGCCCTGCTCGGGCCGACCCGAAGGCTCCGCATGACCCCCCGCCACCCCGCCCTCGTCGACCACATCGTCTCGCGCGAGCAGATTGCGACGCGCGTCGCCGAGCTTGGTGCCGAGATCTCTGAGGTCTATGCCGGCCGCGAGTTGAAATTGACGTGTGTTCTGAAGGGTGGCTTCATCTTTCTCGCCGACCTTGTCCGGGCCATCACGATTCCGTGCGCGATCGATTTCATGGTCATCTCCTCGTACGGTTCGGGTACGCAGTCGTCGGGCATCGTCCGGATCCTTAAGGACCTTGACGCGCCCATCGAGGGGATGGATGTCCTCGTCGTCGAAGACATCGTCGACTCGGGTCTCACGCTCTCGTATCTCTTACGCAATCTCGAGACGCGGCATCCCGCGACGCTCGAGGTCTGCACGCTGCTCGCCAAGCCGGCCCGCCATGAGCACGACGTGCCGTGCCGTTTTGTTGGCTTCGAAATCCCCAACACCTTCGTCGTCGGCTACGGCCTAGACGCCAACGAGCGTTTCCGTGAGTTGCCCGATATCTGGTCGGTCGACGACTCGAAGCTCTAGGCCGATGTCCAGAAGGGGTCAGGCACCGATCTGGACAGTCGAGCTAGCTCGACTGTCCAGATAGTGCCTGACCCCTTCTGGACATCGGCCTAACGCGTGCGCGGTGCGCGTCTTCCAGTCGACAGCGGTCTCGGTCGAAGTAGACGAGGCGCGTCTTCTTGAACTCGTTGATCGAGTACAGCACGGCGTACTCGTCGAGGCCCGTCTCCTTGGAGAGGGCGGCGAGCACGGCTTCGCATTCTTCCTTGTCGCGACCGTGGGTCATCGAGAAGAGGCGGTATGGCCAGTCGCTGTAGATTGGGCGCTCGTAGCAATGCGAGACACCGCGGTACGAGGCCATGATGCGGCCGGCCTCGTCGACGCGATCTTCGTCGACGATCCAGACGCCCATGCCGTTCTGTCCAAAGCCCGCCTTGCGGTGGTTGACGACGGCGGCGAAACGGCGCATGCGTCCGTCGGACAGCAGCTCGCGGCCCATCTCCATCAGTTCGGCGACGGTGAAGCCGTACTGCTCGGCGAGGTCCTTGAACGGCTCGGGAACCGCGGGAAGGTCTGTCTGCAACGCGCGGACAGCGGCGATCTCTCGCTCGGATGGCGGGCGGTGCGGAGCCTCGAGCGACGGGCGTGGTCGATCCTTCTTGGCGGCCGGATCGCGACCACCAACCATGTCGAGGTCGACACCGATCTTGTAGAAGCGGATGGCGGGCAGCGGACGGATCGACTCGATGTCAGCCATGCGGCCGAGCAGTTCGATCGTCTCGTCGAGCCCAATCTTCGAGTCGCCCGGTACGGCGATCGTGAACCACAGGTCGAAATCGTGCTCGCGCTCGTAGTTGTGCGTCACGCCTGGGTGGGCGCTGACGATGTCGGCTGCAAGCTGCTGCGTGCCCGGCTTGGTGCGGGCCGCGACGAGGCTCGACTTGTAGCCGAGTCGGCGCGTGTCGAAGATCCCAGAGATCTGACGCACGACACCTTCGCCGCGCAGCCGAGAGATGCGCTCGAGCATCTCGTCCTCTGGCATCTCGATCTCTGCCGCGAGAGCACCCCATGGGCGTTCTACGAAGGGCAACTCGTTCTGTAGTCGGTCGAGTAAGCGTCGGTCTGCGTCATCCATACCTGTAGAGTCGGCGCGTTTGCTCGGTCTGTCAAACGGCGGCGTGCGTGCGGCGACCCGTGGTAGCCTGAGGAGGTAATCCGGGGACATCTGTCCCCCGAAAAAAGGTTATTGCTGACATGGAGACTCGCCGCCTCATCGCCATCGTGGTCGCTCTTGGAGTGCTCACCCTCGGAATCCTTACGGGCTGCGGCGGAAGCACCGATGCTGCCGGCACGCTCGGTGGCGAAGTCACGATCGGCACGGGTACCAACCCGACCGAGACGCCCGTCACTGAAGGCGATGCAACGACTGAGGCGGCAGCGACAACTGAGGCTGCCGGCGAGACAACGGCTGCTGCTGTTGAGGGCGATGCTGCTGCGGGAGCCGCTGTCTTTACGAGCGCAGGCTGTGGCGGGTGCCATACGCTCGCTGCCGCTGGCTCGGCTGGCGCTGTTGGTCCGAACCTCGACGAGGCGATGCCCGATTACGCGCTTGTCATGGATCGCGTTACGAATGGCTTGGGTGGCATGCCCGCGTATGCCGGCCAGCTGTCCGAGACCGACATTCAGAACGTTGCGGCCTACGTGTCGCAGAACGCCGGCAAGTAGTTCGTGCCGCTTCCTGACGGGCTCGATGCGGACGCCGTTGAAGGCGTTTTCGTCGATCTCGACGGGACGGTCGTTCATCACGCCGAGCTTTTGCCGACGGCAATTGAGGCTGTAGCTGCCCTGCAGGCGACAGGCGTGCCGGTCGTGGTCGCGACGGGTCGCATGTTTCTGTCCGCGTGTCGCTTCGCGAATCTCTTGCACGCTGCCGACCAGGTGATTTGCTTTCAGGGCGCCCTCGTTGGCAGCCGCTCGACGGGTGAGGTGCTGCTGCATGAGCAGCTCGAGATGGAGGCGGCGCGCGAGATCATCGCGGCGATCGTCGAGACCGGCGAGCACATCAATGTGATGACGTCCGACGCGTTCTTCGTCTCCGAGGACAACGCGGAGGCGCAGCGGTATGCGCAGAGTGCCCGCGTGCCTGTGAATGCTGTCGGCGATCTGGTCGCCTGGCTCGACCAGCCGATCACGAAGCTCGTCGTCTCGGGCGAGCCCGAGCGCATGGATGCCTTGCGCGATTTGCTGGTCCCCCAGTTTGGCGACCGAGCCTTTATCGCAAAGTCACTGCCGTTCTATCTTGAGGTCGCGGCGCCCGGCGTCCACAAGGGTGTTGGCTGTGCGTTCGTGGCCGACCTCCTCGGCATGCGCCAGGAGAACTGCGTCTCGATTGGCGATGGCGAGAACGATCTCGAGCTGATCGACTGGGCTGGTTTTGGGATCGCTGTTGGTGGTGGGCACCCCGAGCTGATCGAGCGTGCCGACTGGGTTGCTCCCTCGATCGATGACGATGGCGTGCCCCGCGTGTTGCAGGCCATCGCCGCCGCTCGTAGCCAGCGTCTCTAACGCACCACCCCGGTTAGTCTTCCCCTGTGATTGATCTCCGCCTCGTCCGCAGCGATCCCGACATGGTCCGCGAGGCGTTGGCGCGTCGTGGCGATGCGGCGCTGCTGGATCCTGTGTTGACGCTCGATACGGAGCGCCGCGCGTTGCAGGTGCAGGTCGACGAGCTCCGCGCCGAGCGCAATCGTGCGTCCGAGACGATTGGGCAGCTGAAGCGCGCGGCCAAGGACGATCCGGCTGCTGCAGAGCAGGCCGATGCGGTCTCCGCCGAGATGCGTACGTTGAAGGACACGCTCGATGGTCTCGAGGAGTCGCTCAAGGCGGTCGATGAGCAGCTCGACACTGCGCTGCTGGTCGTGCCAAACCTCCCCCACCCCGATTCGCCGCTTGGCAATACGGATGAGGACGCGCGCGAGCTGCGTGTCGTCGGCGAGATTCCGACCTTCGATTTTGAGCCGCGTGACCACCTCGAGCTGGCGGGCAGCGGCATCGACATGGAGCGCGGCGCCCGCACGTCTGGTTCGCGCTTCGGCTACCTGACCGGCGACATTGCCCGCCTCTGGTGGGCGATTTCGCGGATGGCGCTCGACCAGTTGGGCGAGGGCGGCTTTACTCCGGTTGTGCCGCCTGTCTTGGTGCGCGAGGAGGCGATGTTTGCGACGGGCTTCTTCCCGACCGATCGCCAGAGCGTCTATAGCCTCGAAGACGACGATCTCTTTCTCGTTGGTACCAGCGAGGTGCCGCTCGCCGCACTCCACGCCGACGAGATCCTCGTCGCCGATGAGTTGCCGCTCCGCTATGCCGGGCTCTCGTCGTGCTTCCGTCGCGAGGCTGGCGCTGCCGGCCGCGACACGCGCGGCATCTTCCGCCTGCACCAGTTTGAGAAGGTCGAGATGTTCTCGTTCTGTCATCCCGACAAGTCGTGGGACGAGCATCTGCATCTGCTCGCGCTCGAAGAGTCGATCGCACAGAAGTTGGAACTCACCTACCGCGTCGTCGATATCGCTGTCGGCGATCTCGGCGCGTCGGCGGCCCGCAAGTACGACATCGAGACGTGGCTACCGAGCCAGCAGAAGTTTCGCGAGATGACGAGTTGCTCGAACTGCACCGATTATCAGGCGCGCCGACTCGATGCTCGCTTCCGTGAGGAGAAGGGCAGCCCGCAGACGCTGCATACGCTCAACGGCACTGCCGTGACCAGCTCGCGAACGGTTATCTCTGTGCTCGAACAGCACCAGCAGAAGGACGGTACGGTCGCCGTGCCTCAGGCCTTGCTGCAGTACGGCGCACCTGCCGTCATCGATCCCCGTACCTAGGGCGCGACCGCCAATCGCTCGTTCTTAGCGCCGAAAGAGTTTTCGAATGCGTGGGTGTGGCTTGCCTTCTGCACCGATCAGGCCGAACAGCAGGGCGAGCGCGAGCAGCGCGCCACCGACCCAACCGAGTTTGACACTGACGACCACCACGGCGACGGATCCTGGCACCAGTAGCAGCCAGGTGCCGATGAACTTGTGTGTGCCTTTGTGGCGAAAGAAGCGGTCGACTTTGACCAGCTTGAGGAGTTTTTGGACGAGGATCAGAATTGGAATCAGCCCCTCGAGGCTCGATCCTGCGAAGACGGTGATCCAGCCCGGCCATGCCGCAAAGAGAATGAAGAGTGTCAGTCGGTGGTGGCGGATCCAGTCGATGCGGTCGGGCGAGAGCGGCAACAGCACGAGCACTTCCAGCACGAACACGCCCCAGATCACCCAGTCGAGCCAGAGCCCAGCAGTCTTGACGGAGGGGTCTGTCCAAATCAGAGGCACGACGACGGCGGGGATTGCCAGGAGGGCGGCAACGGTGGTGGGCATCACGAACCACTGCTCGGCGCGCTCGGCGCGAGTGGCGCGACTCTGATATTCGACAGCGGCCATGGCGGTAAGTCTCCGTGACCCGTCCGGGGTCTGTCGCGGTAGCGTGCTGCGTATGACGGGGCTGTTGAGGACTGCTGGAACGCGCCGCGCCATGCTGATTCTCGGGCTTGGCACGCTGGTGATCACGCTCCAAGACCCGATTATCAAGGCGACGATGGGTACGTACCCTGTTGCCGAGGCAGTCACGATCCGCTCGCTTGTGGCGCTGCCAATCTTTTTTGTTTTGCTGCATCGCATGGGTGGGTGGCGCGTCGCCTTTGAGGGCAACACGCGTCAGTCGATCATTCGTGCGCTGCTATTTATGGTCGCGTACACGACCTACTTTCTGGCCTTTCCGGCGATGCCGCTGGCGACTGTGGTCGCGTTGTACTTCACTGCTCCTTTGTTTGTGGTGCTGCTGTCTCGCCCGTATCTCGGTGAGCGTCAGAGCCTGAGCCGCTGGATCGCGGTGCTTGTTGGCTTTGCCGGCGCCGTGGTCGTCGCTCAGCCGGGCACGGGTGGTATCGGCTGGGCTGCGCTCCTGCCTGTCTCCGCCGCCGCGCTCTACGCTTTTGGTCAGCTGATGGCGCGGCGCTACGGCGAGGGCACGCCGGCGACGGTGATGTCGTTTCATCAGAACAGCGTCTATCTCGTCGGAGCAATCCTCTTCTCGTTTATTGCGATGCCGTTTGCGACTGAGCCGGGCGCGACGGGCAGCATGGCGTTTTTGTTGCGGTCGTGGGTGATGCCCGACATCCAAGATCTCATCCTGCTTGGCCTGTGTGGGCCGATTGCTGTTGGAGGCACGATTCTGCTGACGAAGGCGTATCGCGAGGCGCCGCCGGGTGCGGTGACGCCGATCGAGTACATGGCGTTGATTTGGGCCACCCTCTGGGGTTTTGCAATCTTTGCTGAGGTCCCGAGCGGTGCCACGATCGTCGGTGCCGCCTTGATTATTGCCAGCGGCATCTTCGCGGTCACGCGTGGCGCGAGCGTAGCGCGAGCGGCGCAGTGATTTCGGCGCCACGCGTCTTGCGTTCGACGCATGGCGCAGCCATCGCGATCGTGGTTGGTATGTCCGTCTTTTCGTTGCAAGATCCGATCATCAAGGCACTGTCGGGTACCTATCCGGTGACGGAGGCAATTGCCTTTCGTGGTGCTTTCGCGTTGCCGCTCTTTACGTGGATGGTCTGGCAGTCCGGTGGTCTGCGACTGTTGTGGTCGGCACGACCTGTTGCCCTGATTGGGCGTGGCGTGCTGATGATGTGTTCGTACACGCTCTACTACCTCGCGCTGCCTTCACTGCCATTGACGACAACGGTGGCTCTGTGGTTTACCGCTCCGCTTTTCATGGTTGCGTTGTCGCAGTTGATCCTCGGCGAGCATCAGGGTCGGCAGCGGTGGCTGGCGGTCTGTCTTGGTTTTGTCGGCGTGCTCGTGATCGTGCGTCCGTCTGGTGATATGGCGTGGGCTTTGGTGCTGCCCGTTGGGGCCGCATTGTTCTATGCCTTTGGCCAGTTGGCGGTTCGGCGGATTGGACAGGGCATTCCCGCTCCTGTCATCTCGTGGCAACAGAACACGGTGTATCTCGTCGGCGCGATGCTGCTTGCGTCGATCTTGGCTCCACTGTTTCAGGACTATTCGGGTGGCGGCAGTCTCGGCTTCTTACTGCGGCCATGGTCGGTCCCGACGCTGCACGATGGTTTGCTGCTTGCGGCCTGTGGCCCGATCGCAGCTTTTGGCAGCACGCTGATTGTGTTTGCGTATCGCTCGGCTCAGCCGGGCGCGGTTGCTGCGCTTGAGTACGTGATGATGCTGTGGGCTGTGATCTGGGGGTTCTTCATCTTCGGCGACCTGCCGACTCCACTCACGATTGTGGGTGCGGCGTTGATCATTGCGAGCGGGATCTACGCGGTCACGCGGCCGGCGCCCGATCCGCACCGAATCCGACAGTCTTGACGGTTATCGCACGCGGCTTTCAGCACCCGCACCAAGCCGCGCGTAGACGGCTCGATGCGGGCACTTACGGCTAGTTGCGAGTGACGGTATTGCCTGTGCCTTGATCGATAACTCCACCGCGCATGTTGTTGACGATGGTGTTTCCGGTTGTCTGTGGGCCGAGGAAAATGGCGGCCTTGACCCCGAGGAACCCACTGCCGTAGTTGTCGTGCACGTTGTTTGCATGCCCCGTGTTGGTCAGCGTCATCGCAGCATTGTTGAGGTACGTGAAGTTCATCAGCCCGATGCCTAGGAGTGCCTTGCCAAGGAAGATGTTGCGGACAATCGTGGTGTTCTGCATGAAGAACGGTTGGAAGAAGCCCGGGGTCCCTGCCCAGCCGCCAAGGACCGCGGCAAACTGACCATTCATCACGCAGAGGTTGCCGGCGATGACTGTCTTGCTCGCCGGGTTTTTATCACCCGTCATGATGCATACGGCGCTTTTGGGCGCCTGACGAGAATCGATGTCATTGGCGAGAATGAAGATGTTTGCGGCCTCGACATCGATCGGCTTGATCGCGACTGGGTGCCCACCGTGCCGTTTGAAGCCAGGCGTTTTGGTCTGTTGTGCGAGGTTTGAGACGACGTTCGTCTGAACGATTGTGTTGCGAGCGATCACGTAGGTGGCGTTCTTGCCGCGGCACCCTTCAATTTCGACTGCCTCTCCCGCATACATCACGTTGCTCGTGATCTTGATTGCCTTCAGGTGGCAGCCGGCAAAGGCGAGGGCGTTGTCGTCACCGCTTTGCATCGGCACGTCACTGCTGTTGATGTAGTTGCCGTCAATGTTGACGATGCCCGTCATTTGTGGCCCGTCCGAGCTGCCAAGACTCTTGATCGCTTTCTTCGTGGCGGCCGCCGCCTCTGGCGTGCTGTTGCCCACGGAGGCACCCGCGATAGCGAAGCGGAACTCTTTCCCCGGCATGACGTTCGTGATGCGGTTGTGCAGCACATCGAGCCTGCCAACGACCTGCAGCATCATGATCGCGAGCGTCTGTGCTCCGTCAAACCAGATTCGTCGAATGGTGATCTTGCCCGTCACCGGACCGGTGTCGAGAATCGCCATTGGCGCGGCACCTGTCGTCTTGATCACCGTCGTCTTGTCGACCGATGGGTTTTCAACGCTCGGATCGCCCGTGCCTGTGATCGTCATCGGGCCGGGGACAATCACGCAGAGGGAGCAGCTGCCAAAGTCGAATGTGCCCTTGAGTTGAACGGTTCCGTTAACTGCGAGATGAGCCCTGTTGATCGCAGTCTGGACATTGGTGACGTCCTGGTTTGGGTCGTTTTGACCAACCACGATGATCGCTGCCGCTCGCGGGGCTGCCGCGGCGGTCGCTACGCCGAGGACGGCGGTTAGCGCGCATACAACCAACGCCACGCTACTCGTCTGCAATGCGCGTCGTAAGGAGCTCAATGTCGGACCTCTTCTAAACGGGGGGACGACGAACCTACAGGAAACCCAGCTTCCATGTGCGTCCATTGTCGGTGGGCTTACCCGAGGTAGCGCACGGGAGCAGCTTCGACCCAACGGCGAATGTGATGCCATAGCCTCTTACTTCTTCGCTATAGCCGGACCCCTCGGTACCGTGAAGCCATGTCGTTGCGCCTCTTCCCGAAGCCGCCTGCTGATGCGAGTCGCGAGTCGACGATCCCCGCGGCGATGCTGGTCTTGGCATCGTTTGCGCTCTACTGGCTGCTCCCGGGCCATTTTCGACCTGTGCCGGCTCTGTTGATGATCGTCCTGGTCGTGGTCCTCGTCACGCTGCTCGTCGTTTTCGTCCCGAACCGTCACGCCGGGGTGGCTCATTGGCAGCGCAGTCTCGTGATGATCGTGATTGCTGCGATCACGCTCTCGAACGCCTACGACTTGGTGCGTCTGATCGAGACGCTGCTGTCGAAGGATCAACCGTTGACGGGCCGCGAGTTGATCCTGTCTGCTGCCGTCATCTGGCTGACGAATGTGGTCGTGTTCGGCCTCTGGTACTGGGAGCTCGATCGGGGTGGGCCAGGCAGCCGCGCAGCCGCGCGCGACGATGCGACACAGTCGCGCTTTCCCGACTTTCAGTTCCCGCAGATGGAGAACCCGCAGCTCGCACCATCCGAGTGGCATCCACGCCTGCTCGACTACATCTACTTCTCGTTCTCGAACGGCACGGCGTTCTCAGCCACCGATGTCATGCCCCTTTCGCACTGGGCGAAGCTATTGATGATGGTGCAGGCCGGCTCGTCACTCTTGCTCGTCGTGCTGGTGACAGCGCGTGCCGTCAACGTGCTCTGACCCTTGGCGTCACTGTGGCGACCTTGCAGGTCAGCGGTTCGTTACGAAGCCCGCCGATCAACGACACTGAAAACTAGGCCCTTAGCTTTCGATCATCGGCGCGATAGCCTCCGCGATCCCAGACTGAGCCTGCTGCATCAGTCCAGCAGTGACGACCTGCGTGTCTTCGTACACATCAAAAGTTTGGGCCTTGCCCCACTTGAGACCAAGGACGTGACAGCCACGATTGACGTAGTGCTCACCGTTCAGCAGCGTTGTGGTCGCCACCCAACGAGCGACGACGGTTGTGTTCCATGGCGGGCCTTTGACAAGGACGTCAGTGACGTCAAATTTGAGCTCGGGTAGCACCACACCAAGGCGTTCAAACCATCGCCTCAACGCCTCTTTGTCATGACGGGTTCCACCAAGAGCATTGTTGCCGGCGAAGTGATGCTTCAAGTTCGAATCAGCGATGCCAGCGAGAACCTTGTCGTAATCGTGGTTTTGAACCGCCAGGAAGGTTTCGCGAACTTTCTTTGTCACGATCAGCCTGTAAATCAACCTTAATCACGCCTTTCGTATCGACCTAGAGACCCCTAAGTGCCTTCAACCGCTTGGAGTATGGCGCAAAGCGGCAGGCAATCTACGGTCTCTGCGGCAACTGTCGTGCTACCCGTACCACCCACACGACACGTGTCCCGCTAGCCCTACCGCAACTCGAGCTGCTCACGAATTTCAAATGGGTTTGTAATACGACCCTTGGATGTCATCATGGAGGCCATCCGTGGTGCTCCTTTGTGGACGTTGGGAGACCGTACGTCAGTCTCGAGAATCCGGGTTCTCAGCACCAGTGCCTTCTCAATTCCATACTACGTGGCGCGATCGGCGTTGCGGGCTTCTTGCCTCAAAGGCCCGGATCTCCGAATCGCCTGTGAGCAAAGGCAGGCCCATGACTCGAGCCGTGGCGTAGATCAGTCGGTCAGCTGGATCGGCGTGAAAACCCTCCGCAGCGATCTCGGCAGTCATACCTGCGACCGCGCTGGTCAACGGTTCGATACGAAATGCGCCGGCGCCTGCGGCAATCTCCAACCACTCATCAAGCGGCGCTGCGAGCTGCAGTCGTCCATTCGCAACCAGCGATGCGATCTCCCACTGTGCAATCGCGGGCACGTATGCGATCGCACACTGGGAGAGCACGCGGCGAGCACGCCGTCCGATCCGGTTTTCATCGCCCGCTATCGCCCAGAGCCATACGTGCGTATCCACCACGCACGCGTTGGTGTCAGAGCGACGCATTCCACTCAATCGGCTGGGGCGACATCAGTTCCTCATCGCTGCAGAGGTACGTGACGCTGCCGACCAGCGACCGTGGCGCATTAACGGGTGCAATCTCGACGAGCGGTTTTCCGTAGCGGGTGACGATCAGTTTGCGCCCGGTTTTCGCAACGTCCGCGGAAAGCCGAAGGCAGTTTGCCTTGAACTCGCTGATGCTGACCGTAAGGGTATGCTCCGATGCATTCATGTTGACCACTCTACATGGTCAAAACGCATACGTCTGTCACGCACGATCGCGCACTGATCACAAAATCGCGCAGCACACGTCGTTAAAGTCGGCGCCAACCCCAATCACGGAGCAACAGCCGCTCCTCGCCGACGCCGACGACGTTGCTACTCGAGACGGGCAAAGCCCGACTTGACACACCTGATCGCGAAAACAAACCTGATCCCCTGCAGCACACGTCGTTAAAACCGCAGCCCCTCTACAATCCCCACGCAAGGCGGGGTGTCAGAGTGGCCTATTGAGGTGGTCTTGAAAACCGCAGCCCGGCAGCAGTGCCAGGGCCCCGGGTTCGAATCCCGGTCCCGCCGTACGAGTAGTTCGCAAGATTATTCGCAGGGTTGTTTACAGGGCCGCCCTGATGCGCCGGCGCTGCAAACGCTCCCGCATTCATCCTCCTTGTATACTTCGACACAAGTCATGAGTGAACCCGCCCCCCACATCCTCGATCTCGAAAAGCAGCGCGCTGAAGATGATCGGGTGCGAGCTGATCTCAACCAAGCAATCGATTCTGGGAAGATCATTGGCGAAGATGCCGATCAGAAGAACGGGTGGTTCGCGCTCGGCTGGCAGGATGCGCGAATTGGACGCGTCAATCCGTGACGTCACACCCTTCTGACGCTGCTCTCTTCAATAGCGTCATCTCACGCCTCGGCGCTGTTCTCGGTGGGACGAGTACTGATGGCGCAAACATCGTTCTGATTGGTGGTCAGGCCGTTTTGCTTTGGCAGGCTCGACTTCGCCCGTACCTCCACGAGCCCGTCACTGGCATAACGACGGATGATGTTGACCTTGCCACCAACAATCCGCTTGTGATGTAAGCGTGTGCCACAGCGCTTGATGGCATCCTCGAGAAGCCCTCATTCGATCATCACACACCGAATCTCGGCACGATCACATTTACGACCGAGCATGGCACTACGCATCGGCTCGATATTCTCTCCGCGCCCTTCGGCACGCGAATCGACACGATCAGGCATCACGCGGTCCCACTTACGCACCCTAGTGGCGTCACGATGTTCGTGATTCGACCGGATGACATGTTGGAGGCGAGCATTGCGAAGCTTGCGGTCCTTCGCCCTGATGATCCGATGAGTGTCCGGCATGTACGCTCATCGATCGCAACAACACGCGCATTCTGCGAGTTCCTGCTCGACACAGACCCAGAGAATCTTCGTGTTGTGCATTCGGTAAATCGACATGTCGCTGAGATTGCAGAGTCTCTTCACGCGCGAAGCACCTATGAGAAGCACGGGCTCGACGCGCTTGATGCGTTGATGATCGAGCACCGACTGGTACCTGAGGCGACTCGGACAGAGTGGTATCCGCGCGTGTGTAAACGTGTTGAAAAAACACGCGGCGCTGAATGGTTGAGCGCATCTGATGATGACCCATCGCCAGACATCGACACTCCCTGATTGACTATTTGACCACGGGGGTCTGCCGCACGCTCGGGTGCCAGATCGACTACCCAGCCCGTACGACAGGTGTTGACCTGCCCTCTCAAGTTCCGGTCCACAGACCAGAGACAAACCCTCGCTCAGCGCTAACCAAAACCGCCTCCAGACAACGGAAACGCCGCCCTTGGGAGGTCTACACGGGAGGTTTTATACCCCACAAAGCGTCTCGTACCACCAATACGATGAAAACTTGAAAGTCGGCGCCCCAACAATCACGGAGCAGGCAGCCGCTCCTCGCCGACGCCGACGCCGTTGCTGCTCAAGACGAGCACCGCTCGGTTTGCCCGTCCGCAGTCGCGGAATCCGCGAAACGTTGAATGATTCGTTGCCCCCTTCGCTCGACGAGGTCACTCCATGGAACGCCTAACTCGGTGGGTTCTCCGCCATCGCCTGATCGTCGTCGTGTTCTGGTTGCTGTCGCTCGGTGGTGGCATGGCCAGCGCAGCGGGTATCACTGACGTGTTGTCGCAGGAGTTTGCGGTGCCCGACAAGCCGGCGTTTGCGGCGAACGAGGCGATCGTCGCGGACTATGGCAATGGCGGCGAGATGCCCCCTGTTGTGCTCGTGACAACGGTTCCTGAGGGTGCGAAGATCAGCGACGCTGCAACCACGGCGGAGCTGCAGGGCGTGCTCGATTCGGTGCTGAAGTCGGCACCAAACCTACGTGTGATCGGCTATCCCGACACGCTGGATCCACGGTTTATCAGCGAGGACGGCAGGACGACGTTCGCGTACGTCTATGGACCGGCTGCTGGCGGGTTTAGTGAGGCACCCGTAGCGCTACCTGCGATTGAGGCAGTCGTTGCGGACGCCACGGTCGCTGGCGCCCCGATTGCGTTGACCGGCATTCCGATGTTGACCGGTGATGGTGGCGGCGGCGGTGAGGGACCGAGCCTGCTGATCGAGGTGTTGTTCGGCGGCCTCGGCGCACTTGCAGTGTTGATCTTCGTGTTCGCATCGTTCCTGGCGCTGACGCCGCTGATGGTCGCGCTCGTCGCGATCCCATCCACGTTCCTCGTGCTGGGCATCCTCGCGCGGCTGACTGACGTGTCCATCATCGTGCAGTTCCTCGTTGGCTTGATCGGCCTCGGCGTCGCGATCGACTACGCCCTCCTGATCGTGACGCGGTGGCGAGAGGAGCGTGCTCTCGGAGCCGAGGGTGATGAGGCCCTCGTGCGTGCGATGAAGACCGCCGGGCGAGCCGTCGTCGTCTCTGGCATCACCGTGGCGATCGGCCTCCTCGCGCTCGTGATCCTGCCCGTGCCGTTTCTGCGCAGCATCGGCTACGCGGGCATGCTGATTCCGACGATCAGCGTGCTGGTGTCGATCACGCTGCTGCCGGTCGTGCTCGCCACCATTGGCCCCCGCTTTGAATGGCCGCGCATCCGAAAGGAAGACACCGCGAGTCGCGGTTGGACACGCTGGGCCGAACTCGTCGTGCGGCGTCGCTGGATCGCTGCGATCGTTGGCATTGCGATCCTCGCGATCCTGCTCGTGCCTGCCTCGCAGATCGTGATCGGGGAGCCCGCTGCCACCTCGCTGACCTCGTCCGGACCACCGCGCGATGCCCTCCTCGTGCTCCAAGACTCGGGAATCGGCGATGGCGCGGTGACGCCGATGGAGGTGATCGCCACGACCGCCTCGGCAGCGGCGACCGCGACAATCGCTCGCCGCCGTCGAGGGAGTCAGGCTCGCCGTCGCACCCACTGCGGCCGGCTGGCAAGCAGACGGTACGACGCTGATCGAGGTGATACCGCAGGACGACGGCGCCACACCGGAAGGCCGAGCCACGATCGATCGCGTGCGCGCTGCCGCAGAGCAGCTCGAACCGGCGCCACAAGTCGGCGGTGTCGGCCCTCAGAATGACGACTTCATTAGCGCCGTCTACGGGTCGTTCCCACTGATGCTGCTGATGATCGGCGTCATCACATTCATCTTCTTGGCCCGCGAATTCCGGTCGCTTCTGCTCCCGCTGAAGGCCATCATCCTCAACCTCTGCTCCGTCGGTGCGGCCTGGGGCATCATGGTCTGGGCATGGCAGCAGGGCAACCTGTCGGAGCCGATCTGGGGAATCGAGGCGACCGGCGCCATCACCTCTTGGCTCCCACTGATGGTCTTCGCGTTCCTCTATGGCCTGTCGATGGATTACGAGGTCTTCATCTTGGCGCGCATGCGCGAGGAGTACGACGCGACCGGCTCCAATACGAAGGCGATCGTGACTGGCATTGGTCGAACCGGCAGGCTCGTCACGAGCGCTGCCCTGATTCTCTTCCTCGCCTTCGTTGCGCTCGGCGCCACGCCCGAGACGGCGGTGCGGATCTTCGCAACCGGCTTAGCCGCGGGCATCCTGCTGGACGCCACGTTGATCCGCGCGCTGCTCGTGCCGGCGCTGGTGTCGCTCTTCGGCAACTGGAACTGGTGGATGCCAGTCTGGGCCGCCAAGATTCTTCGGGTTGAGCCGTCGCTGCCGAACCGCAACCCGGGGTAGCGGCACTGCGCACGGCGGTTTGACGTGCCCATAGCCGGTTCCAAGCAGTTGGAGACAGCACCAGAAGCGCTTCCGCCAGGCGTTATAGTTTCCGCATGGATGGCGCACACGACCTCGGTGGCATGCAGGGCTTCGGCCCCGCAACGTGGCCGGGCGCGGAGCAGGCGCTGCCGAACGATTGGGACGCCCGCGCCTTCGCCCTCGCGGTGACGTCGAGTTCGCAGAGCACGCACGCCTTTCGCCATACGATCGAGCGGATGGGACATGGGCGCTACCTGTGCGTCTCGTACTACGAGAAGTGGCTGCATGAAGCGGAGCAGGCACTGGTCGAGACCGGGGCGATTACGCACGCCGAGGTGGACGCGTGGGTCGATCGAATCGCAGCCGGCGAGGAGCCGCCTCGTCGAGAGGATCCCGCCGCGACGGCGCAGCTACTCGAGGCGATGGCCACGAGCCACCCGATGCCCCCGGCGGCAGCCGCAGCATTCGCCGTCGGCGATCGTGTTCGCGTGCGGCGCATGCGCCCTACGTGGCACACGCGCTGCCCGCGCTATCTGCGGGGCGCGACCGGCGAGATCGTCCGCGTGCAGGGCGACGACGGTGTGCCCGATGTCAACAACGCCGAGCGCGAAGCGGTCTACGCCGTCCGCTTCGATGCACACGACCTGTGGGGCGAGGACACGGGCGACCACGTCGTCCTCGCGGATCTTTGGGAACGCTATTTGGAGGCCGCGTAATGCATGACCACGACCACGATCACGACCACGATCACGACCATGGCCACGACCATGATCACGACGGTCATCACCACCCGCGGCCAGCAAGCGAGATCGAGCTGCGGGCCCGGGCACTCGAGGCACTGCTCGTCGAGAAGGGTCTCGTCTCGAGCGACGCCATCGACGCCGTCATCGACCGCTACGTCAACGACGTAGGCCCGCAGAATGGTGCGCGTGTCGTCGCCCGTGCCTGGACCGACCCGGCCTACCGAGACCGCCTCCTCAGCGATGGGACTGCAGCGATCGGCGAGCTCGGGTACGCCGGCGAGGAGGGGCACACGATGGTCGTCGTAGAGAACGCCCCCGACGTTCACAACGTGATCGTCTGCACGCTCTGCTCGTGCTATCCCTGGCCGGTGCTCGGCCTTCCGCCGACGTGGTACAAGAGCGCGCCCTACCGTGCGCGCGTCGTGGCCGAGCCACGAGCCGTCCTGCAAGAGTTCGGCGTTGAGGTGCCCGAAACGACGGAGATCCGCGTCTGGGACTCGACGGCAGAGGTCCGCTACCTCGTGCTGCCGATGCGCCCTGAAGGCACCGAGGGGCTGGCAGAGGAAGAGCTCGCCCAGCTCGTCAGCCGCGACTCGATGATCGGCACCGGCCTGCCACAGACGCCGGCGGCACGATGAGCGGAGACGCCTTGGTGGCGACGCTCGATCTGCCGCGCGCCAACGGCGAGCTCGTGTTCGACGAGCCGTGGCAGGCGCGTGCACTCGGCATGGGCGTCGTCACGATCGAAGCCCTCGGCATCGGTGCGGTGGAGTGGCGCGATGCGCTCGCCGACGCGATCACGCGCCACGGCTACGACCCGCAGGAAGATCCAGCCTCCGCGTACTACGCAGCCTGGGTCGACGCCCTCGAGCGCCTCGTCGCCGCGCACGAACACTGAGTGGACCTGCCGATGGTGCAGCAGCCGACTGGCTCGCGCTCGCCTGACTGACGCCGCTACCGCCCGCGGTTGAGGCCGAACACGATCAGTCCTGTCAGGCCAACGGCGACGGCGCAGACTATGAGTCCGAGCACCTCATTGATCGTGTTGCTGATGGCAAGGCCGGCCATAAACAGCACCAGCAGCGCGAGCATCAACAGGACGCGTTTGCGGTAGGTGAGTCTCATCTACTCACCATCATGCCCGACGGCGCGCGGGTCTGTGAGCGGGGCCCACGCCAGCTGCCATGCAGCTGCCTCGTGGCTATGCTGCATTGGTGTCCGCCGCCTCCCCACCCACCACGCACGGCGCCGAGTTGATGCCGATTCCGGGTGGCACCTACCTGCTTGGCAACGAGGATGAGCAGGCTCGGCCCGGCGATGGAGAGAACCCGGTTCGTCCCGTTGAGGTGGCACCCTTTTGGATGGATGCGCACGCCGTTTCTAACGCGCGCTTTGCTGCCTTCGTCGAGGAGACCGAGTGGGTGACGGTTGCCGAGCAGTACGGCTGGTCGTTCGTCTTCGTCGGCTTCCTGCCCCCCGATTTCGAGTTGACGCAGGCCGCGGCCGCCGCGCCGTGGTGGCGCAAGGTCGACGGCGCCAATTGGCGTCACCCCGAAGGGCCTCACAGCACGCTTGAGGGACGCGACGACCACCCCGTCGTCCACGTCGCCATCCTCGACGCGATCGCGTACTGCACGTGGGCGGACCTGCGCCTACCCAGCGAAGCCGAGTGGGAGATCGCCTCGCGGGGCGGCCTCGAGCAGCAGCGCTTCCCCTGGGGAGCCGAGCTCGAGCCGAATGGTCAACACATGTGCAACATCTGGCAGGGCACGTTCCCCGAGGACAACACGGCCGCCGATGGGTACCTCGGCACATGCCCCGTCGACACCTTCTCGCCGAATGGCTACGGCCTCTACAACACGAGCGGCAACGTCTGGGAGTGGACAACCGACCGCTTCGATACAGCCGTCGGCAACAACAACATGGCGATTCGCGGCGGCTCGTACCTGTGCCACGAGTCGTACTGCAACCGCTACCGCGTCGCGGCCCGCACCGGCAATACGCCGGAGAGCTCGACGGGGCACCAGGGCTTTCGCTGCGCGTGGAGTCCCGAGCCACCAGTCGCAACACCCACCGGCGCCGCCGCGACGACGTCATCGTCGGGGTGTTGCGCTCCCTCCCGCTCCGCATAGCGACAGGCGAGACGCGCGGTACGCTGACGCGCGATGATCAACCCTAACTCGCCGCCCGACCAACCGCTCGACCTTCAGAGCACAGTCGAAGACTCACGCGCCCTGCGTTGGGCCCTCACCGGCGCCTCCCAAGACGGCGATGCCGCGAGTGCCGTGTATGGCACGATCCTCGCCGCCTCGATCCTGATCGCCTCGTTCGGGACGCCGCTCGAGATCTTTCTCAGCGTGATCGGGACGGGCCTCGTCTTCTGGCTTGCCCACGCGCACGTGAGCCTGATGCGGCGCATTGTTCGCGATGGAAAAACGATTAAGCGTCGGGATGTGGTGCGCACCCTCACCGAAGAGTGGCCCCTCGTCCAGGCCAGTCTGTCGCCGGCCGCTCCCCTGATCCTCGCGATGGTCGGCATCATCAGTGCCGAGACCGCTGCCGACCTCGGCATTCTGATCTGCTTCATTGGTCTAATCGCCTGGGGCCTCGTCGTCGCGCGGGCCGCCAAGCTCTCGCGACGCGCCTCGATCTTCGCAGTCGGCGTCAACGTCGGCCTTGGACTCCTGCTCGTGCTGCTCAAGGCGATCCTGCACTAGCGCGGGGAGTCCGGGTTCGGCCAGCGCTACCGTGTGGCCATGGCCGACAGCAACGAGATTCTCCGCACCGAGCCGAGCCCGCGCTGGGTCCGCGTGTTCCTCAACGGAGAGGCCGTTGCCAATAGTCGCAACACGCAGCTGGTTTGGCAGGGGTCGTACCCGACGTCGTACTGGTTTCCACGCGAGGACGTGCAGTTTGCGCTGCTGACTCCCACCGCCCAGGCCAACGGGCGCCTTCGCTGGAACGTCCGCGTTGGCGACCGCATTGCCGCCGGTGCCGCCTGGCAGCCGATCGACCTGCCCGAGGAGCACGCTGTCCTCAGCGACCACATCGCCTTTGAGTGGGCTTCGATGGATGAGTGGCGCGAGGAAGAGGAGTCGATCATCGGCCATCCGCGCGATCCGTATCACCGCGTCGATTGTGTGCAGAGCTCGCGGCACGTCGTCATCGAGATTGATGGCCAGGTCGTGGCCGACAGCAAGCGCCCAATGATCGTGTTCGAGACCGGCATGCGCAACCGCTACTACCTGCCTCACGTCGACGTGCCGAGCGACGCTCTCGTCAAGAGCGAGCGCACCTCCGTCTGTCCGTACAAGGGCACGGCCGCGTACTGGTCGGTCAAGGTCGCAGGCAAACTCCACAACGATGTCGCCTGGAGCTATCCCGACCCGCTGCCCGAATCCGAGCGCCTACGCGGCCACATGTGCTTCTACGACGAGCACGTCGATGTGACGATCGATGGCGAACGCCAGACTTCGTCGACGCCGCACCTGTCGATCGTGCCCGACGCGGGCGCGTGACGTTCTCGCTGAACTAGTCGTCCGCGCTGTTGATCAGGTGGACGTCGAGCCAGACAGCACCGGTACCCTAGCGGCCCGTCTGGATCACCCAGTAGGTCGCCAGTACGCCCGTCAAGACGACGAGCACCATGCTGACGATGTTCCACAGCGGCGAACGGCCGAGTGTGGCCAACGCCCCGTGCCCACCACGAGCGATCGACCGAGCTGGCGCCACGAGCAGAAAGATCGCGACGAGCAACGCCAGCGCGATCGGGCGCAACGCATCATCCATCTCCGAACCGTCCTTGATCAGCTGCGTCGAGTCGACGTTGGCCTGTAGTTTCTCTCCCGGCTGAACCGCGAAAAACGTCATTGCAAACATCGCGAAGCCCAACAGCACGACCCACGGGCCGAGCGTGATGCGCCAAGCAGGTCGGATAATCATCGCGATTCCCAGCAGCGCCACGAGCGGGATCAGGACGATCGGTCCGTGGGCGAGCAGGGGGTGTGCCGGGAGGCCTTGAATTTCCATCTGACAATTGTGCCTGTTTCGGCCGCACAAAACCGAAACTCTGATGCCAACCGGCGAAGTGCTGATCTGTCACGTTCGATTGCGTGTGCTAGTTTTAGAGTCATGAACGTACGCGAAACACGAACACCGGCCGAGCACCTGCTCGGCAGCCGCTCCCGCGTCGCTGCACTCGCTGCCCTGCTGGTCGGCCCCTGCACGCTCGCCGAGTTGACCCGCCAATCGCGCTGCGCCAAGTCGGCTGCGGCGATTGCGCTACGGCAACTCGAAAATGCGGGCGTCGTCCGACGAGACGGCGATCGCTTCGCAATCAGCGCCTCGCATCGCGACCTGATCGAACAGATCGTGCGCCTCGGCCCTGCCCCAACCCAAGAGGCCGTCTTTGCCGATTACGTCGGCAAGTGGGTTGCACTGTCGCGCGAGGGCAAGATTGTCGGCTCCGACGATAACCCCGAGGTGCTCGCCAAGCGCAATCGCGCCAATGGCATCCACGGCTACCGCTACATCCGCGTGCCGCATCCCGACGACCCGCCGCCGATGGACACGATTTGGGGAGCTGACTGGTGAGACACGCACTCCGCCCATTGCCGGGAAGCAAGAACGGCCCTCGACCGGTGCTCGACGTCCGCCTCACTGGAGCCGCCGACGCCTCCCTCCCATGCCTCATTGATACCGGCACCATGCGAACTCGCCTTCCCGCCTGGGTGGCAGACGAACTTGGCATTGATCTGACCGATTCTGCGCCACCGCAATCGATCGCGCTTGGTGGCATGACCCTGACCGCGTTCCCGGCACCTGTGGTGTTGCGTACGAAGGAAGGCACTATCGTCACGACTGTTTGGTTTTGCCCGGGCTGGAACTCCCCCTTTGGTCTACTTGGCCAGGAGGGCTTCCTCGATCAGTACCGCTTCACGCTCGATGTCGCCGAGGGCTGGTTTGCCCTCGAGTCGGCCGCCTAGCTCAGCGCGACGCTAGACAAATGTCCAGAAGGGGCCAGACCCTATCTGGACATCGAACAGCAGCGCAACGCTAGGCAAATGTCCAGAAGGGGCCAGACCCTATCTGGACATCGAACAGCAGCGCAACGCTAGGCAAATGTCCAGAAGGGGCCAGACCCTATCTGGACATTTGCCTAGCTCTGTACGGCCGCGACGATCGCGTGGACTGCGGCGATGTCCGCACTGTCGAAGCCACCCATTGCGTAGTGGCCCCACGTCGAGCCGACGACATGCACGTTGGCATTTGGCAGTAGGCGAGCTTGTTCGCTGACTTCCTCCGGCGGAAACAGTCGGTCGCCGGCGAGCGCAATCACGGCCGTTGGGCACGTCACGCGGGCGAGTGCTGCGGAGAGGTCTCCACCATCGGCAACATCGGCGCCATGCCACCGCTCGATTTGGCAGAGCAGGTTGTTGGCGTCTTGCGAGCCGTAGTCGGCCTCGAAGATCTCGCGAATGAAGGCCTCGTGGTCTTCGACGCCGGCCTGGGCGATGCCGTGCGGCAAGAAAGCCTCGTGGGTGGCACCGAGCAGGCTCATCAGACGCGCGTGGCGATGGCGCCCCTCGAGTGCGTCGTCGGCAACCCGCCAGCCGGGCTCGCCCGTGATCGCCTCGGCGAGCGACTGAGCAACGATGCGTCCGTAGGCCGTGTTGCGGGCCGTCGCGGCGATCAGTACGAGCCGCTCGACCATCTCTGGATAGGTGACGGCAAAGCGCAGCGCCTGCTGGCCTCCCATCGAAAACCCAAGCAGGAGGCGCAGCTTGGTGACACCAAGGTGGTCGAGCAACGCCTTCTGAGCGGCGACATCGTCGGCGGTGCTGAGCGCGGGAAAGTTGGCGCCCTGTTGATCACCGTGGGCGTTGGTCGGCGAGGTCGAGGCTCCCGCGCCGAGCATGGCGGGCATAATCACCGCGCACTGTGTCGCGTCGATCGGGCCAGCGGGAGTCAAGAACCCTTCCATCGAGTCCATGCTGCCCGAGTACATGTGCGGCAGCATGATCGCCTCGCCGTTCTCGATCGTGCCGTGGACGCGATAGGTGATCTGCGCGTCTCGAAGGACACCCCCGCGCGCCAGTGGAAGATCGCCGAGGGACAGGTTGGACTCGATGTAACTCATACCCGGCACGATAGGCGAATGGACCGCTGTAGTTGGTGTGCGCAGTGCGTCAAAGCGGCACAA
>CAXNKU010000007.1:0-90662 GCA_964203045.1 Gaiellales bacterium
ATTGTACTTCGTTCAGTTACGTATTGCTAAGGTTAACCACAGTGTCAACTAGAGCACCTTCAGCACCTACGATCCTCAGCCAGCACGCCGAGGCCAATCAGACGGCGGCGGAGATCGCGCCGTGGTCGGCGACGAGCAACTCGGCGACCGGGTTGCCGGTCGCGTACGAGCCTCGACGAGCGGTTGGTCGACGCCGGCCAGGTCGGTCTTGGTCAGCACGATGCGGTCGGCGACCACGACCTGCTTGACCCACTCGGGCTGGCGCCGCGCCTGCAGTGGCGCGTTGATGGCATCGACGGTGGTGACGACGCCGTCGGCCATGTAGTGCGCCGCAAGCAGCGGATCTTGCAGCAGCGTGGCCAACACAGGGACAGGGTCGGCCAGCCCCGTCGTCTCGACAATCACCCGTCGAAAGGCGGGGATCTCGCCGCGATACTGGCGGACCTGCAAGTCGCGCAGCTCGTCGACGAGGTCGGTGCGGATGGTGCAGCAGACACAGCCAGAGTCGAGAATCACGGTCTTCTCATCGATCTGTCGAAGCAGGTGATGGTCGAGCGGCACTTCGCCAAGCTCGTTGACGAGCACCACGGCGTCGGACAACAACGGATCGCGCAGCAGGTGGCCGAGCAGGGTCGTCTTGCCCGAGCCGAGGAAGCCCGTAATCAGCGTGAGTGGGATGCGCTCGCTCATAGACGCTCGAGGAGGGTCGAGTCGAGTGGGTCGAGCGCCACGCCGCCGCGCAGGCGAGCGACCTCCGCGAACACGGCGGTGAGGTCGTTACAGAGGATGGCTTGGCCGCTCGGGCCGTGCAGGATGTACGCGGTCTCTTCCCACTCGTCGACGCTCAACGTGTACGAACGCAGCACGCGATTAAGCAGCGCGACGCGGCGGTGGCGTTCGCGCAGCACGTCGCGGCGCGCACCGACCTGCGTGCGGTCGCCGCCGCCTTCCGACCAGTGCGCGGCCGCGCCGAGGGTTCCACAGAGAGAGCACATACGGATAGTTTGGCGCGCTTTGCGGGTTAGTGAGTTGCCATGCGGCTCGTGCCCGGGTACGTTCTCTCTAGAGCGAGACTTACAGGTAACGGAGGAATCTCATGGCGAAAGAAATTTTGGTCGCATACGGCTGCGACGTCGATGCGGTCGCGGGCCAAATTGGCTCGTATGCAGGTGGCGATTCGCCGTGCGATATTTCGCGCGGCATCTTCGCTGGCGAGGTCGGCACGCGCCGGATGCTGAAGCTGTTCAAGAAGCACGACATCAAGACGACGTGGTTCATCCCCGGGCACTCGATCGAGACGTTCCCCGAGGACATGAAGGCCGTCGCCGATGCCGGCCACGAGATCGGCATGCACGGCTACACGCATGAGAACCCGATCGCAATGTCTCCCGAGCAGGAGGAGGCAGTGATGATCAAGAGCATCGAGCTGATCGAGCAGCTCTGCGGTCGTCGCCCCACCGGCTACGTCGCACCGTGGTGGGAGTTCTCCCCGATCACGAACGAGCTGCTGCTCAAGCACGGGCTCAAGTACGACCACTCGCTGATGAGCGAGGACTTCCATTGCCATCGCGTGCGTGTCGGCGATGCCTGGAAGCTGATCGACTACTCGCAGCCGGCCGAGACGTGGATGACGCCGCTGACGCGTGGTGTCGAGACGTCGCTGATCGAGATCCCGGCGTCGTGGTACCTCGATGATCTGCCGCCGATGATGTTCATGAAGAAGGTTCCGAACTCGTACGGCTTCGCGAATCCGCGCGACATCGAGCAGATGTGGATGGACCAGTTCGACTACCTCTACCGCGAGGAAGAGGACGTCGTCTTCACGATGACGATCCACCCCGATATTTCGGGCCGCCCGCACGTGATCGCGATGCACGAGCGCATCATCGCTCACATCAACAAGCACGAGGGTGTGCGCTGGTGCACGTTCGACGAGATCGCTGATTGGTACGACGCCAAGCATCCCTTCACGGGCTAGGCAAGTACGACGAAGGCCCGGTCTCCCGTGTGGAGGCCGGGCCTTTCGTGTTTCTAGGGCCGGGTTACTCGCCCGTCTGGGCGTTCAGGCTCGGCCTCATGAGCTCGCCCTCGTAGATGTAGCGCTCGCGCGGATCGAACAGCTCGCGCCCAGCGAGGTAACCCTCGTAGATCGCGTGGTCGAGTTTGCGGACCGCAACGCAATCGCCGACACGATGCACGGCGTCGAAGTGCTCTTTGAGTTGCACGTAGAGCGCATCGTCGGGCTTGGCGCCGGTGGTGACAATCGTGTCTGCCATCACGTCGGGCTCGGCCTCACCGGTGTAAAGGTTGAAGACCTTGAGCGTCGTGCCCTCGATCGCGCTGACCCATTGGTTGACCTGATACGTCATTCCCTTACGCATCGTCCGCTCGTAGAGCGTCGCCATGTCGAGTCCACCGAGCGTGAACGGGAAGAGTGCGTTCCAGCGCGTCACGACGTGGACCTGGTGGCCACGGTCTAGGAGTACCTCGGCGGCACCGGCAGCCGTGCGCGAACCGTCGTCGTCGAGCAAGACGACGCGGCCCGTGATGCGGTCGGAGCCCTCGATCGCCTCCCAGAGGTCGACGACGTTGTCCTGCTCCGAGCCAGGCAGACGATCGACCATCGGCGTGACGCTCGAGAAGCCCGTCGTGGTCGGAAGGGCGCCGGTGGCGACGACAATGCCGTCCGGTGCGAGCTCGCGGATGAGCTCGACCGTGGCCGTCGTGCCGAGTCGAATATCGACGCCGGCAAGAGCCATCTGGACCTTGAGGTCGCGCGTCACGACGTTCCACATATGGCGACCGGGCGTCTTGACCACGAGTTTCAATTGGCCACCGAGCTCGTCCGACTGCTCGAGCAGCGTGACGTCATGACCGCGTTTGGCGAGCGTGTCGGCGGCCTTCATGCCGGCGGGCCCACCGCCGATGACGACCCAGCGAGCAGGATCTTCGGTTGGCTCGAGGGGGCCGAAACGCCCCTCGCGTCCCGTCGCCGGATTGACCGTGCACGAGACGGGGAAACCCTTATAGATCCGGCCGATACAGCCCTGGTTGCCGCGAATGCAGTGGATGATCTCGTCGGCGCGTCCCTCTGCCGCCTTGTTGGCGAAATCGGGATCGGCGATCAGTGCGCGTGTCATCGCGACCATGTCGGCCTTGCCCGTCGCGACGATCTCCTCACCGAGCACGGGGTCCTTGATGCCACCGACCGTAAAGACGGGGATGCTGGAGACGGCCTTGACACGCGCCGTCATCTCGACGAGGTAGCCGTCCGGCTCGTCCGAGGGCTGCATCGCCATGTGGATGTTGTGGTATCCAGCCGCCGAGACGTTGATGAAGTCGATTTCGCACTGCTCCTGCAAGTGCGTGGCGGCGGCGATCGCATCGTCAAGATCGAGCCCACCCGGCATGAAGTCGTGCAGGTTGAGTCGAATCCCAACCGTCCAGTCGGAGCCAACCTTGGCGCGCACCGCGTCGATTACTTCGCGCGTCAGACGCAGGCGGTTCTCGAAGGAGCCGCCGTACTCATCAGTGCGCTTGTTGTAGAGCGGGCTCATGAACTGGTGGAGGAGGTACGAGTGCGCGATGTGGACCTCGGTACCGTCGAAGCCGCCCTCACGCGACAGTTCGGCGCAGTGCGCCCACCAGTCGACCAACTCCTGGATGTCCTCGCGCTCCATCGCCTTCGGCATCTCGCCGTAGGACGGGCTCTTGACGTTGGATGGGCCCCACAAGACACGGATGTCGTCGGCCGAGTCGGAGGTCGCGTTGCCACCGAAGTGGTTGAGCTGCTCGAACATCTTGGCGCCGTGGTCGTGCACCGCGGCGGTCAGGCGCTGGTTCGTAGCAACCGCGTCCTTGAGATAGGCCCACTGGAAACGCTGGTTGCCGGTCGTCGAGGTGGGGTGGACGAGGCGGTTGCCGGTAATCAGCAGCCCCGCGCCACCCTTGGCGCGTGCGACTTGGTAGTCGACGTCGCGCTGCGAGTCGAGCCCGTTCTGCGAGTACATCTTCGCGTGGGCCGTCTGCATGATGCGATTACGAACTTCGGTCGAGCCGATCGTCAATGGGCTCAGGAGGTGTGGGTACTCGCTCGACATGGAAATCCCCTCGTCACAAAATGATTACCAGCAGATTAGTGCAGCAAGGGCGCCATAGGAAGGACGGGCGCGCTGACTGCTGGAGGCGCTTTAGAGCTTGACGGCGACGAGGTCGACGAGCGCAGACATGCCGCGATGGCGTGGGCCCTCGTCGAGCTCGATGTCGTACTCCTCGAGCAGTTCGACGCGAAGGGTGGGGAAGATGGTGCTCAGCTCGTCGACGGTGTAGAGGTGGTCGATGGTCTTCGGCCCACCCGTCTTATACGCGAGTTGTCCGGGGCCGTAGCCTTCGAGGAGACAGAACCCCACCCGGACGGAGCGCTGCCTCAATCTGGGCGAACATTCGCGCGCGGCCGATCGTGTCGGTGAACTGAATAAAGATCGCGACGACGGCGTCGTACTGCCCGACGGGCCAGTCCCAGTCTTCGAGATCGACCTGTTCGTGCTTGATCGTGACGCCGCGCTCTAGTGCCAGCGCGCGCGCCTTCTCAATCGCATTCATCGCGGCCTCGACGGCATGAACGCGATGTCCCTGCTCGGCCAGCCACGTGCTGTTGCGCCCCTCGCCATCGGCAATGCAAAGCACCTTTGCGTGCGGCGTTAGGCGACCAGCCTCGCGCACGAGGAACCCATTCGGAGACGTGCCGAACTGGTACTCAGGAGTCGAGAACTTCTCCTCCCACTGCGCGATGTTCTGCTTGCTCACGACTGCATTCTGGCACGCCTCAATGGAACGCCTCAATGGAACGCCTCAATGGAACGCCTCAACGGTGATCAGCTTCGCTTAGGGGTCAGACCCCTAAGCAAAGTTGATCACCCGCTGCGAGGTCAGTCTTCGACGATGCCGACTGCACGGATCGGCGAGCCGGTGGCCGGCACGAGACGCAGTGGGAAGCCGAAGAACTGGAAGCGCTGGTTGACGACCTCTTTGAGGTTGTTGAGGTTCTCGTAGTGGGTAATGCCAACGTCGGCGCAGGCGCGATGATTCGTATACGCGCCGGTTTGGTAGACGAGGTCGGGGCTGATCGTCTCGACACCGAAGATCTTGACGCCCTTGTCCTTCATCCAATAGACGCACTCAGCCGCAACGCCGCTAAAGCCGTTCAGGAAGGCGGGCGTGCCGGCCGTCTTGTTGTAGTGGTCGGTGCAGAACAGGAGGATGTCCCGTGGCGGATCTCTTGGCCACTGGCGGCGATTGCGGCCTCCATCTCGGCGACTGTTACCTCATGGCCAGCCGGATACTCGCGCACGTCGATGCAGACGGCGTCGCCACAGAACGTGTCGAGCGGCATCTCATCGATCTTGGCTGCCTTCGGGTCGGGATCGAAGTGGCCGAGCGCGTCCACGTGCGTGGCGGCGTGGTTCGACGTGATGATGATCTGTGCGTCGAACGACTTCTCGTCGCCGGTGGCATCGCCGTGCTGCAGATGTCGCAGCACCTGCACGGTGGGGAAGAATGGGTGCAGCTGCGAGTCCTTCGACAGCGGCTGGGAGAGGTCAATAACGCGGCGGGCCATGGTGCTACTCCTAGTGGTGGTGCGAGTGGTCGTGGTCGGCAGGATGCTCGTGGTCGTGTGTGTGGTCTTCGCACTCGGCGTTGACGTAGCCCGAGCGGAAGGGCTCGGTCGTCCCCAGCTCGGCGTCGAACCGATGGCGCCAAATGCACCCGGTGTCGTTCGTCAAGAGATGCAGCGAGACGCTGGTGACGTCGCTCGTCGTGGTGATCTGGTGGATGTCGTCGTCGGGTGGGATTAGCGCGAAGAACTCGCCGCGCTTGATCTTGTTGTGCGACTTCATTTGGACACCGTGATCCGTCAGGGCGTAGACGTCCTCGTCCTGGGTGCCCTGGTAGAGGCCAATTAGTCCCCAGGCCAGGTGGTCGTGGATCGGTGTCGACTTGCCCGGTGGCACGACGAGCGCGAACAGGCAGAGTGAGCCGTCTTGAGCGCGGTACAAGGCCCACTGTCCGATGCCTTGCCCCATTCCGCTCTCGGGTGCATCGGCCATGTACTCGGCGGGCAGCCAGTTCGGGTCATCCATCAATGCAGCGAAGGGGACTTCGATGCGCTTGATCGCCTCCTCAACGGTTCCACCAGCCGCAATTTCGGCCTTGACCTGCGCGATGAAGTCGCGCATCACCGGCGTATCGAGGATGAACTCGGGACCGTGGTGATGACTGTGGAGGAGATGCTGCGTGTCACACATGGCGGGCAGCGTACAGGTATTCCTTTGCTCCGTGGAGGTCTGGGTGGTGCTCGACCGTGGGAGGTTTGGTGCGGGACGTGTGAATCGGCGAGCGGTGGTTGTTCGGGTTCGTCCGCGGTGCGGTGCAGTTTGGCCGTCGGTGGCGCCGATCTGTGTGTCGCTGAGCACGTCCGGGCTGGCGCGATACGCGATGCTGCAGTCATGACACAGGATCTTCATAGTATGCTTCTCGATATGCCTCCCGATACCACAATCAAGGTTGAGCGCCAACTGCGTGAGCGCATTCGTGGCGCTGCGCAAAGCAAGTCAATGACGATCAACCAATTCCTCGAGACGCTGATGAAAGACTACGAGCGTCGCGATCGGATGACGCGAGCGGCCGAAGCGATGCGCTCGGCGTCGCCCGAGGTGATGGCGGCGTATCGCGCGGAGACTGCGATCTGGGATGTCACCTCGAGTGATGGCCTGGAGGGCTGGTGATCTCGCTCGAGACAGGCTCCATTGTCTGGGCAGAGCTTGGTGAGGGAGTTGGTAGAGAACAGGGTGGCCGCCGGCCGGTAGTGGTTATCTCGTCGGCCGATCATCGATCGCTCGTGCCCGACCTTATCGCGGTGGTGCCGGCAACTCGTGTCGATCGCGGTTGGCCAAACCATGTTGAGCTCCTGGGCGAGACGGGCCTGAAGGCCCGGACGTTTGCCATGACAGAGCAGCCGCGTGCGATCAGTCGCGAACGCATTCATGGCTATGCCGGCACGATTTCGGCGGCGTGCCTGAGCGAGATTGCTACCTGGATCGACGACTGGCTGGTCTCGCCGACAGGCTGATCAGGTGCCGACGAGCCGGGCTGGCAACGTCGACCACGAGCGCAGCGTGTTGTGCAGGTAGAGCTCGGGTTCGGCCGTCAGTTCGATGCGCTCGACACGCCGCGCGAACTCCTCGAGGACGGCCTGTGACTCTTGGCGCGAGATCGGTTGACCCACGCACTGGTGGATCCCCATGCCGAACGCGAGCTGGCCGCCCGCGTCGCGGTTGATGTCGAAAGCGTCCGCGGTGTCGCCCCACTTGCGTGGATCGCGGTTGGCAGCACCCAGGAAGACGAGCAGCTTCGAACCCGCTGGCAAGGCAACACCGTCGAGCATCACATCGCGGCTCGTGGTGCGAAAGAACGCGGTAAAGGGCGACTCGTAGCGCAGCGTTTCGTCGATCGCAAACTTGATCAGCGTCGGGTCGTCATGCACCATCGCCCATTGTTCGGGGTGGCGCGCGAGGCAGACCAGTGTGTTCGTGATGGCGAAGACTGTCGTGTCGAGCCCCGCCGACAGCATTGCGCGGATCAGCAGCGTTGCCTGCTCGGGTGGGATCACGCCGGCGTCGGCCTGCTCCCAGATCTGTGCGCCCATGCCGTCGGCTGACAGCGCGCTGCGTTCGCAGTTGGCGAGCACCCACTCGGGAGTTCCTTCGCCGGCCGCGACGTGCTGGCGGTGCAGGTCGTTATCGGGGCCGAAGAACGAGAAGTTCATCGCGCCATGGCTGAGCAGGTTCTCGCGCCGCCCCTCGCGCCCGATGCCAACCGCGTCGCCGAAGACACGCAGCGTGAACTCCTCGGCGAGGTCGTGGACGAGTTCGGGCGTGTCCGTGGCCAGCACCTGCCCGACGAGCTTCTGGGCATAGGCGTCAAAGCCTGGCCGGAGTGCGCGCATCTTGCGGGGAGCAATCACGCTCGTCATCGCCGTGCGCATCGGGGTGTGACGCGGCGGATCAGACTCGAGGATGCCCTGGGGGCGCCAGTTCGGTGTCGCATGCAGGTTCGTTGGGCCAACACCAGCACCCGAGATGTAGGTCTCGTGGTCGACGAGAATCTCGCGCACCGAATCGAAGCGCGTAAAGCTGTGCACCCCGTACTGCTCGAGCCAAACCGCCGGCCCCGCGTCGCGCATGCGCTCAAAGAGGGGATAGGGGTCCGTCAGGTTTGTGATCGACCAAGGATCGTCGGCGAGCGACGAAACCCCTGCTGCTGGTTCGATCGCCCCCTGCGGTACCTCGGTCGCCATCTGCTGCTCCTCCGGGGATCACCATACTCCACTGCTCGCCTCAGCAGACGTCGAAGTTCTCGCCATGCAAGAGCGGTCCGCCGGGCGCGCTTTTTGGTGTGGGATACTACGCCCATGCCGGATCAGCCTTTCACTGTCGTCCTCAACGATGGCTCCGAGATCGTCGTTGCTGCCGACCAGACGATCCTCGATGCGATCGAGGCGACGGGTCGGCGCATGCTCAACTCGTGCCGCGAGGGCAACTGTGGCACCTGCGAGACCGACATCAAATTTGGCGAGGCCGACCATCGTGACGAGGTGCTGTCGGACGAAGAGAAGGCCGAGCAGTTCTCGATGATGATCTGCGTGTCGCGCGCTAAGGGCGATCGCATCGGGCTCGACCTCTAAATCGCTGCGCGCTCAGGCGACGACGAAGCCCCGATACCCGCCAGCAGCCACGTCGGCACAGATTTCGGTGTACTTGCCAACACCGCCGATGTAGGGCAGGAAGACGCGGGGCTTGCCAGGAATGTTGGCGCCCATGTACCAGGAGGCGGCTCGCGGATAGAGCGTCGCGTACGCCTCGTCATGTACCTGTTGGTCCCAGTCGGCTTGGGCGTCAGGGGTGGCTTCGATTGTGGTCTGACCCTGTTCGCTCAGGTGGCCGATGCACTCGTCGACCCACTCCACGTGCTGCTCGATTGAGGTCATCATGTTGCTCAGGACCGAAGGGCTGCCGGGGCCGGTCATGGTGAAGAGGTTCGGGAAGCCGTGGACCGTCAGCCCGAGGTAGGAGTGAGGTCCCTCGGCCCAGAGGTCGCGCAGGCTCTGGTCGTTGCGGCCGCGGATATCGACGGCCAGCAAGGCGCCGGTCATGCTGTCGAAGCCCGTCGCGAAGATCAGGCTGTCAAAGGCATACTCGGTGCCGCCGGTGATTAGCCCGGCCTCGGTGATCTCCTCGATCGGCGCATGCTTGATGTCGACGAGCGTCACGTTTGGACGGTTATACGTCGCGTAGTAGTCCGTATCGACGCAGAGGCGTTTCGTGCCGAGCGGGTGGTTGTACGGGCAGAGCAGTTCGGCGACGGCCGGGTCGGTGACGGTCGCGCGGATCTTGTTGCGGACAAACTCGGCGGCCGTCTCGTTGGCTGTCTCGTCCGTGGTGATGTCATGGAACGACGAGAGGAACGAGAAGCTGCCTTCGTGCCAGCGGCGCTCGTACTCGGCCTGGCGCTCCTCGGCCGAGACAGCGAGGGCCGTCGAGGTGCTCTCGGGCCAGATGTCGCCCGTAGGCCCGCGGCGCGCGGTGGCGCGGGTCTCGCGATAGATCGCCTTGCGGGCAGCCTCTGCAGCGGGATCCATCGGGCCGTTCCAGGCGGGGATACTGAAGTTTGGGGTGCGCTGAAAGACGGTCAACTGTTCCGCCTGCGCGGCGACCTGCGGGATCGTCTGGATACCGGTGGAGCCGGTGCCGATAACACCGACGCGCTGGCCCGTAAAGTCGACGCCGTCTTCGGGCCAGGCAGCAGTGTGGTACCACGCACCAGCGAAGCGATCGAGGCCAGGGAAGCGTGGTGTGTTCGGTATCGACAGGCAGCCCGTGGCCATCACGAACCACCGTGCGGTTAGCTCACCATGGTTGGTGGTGACGCGCCAGAGGCTCGCATCCTCGTCCCACCGTGCGGCAGTGACGCTCGTCTCGAGCTGGATGTCGCGGCGTAGGTCGAAACGATCGGCGACATGGTTGAGGTAGCGAAGAATCTCGGGCTGATCGGCGTAGCGTGTCGACCAGCTCCACTCCTGCTCGAGCTCTTCATCGAAGGAGTACGAGTACGTCATGCTCTCGACGTCGCAGCGGCACCCGGGGTAGCGATTCCAATACCACGTGCCACCAACGCTCGGTGCGCGGTCGACGAGGTGGGCCTGCAGGCCGCGCTGACGCAGGCGGTGGAGTAGGTACAGGCCACTAAAGCCCGCGCCAACGATCAGGACATCGTGGTGTTCTGGGTTGGCAGGCATGCCGTGATTCTACGGTGATCAGAGGTATCTGTCACCTGTACCGTTTTGCACGGCAACGAGCAGGAGGTCAGGCGTTGAGTGCCATGATCGCGCCGAGCACGATCTCGGCGGCGAGCGCCGCGTCGCGCGTGTCGGAGTCCTCGAGCGGCGTATGCGAGAGGCCATCGACGCAGGGCACGAAGACCATCGCAGTCGGCACCTTGTCGGCCACACACATCGTGTCGTGCGCCGCGCCGGAGGGCATCACCAAGAACGGCTCGCCCGTCGCTTCAGCCTCAGCACGCAGCGCTTCGACTAGACGATCGTTCATCGGGGTGATCGGGAGGGACTGACGCTCGACCCACTCGAAGCCGACGCCACGTGCCTCGGCCCGCTCCTTGGCGTACGGCACGATGCGGTCGCGTAGCTCCACATGGCCACCCGTGACCGAGCGCGTATCGAGCGAGACGCGAACGCTGCCGGGCACGACGTTGATCAGGCATGGCTGCGTCTCGAGCTCGCCTGTCGTACCGACTGTCGTCTTACCGATCTCGTTGGCGAGGCGCTCGACCTCGAGGATCGTCTCGGCGGCTGGGATAGCGGCGTCGACGCGGAAGTCCATCGGCGTGGCACCCGCATGGTCGGCGCGACCGGTGAAGTGGAAGTCGCCGTGGACGTAGCCCGGCAGCGCATGCACGACGCCGATCCGGTTACCCGTGTCCTGCAAGACGCGGCCCTGCTCGATGTGGACCTCGATCCAACCGGTCAGGCCGTCGATTTCGCTGATCGACTCCTGCCAGCGCTCCGGCTCGTAGCCCGCGGCCTTCGCCGAGTCCCAAAACGACGTGCCGTCGGGGGCGAGGATCGTGGTCTTTAGCTCCTCCTCGGTGACGCGCTGCAGCATGATCCGCGAGCCGAGCAGCATCTGACCAAAGCCCGAGCCCTCCTCCTCGAGGAAGGAGATGAGGCGCAGCGGGATGTGCTGGCCCGACTCCTGCGCGAGGCGGCAGACCTCGAGGGCAGTGACGACGCCGAGCGTACCGTCGTACTTGCCACCGTTGCGGTTTGAGTCGCAGTGCGAGCCGATACCGAAGGCGGGAGCGCCCTTCGGAACATTCGAAGCGATTAGCGTGCCGACCGGATCGCGCCAGACGCTAAACCCGATCTTCTCGAGCTCGCGCGTGAAGTACTGCAGCGTGTTCTCGAACACAGCGGTGTAGGCGTAGCGGCGAATCGCCTCATCGCTCTCAGTGAAGTTGGGCCCGGCCAGCGTCTCGATGTCGTGTTCGATGCGCTGGTACGAGCGCTCGCGATCGATCGTCACGTTCTTCGCCATCGTCATACCTCCACGTCGCCGAAGACGCCTGCCTCGGCAAGGGCGTTGATTTCGGACTCGTCCATACCGGCCAATTCCGTCAGGACCTGGCGGGTATGCTCGCCGCGCTTCGGTGCGAGCCTCAGTTCCTCAGCGGCGCCAGGCATGCGAAGCGGCGAGCGGATCTGGCGCACTGTCCCGAGCACGGGGTGTTCGGTCTCGGCGATCAGGTCGCGCGCGATCGTCTGCGGGTCGGCGGCAGCCTCGGCGATCGAGTAGATCGGGCCGCTCGGGACGTCGGCCGCCGCGAGTACCTTGACCCAGTGGTCGGTGGTGTTCGTTGCGAGGACCTGTTCGAGATCGGCCGTGCATGCGTCGCGATGCTCGAGGCGGGCGGCTGTCGTCGCGTAACGCTCGTCCTCGAGCATCCACTCGACACCGATCGCATGTACGAGATTTTCGAAGAACTTCTGCTTGGCGCACGCGATCACGACCCAGCCATCGGAGGTCGGGAAGTTGCCAAACGGCACGATCGATGGGTGCGACGAGTTGCGGGTACGAATCGGCTCCCAGCCGCGCGACAGATGCCACGTCGAGACGTACATGTCGAGGTTGAACGCCGTCTCGAACAGTGAGACGTCGACGTCGCAGCCCTCACCGTCGCGGCGCGCGCGCCAAAGGGCGCACATCATTGCCAGCGCGGCCGCGTAGCCGGTTGACATGTCGACGAGCGACAGACCCGATTTGGTTGGCGGGCCGTCGGGATCGCCTGTCAGGCTCATCCAGCCGGCCATGCCTTGGGCGATGTAGTCGTAGCCGCCCTCAGCCGCGCGCGGACCCGTCATGCCGAAGCCAGACAACGAGGTGCAGACGATCGCCGGGTTGAGGTGTTTGAGGTCGTCGTAAAGAATGTTTAGCTTCGCCGGACCGTCACCGCGTAGATTCGAGAAGACCGCGTCGGCGTGGGGGACGAGGCGCTCGAAGGTCGCGCGGCCCTCCGGTGAGCGCAACTGGAGTGAGATCGACTCCTTGTTGTGGCAGAACGTCTCGAAGAAGAGCGAGTCCTCGCCCTCCTGGAATGGCGGCACGTAGCGACCGATGTCGCCCTTGCTGGTCGGATCCTCGATCTTGATAATGCGAGCGCCGAGGTCGGCGAGGTGCACGGTGCCCCAAGGGCCTGCGCCGTACTGCTCGATCGCGAGGATGGTGACGTCTTCGAGTGGTCTGCGCATAGGTGAGAGCGTACCCGTCCTAAGGGATCTAATCGATGACGGCTCAGGTAAGAACAGAGCGGCGACGGCAGGCGCCGTCGCCGCTTTGTCTTTTCGAACCTAGCGGCGAGCCGCCGGCTTCTTCTTACGTGGCTTGGCAGCCGCCTTGTGGGGCGACACGGCCATGCGATGCGGCAACTTGACCAGAGAGAGCAATTCGCCCTGGAAATTGCGGCCACGCTTCTTGGTCAATTGGGCACGAAGCTTCTTCGTAGCCGCAAGATCAAGCACGAGCGTCTTTGGATCAACGACGACACCGTAGGCCTCACGCGCCAACTCGACCGTCGTAAAGTCGTCGTGGATATCCTCGACGACCAGCTTCGGGTCGCGCTTGAGCGGATTGCCGTAGCCACCGCCGTTCGGCTCGATCAGTTGGATTGCGTCGCCAGCCTCACACATCAGGCCGGTCACCTTCGCCGGGATCTCTTCGAAGCCGCCACCTGCCTTGTGATGGCGGACCATCGCCGGCAGGCCGTCATAGCCGCCGAAGATGCCGCGCGGGGGATCGGTATGGCGATCGCCCTCACAGGAGTACGCACCCGGCTCGAGGAACCGGTTTGTGCGCACGATGCCGACTCCACCGCGCCACTGACCCGGCGCCGCCGGCTCGTCACGCAGCTCGTAGCGCTCGGTCCGCATCGGGAAGCGCATATCGAGCTCCTCGATCGGATTGTTCCGCGTATTTGCCATCAGGCAGTCGACAGAGTCCATGCCATCGCGGCCCTTACGACCACCGTACGACCCCTCATTGACCTCGAGGTAGAGCCAGTACTCGCCCTTCTCGGGGATGAAGCCCGCGTACGAGCAGAAGTGGATCGCGGCCGAGTTGCCAGCCGTGACCAGATCTGGCACAACCTTCGACAGCGCGACGATCGTGTTGTCCACGACGCGCTGGCATTGGTTGAAGCGCGAGAAGCAGGCGCGAGGGAAGTTCGGATTGAAGATCGAGCCCTTTGGCGCGATCACGTCGACGCAGCGGAAGATGCCGTCGTTCTGTGGCACTGGCTCGTCGAGACGGTCCTGATCGAGCAGAATCGTGCGGATCGCGAAGTACGCGGCAACCAGCAGCGACCCCTCGAATGGCACGTTGTAGCCCGTCGGAACCTCGGCGTTTGAGCCGGTCAGATCGACCGTCACATGGTCGCCCTTGACGATGATCTTCGTCTCCACTCGCAGCCGCACATCGCGGTTGCGACCGTCGTCGTCGAGCCACGCCGTCGGTGCGATGTACTCACCGTCAGGCAGCTTCTTGATCTCGGCGCGCAGACGCTTCTCCGAGTAGTCCATCCAGTCGTACGCAGCGGACATGCAGGTGTCGGCACCGTACTTCTCGAGCAGACGGTAAAAACGATCGCGACCGAGGATACAGGCGGCCTTCATGGCCTCCATGTCGCCGCGGTTCATCGTCTCGGTGCGGACGTTGTCGAAGACCATGCGATCCAGGTCCTCGTTCAACACGCCACCCTCGTACCACTTGAGACCGTTGTAGATCTTTGACTCGGCGTACATGTCGAACGCATCCGCGTTGATACCCGGATACGAGCCACCGACGTCGGCGACGTGAGCGGTGACGGCAGCAAAGCCGAGCAGCTCGCCCTTCCACAAGATCGGCACAGCCACCGCGATATCTGGCGTATGCGACGCACCCAAATAGGGGTGGTTGTGGATGATGATGTCGCCTTCCTTCAACTCGTTCTTATCAACGCGATGCAGGAAGCCGCGGATGTACCACGGCAACGAACCAATGTGCATCGGCGTCGACTCGGACTCGCAAAGTTCGCGACCCTCAGCGTCGAACAGGCCCGCGCCGAGATCCTCGGATTCGCGGATGATCGACGAGTACGACATGCGGAACAACACGCCCGCCATCTCTTGTGCAATTGCATCGAACGCACCACCGAGCACGCGCAGCGTGATCGGATCGACCCCCACCCGCTTGCGGGTGGGCTTACCGGGGTTGATGCCTACTTCGGGCAGATCAGCCATTAGGAATGCCTCTTCTCTCGCAGTTGGGGGTTAGTGACCGCTCTCAGCGGCCTTGGCCACTGCAGCGGAGTACTTGATGATCAGGTTGCCGTGCTTGTCCACGTCGGCCGTGTAGCCGGGCGGGACGACGCTCGTCGAGTCGAACTGCGTGATGATCGCGGGACCCGCAATGTGGTTGCCAGCGAGCAGCTCGGTGCGCTCGTAGAACTTCGTCTTGAACTTGGCGGGCTTGCCGGCCTTCTCGAACCAGGCATCGGCCGTCAGCTTGAGTGCAGCCTTGGGCGGCGTCTTCGTGCCCTTCTTGACCAGCGTCGGCTTGAGACCCGGCATCGCACCGATGGCACGAACACGGATGTTCGCGATCTGTACGTCGACGTCCTCGAAGCGGCGTGAGAACTCTCGCTCGTGCGCCTCGTGGAACTCGTTCTTGACTGCCTTGACCCACTTCTCGTCAATCGCACCAGCCTTCGCATCAACGCGAAGCTCGTAGCCCTGACCTTCGTAACGGGCATCGACGATGCGCTCCAAGCGGATGCGCTTCTTGTCGATCTTGTCGGTTGCGAACTGCTTCATCGCCTCCTTCTCGAGGGCAGCAAACTGCTTGTCGAGGGTGGAGCGCGTCTTCGCATTCGAGACCACTTCAGAGGCCATCACGTAGGCCGTCTTCGTGTACTCGTAGACGAGGTCGGTGGTCAGGAGACCAAGCGCCGCGGTGATGCCCGGATAGTTCGGCACCAGCACGTGCTTGACGCCAACCTCAGGTGCGATGTGGCTCGCGAAGAGCGGGCCGCCACCACCTTCGGCAATCAGCGCGAACTCGCGCGGATCGAAGCCCTTGCGGACCGACGACTGTTCGATCGCGTCGACCATCGAGTGCACGAGCACCTTAAAGATGCCGAGTGCGGCCTCTTCGGTGGTCAGCTTCAACGGCTTGGCGATCTTCGTCTCGACGGCCTTGCGGGCGAGGTCGACGCGGAGATCCTTCTTGCCACCGAGGAACAATTCGGAACGCAACCAGCCGAGCGCGATAATCGCGTCGGTCGCCGTTGGCTCCGTGCCGCCCTGGTCGTACGCTGCGGGGCCTGGCATGGCACCAGCCGAGCGGGGACCGACCCGGAAGATGCCACCCGAGTCGATGTACGCGATCGAACCGCCGCCAGCACCAATCGTGTCGACGTCGACCATCGGGATCATCGCCTGGTACGGGCCGACCTTCGTGTCGAGCAGGTGCTTCATACGCAGCTTGCCGTCCTGCGCGAGGCCGATATCGGCAGAGGTACCACCGACGTCGAGCGTAATCACGTTCGGCTCACCGGCCACACGACCAGCCCAGATGCCACCGACGACGCCGGCGATCGGACCCGACATCAACAGGTTGACGGGACGCTTGCTGGCGGCCTCTGGCGTGGCCACACCCGCCGCGCTCGTCATCAGCTGCACGCCGGTCTTGACGCCCATCTTGCGGAGCTCGGCGTCGAAGCGCTGCACGTAATGCGAAACCTTCGGGCCGACGAACGCGTTGAGGGCAACAGTCGAGAAGCGCTCATACTCACGGTACTGCGGGATCACTTCGGACGACACAGAGATGTAGGCCTCGGGGAACTCCTCGCGCACGATTGCGGCAACGCGCTTCTCGTGCTCGTCGTTGAGGAAGGAGAAGAGGAGACAGACGGCGACAGAGTCGACCTGCGCCTTCTTCAGCTTACGGACCTGCGCGCGAACCTCACGGTCGTTGAGTGGAATCTGCACCGAGCCGTCGGCGAGAATGCGCTCGTTGACGGTCAGGCGATTGCGGCGACGCGCGATCGGGTAGGCCTGCCACGGCAGGTTCTGCCACAGCGAGAAGTTCATCGGCTTCTTGTGGCGCGCGATATGCAGGACGTCGCGGTAGCCCTCAGTCGTGATCATGCCGACGTTGGCGCCGTTGTGCTCGATCACGATGTTGGTGGCGACGGTCGTGCCGTGGAACACCTGGTCGAGGTCGGATGGCTTGATCTTCGCCATCTCGCACAGCGTTGCAATTCCCTCGACAGTGGCAATCGAGGGGTCCGCCGGTGTCGACGGCGTCTTATGCACCAGCACGGTGCCCTTCTGATCATCCACGTAGATGAGGTCGGTGAACGTGCCACCAACATCGACTCCGATGCGCTTCATCCCGCTCCTCCGATTGCGTTTCTCTCTCTCCGTACCAGAGGCACGATAGCCCACTTGCGAAGGCGCCCGTAACAAATCCTCTGGTGACAAGGCGTTATAGAGTGAATCACCCGCCGGTGTCAAACCGGAAGGCCACCTTACCTTGATGCCTACGACCACCACTGACCGGCCTTCGTGGGGGTTGATCGCTCGCGTCTGTCTGATTGCGATCGGCATTGGCTACAACTTCGCGCTGATCGGACCGATCGCGCGGAGGCTCAGTGATCAGTTCGATGTCAGCCTCGGCATGATCGGGCTGCTAACCACTGGTGTGCTGATCACTCACGCGCTTTCCCAGTTGCCGGCTGCCGTCCCGGCGCAAAAGGTACGGTCCACTCAAGCTCGTACGGTACGCCTTCGTCTTGGTCGCCATCGCGAACCTGTTGGGTGCAATTAGCCCGGTCTTCTGGTTGCTTGCGGCGACGCGCATGATTGTTGGTATCGGCACGGGACCAGTGTTTGTCGGGGGTCTCGACGGGAGTCGCCGGCTTGGCGGCGCCTTTCTTGCGGGCGTCTTTGGTGGTGCTGCAACGTTTGGTCTCGGTCTTGCGCTGGTGATGGGTGCTGCGTTTGATGCCTTCGGTTGGTCATGGCACCTGACCTTTCTTGTTGCCGCAGCCTTTGCGCTGGCCGCCGCCGCATTCGGGCCGAAGGACAAAGACGAGCCGCGCCCACAGACGGGAAACGTGGTCGATCACCTTGGCGCTGTCCTGCGGTCGGGTCCACTCTGGCGCCTCGCGCTGATCCATTCGGCGACCTTCGGTGCCAGCCTCGTGGTCGGCGCGTGGATCGTCATCTACTTCCGAGAGGGAGCGATCACGGGTTTCTTGGCGGGCGCGATCGGCTTCTCATTGCTCGCGATGACAGCGATTTTTCGGCCGATTGGTGGCGCGCTTTTTGCGCGTGGTATCAGCTGGCGTGTGATCGGACCGGCGGCGGTGCTGACCTGCGGGCTTGGTCTCGGCGTGCTGTCGATTGGGCTGCCGTCCTGGCTGGCCCTGGTCGTATCGCTCGTGATTGGCATCAGCTTCGCCTTGCCGTTCAGCGCGGTTTTCGTGCTGACGGTCAAAGCCGAGCCGCGCTACCCGGCTGCCGGCATCGCCTTCGTCAACATGACGGGCGGCGTCTTCGCCTTGATCATCACACCGATCGCCGGCATCCTGCTCGACCACGGCGTCGGCTGGATTGCCTTTACCGGCATGGGAGTGATCGCCGTGATCGCAGCGTGGGTCGCCCGCGACCCTGTGCCTGGCTAGGGCGATCAGGGGTCAAGCGCCAAAGTAAAATGACTAGGGCGATCAGCTTCGAATTGTGGTCACGCTCTTGTGATGTCCAGAAGGGGTCAGGCACGATCTGGACATTTGGACTGGGGCGATCAGCTTGCGGTGGGGTCAAGCGCCGAAGCAAAGCTGTTCACGAACCCGAGCCTGACTAGGGCGATCAACTTCGAATTGTGGTCACGCTCTTGTGATGTCCAGAAGGGGTCAGGCACGATCTGGACATTTGATAGACGAGCTAGCTCGTCATCCAATGTCCAGATCGTGCCTGACCCCTTCTGGACATCACAAAGCTGATCGGCCTAGAGCGACTCGCGGAAGACGCGTTCGAGTTCGGCTTCGCCGACGGGGATCGGCGAGCAGGCCAGCAGGCGTTGCTGGAGCATCGCGCCGGCCACGAGGTCGGGCAGGTCCGACTCGCTGTAACCCACCTCGGTGATCGTGGTCGGGCAGCCAACGTCGGCCATCAGTTGCGCCAAGGCTCGGGCGAAGGCGTCGTGATCGTCGGCGTCGACGGGCGCACCTGTCAGCAGCTCGGCAGCGCGACGCGAGCGCTCTGGTACGGCCGGCTCGATCAGACGAAAGGCAGCCGGTGCTGTGATTGCGCAGGCCAGGCCATGTGGGACAAACTTGGCCTCGCCCGGATAGCCGGGTGGCGACCAGGTGTGCTTGAGGCCGGCAATCGGATACGAGCAGGCGTGGGGGATGTGGACGCCCGCATTGCCAAAGCCGATGCCGGCAGCGGTAGCGGCGAGCATCATGCCCTCGCGTGCCTCGATGTTGGAGCCGTCCGCGACGGCGCGGCGCAGATGCTTGCCGACCAGTGCGATCGCCTCAGCGACCCAGATATCCGCCATCGGCGCTGCGCCCTGGTAGTTCGGGCGTGCGCCAGCAGAGGCAGGCTTCGGGCGCTGCGTGTACGGAATTGAGGTGTACGCCTCAGCCGCGTGAAGCAGAGCGTCGATGCCGCTAGCCGCCGTAATTGGCGCCGGTAGACCGACTGTCAACTCGGGATCACAGAGCGCGATATTGGGACGCAGGAACGGGTGAGCGATACCGGTCTTGACCTTGTCGGACGGCAGGTCGAGGACGGCGACGGCCGTCACCTCGGAGCCGGTCCCCGACGTTGTCGGGACGGCGACGACGGGCATCAGTGGGCCCGGGGGAACACGCGCACCGCCGAGTGGGGCATTGATCCAATCGCGCAGCGTCCCGCCGTGGGTGGCAATCAGGGCCGCCACCTTTGCCGAGTCGAGTGCCGAGCCACCACCGACGCCAAGCACGCCATCGGCGCCACTCGCGACGCAGGCCTCGGCAGCCTCGCGCATCGAATCCTCGGTCGGCTCGCCCGTCGGGACGGCGTAGACGACAACGTCGAGACCAGTGGCTCGAACGGCTGCCTCGATCGGCGCAACCAGGCCGCTCGTCAGCAAGAACGCATCTGTGACCAGAAAGGCCCGCGTGACGCCGAGCGCCTGAAGATGGTCGCCGGCCTCAAGCGAGGCACCCGGACCCAGCGCGATCGACGGCATGTGCAGGACGCTGATGCGTTCGTTGCTCATTTGCTCTCCCTCAGGTTGTCTTCCAACGAATCCCACTCGTCCTTGCCGAGGATGTCGTTGATCTCATCAAACGGCATCATCCGAGGCAGGCTCGAGACGGTCGAACCCTCTGCCATCAACGCGGCCGCCAAGTCCTTCGTCGACTGTGCGGCAGCAAACAGCGTCGAGGAGGGGTAGATCACGAGGCCGAAGCCGAGCTCCTCAAACCGTTGGGCGCCAAGGTCGGGCGTCTTGCCATATTCGGAGATGTTGACCATCAGGACGGCATTGATACCGCCGGCAGCGATTGCCTTGAGATCGTCTTCGCTGGTCGGTGCGTCGATAAAGATCACGTCTGCACCCGCGTCGGCGTACATGCGAGAGCGGGCGATCGCGTCGTCGAGGCCGGTCACGGCCGTCGCATCCGAGCGCGCGATGATCACGGTCTCGGGGTTGCGTCGTGCATCGAGCGCGGCACGCACCTTGACGACCATCTCCTCGGCCGGGATCACCTTCTTGCCTTCCATGTGTCCGCAACGCTTCGGGAAGACCTGATCCTCAAACTGGATTGCAGCCACACCGGCGCGCTCGAGCTCGTGCACCGTGTGGATCACCTGCGGCACCTCGCCATAGCCCGTGTCGGCATCGGCGATGACCGGCACCGTGATGGCCGATGTCATGCGCCGAGCGTGGTCGACCATGTCGGTCAGCGTCGTAATGCCGAGATCAGGCAGGGCGAAGGCCGCGGCCGAGGCCGCATAGCCACCGCGGTAGACCGCCTCGAAGCCAGCCTGCTCCAGCAGGCGGGCCGTGAGGGCGTCATACGCACCAGGTGCGACGAGAATCTTGCCGCTCTGAAGCCGCGCGCGGAGGGACATGGATCAGTCCCTCAGCGGCGAGACGCCGTCGATCCATACGATCACGCGCTTGAACTTCCCGGCCTCATCGAAGCTGAAGAAGTTGCACGTGATCACGTGGTCGAGTTCGCCGCTGGTCTTGACGTGCGGGCACGACTGCTCCGTCGACGCCTTCCCTTCGGCCTCGTCCACCACGAGGTTCGTGATGTTGTGCTCGATGTGGGAGTAGTCGCCGAAGAAGTTCTCGAACATGCTCCGGATTCCGTCGTGCCCCTCGAACGTGACGTGGGCGCTCTGGATCGTGAACGTGGCGTCCGGTGCGAAGAAGGACAACGCTCCCTCCATGTCCTTCGCGTCGACGGCGTCGAAGTACGCGCCCGGCGCCTGCTTGAGGTGTGCCCGGTCGTGCATCAGACGGTCCAGTCCGTGTCTGTGATTGGGAAGACCTCGGGGCTCTTGGCGCCCTCACGCTTGTAGATCATCATCGTGCGGCGGAACTCGCAGATGACCTCCTTGCGCTGGTTGAGGCCGCGCGAGCGGATGCCGACGATGCCGACGTACGGGCGACTCGACGACTCGCGCTTCTCGAGGACCTCGGACTCGCACCACAGGGTGTCACCGACGAAGACCGGGTTGGGCAGCTTGATGTCGTTCCAGGCGAGGTTCGCCATCGCGTTCTCCGACACGTCCGTCACCGAGAGTCCCGTGACGAGCGCGATCGTGAACGCCGAGTTGACGAGAATCTTGCCGAACGGCGAGGCCTCGGCGAACGGCGCGTTGAAGTGCGACTGGTTCGTGTTCATGGTCAGGTTCGTGAACCACGTGTTGTCGACCTCGGAGATCGTGCGGCCCATGCGGCTGCGGTAAACGTCGCCCACTTCGAAGTCCTCGTAAAAGCGACCTTCCCAACCCTTGACTACGCCCATGATGCTGTTCTCCTGATCTGTCTGAAGTGACTTTTGCAGTTATTCGCGATTACCCGCGTTGCGGGCGAATCTCGGTGAAGATGTCGAGTGGGCACAGGGCCGACACGACGGGGTGCGGGACGTCAACGATCTCCGAGATGCGGAGGTCGACGCTGGCCGAGCAGACGACGTACGCCTGCTCCCGCGTGAGGCCGGCTTCGTCACCGAGCCATTGGATCATCAGCTCGATTGCGTTCTTGGCGGCGAGTGTCGTATCCATCGGGTGGATACGTCCGTCCTCGTCGATCGGCATGCCGGTGGTCGAGATGTGGCGACGGCCAGCTCGGAAAGCAGGCTCGGTCGACTCGATCAGCGGCGTGGTGGGGCGGTGGCGCACGTTGCGGTGCGCCGAGACGCGGATCCGCGCCTGGCCATGCGTCTCGATGGCGCAGCCACAGACCTCGCCGTCACCCTGGGCGAAGTGGATGTCGCCGAGCGACAGCAGCGCGCCGGGCACGTCGACCGGGAGAAACAGCGTTGAGCCGGTGCGGATCTGCATCACATCGAGGTTGCCACCGAGCTCGCGTGGCGGAATCGTGCGAACACCCGTTGAGGCGTAGGGCTCGTGCGTCGGTGCGGCACCATCGGCCGCGGGTGGCAGGGCGTCGACGGCAGCCTCGCGCGCGGTCCAGTGGGCGAGGCGCTCGGCGGACGGCGCGACACCGATGACACCGATGAAGGCATCCTCAGGGATTGTGATGCCCGGCAGGCGCCCACTTGTCGCGGCGCCATTGTGCAGGCCCCAGGTGACGAGGTACGGGTCGGGAAAGCGGTCGGCGAGCAGTCCAAAGCCCGGGATGACGGGCGTCGAGCCGAAGGTGTCGGTGCGGACCTCAATGATGTCGACCTGCAGCACGTCGCCAGGCTCGGCGCCCTCGACGAAGATGGGGCCCGTCATCGGGTGTGGACGATTGAGGTCCATCGCCAGCAGATCGGCATCGACGCTCGTGACGACGATCTGGCCATCGAGTCCATCGCGGCAGTCGACGAGGATTTCGTCGCCATCCGCCACGACCAGCGCGGGCTCGAGGTCGGGGTGCCAGCGGTTGTGGCCCGTGTCGGGAGCCTCGGCGAGCGAGCGGCGGATCGGGGGTGCGAGGTGGTGCTCGGCCATCAGCGTGTCAACTCCTCGAGGCGGTCAGCGGCGGCGCGGGCGCGAGCGGCCTCGGCATCCGTCCAGGTACGGGGAGACGTGAGGTCGTGCACGCTCAAGAGGCCGACGATCTGGCCATCAGCGTCGCGGTTGGCGGTCACGATCTGCGCCTTCATGCCGCCGAACATCTCGCGCATCTCGTGATACCCAGGATCGTCGGTGGCGACGGCGCAGTCGTCCTCGACGACCTGGCTTGCACCGGCCTGCATCTTCAGGACGACGGGCTGCTTGGACATGTCGAGGCGCGGGGTGTCGCGAATCGAATCGGTGCCTGGCTCGCAGTGCTCGTACGCGATCGGAAAGACCGAGGTGTCGGAAATCAAGCGCAGCGTTGCGCGCTGGACGTTGAGGTCGCGAGCCACGGCGGCGAGTTCGGCTTGGATTTCGTCGTCACTCATTGAGCCCATTCCAAGGTGCTGTCGCGTGTGGCCTCATCGAGCGCGGCCAGCAGGTCCGCCGAGAGCGGCTCGTCGAAGGCGGGCAGGACGTCGTCGAGTTGCGCTGCGTTGGAAGCCCCGAGAATCGGAGCCGTCACGGCCTCCTGTGCCAGGACCCAACCAACGGCAACCCGGGCCGGCGCAAGGCCTGCCTCGTCGCAGAGTGCGAAGATGCGCTCGGCCTTCTCGAAGACCACGTCGTTCCAGTAGCGGCGGCGATACGTCTTGCCCGACATGCCGGGCAGTGAGAAGCGACCATCGGGCGGGTCCTGATCGGGGCGACTACCGCGGTGCTTAGCGGTCAGAAAACCGCCGGCGAGCGGGTTGTACGGAATCACGCCGATGCCCTCGGCCTGTGCGATCGGGAAGGTCGCATGCTCGCAGTGGCGGTGCAACAGGTTGTAGCGAGGCTGCAGACACGCAAATCCCTCGACCCCGAGGCGCGCCGCAGCGATTGCCGCACCAGCGGTCGCAGCCGGGCTGAAGTTGCACGAGCCGCCGTAGAGAATTTTGCCTTCGCGGCGTAGGTCCTCGAGCACATCGAGTGTCTCTTCGACGGGCGTGTGCTCGTCCATCTGATGGACCTGGAAGAGGTCGATCCAATCCGTGCGCAAGCGCGCCAAACTCGCCTCGACGCTGCGGCGAATATGTAGACGCCCGTTGCCGCTCTGATGCGCCGCCGGTCCCATTGGGAAGTGGCACTTCGTCGCCAGCACGACCTGGTCACGGCGACCCTCAATGATCTTGCCGAGAATCTCCTCGGTCAGACCGTTTGTCGCGATATCTGGCGGAATCGGATACGCGTCCGCCGTGTCGATAAACGTGATGCCCGCCTCGAGCGCACGATCGACGATCCGTGTTGCCTCGGCCTCATTCGCCTGCCGTCCAAACGTCATCGTGCCCAAGCAGGCGCGCGAGACTCGAAGACCAGTACTGCCGAGGTTGACGGTATCCATCAGGAGGCGTCGCGCAGACGCTTACGCGTTGCTGACGTTCTCGCCCTGGAAGTAGCGGATCACGACGTCTGCGGACAGCTCTGGCTGCTCCATCAGATTCGTATGGCCCGAGCCCTCAACGATGTAGAACTGGGAGCCCGCGATGTTCTCGTGAATCCAGCGGGCACCAGCACCGTCGGGACCGGCATCAATCGGCGTCAGACAATCTTCCGAGCCGACCATCACGAGCGTCTCGGCCGTCACCTTGGCGGCGTACGGGCGCAGATCCATGTCGCGCATCGCGTTGCAGGCGCCAACGAAGACGGGCACCGAGCAGTTGCGCTCGAGCACGCCCTGGATGACGCCAACCGTCTCGTCGCCCGCCGGCGTATCGAGGAAGGCGCGCGACAGGCACTTGGAGGCGATCTCCTGGGCGAGGCCGCGTCCGCCCATGCCCTGGGCCTCGGCCAGTGCGGCCCAGACGTCCCAGTGGCAGCTCGCCATGTAGTCGCTCTTTGCCATCGGGCAGTCGAGGATCAGACGATCGACGTACTCGGGGTGCCGGCCAGCAAACGCGAGCGCCACCATGCCACCCATCGAGGTGCCGTGCACGTGTGTCTTCGAGATCCCGGCGGCATCGAGGACGGCCTTGAGGTCGTCGGCCCAGAGGTCCATCGAATATTTCTGCTCGGGGCGCTCCGAATTGCCGTAGCCGCGAAGATCGGTCTCGATGACCTTGAAGTGCGGCGTCATCAGGTGGGTGACGAAACCAAAGTTCTCGTGTGCGAAGCCTGCGCCACCGATCTGCAGCAGGTGCTCCGTGCCCTCACCATGGACGTCGTACCAGATCTTGACGCCATCAATATCGACTTCAGCCATCGTCTTCTCTCCCTGGGGGTGGTAGATGCGATCCTAGTAGGATCGAGGCATCTTGAGCACGTGCTGGCCCAAGAAGGCGAGCACGAGGTTGTTGCTAATCGGTGCGGTGAGGTACAGGCGCGTCTCGCGGAACTTGCGCTCGACGTCGTATTCCTCGGCGAAGCCGAAGCCGCCATGGGCGTCGATGCAGGCGTTGGCGGCCTGCCACGAGGCCTCCGAGGCGAGCAGCTTTGCCATGTTGCCTTCGGCGCCGCAGGGCTCGCCGGCTTCGAACAGTTCAGACGCACGACGACGCATCAGGTCGGCAGCCTCGACGGCGGCATGGGCGCGGGCGAGTGGGAACTGGACGCCCTGGTTCGAGCCAATCGGCTTCCCGAAGACCTCGCGCTCAGTTGCGTAGGCAGCACCCTTCTCGACAAACCAGCGTCCGTCGCCAATGCACTCGGCGGCGATCAGGATGCGCTCGGCGTTCATGCCGTCGAGGATGTAGCGGAAGCCCATGCCCTCTTCGCCAACGAGTGCCTCGGCGGGCAACTTGAGGTTCTTGATGAAGACCTCGCAGGTGGCGTGGTTCATCATCGTGCGGATCGGGCGGGCGTCGATCGAGTCGCCGGCCTCGCGCAGATCGACGAGGAAGGTGGAGAGGCCCCACCACTTGGGCTTGCCCTCAACCGGCTCTGAGGTGCGTGCGAGCAGCAGCATCATGTCCGAATGGAAGAAGCGGCTCGTCCAGATCTTCTGGCCGTCAACGACCCACGAGCCATCGTCTTGCTGGACGGCGCGGGTGCGGATCGCGAGAGTGTTCGAGCCCGCGTCGGGCTCGGTGACGCCGAAGGCCTGGAGGCGAATCTCGCCTGAGGCGATACCGGGGAGGTACTGCTGCTTCTGTGCATCCGAGCCATGCCGCAGCACGGTGCCCATGATGTACATCTGCGCATGGCAGGCGCCCGAGTTGCAGCCCTGATGGTTGATCTCCTCGAGGATGATCGCCGCGTCCGACTCGCTGAGTCCGCCGCCGCCGTATTCCTCTGGGATCAGCGCGCCGAGCCAGCCGTCCTCGGAGAGGCGCTTGACGAATTCGGTCGGATACGCCTGCTCGCGGTCGAGTTCGCGCCAGTATTCGCCGGGGAACTGTTTGCAGAGTTCGGTGACGCCCTCACGGATCATCGCCTCACGTTCGAGAGTTTCTTGGTCAGCCATGGTGAGATCCTATTCGGTAATACCTCCGGGCAGCAAATGTCTACCCTCGTCACGTTGACTGAACGGTAAAACGGCTAGGGTGCAGCCAACCGATTGGGAGGAGAAACCCGATGAGCGATGAGCTATTTGAGACTGGCCTGCGGATGCGCAAGGAGGTCCTCGGTGAGGAGTACGTGGAGCGCTCGCTGGCGAATGCCGACGAGTTCTCGATGGACTTTCAGCGCCTCGTCACCGAGTACTGCTGGGGTGCCGGCTGGGGTCGTTCGGCACTGAGCAAGCGTGACCGCTCGTTGATGAATCTCGTGATGATCGGCTCGCTCAACCGCATGCACGAGTTCCGTCTCCATCTGCGTGGCGCGATCACCAACGGTGTGACGAAGGCCGAGATCCAGGACGCGCTGATCCAGCTCGCGATCTACGCTGGCATTCCGGCCGGCGTCGAGGCCTTTCGCATCGCCCGTGAGGTCTTCGCGGAGTGCGAGACCGAGGGTATCGAGGTCAAGTAGTCATGACTGACGAGCAGCCCGACTACCTCGCGATCACCAAGGTTCGTTTGACGTCGCTTGGGGGGCTCGCGTGCAGCATGACGGTCAAGGACCACGAGCCGATCGTGGCCGACGAGCCGCTCGACTTCGTTGCGGGCGAGCTGGCCGGAGGTGACACAGGGTGGACGCCCGTGCAGTACCAATTGGCCGCGCTAATCTCGTGTGCCAACGTGGCGATCGCGATCACTGCGCAGGACCAGAGCTTCCAACTCGACGGTCTGGAGATTCGCGCGCAGTCCGATCTCGACCTGCGTGGCCTGCTCGACGGCGACCCCGATCGTCAACCCGAGTTTCTCCACGTCGGCCTCGAGCTACGCGTGCAGACACCGGAGTCGATCGAACGCGTCGAGGCGCTCGCCCGAGAGTCCGATCGTCGCTGCCCACAGCTGGGTCTGTTTCACCAGGCGCAGGTGCCAATGACACAGACGTGGACGCGCGACGGCGAGGCGCTCTTCACCCTGACCACGTGACCTCGAGGTCGGCGCTCGTGTCGGAGCCCGTTCCGCGTCGGCGCCGATTCGCGGTCGGCGAGCCCGCGGGCTCGCATCGCGCTACGGAGCGTTGAAGTTCGCATTCGACGTCATCCGCCAGCCCTTTGGCGTCTGAACGAACGTGGCGATGCGGGGAGCGGGGGCCGCCGAATACGGCGTACCGCTGATCGTCTGCGTGGTCTGCGAGACGTAGCGCACCACAACGACGCCACCTGCGCGGGTCACCCTGATTTTGGACAGGGCAAAGTCGGAGATGACGGTGGTCGAATTCGCGAAGGAGGCGAGGTACTGATTGCGGTTCTGGCCCGAGCCGTTGGCGCGCTGCACCTGGAAAGCCGGTGACAGGAAGACGCGCAGGTCATCCGGGTCGCCGGCGACGAGGAGGCTCCAGAAACGATCGACGAGGCGTGTCCCGAGCTCGAGGTTGGCGGCCTGCTGCTCTGCTGTCGCGCGCTCGGCGGCCTGGGCGGGCGCGGCCACAGCGAGGGGCAGAGCGAGTGCGAGAACAAGCAAAATCCGAGTGGCGCGGAGCATCCGAAGACTGTAGACCATCGCGTAGCCGCGGTCGACGAACTGTGTGACAACGCGGGGCTAGCCCCGCTAGCTATGCCACGACGACGAGCTAGCCGCCCCAGATCCCGCAGGTAATACCGCCGTCGACATTGAGCTCGGTGCCGGTTACCCAGTTGGCCTCGTCCGACGCGAGATAGACGAAGGCGTTGGCGTGGTCGACGGGCTCGCCGAGGCGACCGAGGGGGTGGAGGTTCTCAGCAAACTTCCGGGCCGCGGCGGGGTCGGGCTGGTCGTTGAAGTAGCCATCGATCATCGGCGTGTTGGTAAAGCCCGGGCAGATGCAGTTGGCGCGAATGTTCTGCTTGGCACCATCGACGGCCATGCACTTGGTCAGCATGATCAGCCCCGCCTTCGAGGCGCAGTAGGCAGCGTCGGCCGGGATCGCCCATTGGCCCGCCATTGAGGCAGTCGACAGGATCGAGCCACCGCCGCGCGCGGCGAGGTGGTCCCAAGCCTCCTTCGCGCAGAGGAACACGCTCTTCAGATTCGTGTCGAGTTCTTTGTCCCACTCGTCCTCGGTCAGGTCCATGACGCTACCGACGATGGTGACGCCCGCATTGCAGACGAGCACGTCGAGCCCACCAAACTCGGCGACCGTGCGCTCGATGGCGGTTCGGATCGAGGCGCGGTCAACGACGTCAATGGCGACACCAATAGTGTTCCCGCCAAGTTCGCTGGCGACGGTCTCGGCGCTGTCGACGTTGAGGTCGGCAACCACAACCTGTGCGCCCTCCTCCACGAAACGTCGTGCTGTCGCTGCGCCGATGCCGGAGCCTCCACCCGTGATCAATGCCACCTTGCCTGCCAGTCGGTCCGCCATGGTCCGCCCCTTTCCTCACCGTGCATCGTGGCGGGAAATGATCAAACAGGCAAGCAGCAGATGATTTCCCTTTTTGGCGTTCCGGCCGTACGATCCTGACCGTGGCTGCTCGCACTGCGATTGGAAAGATCTGGGACGAACACCTCGTCGCGGACGACCTGATCTTCTGTGATCTCCATCTCGTCCAAGAGGTCTCGAGTCCGCAGGCCTTCGACGAGCTACGACTTGCGAAGCTTGGCGTGCGCCGTCCCGACCGCACGATCGCCACAGCGGACCATTCCGTCCCGACGGCCAACCGAGGACTGCCGATCGTCGACGAATTGGCGCGTTTACAGGTCGAGATGCTCGAGCGTAATTGCGTGGACTTTCAGATTCCAATGCGTCCCTACCGTTCGCAGGGCCAAGGCATCGTCCATGTGATTGGTCCCGACCTCGGTCTGACGCAACCGGGGATGACGATCATGTGCGGCGATTCGCACACCTCAACGCACGGTGCCTTTGGTGCGCTCGCCTTCGGGATCGGTACGAGTGAGGTGGGTCATGTGCTCGCGACGCAGACGCTCGTGCAGTCCGAGCAGCCGACGATGCGCGTGTCCTTCAATGGTTCGCGTGGCTTCGGTGTGACGGCGAAAGACATGGTGCTGACGATGATTCGGCAGCTCGGCACCGCTGGCGGCACAGGGCACTTCATCGAATATGCCGGCGATGCCATTCGTGACCTCTCGATGGAGGGGCGCATGACGGTCTGCAACATGACGGTCGAGGCTGGAGCGCGCGCGGGGCTCGTGGCTGCCGACGACACGACCTTCGCCTACCTGGAGGGCCGCGAGTGCGTGCCTGCAGATTTTGATGCCGCGGTCGAGGGCTGGCGCCGCTACACGACGGACGCTGGCGCCAGCTTCGATCGCGAGGTGACGGTCGACGTGACGGCGATTTCGCCGGCGATCACGTGGGGCACCAATCCGGGGCAGTCGATCCAAATTGGTGATGCAGTGCCCCAAGCGCAGGACGACGGCGACGTGCGCGCCCTCGCCTACATGGGGCTGACGGCCGGCCAATCGCTGGTCGGTGTACCTGTCGATCGCGTTTTTATTGGCTCGTGTACGAATGGTCGGATCGAGGATCTTGAGGCGGCAGCCGAGGTCTTGCGGGATCGCACGGTGGCGGTACGAACGCTCGTCGTCCCTGGTTCGATGGCGGTCAAGGCGGCGGCCGAGGCGCGTGGGCTGGCCGACATTTTTATCGCGGCGGGAGCCGAGTGGCGCGATGCTGGTTGCTCGATGTGTGTGGGTATGAACGAGGACATCCTCGAGCCAGGTGAGCGCTGCGCCTCGACGTCCAACCGAAATTTCGAAGGACGGCAGGGGCGGCTCGGACGTACGCACCTCGTGAGTCCGGCAATGGCCGCCGCGGCGGCGGTCACCGGCTGTCTGACAGACGTTCGCGAACTAGCCGGCTAGACCGGTCAATCAGTAGAGGAGAGCACCATGAAGCGCATCGCAGTTCTTGTTCCATTCGCCTTTGACGAGACGGGCCTCGCGGGCCGGCGTCAACAGCAGCAGTCCGTCAGCTGGGGTCCAGGCATCGAGTTCGAATATGTCCCGGTTTCGGCTGGCCCACAGTGGTACGAGAACTACCACGACTGGATCCTCGCCGACCTCGCGATGCTCGAGTGCGCGCTGCGCATCCAGAACGATGGCTACGACGCGATCTGCATCGACACGATGAGCGACTCGGGTGTCAACGCAATTCGTTGCGAGCTCGACATCCCCGTTCTCGGACCGGGCCGCACCTCGTACCTGACGGCGCTGATGCTTGGCAACAAGTTTGGTGTGCTGACACAGTGGGCACCGTGGGCGTCGCTCTACAAGAAGGGCGTGCACGAGCTCGGCCTCGAGTCGAAGCTCGCCGGCATCCGCCACATCGACACCCCACCGGACGTCGTCAACCTGCTTGGTGGCAAAGAAGAGGTCGTCTTTCCGAAGCTGCTCGATGCGGCGATGAAGCTCGTCGAGGAGGACGGCGCTGACGTGATCTGCCTCGGCTCGACGACGATGCATCAGTCGCACGCATTCCTCGCGGAACGTCTGCCTGTACCGATCATCAACCCAGGTCCCCTCTCCTACAAGATCGCCGACGCACTGCTCGACTGTGGGCTCAAGCAGAGCTCGACGGCCTACCCCAAGCCCATCGTTCCGAAGCACGAGATGATCCACGCCAAGCGCTCGACGCGCCGGATCGCGCAGGAGAGGCTTGATCGATGGCACCAGCGGCCTGACCCCCTTCGTCGACCTCGCGAATGTCATGGCTCCTGGTGCCTGCTGCGTGATCCATGGCGGTTATTGTTCTGCGAGGTTCCATCACGCTTTAGTCGCTCGGCGATAACGCAGGCTGTGTTTCTTTCAGATATGGTCGTATGATCAATGGAACTCCTTAGGAATTCCGATTCATGTCATCGGTGCGGGCAGGTGGTCGGGCAGAACGTTTTCGGCACCGATGAGGATCGTGGTCACTTTGTCTATCTGCTTAACGGCGTCGTCGAGGACTTCGCCTGGCAGGTGCTGGACTGGGTGCTGATGTCGAATCATCATCACGTCATCTTGAAGTTGGCGGAGCCTTCCGCAAGAGGTGCTCGAGGCGGCGTCCATCGACGGAGCCACGCGGTGGCAACGCTTCCGCTACGTCATCGCGTGGCAAGGCAGATTTGTCAGTAAAGTCCTTGATCGTCCGGGGTATGCGGAGCGCGTGGCACGGTACATAGATCTCAACCCTGTACGGGCCCAGCTTGTGCGCAACCCGGCGGACTGGGAGTGGGGAGGGTACCGTGCCAACGCTGGCATCGCGAAAGGATTGCCATTCCACGATGTACCGGCTGGACGTCGACTGGTAGTGAGCGGTGATGACCTCACGCAGGCTGAAATCTGCACGCGATATCGGCGATCTACGGAGGCCGGGGTAGAACATGAGCGTGGTGGACCGGTGGTCGAAGGAGAGCGCCCTGAGAGCTGATCGAAGTCTCAGTGATACCAGGGCGACGGATCGGATCCACGAGGCGACGTCGCTGTGGGGGTATTCGATCGGCGAGGTGGCCGCCGTATATGGAGTTCACCGAACGACGGTCTTTCGGTGGCGCGACGAAGGCGGCACGCCACCCATACCTAGCCATGATGGATGATGCGACTAAGGGGTCAGACCCTTTCGTCGTATGCCCGCAGGTGAGGCGGTCTTCAAAAGCGCCTCTGGCAATCATGCGACGAAAGGGTCTGACCTCCTTAGTCGCACGAAGTTGATCCGCTGGCCGGAAGCGAACAAGAGGAGTGCCTGGCCCGGCGCTACCGGCGATGACCGCGAGGATTCCACCAGACCAGGGCCGTTTCGTTGAGGCCGGTGCTGAGGCAGAGCTCGCCAAGGCGATAGGCGAGCGGGCCATCATCGATTGTGCGCAGTTGCTCGGCCGCGGCATCCGGATCGCATTCGAGCAGGCCCGCGAGTTCGTCGGCGAGCGCGGGGTCGAGGTCTGCGGCCTGCGCCCAGTGCATGCGGACGCCGAGTAGGTCGGCCTGTTCGACCGCTGCCACACCGAGACTCCAGAGCGCGTTCGCATTGTCGCGCTCGGCCATCCGCTCGAGCAGCACGCGGCGACGCGTCGCGCCCGTGTTGAGCAGCATCAGATGGTCGCGCGCCTGCAGATCGCCGGCGTCCGCGGCCTCTTCCCAGAGCGTTTGAGCAGCCGCAAAATCGCCCGCCTCGTACGCCGCAATGCCGCGGTCGAAGAGATTTGTCGCATCAGTCATCGGCGGCAGGGTAGCCGGGAGTGTCGCGCCCCGTCGCCAAACGGGATCTGACTGTGCGACGATCCGCATATGGCGAACCCGCTGCACCCACTGCATCCGTTGACCCCCGACGAGTTGCGTCGCACGGCCGAGGTCGCGCGCACCGCCGAGGATGCGACCGACGCCGTCTTCGTGCACATCAGTCTGCGTGATCCAAACAAGGTGGCCTATCTGGCCTGGACCGATGCGGGCGGCCCGCGGCCAGCACGTCACGGCCGGGCGGCAATCTACGACGCCCAACGGCGCCTACGCGAAATCACCGTCGATCTCGACGCAGGCACGATTGCCGAGGATCATCACTTCCCCGGCGCGCAGCCGCCCATTACCGATGACGAATATGTCGCCGTCGAGCACGCCGTCAAGCAGGATCCGCTGATGATCGAGGCGCTCGCGAGTCGCGGGATCACTGACATGAGCCTTGTTCAAATCGACGTGCTCGCCGCTGGCGCGATGGGGCATCCGCTCGAGGCCAACCACCGCATTGCGCGTGCTGTCCCGTACCTGCGAGGTGCTGTCAACGACAACGGCTACGCCCGCCCGATCGAGAGTCTGCTCGGCATCGTCGACCTCGACGAGATGCGCGTGCTGAAGATCGAGGAGTACGACGTCAAGCCGATTCCGGCTGCCGACGGTGAGTACAAGACCGGCACCGTGCCGGCGCGCAGCGACCTCAAGCCGATTGAGGTTACGCAGCCCGATGGCGTCTCCTTCACGGTCGACGGCAACCGCATTCACTGGCTCGATTGGGAGTTCTCGGCATTACTCGACGCGCAGGAAGGCCTGGTTCTGCACGACGTGCGCTTCAAGGGACGTCGCATCATGTACCGCGCCTCGTGTGCCGAGCTGGTTGTCCCGTACGGCGCTCCGCACCCGATGCACAACTGGCGCAACTACTTCGACGCCGGCGAGTACGGCCTCGGCGCCTGCACGAACTCGCTCGTCTTGGGCTGCGACTGCGTCGGCGACATTACGTACCTCGACGCGCACCTCGCGAATGGCCATGGTGAGGTCGTCGAGCTGCCGAATGCGATCTGTCTGCACGAAGAGGATTTCAGTCTGCTCTGGAAGCACTCCGACCATGCCTCGGGCAATGTTGAGAGCCGGCGCGCGCGACGCTTCGTCGTCAACTCGATGGCGACAGTCGGCAACTACGACTACGCGTTTCGGTGGAACTTTGGCCTCGACGGCCACATCGAGCTCGAAGTGCAACTGCACGGCATCATCTCGACGATGGCGCACACGGACGGCGAGGTGCTGCAGGGGACGAGCATGGTCGACGCTGGCCTTTCGGGTCCGCACCATCAGCACCTCTTCTGCTTCCGCCTCGACCTCGACGTCGATGGCACGGACAACACGGTGCGCGAGATTGAGGCCGAGGCGATCCCGATTGGTCCTGACAATCCGGTCGGCAACGCCTTCCGTTCGAAGACGACGTTCTTCGAGACCGAGAACGACGCCAAGCGCAACGCCAATGACACGCTGGCGCGGGCCTGGTACGTCGGCAATCCTCACAAGCAGAACGCGATCGGGGGCACGCCGAGCTATCGCATCGTGCCGATGCATGGCGTCACGCCGATGCTGGCCGACCCGGCTTCGAGCATCTCGCAGCGGGCGGGCTTTGCGCGCAACATCCTCTGGGTGACTCCCTACGAAGAGAGCGAGCGACACGCCGCCGGCACGTATCCGTACGGCCGACTCGATGCGGAAGGGCTGCCGGAGTGGACGGCGGCCGATCGTCCGATCGCCGATACCGACGTTGTCTGCTGGTACACCGTTGGTGTGACGCACTTCGTGCGCACCGAGGACTGGCCGGTTATGCCCGTCGCTCGAGCCGGTTTTCGGCTTGAGCCGGCTGGCTTTTTCGACCGTAATCCAGCGCTGGACATTCCACCTTCGCCTGCGAAGTGTTGTCACCCAAAATAGAGCGTGATCTGGAGCAGTCAATGATTGATCGAGCCCCGCAGGAAGGCAACGCATGACCGTTCACAAGCGCATTCGGCCCTTCAATACGAAGGAGACCTATCCCGAGCAGAACCTCTCGAACGATCTCTGCCAGGCAGTCGTCGCCAATGGCGTCGTCTACCTGCGTGGCCAGGTCGCGCAGGATTTGGAGACGCGCGAGGATGTCGGTATCGGCGATCCCTCCGCTCAGGCTCACAAGGTGATGGACAACATCGAACTGTTGCTCGCGGAGTCTGGTTCCGAGCTGGCGCAGATCGTCAAGTGCGTGATCTACCTGACGGACATTCGTCATCGCGAGCCCGTCTATCGCGTGCTCGGTGAGCGCATGCCCGGCGTGTTCCCGGTCTTCACTGGTCTCGTGGTGGTGGCGCTTGCGCGTCCGGCCTGGCTCGTCGAGGTCGATATCACCGCCGTCATCCCCGACGGGAGCGACGCGTGACGCTGTCCCTCGTCGCGGCGGATCCTGCGACGGGCGAAGTTGGGGTTGTGATCACATCCTCGAGCCCGGCTGTGGCTGCGCGTTGCGCGCACGTGCGGGCTGGAGTGGGCGCGGTCGCGACGCAGAACGTCACCGACCCGCGCCTTGGCCCGGCACTGCTCGATCGTCTCGAGGCCGGCGCCTCCCCGGAGGACGCGCTGCAGGCACTGATCGCAGAGCAGCCGCCCGAGCTGATCGCTTTTCGGCAACTGACGGCCGTCACGCCCGATGGGCGCACCGCGATCTTCTCTGGTGACCACGCGCTTGGTGTGGTGGGCGAGCACCAGGGCACCGCGGTCGTCTCGGCGGGCAACTTGCTCGCCGCCGCCAACGTCCCGATGATTGCCGCCGCGGCGTTCGAGACCACGCAGGGCCCATTAGCCGCGCGCCTGATGGCCGGCCTCAACGCCGGTATTGCAGCGGGTGGCGAGGCGGGTCCGGTTCATTCGGCCGGGCTGCTTGTTGCGCGCGACGTTGCCTGGGCCGTCACCGACCTGCGCGTTGACTGGGCTGACGAGGATCCGGTCGGCGAATTGACGGCTCTGTGGGCGCGGTGGGAGCCCGAACTTGACGGCTACGTGACGCGCGCGCTGCGGCCTGGTGCCGCGCCATCGTTCGGCGTGCCTGGCGACGAGTAAGCGCCCCGTCGCCGCCGCTCGCGTCGCGGGGCTAGCCCCGCCGACTCGCGGCTCGCGATGGCAACGGACGAGAGCCGGGTACGCTTTCTACTGGAACTTCACCATAGGAGGTAGTCCACCCATGAGCAGACGTCTGCTTTTTCTCATCACGACCCTCGGTGCGCTGTTCGTCTTGCCTGCGCTCGCCGGCGCGTCGCTTGTGTACCAGGCTGCCTCGGCCACTGCTACCACGTGGGACACAGCGACCGACGAGAGCGACGCCAACAGCGCGGACGTAACCGCCAGCGGCAACCGCGCGATCTACATGGCCGATGACGACGGCGGCAATCGGGTGACGCTGCCGATTACGGGGCAGTTCCCGGTCGTCTCGCCGAACGGCGCGATGGTCGCGTACCAGAAGGTCACGAACTCCAAGACCGGCGCAGCGCAGCTGCACTTCCTGACGGTCGCCACGGGTGCCGACTTCAACACCGGCACCTCGTGCGGTGGTTCGATCTGGGCGCCGAACTCGTCGGCCGTCGCGTGCGCTACGACGCAGACGACCGGCGACTTCAAGGGGTTCGGTCTCAACACCATCACGACCACCGGTGTGGTCTCGATCATCGTCCCGTCCGTCGGCACGATGGTCAACGGCTACAGCTGGTCGCCGGATAGCACGAAGGTCGTCTGGGGCCAGACGCCGTTCGGCAAGTGGACTGCGGACTCAAAACTGCGTTGGCTGCCGGCAGATGGCTCGGGCACCGTCGGCAAGCTTGGCAATGGCGCCCAGCCGATCTGGGGTCCGAGCAAGATCGCTTTCATCCGCTCGACCCACGCGTCCGTCGCCGGCACGCGCGTTGAGCGCACGCAGGTCTGGACCGTCGACCCGGCGGTCGGCGCGACGTCGGCAAAGGCGCTGACGGCGTATCAGGCCAAGGGGTTCGTCTCCGGTCCCTTGCCGATGCGCTGGACACCCGATGGCACGAAGATCGTCGGCGAGCTGAACGGCGAGGATTACAGCCAGCCGATCTACATCACGATGGGCGGCAAGATCCACAAGTTCTGTGCGAGCAACGCCGGCGTCTACGGCGTCTCGGCGGATGGCAAACAGGCTCTCGTGATGGCGAATCTGATGGGCGGCGGCGAGCAGCCCATCTACGCCTCACCGCTTGCCAATACCGGCCCCACACTGCTGGTCAAGGACGCTTGGGAGCCCTCGGTGACCGCCAACTGGCAGCCATAGTCGTTTCGCGCGGGGAGTCGGCCACGGGCCGGCTCCCCACTGCGAGACGTTCGCCATGTGCAGGTGGGCCGGGCGGCGTACGCTGAGGGCACCCCCGCTCGAGGAGTAGCCATGTACAGCCGCCGTTTCGCCGTCGTCACCACCAGCGCCGTTGCAGCGCTACTCGTGCTCGCATCGTCTGCGGGTGCCACGATCGCCTACCAGTCGGCGAGCGGCTCGCGCCTGATGACCGCCAGCGATCGGGCCACGGGCGCCACGCGGCTCGGCGTCACGGGCACGAGTCCCCTGATCTCCCCCGACGGCACGCGCGTCGCGTACATCGGTGGCACGATGGCCCAGCCACGGCTGCGGATCCGCACGATCACGACGGGTGCCGAGGTCGTCGCCTCGGCCATGCCGGGCACGGCGGTCGGGCTGGGCATCGTGTGGGCGCCCGATTCCGCGCGGCTGCTGATGCCGACCGAGTCGGCGACCGCCGACGGGTACATCACGGGTGCGGGCCTCGACATCGTCGATGCGGCCACGGGCACCGTCACCGTCATCTCCGCGCCCAAGGGCCGTGATACCTGCGGCTACTCCTGGGCGCCCACGGGAGACCGTCTCGCGTACAGCACGCAGCGCTACGGGGCAGCGTTCGGCGCGTGCAGCATGCGCATCGTCGGGCTCGATGGCGCGTTGATCGACGTCCTCGGCACGGGCTCGAACCCGTTGTGGGGTCCAACGCGCATCGCATTCCAGCGCTACACCACGGTGCGCTGGCACGGCATGAGGCTCCAACATGCGCAGCTGTGGACGATCGATCCGGTCGGTCCAGGTGCGCCGACGCAGCTGACGCACTACCCCAGCGTGGGCATGATCTACGGCCCCTACGCGACGATCTGGTCGCCCGACGGCACCACGTTGTACGGCGGCATCGGCGGCGAGGATGTCTCGATGCCGGGGCGCATTGACGCGACCACGGGGCGCGTCACGCGCCTGCGCGACGGCAGCGGCGACCTGCTCGACGATGCGTCGCCCGTCGCCGTCTCGGCCGACGGTCGCACGCTGCTGGTTGCCACGGGCGTCATCGCCGGCACACCCGTCTACCGCACGATGCCCGTCGGCAACGGACAGCTGCGCGTGTTCCTACGCAACGCGTACAACCTGTCGGTGCAGCCCTCCTGGCAGCCATAGAGCGCCGGCGGTCGTGCGCCTCCAAGGCTCAGCTGGCCCGTTTCGCTAGTAGCTAGGCCTGGGTCTGTCTCACCCGTCCGAACTAGCGCGCGGCGAGCTCAGGGCGCAGGTACTGCCCGTGCGTGAGTCCGACGGCACCAAGACAAAGCTCAGCCGTCGCCGGGTTTGTGGCCAGTGGAATGTTGTGGACATCGCAGACCTTCATTAGGGCCTGAATGTCGGGATCGTGCGGGTGGGCCGTCAGCGGGTCACGGAGGAAGACGACGAGGTCAAGCTGCTCTTCAGCGGCGAGCGCGCCAATCTGGAGGTCGCCGCCAAGTGGGCCCGACATCAGGCAGTGGACGTTGAGGTCGAACTGCTCGTTGAGCAGGCTGCCTGTGGTGGCGGTGGCGACGAGGCGGCTGGTGCGCAGCACGCTCTGATGACGTTCGACGAGCTCGAGCATTGCTGTCTTGGCACCGTCGTGGGCGACGAGTGCGATGCGTTGCGGGGTTCGTGTGTTCATGACCCCAACCTACCCTCTTGGCGGCGCGAATCCTGGTGTGTCTCCGGATTGACACCAGATCCGTACCGAATCCAACGCGAGGTGGTAGCCGCGTCCGACGGCGCGTGGCTCGTCGGACGCGGCCGGTCGTGCTACCTGATGGCGATGCGGTCCCAATCGGACCAGTCCGTGCCGTCCGAGAAGCGGACGTAGACGTAGCGGACGTTGGTTGGCTGGTTCTTGATCGACAAGGTGTTGGCAAACGCCAGCGTCTTCGATGACTTGCGGATCCGCAATTGGAGCTGGTTGGCGTCGCCCGTCATGGTCAGCTTGATGCGCGAGCCGACCCGGTTGGCGCGGGTGGAGATTTCGTCGAGCGTGATGTCGTCAGTGCCATCTGGGCTGGGCGTGCCGGTGCTCGGCGGTGTCGGCGTGGTGTCCGTTGGTGGTGCTGGGTCGACGACGGGTGCTGCGGGTGGTGCAATCACGAATGGTGCTCGGCGACCGGGCACGGTGATCTCGACGCAGTCGGCGGCGAGGCCGTTAAGGAGCGGCGAGCCGAAGGTCCAGCCCATCTCCGTCTCATCGCTGTCGAGTCGAGCAACTTGCTCAAGCGAACCATCGACTCCGTCGCGCTCGAGTGTGGCGACCCGCTCGTAGTGCTCTGCGTCCACGATCGTATCGGTGCGGATCGCCCAGTAGCCGTCGCGCCAATAGCGGCGACTCTCGCTGTTGTACCACTGTGCGGGGACCCAGGTCCGCGAGGTGCGCGTCGTGGTGATGTCGCGCGAGGCGATCGTGACGTCGATCGCGCCGGTGTTGCACGAACCGTCGGGGAGCCCAGTGCCAAACGAGACGTAGACGTTGTCGCGCCCTGGCACCTGGAAGTATTCGAGGTCGATCGCGAGCGTCTTGGCGCGATTGTCATACGCGGCCGAGAACTCGTCGACGTCGTTGGGGTTGAAGCCGCCAGCGAAACTGGGGGTGGTGGTGCGTTCGAACTCGCCGGAGATCGACCAGTCGCCCGGGTAGGCCTGTGCGGCTGGAGCGACCGCCAAGATGGCCAGGCTGACAGCGCCGATGAGGGCGTTTCGGGCGCGAAGGGTGGAACGGGACATCATATCCTCCTGAAGACGTTGGTCAGGCATCTGCCCGACACCTGTGACGACGTCCACGAGTCGAGAATCTGACGCGGCCTCTTGCGTTCATGTCGGCCCACTGTGTATTGTCCTCCGTGATGGGACGCTTTCGCACGGGACTACGGATGGCTGGCGCGAGCTGGCGCGTCGTGCGCAAAGAGAAGAGCCTGCTGGCGTTTCCGGTTCTTGCCGCCGCCTTTGGCTTGGGCTACGCGATCTTGGTTGTCGCTCCACTCGGCCTGATCGGCTTTGTGGCATTCGGTGACAACACGATTCTCGGCTATGTCCTACTCGCAATTGCCCTGCTCGGCATGAATGTCGGCGCGACCTTCTTTGGTGTGGCAGCAGCCTCGAATGCTTCTCGGGTGCTCAATGGCGAAGATCCGAAACTCGGCGACGGCATTCGCGTTGCGCGCTCGCGCCTGAAGGTGATCATCCAGTGGGGTGTCGTCTCGGCCACGGTGGGCCTCGTCTTGCAGCTGATCAGCGATCGTGCCGGCGGTCTTGGCGGCGCGCTCTTGCAGGTGATTGGAGGCGCAGCGTGGAGCATTGCCAGCTTCTTCGTCTTGCCCATTCTCGCGCTCGAGGGACTCGGGCCATTTGATGCCATCAAGCAGTCGCTGAAGGTGGTGCGCGAGAAGTGGGGCGAGTCGCTGATCGGTGGTGCGGTCGTCAGCCTGATCCCCGGTTTGATTGCGTTCGCCGGCATCGGCGTGGCTGCGTTGGGGATTTACGTGGGGCTCGGTGGCTTGTGGGCGGTGGGTGCGCCGCTGATTGCAATCGGCGTGATCGTGCTCATCGCGGCAATCACGGTTGGCCAGATCTTGCATGCCGTCTTCACGGTCGTCGTCTATCGCTATGCAACCGCGGGTGTCACGCCCGAAGGGTTCTCAGCCGAAGATCTCGACGCCGTTTTCCGATCGAAGAAGAAGCGCCTCTAAGTCGCCTCGCTGGCGGCTTTTCTGAGCCGTTTCTCAGGATTCAGATTCCTCTCAGGTTTGTCGTGCATCGTCTGGTCTGTCGATCAGGTGATCGGCACCGACCTCTTCAAAGGAACACATCATGAACCTGAACCGCCGTAACATTATCGCCCTCGTCGGAGTGACCGCCAGCTTGGCGCTGCCGGTCGCCGCGATGGCACACTCCGCCACGAACTCGTCTTCGACGACGTCGATGACCTCGAACCAGTCTCGTGCCGATCATCCCCGGATCAACTTTGCTGCAATCGCCACGGAGCTGAAGCTGACGACCGAGCAGGTCCAGACGGCCTTCCGCGACAACCGCCCACCGAAGACGGGCACGCGTCCGACGGAGGCTCAGCGGACTGCTGCGATCACGGCAACTGCTGCCGCGCTTGGTGTCGACGTCGCCATGCTGAAGAGCCTGGTCACTGAGTACGGCGGTGGCGCAGCACAGGCAGGCCACAAGGGTCCTAAGGCTGCCGCGATTGCCGCACAGCTTGGCCTCAGCACCGCCGTGGTAACCAAGGCGATCGACGACGCGCACGTCACCAATCCTAAGCCGCAGGGTCGTCCCACGGCGGCTCAGCGCAATGCCTTCGAGACCGCGGTTGCGGCGAACCTTGGCCTCTCGAAGGACACGGTCTCGGCTGCGTTCGCTGCCGTCAAGGCCGCGCATCAGGCCGCCAAGGCCTCGTAGTACCACCACGCGGGAGGGTGCCCCGACAACCGCACCCAAGCACGATCCTCCTAGAAACGAAAACGGCCCCCCGGGAAACCGGGGGGCCGTTCTGTCATGCGCTGGAGAGGACTTGAACCTCCACGCCCTTGCGGGCACAAGGCCCTCAACCTTGCGCGTCTACCAATTCCGCCACCAGCGCGTGCCCGCGGATGGTAAACGAACCGGGCCTCTTGCCGCGCTGGGCGGTCGTTTTTGGGGCAAGTGGAAATTGGACTTGCGAACACGTGTTCGATGTGCCATAGTTCGACTCGAACACCCGTTCGATAGGAGTCCACGCATGGCACTCACGAAGCGTCAACAACAAGTCCTCGATGTCGTCGAGCAGTACATCGAAGAGAACGGCTACCCGCCGACCGTGCGCGAAATTGGCGACGCGGTCGGGCTGGCGTCGCCCTCGACGGTGCACGCGCACCTCAAGGCGCTCGAGTTGAGTGGTGATCTTCGACGCGATGCGACGAAGCCACGCGCGATCGATCTTGGCGAGCGGCGTGCAGCCCGCGTCGCGCAGCACGCCGAGGCGGCCGAACGTGCGGGCGTACGGATGCTGCCGATGCTGGGCAGCATTGCCGCGGGTTCGCCGATCTTGGCCGAGCAAAACATTGAAGAGCACATCGCCGTGCCCGAGCAAATTACGAGCAGTGGCGAGAACTTTCTGCTCAAGGTTCGTGGCGAGTCGATGATCAACGCGGGCATTCTCGACGGCGATACCGTGGTCGTACGCCGGCAAGAGGATTGTGCCGATGGCGAGATTGTTGCCTGCCTCGTCGATGGCGAAGAGGCGACCGTCAAGCGCTTGCGGCGCATCGATGGTCGCGTGCGTCTGGACCCAGAAAATGATCAACTTGAGCCATTCTTCCCCGACGATGTCCGCGTGATGGGCCTTGTTGTGGGCGTCTTTAGGAGGATGTAAGCAATGCTTCTACTCGATATGCACTCCGTAGCACCCGTCACGACGACCTTGGACGAGCTTCTTGCCTCGTGGGCTTCGCACGATCACACGACGACTGAAGGTACCTGCGTCGTCTGTGAAGGCGAGACCTTCCGGGTCGAGTTGCGAGGCGGCTTGCGCGCCTGGGCCTGCCGCGAATGTGGCTCTGTGCTCGAAGACGAGCCTGCTGTTCTGACGGTCTAGCGTCGTCCGTTGCCGCCGTGGCGGCGAAGCGAGGGATGACAACTGCCGACCGATTCGGCAGTATTTCCTCAACGTGCTCTCCACCGACACTCTTCTACTGACGCGCGCACAGCGCGATCTCTACGCCGAACTCGATGGTGACACCGTCGACGATCTCGAGCGGTTTGCCACCGTCCTCGTGGCACGCGTCGTCATTCTCGTGCGGCATCGGTGTGTGCGTGGCAAGGACCGCGACGTCACGCTCGAGTACGCCGAGATTCTCTATGGCCGGATTGTCGAGGCCCCTCGCGGCGATCAGACACGTGCAGCAATTTGGAGCCTGGTCGAGTGGCTGACACGCTGGCCCTGGGGGCCTGGTGCGTACGGCGCGATCGATCGACTGGTCGTGGCAGGCGCGATCGTCGACGAGCTCGCGCGCGACTCGGCACCGTGATCGCCTTCGTGCTGTCGGGGCTGGTGGGCTATGCCTGCGGGTGTATTCCGTTCGCCAACCTCGTCGCGCGGCGCCATGGTGTGGAGGACCTGCGGAGCGTCGGCGACCGCAACCCCGGCTATTGGAATGCGCGCCAGCGCCTCGGCATTCGTTCGGCCCTTCCGGTACTCGTGCTCGATGGGGCAAAGGGTGTTGCAGGAGCGGCCGCTGGCTTGATGATCGCGGGCCTCTGGGGTGGTCTGATCGGTTGGACGGCTGCGATCGTCGGGCACATGTTTCCGGTCACCATGCGCTTCCGCGGTGGTCGTGGGATCCTCTGCTTCGCGGGCGGTGCGCTCGTGATCGTGCCGCTGGCCGTCGCCGTCGCCATCGTGGCGTTGGTGATCGTTCGCTGGCGTTGGGACTTTGCCCGCGGTATCCAGGCAGCGATGATCACGGCACCGTTCGCCACGTGGGTGATCTACGGCGCAGGCATCGAATTGTTTGCCATCGTCGCACTCTTAGTGGTGATCAGCGCTCGTTCGGGGCTGGCCGACTTAGCGCTCAAACGCGCAGGCATCGACAAGCATCAGCCCGATTGATCGTACGAGCGCCCGCGCCAGGTTCGATTCGGTCGCAGGGCCGAGATGACGAGACGCAGCACGGCAGCCCCATCGGCGAGCGGTGCAAGCCAATACGTCCAGCCGGGGCGCTCGTAGTTTGGGCGTAAGACGATCTGGAACATCACTCGCACCGCGAGCAACACCAGTGCCGGAATTGCGAGCAGCAGATTCTGGGTGAGGATCGCGGCCACAACCATCCAGGGCGGCAAAGCGAGGGCGAAGAAGAGCACGACGCTATCGACAAACTGTTCTCGGCCGGATGCCACGCCGGGCAGGGCAATCGAGCGACCCCACTCGCGCCATGCCTCACGGGTAGAGGCATGCATGTCTACCAGCAGCAGCGGGGCCGCGTTTGCCATCCCGAGCTTCCAGCCAGACCGCACGAGGTGTCGGGCGAGTGCGACGTCCTCCGTCATGTTGGCGGCAACTGGTTCCCAGCCGCCAGCCAAGCGAAAGCGAGCAGTCGGCACCAGCAGGCACTGACCATTGGCAATCATGCGTGTGGACGTGACGGGTGCGACCGTCGGTGGCCCGAAGCGGTAGACGAGGGTTGCCAGCAGAGCCGGGTGTAGCATCGCCTCGCCGGCAGTATCAACTGCGAAACGTGGGCCGGCAGTGACGACGTCGTAGCCGTACTCCTCAGCTGTCTGCAACAAGGCATCCGGCAGGGCCGGGTCGGGACAGGTATCGGCATCGAGACACAGCGTCCATGGCGCTTCAGCAAGCAGGAGCCCCTGTTGGAGCGCGTGCTGCTTGCCGACCCAGCCAGGCTTCCGTTTTTTGCCACGCACGACGCGGATGCGCGGATCCAGCGCAGTAAACTCGGCGACGATTGAGGCCGTCTGGTCCTTGGAGCGATCGTCGATCACGATCACTTCACGCACGGTGCTCGCGGTCTGCACGAGGGCTGTCAGGAGCGGGCGAATGCGGTCTGCCTCATTCCGCGCTGGGATGATGATGCTGATCGAACCAGGCCGGGCGGTGTTGCCGGGACGCAGTGGCTTGGGGAGATCCATACCCCGGGTCAGGCGCGCCAGAACGATGACCGCAGCGACTGCTTCGGCAGCAGCCAAGAGGTACAACACGATCATGTTGGAGTGGTGAGCCCTGCGAGCGGATTGGCGCCGCCCCACGTGCCCTCGCTCGACACCGGTCGAAAGCGTGCGAACAGTTCTTCGGAATACCAGCGCTCGTCGGTGCGCCGCCGCATGGCCTCACGATGGGCGGCCGTGCCGTAGGCAAACTCGCGCATCGACGCCTGGGACTCCCAGAGCGTGAGCGTGCCCTGATGGACAACCGGCGATTCGCCGAAGCCCACGCTGCTGATGAGGCCATGTGCTCGCGCAAGATCCAGGTCGATGGCAGGAACGGCATCATGAAAGCTCTTGGTATGGCGGGCACGGAGTGTTGCGCGGGTAATCACGGCGCAGGGACCATCCTCAGGGGTGTCTTCTGCGGCGGTAAAGGGATTCGTGCCGCCCCATTCGCCGACCGACTTAATCGGGATCATCCGCATCGTCCAGACCTCGCTGGCATGTTCGCGCCAGCGTGCAGCGATGGGCGAATCGGCGAGAAATTCGTCGAGGTGCTGCTCGTTGTCCCAACAGGCGATCAGGCCCCAGCGCAGGAGGTCGGGCTTCCAGGCCAAGGAGCGCCCTTGGGCGGTGCCGATCATGCGACGAAACCCGAGCCCGGGCGTCGAACGCAGGTCGGGCCGGTCGAGACCCATCCGCCCAAATGCCCACCGTCGCTTCGCAGGCGGGTAGGAGATCAACGAGACAGAAACGAGCATGCACTAAGGGTATCGCGGCAGCCCTATCGCTGGCTCGCCGTTGTTGCCTAGAGGCGAGAAAAGGCCGACGCCCCCACCGGTGGGTGGGGGCGTCGCGGTTGCAGATCGATACGCCGGATTCTGTCGAGGGGGACCATCTATCTAGGCGACCCGTTACCGGGCCGCTCGAGCCGCCTACCCGGGATTCTGCGAGCCGCATCATCATCCCTGTTTGGCGTTGCACCGCGTGGGGCTTGCCAAGCCGACTCCGTCACCGGAGCCGCTGGTGCGCTCTTACCGCACCGTTTCACCCTTACCCAACCGAGGCTGGGCGGTCTATTTTCTGTGGCGCTCTGCCGTCGGGTTACCCCGCCTAGGCGTTACCTAGCACGCTGCTCTGTGGTGTCCGGACGTTCCTCCCGGTCTCCGAGGAGACCCGGCGGTCCCCTGATCTGCACGCGAGATTATATCGGATGTCGCCAATCGGCAACCGTAGGCGTGATACAACAGCCGCAGCAGACTGTGGAGGAGCACGTGATGGCGATCGAGAACCCGTTTTACACACCCGAGGTCCACGGACCGTACGAGCTGTACTCGCTTGGTGATTTTTCGCTTGACGAGGGCGGCGTCCTGCCCGACCTCAAACTTGCCTACACCACGATTGGCACGCTCAACGAGGCGCGCGATAACGCGATCTTGATACCCACCTGGTACTCGGGCACGCACGAGGTGATGCAGCGCGTCTACGTCGGTCCCGAGCGCGTCCTCGATCCGAATCGCTACTTCATCATCATCGTCAACCAGATCGGCAACGGACTCTCGTCGTCGCCCCACAATGTCAATGGCGCACACGCGGGCCCAAACTTTCCCAAGGTGCGGATCAGCGACGACGTGCGTGCGCAGGAGCGGCTGGTGCGCGAGCTCTTTGGAATCGAGCGTCTCGCGCTCGTGGTCGGCGGATCGATGGGGGCACAGCAGGTCTGGGAATGGGCCGTGCGCTTTCCCGAGATGGTGCGTCGAGCTGCACCGATTGCTGGCACCGCGCAGAACACACCTCACGATTTCCTGTACACCCAGAACCTGATCGACGCGATCACCCACGATCCCGGCTTCAACAACGGGTCGTATGCGGATCCGTCTGAGGTCGTGTCTGGTCTGCGTCTTCACGGTCGCTTTGCAGCCGTGATGGGCTGGTCGACGGAGTGGTTCAAGCAGGAACACTGGCGTCGCACGGGCGACTTTGCCACGCTCGAAGACTTTCAACGCGAATTTACCGAGGGCTACCACGAGCCGCTCGACCCCAACTCGCTGCTGTCAATGGCGTGGAAGTGGCAGCGCTCAGACGTTGCGCGCAATACGGATGGCGACCTGCAGGCTGCACTTGGGCGCATCACGGCCACCGTGTTTGCGATGCCGATCAGTGAGGACATGTTCTTCCCACCACGCGACATGGCGTATGAGGTTGCGATGGTGCCGCACGGCGAGCTGCGGGTGATCGAATCGATCGATGGGCACATGGGGTTGATGGCGACCGATCCGGGTTATCTGCCCCAGGTTGAGGCGAACCTGCGCGAGTTGCTGGCGATCGATCGGTAGGCTGCGTACGGCACGTGCGCTCCTGTTGATCGGTCTGGTCGGCTCTGGCAAGGCGGCGACGCTGGACGAGATCGAGGCGATCCTCGGGTCGAAGCCGGGACCCCGAATGCGGTCAGTCAGGATCGCGGCTGGCGATTGGCGTGGGCGACGCCTGCGCCGGCCTCGACGGCAACCGCTGCACGAACTGTTGGTCAGCCAATCTTGCCGCTGTCTGGCAGACCTTTCATGCCGCGGGTATCGAACACATCGCGTTGGCACGCATGCTCAGTGATCCTTCGGAAATCGCTGCTGTGCGCGGAGCGCTCCATGGCTGTGAGACGACCGTGGTCGAACTGTCAGTCGACCAGGGCGTCCTCGAGCAGCGGATTCGCCTGCGGGACAGCGGCGTTCAGTTGGCGGAGCACCTTGCGTTCCTCGACGCGTACGACGCGGAGGGGGCGGAGGCGCGAGCCGATGCTGTCATCGACATCGATGACCAGTCTCCCGCGCAGGTGGCGCGAGACGTACTGGGCGTCGCCGGCTGACAACCAGCGACGCCCGTGTCGTTCTCGTTCTAGTCCTCGACGATCGTGACCGTCATGGTGATCGGCTCGCTCGGCATGTCGCGACCATCGCGGTCGACAGCGGAGATCGCGTCAGCAATATCGAGACCCTCAATGACGTTGCCAAAGACGGTGTGCTTGCCCTTCAGCCAGTTGCAGTCGGGGGCCGTCACGATGAAGAACTGCGAGCCGTTGGTGTTCGGCCCAGCGTTCGCCATCGCGAGCTTGCCGCGGTCGACGTCATGGGAGTTCTGCTCGTCCTCGAACTTGTAGCCAGGGCCACCCGTGCCCGTGCCGTCCGGGCAGCCGCCCTGGATCATGAAGTCGGGGATGACGCGGTGGAAGATCAGGCCGTCGTAAAAGCCGTCACCGGCGAGCTTGGTAAAGTTCTCTACGGTCTTAGGGGCATCATCGGCGTAGAGCTCGATGACGATGGTTCCCATGCTGGTCTCCATATTGGCGCGAGTTGCCACTGCTGGCCTTTCGTTCGAAGGTGAAGTGGCAGCGTAGTGGGGTCGAGGCCGCAGAGGAGCAGACAACCGGTAACACTTCGGTGACATGTTTCGCTATGCCTCCCATCTCGCCCACGGCGTCGACGCCGAGACGGCTGTCAATCAGGCCGCCGATCAGGTCGAAACGGCGCTCGAGGGAATCGAACCGACACTCGTCGTTGTGCTGGCTTCGGATCACTTTCGCGATGAGGCCGACGCCGTGCGTCGCACTGTGATTGGTCGTTTTCCCGAAGGCACAGCGTGGCGGGAGCGGTGATTCCTGGTGGGGTGATTGGTGTCGGCGAGGAGACCGAGCAGGAGGCTGCGATTAGTCTCTGGGCCGGCATACTCCCACGCGATCAAGAGCGTCTGGATCAGCGGTCGAGCGCTGGAAGATGCCAACGATTTGCCGGCTGGAGCTGGTGTAGTCGTCGTTTTTTGCGGATGCGCTGACGGGTCACTTCCAGCGCATTTTCTCGAGACAGCGGATGTGTCGCTGGTGGGCGGCTTTACCGGCGGTCGTTCGCCCGAGCAGCATGCGCCGTTCATCTTGGCGAGTACAACCTCCAGTGGCGCATCCTGACGGAGGGCGCAATTGGGATTCGGATCGATGTGCCGGGCGTCGCGACGATCGTCTCGCAGGGTGCTCGACCAATCGGGGGCGATCTCGTCGTCACGGCCGCGGAGCGCAATGTCGTGATGGAGCTGGCGAGCAAGCCGGCGGTCGAGCAGCTCCATGCCGTCTTGGGCGCGCTTGATCCAGAAGATCTCCACCTCGCCCGCGTTGGGTTGATGGCGGGAATCGTGATTGATGAGAACCGACCGGACTACGACGTTGGCGATTTTCTGGTTCAGGGGGCCTGCTGGGTATCGAGGCCGAGAGTGGTGGCCTTGCGATCGCAGCCGAGCCGCGCGTGGGGCAGACCTTTCGATTTCATGTGCGCGATGGGGCTGGTGCCGACGCAGATCTCCGGCGGGTGATTGGCCTTGCCGACCCCAACGTCGGTGCCGCCTTGATCTTTGCCTGCACCGGCAGGGGGCGCCGCATGTTCGAACAGCAACACCACGATGCTGGGGTGATCGCCGAACTCCTTAACGTGCCGCTCGCGGGCGGTTTTTGCCAAGGTGAGCTTGGCCCGATTGCCGGCGCCAACCATGTTCACGCCTTTACCGCGACGATGGTGACGTTTCCGCTCTAGCACGGTGGTTGGGTACGCTGGAGTGTCGTGTATATTCCCCGTGGATGTCCATAGAGCGTCCCCGTGCAGATTACCTCCGATAAGTGTAAGATAAATTGCACCAGTGGTCGAACCACGATCGGCCAGTCAACTGTCACATCGAAAAGGTTTTCATCCTATGGGCACCACGGAGCAAGCTACAACAGCACTGCCAGCTGTTCCTCGAGTCGGTGCGCGTCGCCGACCGAGCACTCTTGGACGTTGCTCGAACTCACCGCCTCCGTCCAATGGAGGCGTACCTGATGCTGATCTTGCTGGACGAAGAGGGAGCGGTCAGCACGGCTCTGAATTGCCGCGCGCATCGCGGCATCGTCGAGTCAGGCCAAACAGCTTGCACTGGCGCTCCAGTTGCGCGGTCTGGTCACGCGTCGCGATCGCACTGGGTTGACAGCGTTGACGAGCGAGGGTCGCCAGGAGGCGGACGAGCTTGCCGCCGAGGTCGGGCGAGGTGCTGCAGCAGCGACCGAGATCTGCTGGATGCACTCACAGCTTTGGCGGGCTGTGATCGCTCGCAGACGCTGAAGCTGCGCGCGCCGCCGCCTCGAGTTCGCTCTGGGTGACCGCGCCCTCGAACTTCGCGGTGATGACGCCCTGCGCGTTGACAACGAAGACCCATGGCTCGGTTGGCAGCGCCCAGGCCAGCACCCACGGGTGCCGCCCCCTTGGAGGGGTCGAGGTCGGTGAAGATCTCGGCGTGGACGAACGCCATCTCCGTTCCTTGCAGATCACGCTGCACGTTCTTGACGATGTCGACGATGGGTCCGCAAATGCGACTCGTGCAGAACCGTGGAGTCGCGAAGGCCAACGACAAAGGGTCGCTGTCGCGGCCAAGAGATCCGGGATCGAATCGTTAAGCAGAGTCGTGTCGAGCGGTTGGGCCGTGCTGATCTTGGTGCCATCCCCGCCGACATCCTCGAGCGTCGGTGTGCGCGCGGTCGGTGGCAGCTGCGCCAACGGCTGGTGTGGCCTCCTTTGCCAAGACACTAAATTGGTTCGAGGCCGCAACGGTCTTGCCCGCGACCTTCATTGTGACAACGGCCGTCCACGCTCCCGCTGCTGGCAGCGGCACCTCCGCGGCAACCATGATCGAGTCCGCGTCGGCCCGATCGAAGGTGACGCCCTTGCCCGCGAGGGAGAGCAGTTTGACCGGATACGGACCGAGCGCAGCCGACGTCGCCGTGGCGCCGAGGTAGAGCTCGCCCGTGCCATCGTCGGGCTTGAGGATCTTGCCGTCTTTCTGAAAGACCTGAAACGGGATCCGAATTGTCTTGCCCGTCGGAAAGTCCGTGCCACCGAGGACGATCAGATTCGGTGTCACGACCGTCGAGGCGTCTGGTGTGCCGGCGACGCTGGCTAGCGTCGGGCCGCCCGTCGACGCGGCAGGCTGCTGAGAGCCGCCACAGGCGACCAGCACGATCGCACAGGCGATCAGGAGCAGAGTGGAGCGAACGGCGACTCGGGACACGCCTCGCAGCGTACCCCGAGTCGCGTCGCTCTTAGACCTCTTGAGCCTTCTTACGGGCCTGGGACACAAATGGCATCATCGAGCGAAGCTCGGAGCCAACCGCTTCGAGCTGGCTTTCGGCGGCGCGCATGCGAAGCATGCGCATCGTCGTGCCGCCCGTCTGCTTCTCGACAATAAACTCGCGGGCAAACTCGCCACGCTGAATCTCGCCGAGGATCTCGCGCATCGCGGCCCGGCTCTCGGGACCGATCACGCGGGGGCCGCGTGTCAGGTCGCCGTACTCAGCGGTGTCGGAGATGGAATAGCGCATCCAGTCCATGCCGCCTTCGTAGAGCAGGTCGACGATCAGCTTGAGCTCGTGGAGCACCTCGAAGTAGGCGATCTCGGGGGCGTAGCCCGCCTCGACCAGCGTCTCGAAGCCAGCCTCGATCAGCGCTGTTGCGCCACCGCAGAGGACTGCCTGCTCACCGAAGAGGTCGCTCTCGGTCTCCTCGCGGAACGTCGTCTCGATGACGCCGGCACGGGCAGAGCCGATCCCGATTGCCCACGCCATGGCGATCTGCTTGGCATCACCGGTCGCGTCGTTCTCGACTGGCAATCAGGGCCGGCACGCCAGCACCTTCGGTGTAGAGACGACGGACGAGGTGGCCAGGGTCCCTTCGGGGCGACCATCACGACGTTGGCGTCGGTCGGCGCTTCGATCTGGCCAAAGTGGATGCAGAAGCCGTGCGTGAAGAGCAGCGTGGCGCCTGGCTTGACGAGGTCCTTGACCGTAGAGCGCCAAAGCTCGGCCTGGATGTGGTCGGGGACCATCATCGCGATGATGTCGGCGTCCTTGCAGGCGTCAGCCGGCGTCTGTGGCGTCCAGCCATGGCTCTCGGCACGGGCCCAACCCTCAGAGTTGGGGCGAACAGCGACGGTGACGTCTGCGCCGGACTCGCGCAGGTTCAGTGCATGTGCGTGGCCCTGCGAGCCGTAGCCCAGAACGACGATGCGCTTGCCTTTGAGTGCTCCGAAATCTCCATCGGACTCGTAATAGAGCGTTGCCATGCGGATTCTTCCCTCTCGCTTGAAGTCAGTCGGCGCAATGCGCCGTTGCGGAAATGTACGTCGGTCTGGGGTTTGGTGGCCCCAGTTACCCGAGGATATTCAGTTTCGGTCGTGCAGCCTCGTTCGCAATTGAGGCACGGGTCATTGCCGACTCGGCCGGTGCGGACGGCCTCGACAATCTCGTACGGGGAGAGCAATTCCTCGAGCGCGGCGAGGCGGTCGGGATGCTCGACACACTCGAGCAGGAGCGTCGTAGCGCCTGCGTCGACGACGCGAGCGTTGAAGACCTCAGCCATCCGCATGATCTCGAGCCGGTGCTCTGCCTCGGCCTTGACCTTGATCAGGAGGAGCTCACGCTCGATCGCCGAATCCGGCTCGACCTCGAGGACGTCGATCACGTCAATCAGCTTGTCCAGTTGCTTGACGACCTGCTCAACGGAGTGCCGTGTGCAATCGACACGAATCGTGATGACCGATCGATCTACGCGCTCCGTCGGTCCGACGGCAAGGCTCTCAATGTTGAAGCCGCGCCGCGAGAACAGACCGCAGACGCGCGACAATACGCCTGGTCGGTTCTCGACCAAGACGCTCAGTGTGTGGTGTCCTGGTGTTGCCATCAGACGCCCTCCTCGACCCAGTCATTGTCCCAGACTTGGTCGATCATCTCGTGGGACGCAGCGCCTGCAGGCACCATTGGATAGACCTTCTCGTCGTGGTCGATCCGGAAATCGATCACGGTCGGACGCCGCTCGGCAATTGCCTGTTCGATCACGGCATCGACCTCGGCTTCGGTCTCGGCCCGCAAGCCAAGGCAGCCGTAGGCCTCGGCGAGCTTGACGAAGTCGGGAATGGTGCCGAACAGATTCGTCTCAGAGAAGCGCTCGTCGTGGAACAGCTCCTGCCATTGGCGCACCATCCCAAGCCAGCCGTTGTTCATCACGGCGTGGATTACGGGCACGTCGTAACAGATTGCGGTCGCGAGCTCTTGCGAGGTCATCTGGAAGCAGCCGTCGCCATCGAAGTTGACGACGTAGGCGTCGGGACAGCCCTGCTGTGCACCGATGGCGGCGGGGACGCCAAAGCCCATCGTGCCCAGACCACCCGACGTCAGCCAGCGGCGCGGACCATCGATCGAGAGGAATTGGGCGGCCCACATTTGGTGCTGGCCGACGCCCGTCACCCAGATCGCATCCTTGCCCTTGAGGGCGCGGTCGAACTGTTCGACGATGTACTGGGGCTTCAGCTTTTCGCCCTTCATGTAGCGGAAGGGGTTCTCCTTGCGCCAGCCCTGGACGTCGGTCAGCCAATCGCGCTGATTCGCGATGCGCTCGGCATTCCTCGTCTCGACAACAGCCTCGCGCAGGGCGGGCAGCGTGCGCTTGAGGTCGCCGAGCAGGGTCACGTCAGCACGACGATTCTTGGAGATTTCTGCCGGGTCGATATCGAAATGGATCACCTTGGCGCCAGGTGCAAAGGCATCGAGTTTGCCCGTCACACGGTCGTCAAAACGCGCACCAATCGTGATCAAAAGATCAGAACGATGGATTGTCCAGTTGGCGTATTTCGAACCGTGCATACCCGGCATCTGCACCGACAGAGGGTGCGAGTCGGGGAACGCGCCCTTAGCGAGCAGGGTCGTCGTGACGGGAGCCTGCAGCGTCTCGGCAAAGAGGATCAGATCCTCTGACGCCTCGGCATTGATCACGCCACCACCGACATAGATGACGGGGCGCTTACTTTGAGCGATCATGGTTGCGGCCGCCGCGATGCTGGCCGGCACATCGGGGAACTCTGCGCTGTAGCCGGGCAACTCGATCGTCGCGGGATACGCAAAGTCGAACTCGGCCTGCTGCAGATCCTTCGGGATGTCGACGAGCACGGGGCCAGGACGGCCGGTACTCGCGATGTGGAAGGCCTCGTGGATTGCACGCGGAATGTCCTCGACGGTCTGGACAAGAAACGAATGCTTGACGATTGGCATCACGATGCCCGTAATGTCGGCCTCTTGGAAGGCGTCGGTGCCAATCAGATGCGTGGGCACCTGTCCCGTAATCGCGACCAGCGGGGTCGAGTCGAGGAACGCATCGGCGATTGGCGTGACGAGGTTGGTCGCGCCGGGGCCGCTCGTTGCGATGCAGACGCCGACCTTGCCGGTCGCACGCGCATAGCCTTGCGCCATGTGGCCAGCGCCCTGCTCGTGTCGCACCAGCACGTGCTGGATCGAATGGTCACAGCGCATAAACGCGTCGTAAAGCGGCAGGATGGCTCCGCCAGGGATACCCCAGCAGATCGTCACATCTTCGGCTTCGAGCGAACGGATGATCGCCTCAGCGCCGGTCATTCTTCCGGTGCGCTTGCGTGCCTGATCGAGAGCGGAGTCGCTCATGCGGTCACCTCGCGGTTCTGGATCAGCGCCGCAATGGCAGCGCCGACCTCGTCAGTAGTTGCCGAACCGCCGAGGTCCGGAGTGGTGGGGCCGTGCTCAAGGCAATGGATCGCGGCGGTCTCGATGGCGTTGGCCGCCTCGGGCTGGTCGAGATCACGCAGCATCATCGCCACGGTCAGGATCATCGCGGTGGGGTTCGCAATGCCCTTGCCGGCAATGTCTGGGGCAGAGCCGTGGATTGCCTCGTAGAGACCAGGTCGTGCGGCACCAAGCGACGAGCTTGGAGCCAGGCCGATGCCGCCCGAAATGCTGGCAGCGAGATCAGAGAGGATGTCGCCAAACATGTTCTCAGTCACGATCACGTCATAGGCCAGCGGCTGCTCGATCAGCTTCATTGCCATCGAGTCGACTAGCTGGTGCGAAAGCTCGACGTCCGGATAGTCCGGCGCGACGCGCTCGATCACGACATTGCGCCACAGCTTCGAGCTCGACAGAACGTTTTGCTTATCGACAGAGCAGACCTTGCCCCGGCGTGTGCGCGCGAGGTCGAAGGCATAGCGCGCCACGCGCTCGACCTCTTCGACGGAGTACCGGCAAGTATCCATGCCCGTCTCGGCCGTCAACTCCTTTGGGCCAAAGTAGAGGCCACCCGTTAGCTCGCGGATGATGATCATGTCGAGACCGTCGACGAGCTCGTCACGCAAGGGCGAGCCGATCTTCTTCGTCCACTGGCGGATCGGCCGGATATTGGCGAACACCTTCAGTTCGGCACGCAGAGCCAAGAGACCCTGCTCTGGGCGAATCTCGCCGGTGTCCCACTTGGGGCCACCAACCGCACCCTTCAAGACAGCATCTGCCAACGGCAACGCTGCCCGCGTCTCGGCGGGAAACGGATCGTTGTGCGAGTCGATCGCATTGCCGCCGAACGGATGCTCCGTCACCTCAGCAGAGAAGCCGTACACATCCCCGGCAACCGCGAGGACCGCCAACGCAACGCGGGTCGTCTCTGGGCCAATTCCATCTCCGGGGAGGACTGCGATCTTCACTGTCGTGGCTCCGTTCTACGTGCGTTGTCGGTTAGATAGTCTCGCGGACTATCGAGTTTGGTGTGCCCGCTGCTGCGAGCGATGCGGCGCGCAGGTAGGCCTGGGCGGCTGCTTCGGTGATATCGGGGGCGACCGCTTGGCCGGTGTAGGTCTGACCATCGAGTTCCAAGACGACGCGGACGTCGCCGAGGGCATCCTGGCCACCGGTCACTGCATTGACGTTGAACTCCCGCAGCGTCGCGGTCGTCGCGGCAATCTCGGCGAGTGCCTTGAAGGCCGCATCGATCGGGCCATCGCCCTCGCCCGTTGCCGTGTGGAGCGTCTCGCCCTCGCGGACGGACACCTCAGCCTGCGACGTCTCGCCCGTTGCGGTGCGCAGTGCCAGTCGCTCCAGCACGAAGCGCTCGCTCGTGTCGCGGGACTGGTCGTCGAGCAACGCCTCGAGGTCCAGAGCCGAGATGTTCTTCTTGCGGTCGGCGATCTCTTTGAAGCGCGTGAAGGCACGCTTGAGGTCTTCGCCCTCGACGACGTAGCCCATGTCGGCATACGCCTTCTGCAGCGCGTGGCGACCCGAGTGCTTGCCCAGGACGAGCTCGTTGTGGGCAAGCCCGATCGACTCGGCATCCATGATTTCGTAGGTACGACGGTTTTTGAGCACGCCGTCCTGATGAATGCCGGCCTCGTGGGCAAACGCGTTCTTGCCGACGATTGCCTTATTCGGCTGCACGGGATAGCCACTGAGGCGCGACACGAGTCGGCTCGAGCGCGCGATCTCGCGCGTCTCGACGCCGGTCTCAAAGCCATAGAACGCCTTACGCGTCCGCAGCGCCATCACGACCTCTTCGAGCGCGGAGTTGCCCGCGCGCTCGCCAATGCCATTGATCGCAACCTCAACCTGACGCGCACCTGCCTGCACGCCTGCCAGTGAGTTTGCGGTCGCCAGACCAAGATCGTTGTGCGTATGGACGCTCAGCGTTGCTCCGTGCAGCTCGGGCACGTTGGCGTAGAGCGTCTCGAGAATCTCCATGTACTCGATTGGCGTTGTGTAGCCGACCGTGTCGGGAATGTTGATCGTCGTGGCGCCTGCGGCAAGCGCCGTGCGCACAACTTCGGCCATAAACTCGGGACGCGAACGGGTCGCATCTTCGCACGAGAATTCGATGTCGGAAACCTTCGTACGCGCATAGGTAACCGCGTCGCGTGTCTGCTCGAGCACCTGCTCGGGCGTCATCCGCAGTTTGTGTTCCATGTGCAGATCGCTGGTGGCGATAAAGACGTGGAAGCGTGGCGATTCGGCGTCTTTAAGTGCCTCCCACGAGGCGTCGATATCGGCCTGTTGCGTGCGATTGAGCGACGCGATCGTGCAGCTGCGCACATGCTGGGCGACGAGACCGATGCCCTTGACTTCGCCCGGGGAGGCGATCGCAAAGCCGGCCTCGATGATGTCGACGCCGAGGCGCTCAAGCTGACGCGCAATCTCCAGCTTCTCTTGGGCATTCAGGCTAATCCCAGGCGACTGCTCACCGTCGCGCAGAGTGGTATCAAAAATCTTGACGTAGTTGCTGCTATCCGAAGTGCTCATCGTGCTCCCTTCCGAAGTGTGGTGCGACATCGCGCACCTGTCCTGTGGTCTTGTCGTTGTCTGCGCTGGGCAAGCAGCGCGTAAGCCAATGCAATCCCCTTAGCGGGGAAGGAGGCCAACAAGAAGGACGAGCGGAAGTGTGGGCGCGGACGCCACGACCCCATGGCCGCTGGTGGAAACCAAGCGGCCGAGAGTCCCTTCGTGCATGAGCGGCATCGTGCGCATCGCCTCGCAGTGTAGCCATTGCGCGGGTGCTGGTCAAAGCGGAGGGTGCGACCACCTATGGTTGTCGCATGGAGTTGCTCCACCTGCGCTCTCCCCGGCGCATCGCTTTCGCTCGTCTGATCCTCGCCGGCTTGGGTGGATTTTTGGCGCTTGGAGCCAGTTATGCGATCGTGCCGCCGCTCGTGAAGGGCGAATTGGGAGGCACGGATGTGATCGTTGGCTGGACGATTACCGTCTTTGCCGTCGCGGCCTTGCTGGCCCGTTTCAGTGCGGGGCTCGGCATCGATCGCCGGGGTGCGCGACTTGTCTATGCCGTTGGGTTTGGCTTTATTGCGCTCGGTGGAGCGCTCTTCTTCGTCTCGCAGGACGATTCGGTGTTGTATGTGGCACGGGCACTGCAGGGCATCGGTCAGGCATGCATGTTTACCGCCGGGTTGACGTGGGCGGTCTACCTCGCACCGGTGCATCGTCGAGGTCAAGCGATTTCGCTGTTCGGCCTGAGCGTCTGGGCTGGTCTGAGCCTTGGTCCAGTCGCCGCACAGCTCTTGATTGACCACGTCGGGCTGTGGGCGGCAGAGTGGTTGCTCGTGATCGCACCAATCCTGGCCCTCATTTCAATGATCGGGATGCGCGGACCGCCGGTGCATTCCGAATCGGCAGGAATGTCGTTACCCCGCGAGGCGTTCCGCCCCGGTCTTGGTCTGATGTTCGGTGGCGTGGTGATGGCCGCGATTGTTGGCTTCGCCGTCTTGACCTTCGATTTTCGTGATGGCGGCGGTGGCGCCTACGTGATTGGCGCCTATGGTGCAGCGACGTTCATTGGCCGGATCGTGCTTGGGCACCTGCCCGATCGGCTCGGGTCCTACCGCACCGGAGTACTGGCTTTCATCTTTGCGCTAATCGGTATCAGCATTATCGGAATTGCGCCCACGTGGTGGCTTGCCTGCGTCGGAGCCGTCATCTGTGGCATCGCCTGGTCGTTGCTGTTCCCGGCCCTGGCATTGATGGCGATCGACCGCACGCCCGCGCATCGGCGTGGCGCGGCGCTGGCTGTCTACACGGCTGGCTTCGACCTCGGCTTTGCGGTCGCCGGACCCTTGCTGGGCAACGTCGCGAATACGGCCGGGTACGGCGCCGTCTATGCCGTCGCAGCACTGTTCGCGCTCGGTGGACTCGTGCTGATCCTGCTCAGTAGGTCGGCGGCGACAGCAGCCGCCACCGACCCCGATCCCATCTAAACAGTTAGCGGCGCATCTTCAACATCAGGTCTTGCGCTTGGGGCAAGACCTTGTCAAAGACGGCAATCGCCTCGTCGATCTGATCACGCGTGGTGATCAGCGGTGGCGAGATCTGAATCGCCGGATCGCCACGATCGTCGGCGCGGCAGAGCAGGCCTTCGCTGAGCAAGCGTGGGCGAGAGGAAGTCGCGCAAGAGGACGTTGCATTCCTCTTCATTAAACGTCTCCTTGGTCGCGCGGTCCTTGACGAGCTCCATCGCCCAGAAGTAGCCCGCACCGCGGACGTCGCCAATGATCTCGTGGCGTTCCTTCAGGCCGAGCAACTGATCGCGCAGGTACGGCTCGTTCTGCCGGACATTTTCGATCACACCCTCGCGCTCCATGATCTCGAGGTTCTTGAGGGCTGCAGCCGCCACGATTGGGTGGCCGCCGAAGGTAATGCCGTGCAAGAACATATGCTCGGTCTCGATCAGACGATCCGCAATCCTGTCGCCGAAGAGGACCGCACCCATTGGCTGGTAGCCGCTGGTGAGGCCCTTTGCGCACGTGATGATGTCGGGTTCGTACTCGTAGCGCTGGGATCCGAACCACTCGCCGAGACGGCCGTAGCCACAGATCGTCTCGTCAGCGGCATGCAAGACGCCGTACTCCTTGCAGATCTCGCTGACGCGCTGGTGATACTCGGGGTGTGGCGTAAAGCAGCCGCCGGCATTCTGGACGGGCTCCATGATCACCATCGAGACGGTCGAGGGATCCTCGAACTCGATCACCTCAGCCACCTCGTCGGCGCACTTGAGGTTGCAGCCACCCTGATCGGCGCAGTACTTGCAGCGATAGGGATTGGTTGGCTCGACGTGGCGAACACCAGCCATCAGCGGCTCGAACGGCGCGCGGATGCTGGTAATGCCGGTCAACGAGAGGGCGCCGTAGGTGGTGCCGTGATACGCGATCTTGCGGGCAATCACCTTGCGTCGCATCGGCTCGCCACCCGCATTGTGATAATCGCGGGCCAGCTTGATCGCGCCTTCGACACCTTCCGAGCCGCCCGACACGAAGAACGCGCGGTTGAGGCTGTCGGGTGTGATCTCGGCGAGCTTCGTCGCGAGTTCGATCGCTTTCGGATGCGAGTAGGTCCAGTTGGTGTAGTACGGCAGCTCCATCGCCTGCTCGAGCATCGCCGTACCGATCTCCTCGCCGTGCGAGTAGCCGATCTGGACGGTAAAGAGCCCGCTGAGGAAATCCATGTAGCGATTGCCATTCGAGTCCTCGAGGAAAATATTGTCTCCCCGCACCATCACCGGGTGCTTATCCGGGTCGAACCCTGCCATCTGCGTGAAGTGAAGCCACAGGTGCTTCATCGCCATTTCTTGCAGTGTTGCGGTATCTATGGTCGCCATCAGTATCGCCTCCTGACTGCATAGTAAAGGACGTGACGGAGTGCTGCCCGTTCGGCTGCGTTCGACACGGCTATGCTGATCTCATTCTGAACGCCGCACCTGTGCGGCGAGGAGGCACACCATGGCGATCGATCAGGGAATTGGAATCAACACTGCGGCGCTGCAGGCCGAGCGTGAGCGCTGGGTTTCGGCGTCGGTCTACACGCAGCCGATCTTTGCCGATCACGCGCACGGTGCGCGCATCACCGACGTTGATGGTCGCGAGTTCATCGACTTCGTCGGGGGCATTGGCTCGCTCAACTGCGGACACACGCCCGAGGCGGTTGTGGCTGCGGTGCAGGAGCAGGCGGCCCGCTACATGCACCAGATGTACTCGGTCGTCCAGTACGAGGGCTACGTCGAGGCCGTCAAGCGCATGGTTGCCTGCCATCCGGGTGAGGGTCCGTTCAAGGGACTGCTGCTCAATTCGGGTGCCGAGGCCGTCGAGAACGCTGTCAAGATCGCGCGCTATGCGACGAATCGCGATGCGATTATCTGCTTCGATCAGGGCTTCCATGGTCGCACGCTGATGGGCATGTCCCTGACGTCGAAGCCGATGCCATACAAGAAGGGCATGGGTCCGTACGCGACCGAGATCTATCGCGCCCCCGCACCGTACCTGTATCGCGGCATCACCACGGACGACGCGCTCGCTGGGTTCCGCAAGGTCCTCAAGAGCCAGATCGACCCGTCGCAAGTCGCCGCGATCATTCTCGAGCCGGTCCAGGGCGAGGGTGGCTTCTTGCCGATGCCGGCCGAGTTCATTCGCGGCATTCATGAGCTCTGTCAGGAGCACGGCATTCTCTACATCTCCGATGAGGTGCAGGCCGGCATGGGCCGGACAGGCACTCCGTCGGCAATCGAGCACTTTGGCGTCTCGCCCGATCTCGCGACGTGGGCGAAGTCGATGGGTGGGGGCATGCCGATCTCGGGTGTCACGGGCCGCGCCGATCTTGCTCGACGCTGTGCATCCGGGTGGTCTTGGCGGCACGTTCTGTGGCAACCCTGTCTCGTGCGCTGCCGCGATCGTCGCGATGGATCAGGTGCTTGATCCGGCGTACCAGAAGCAGGCCAAGGTCTTTGGTGACGATCTGCGGGCGCGGCTCGATGCAATCGCCTCGCGTCATGAGGCTGTCGGCGACGTTCGTGGTTTGGGTGCGATGCTCGCGATCGAGCTCGTCAAGGATCGCGACACCAAGGAGCCAGCAGCCGAAGAGGTCGGCCGCATCGTCACCTTGGCGCGCGAGCGCGGCCTGATCCTGATGGGCTCTGGCCTCTACGGCAACGCAATCCGCGTGCTCGTGCCGATGGTCGCCACCCAAGACGATCTCGACGAGGGTTTCGCAATCCTCGAAGAATCGCTGGCCGACGCCTTCGCTGGTCGCTAAATCGTTGGCCGGCGTGTTTGCTGGTTGCTAAATAGTTGGCCGACGCGTTCGCTGGATCGTTAGCCGGCGCGTTTGCTGGTTGCTAGGTCACGAATGTCCAGATCGTGCCTGACCCCTTCTGGACATTCGTAGTGGCAGAAGCGACGCACGACGTCGGGAGGGCAGCCTCGAAGCAGGCCGTAGTTCGTGACAAATGCCACCAGTTTGCAGGGGTTTTTCGCACTTTTGGCCTAAATCGATGATAGGTTCAGACGCGAATGCAGAACTCGCGGAGCAATGTGCTCCGACCGGTGGTATCGCTTCTCGCGCTGTTGGTCGTTGCCTTGATGATGGTCTTTGCCCCTGGCGTGGCATCCGCACGCGGGCACGGCGTCGCCTTCAAGCGCGCCGTGATTGCGATTGAGTACCTCGATCATCAGGTCGCCGCGGATGCGGCAACATTGCGGCGGGTTGAGCGCCGCCTGAGAGTGCTCAAGGCGCAGAGACGCGCGCCACTCGCCGCCCAAGTGCGCGATCGCAAGCAGGAGCGGGCAGGACTCGAGGCCACTCGAACAGCGCTGCTTGCAGATGCCGCCGCACTGCGCGAGCACAGCGCCCATGCGCGGGCGTTGCGCGGCATCGTCCTCACGGGAATCGCACTCAAGACGCGCGGACAGGTGCTCACCGCCGTACGGAAGCGCACGCGGACACACGCACCAGCAACGCGGCGGCTGGTGTCTGAGACACCACTTGAGGCCCCCGTTGCAGCGGGGGAGAATGGTGCGGCTGTGGCCGCGCTCTTAACCGGAGATGCGCTTGCTCCGCCAGCATCGGGCGTTGGCGCCGTCGCGGCGGCCTTTGCGATGACCCAGCTCGGGCGCGCTTACCACTATTCGGGGCACTCGCCCGCGACCGGGTTTGATTGCTCGGGTCTTGTCTCGTGGGCCTTCAGCAAGGCTGGACACGACCTACCGCACCAGTCCGCCGCAATTTGGTCGCTCGGCAAGAAGCTTCCGCTGACGGCCGCGATGCCCGGCGACATCGTGTCGTTTGACGGCCAGGGCCACGTCGGAATCTACCTCGGACACGGGCTGTATGTTCACTCGCCACAATCGGGTGACGTGGTTCGGGTACAGCGTGTCCGTGACCACCTCAACTTTGACGGTGTGAAGCGCATTGGCTAGCGGGAACACACCGCAGGCAACGAATCCGCGCGAACCTGTCTGCCGCACGAACGACTGCTACCCTTCGACACGGATGTTGAACGCCCGGAGTATCCGCCTCCGGCCCGTCGTATCGCTCCTCGCGCTTATCGTCGTGGCCCTGATCGCCGGCTTTGCGCCGGGAGCCGCGCATGCCGATCGCCTCGCCAACGCACGCGCCGAGGCCGATCAGGCCCAAGCCGATCTGCAGGTCCTCAACGACAAGGTTGCCGTTGCAGCCGAGGCGTACAACGCCGCGCAGCAGCAGCTCGATGAGACGAACGCCAAGATTGACGAGAATCAGCAGGTGTTGGCGGCGACCAAGTCGAACCTGTCGGTTTCGCGTCGCGAGCTCTCGACGATGCTGGTCGACGCCTATCGCCAAGGCAACCCCGATCTGATTGCGTTCCTGCTCAACGCGAACTCGATCGACAGCCTGATCGACCAGACACGCTTTATTCAGCGCGTCACGGGCCACGCCGAAGGTGTGGTGCGCGATGTGCGGCGTTACACCTCAGACGTCAAGCAGCGTGAGCAGGCACTCGAAGAGGAGCGAGGCGCACGCCAGAGCGCTCTGCAAGATCGAGCCGCTCAAGAGGCGAGCGTGCGCGAGACGCTTGCCGCGCGGACGAGACTCCTGAACTCGCTCAGCACGGAGATTCAGGGGATTATCGCCCAGCGTGAGGCCGCTCAACGAGCTGCCGACGCAGCGCGAGCCGCAGAGGCCGGCGGGATCCTGGCCGACGCTTCGGCAGGAGCAGGAAGTGCAGATTTGTCGATCGGTGGCTCGGTTGGGGGTGGCGCCGATTACACCGCCTCGATCCCCGCACCACCGTCGTCATCGACGGGTGGCAGCGCGGCCTCGGTTGCGCTTGGTCAGCTCGGCACGCCGTACGTGTGGGGCGGCGGTGCCCCGGGTGGGTTCGACTGTTCCGGTCTGATCGCTTGGGCGTACGCGCAGGTTGGCATCTCGTTGCCGCACTACGCCGCTGCGCAGTACGCGATGGGTACGCCGGTGCCGATGGACGCACTCGAACCGGGCGATCTAATCTCGTTCCACGGATCCGGTCACATTGGCATGTACATCGGTAGCGGCCAGTATGTTCACGCGCCACAGACGGGCGATTTCGTCAAAGTCTCGACCCTGGCCGACCGCTCCGACGCCGATGGCGCCGTCCGCGTCGGCTAGACCCGCACGCAAGCGACTACTTCTTCAAGATCAGCGTCGTGAGGACGACGTTCTTGATCTTGTTACCGGCCCAGTCCTTGGCATCGGCGCGGATCGAATAGCGCCCAGCCTTGGTCGGCAAGTTCAGCTTGATGCGGCTGGCTCCAGACGAGACGCTGATCACAACAGGTCCAATCCCTGCCGACTTGCCCTTCTTCGTGAAGATGCGGAGCGTGAGCGTGACGGGCTTATCTCGCACAATTCGCAGTTTGATGAAGGGCTTCTGTTGCTTGAACTTCTTCAGCTTGAGTGGCTTTGGTGGCTTCGCGGGACCCGTGATGACCGGTGGGGTCTTCAGATCGGCCGCAAACTCATTGCCCATGTCTGTGAACGCGGGGTCACCCGTAATCTCGCCAAGATCCTTGAGTTGTGTGGCCATCAGCGTCATGTACTTGACGGGTGCGTCCTGACCGATTGCGTAGCGTCCCCAGCCGCCCGTGTCGTACTTCGGTAGCACCGCTTTTGTCGTGGCGACACTGCGATTGAAGGCGTCTGCGAAGCCATCGTCGCCCGTCGCCTCGGCCAAGTCGTTCATTGAGAGAACGGCTTGCAGGTGCCCATTGAGGACTCGGAAGGAGGGGGCGAAGACGTAGAGCGGGAACCACAGCCCATTGTTCTCCACGGTGATTGCATCGCCTAGGGCACCGTTGCCAAAGCGTATCGCCGAGTCGAGGAACGTGTCATTCCCTGTGCGGTTCCACGCGCTCAGGCCCGCGGAGGCGGCGACACCCTCCGCCATCGCGCTCTGCCAGTTCGGCCCATGGCCCATCCACGAGAACAGGTAGGGGAGCGTGTAGCTGTCGCCGTCGGCGAGCACGATCTTCTGCGCGCTCGTCATCGCCGCACCAACACCACCCTCCGAGACGATGCCTTGGCCCGGCTCAAGAATTGCGAAATAGGTGCCGAGTGGCTGGATTCGCAAGCCCTGCCCCGTATAGCTCTCGTAGACCACGCCGTCGATGCGGATGCGGGTACCCGAGGACGGCAAGGCGTGGCTCGCAAGGTAGGTGACGTTGCTCTGCAACTCAAGAAACACGATCCGAGCGAGCTCGGGGCTGAACGCCGCCTGATTACCAATCTGCGTCGCGCTCTTGATGATCGCCTTGAGCGCTACTGCGCGAGAGCCTCCCAAGCGCGTGGCGAGCGCTTTGGCGTCGGCGAGCGTCTTGAGGTTCGCGGAGCGATCGGCGGCGGGGACGCTGACGCGCGCCATCGATTGCGCGAGCGTCTTCGCCGACGCCGAGCCAACGCACAGCAGGAGGCCGACAATCGCGGCGAGTGAGACGATCACACCAATACGCACACCTCTCAGGCTATCAGCGGAATCGACCGCCATTGAGCTACCGCTCTAGTCGATTTGCAGCGTCATCGTGGGCACTTCTGCAGAACTACCACCCTCGCCACCCGTCGACGTGCCGGCGGGTGTTGGCGCTGGTGCGCCCGTGCCATCCTTGGCGTTCGATGCTGGGGTGACAACTTCGAGCGTGCCTTTGCTGGAGCCAATGAAGTAGCCAGTGATCTCGATCGATGCGCCAGGGTCTAGGCCATCGATGTTGGCCGTGCCGGCGCCAACGATCGTGTCGCCGTCACGCACGATTGCCTGCACGACGAGCTGCTCTTGGCGGACGCCCGTGTTGTTCGTGACGGTGGTCGTCCACGAGTCTCCGAACTCCGGATCGGGCACGATCACGGGCTCGGTGGTGTCGAGGTTGTCGGGTGCGTCGATCGGCAGGAGCTCGCCACCGACCACGATTTTCGCCGTTGTTGGCGTACCACTGAGCAGGATCTGATCGTTGACGTAGTAGGCGAATTTGCCGCCCTGCACAGACGCCAAGTGGATCAGGATGGGCAAGGCGCCCGGAATGTTGTTCGTGCCAACTTCCGTGCCCGCCGAATCGAACAGCTTGACTTCGATCGGGGCCCAGAGCAGCGACGAGCCAGCGGCCTGCGCCGTGACCTTGATCACGACGGCCGCCGTGGTGCCGTCGGCGGAGGGGATGATGGCGAGCGCTTCGGCGGTGACGCCTGCGACTTGGCTGATCTTGGCGGCGTTGACTTCTTCCACCGGTCCGGCCGCTATGCGGGCCCGCTCTGCCTGATCAAACGTGCTCTCACAGCCAGTAAAGAGTGCGCCGCAAGCGAGTAGGGCAACAAGGCAAAGCAGACGCATGAGTTTGGTCCTAGCCGAAGATACCGGCGACGAAGTCGCGCGTGGATTGTTCTTTGGAATTCTCGAAGACCTGCTCTGCGAGACCCTGCTCGATCAGGTCGCCATTCAACAGGAAGGCCGCGTAATCGGCGATGCGACGAGCCTGCGCCAAGTTGTGCGTCACGATTACGACAGTCAACGAGCCTGCCAGTTGCACGATCAGCTCTTCGATGCGCGCGGTGGAGCGTGGATCCAGAGCCGAGCACGGCTCGTCCATCAAGAGCACTTCGGGATCGGCGGCCAGGGTGCGCGCGATGCAGAGGCGCTGCTGCTGCCCGCCAGACATCGAGAGCGCACTGCGATTTAGGTCGTCCTTGACCTCGTCCCAGAGTCCGGCGCGCTGGAGCGCCTGTTCGACCTGCGGCATCAGGGAGCCGCGGCTGGGACGACGCTGAGCCTGTTCGCGAATTGCGAAGGCGACGTTGTCAAAGATCGACATGGGGAACGGGTTTGGCTGTTGGAAGACCATGCCAACTCGTCGGCGGAGGAGGTTGAGGTCCACCTTGGGTGCGTAGATGTTGGCTCCGTCGAGCAAGACCTCGCCTTCGATCTTGGCGGTGGGTGCCAGCTCGGTCAGGCGATTGAGGCTACGCAGCAATGTCGTCTTGCCGCAGCCAGAGGGGCCGACGAGCGCCAAGACGCCACCGCGGGGCGCGTCGATGTCCACGCCGTGCAGGATCTCTGCCGACCCGTACGAGACACGCAACCCGCGGATTGCGAGCGCGAGATCGCTGGGATCGGCGATGTGTTGGCGCCGCGCAGGTGGTGCGTCGGGATCGGCAGACGATCCACCGGCTGCACCGGCACCTACACCGGCGAGAACGGGCTCGGCTACGACGGCTACCTCGGTGGGGTCGCTGTCGATACCGGCCGCGTGTCGGTCACTCGAAGCATCCAAGACGTGGCGCCATTCCTGAGACAGTGCCTTCTCGTACTCGGCGTCGACCGGGGGAGTGTTGTCGTTGGCTTCCATTACTGCCTTCCGATCTTGCGCTGGCCGAGCCGGCCAAGCACGATGTTGACGATAAACACGAGAGCGAACAGCACGAGCGCTGCGCCGTAGGCCTTGCCTTCAGAGTTACCCTCACCGGCGGGCGAGGCGAAGTAGACGTAAGTCGTCAGCGTCGAGCCCGTGCCGTGCAGGAATTCGAGGAAGTTCTGTGGCTGATACCAGCCGGGCTGTGGTGGCTCGAGGACGGCACCGCCGAGCAGGATCCAGACGATTGCGGTGTCGCCAGCAATGCGTCCCATGCCGAGGATCGTGCCAGTCGAAATGCCGGGCCGGATCGAGGGGAAGACGATCGTTCGAATCGTGGCGAAGCGTGTCTTGCCGAGGGCGTACGCCGCCTCGCGCTGCACGTTCGGCACCTGGCTGATGGAGGCCTGCGTCGAGCGCACGATTGGTGGCAGCGCGATCAGCGCCATCATCAGCGATGCGCAAAAGTACGACTTGGCGGTTGCCATGCCAGACGTCTGTACCTCGCTCGAGAGAAAGACGAGCGAGGGGTTCGAGAAGATTGCGAGTCCGAAGAGTGCGAAGACGATGCTCGGCACGCCGAAGATCAGGTCGATCGCCGTATCGGTGCCTTGTTTGAGCCAGAGTGGCTTACCATGCTCGCCAAGGAAAACTGCGGTCGCGAGTCCGAGAGGTAGCGCGATCGCGGTGCCCATTGCCGTAATGATCAATGTGCCAATCAGTGGCGCCACGATTCCGCCCGCCACGCCGATCTCGACGGAGCCTGGTGCGGGGTTGGTCGTCAGAAAGGTCCAGTCAACATTGCGGAGGCCGTTGACGAGCAGCCAAGCGACAATGCTGAAGACGACGGCGGTCAGGAAGAGCCCAGAGAACCAGGCCCCGTAGTAGCCGATGCGATCGCTGAGGCGAACCGGCATCTCAGTAGCCTCCCATGCGCTTCTGAACGCTGGCCGAGGCGATCTTGGCGCCGATCGTCAGGGCCGCTGTGGTGATAAAAAGCACGACGCCGATCGCAAACAAGTTGGCCTTCAGGACATCTCCGCTGAATCCCTCCGAGTAGTCAACAACGGTTGCGGCCAATGGCCTCACCGGCTCGAAGAAGAACCAGACGCCATCGAGAGGGTTCGGCACGAAGGCGATGCCACCGCCAGCCATCGAAACTGCAATTGCCTCGCCGACAGCGCGTCCGATCGCGAGCGAAGAGCCTGCCACGAGAGCTGGACGGATTGCGCCAATGGAGACGCGGCGGCTCATCCTCCACGGGTCGCAGCCGAGCGCGATTGCGCCTTCCTTCCACTTGTTCGGGACGCTGCGCAGTGCGTCGGTAAAGATCGCGGTCATCAGCGGTGCGATCATGACTGCCAAGACGATCGTGGCGAGCAAGACGCTCGCGCCACCAATCGGTACGACGATCGCGAGCTGGTTGGCCACCGACTCGGAAATCAGGTGCTCCGTCATCCACGGGCCGATCACCAGAATTGCGAACAGGCCGAAGACGACGGACGGTGTGGCGGCGAGCATCGTGACGATCGGGCTCAGAAAGTCCGCGACACGCTGTGGTGCCAGCTCGGCGAGGAAGATGGCGGTCAGAACTGACAACGGGAAGGCAATCAGTAGCGCGCCGCCGGTGCTGAGGATCGTGCCGGCGATTGCGGGCCACGCGTTGAGCGCGGTGTAGGTCTCGCCGTCGGGCCCGCCGGAGAAGGAGTAGCCGAGTTGGCGATCAAAGGGAATGTCTCCGGCCGTAAACCAGGACAATCCGTTGGCCTGAAACGAGGGCCAACCTTCCCTTAAGACGAAGATCGCGACGGCGGCGATCACAATCAGCGTGAAGGCCGCGATGCCTTGCACAAACCAGATGAAGATCCGGTCTTGACGATTGGCAGATTTGGCGGCCGTCGCGCGCTCCGGGCGTGGCACGCCGAGCGGCGGCGGAATGTTGGAAATAGAGGACACGAGCCCAGTTTAGAAAGCCGCGTAGAGCCGTGGGAGTGGATTCGGCAAGAATATGGCAACAGACTGGTGAAAACGTAAAACGGGGGCCCGCCAGCCGTAGCCGACGGACCCCCGCGGGTCGAACAAGGTGCGAGCTGCGTTACGAGGGAAGCATCCCAGCGTTCGTGGGCAGTGCGTACTTCGAGACGATCTTCTTGGCAGCGGAACTTTCGCGGGCCCAAGTGATGTAGTTCAGAACGGCGCCAGTTGGGGTACCCTTCGTGACGAAGTACTGGTAGCCGGCGTAGACAAACTTGCCCGACTTGACGTTTGCCAGGCTGGCGGCAACGCCACCCACGGCAAGCGGCTTGATCGACGTGTTACCGACGATGTACGCGAAGGTCACGAAACCAATCGAACAGGCGTTGCCTGCAACGGACGAGCGAACGAGACCATTCGAGCCCTGAGCACTAAACGACGAAGCAATTGCCGCGCCACCCAGGTAGAGCGTCTTGAACGTCTCGAGTGTGCCCGAGCCGGAGATGCGGGTGTAACCCTTAATCGCACAGTCCTTGCCCCCAACGTCCTTCCAGTTGGTGATCGTGCCCTTGAAGATCCCGGCGATCTGATCCTGAGTCAGGCTATTGACCTTGTTGGCCGGGTTGACGATCACGACGAACGGCTCGACCGAGATGGGCCAGAACTGGAGGCCCTTCGCGTCTGCCGACTTGCCCGTGGTGATCGGCCCACGCGACGAGTCACCGATCACGAAGGTACCGGATGCGGCACCCTTAACACCCGAACCGGAGCCACCGCCCGCAACCGTGAAGCGTGCGCGGTCCTTGTTTTCGGGGCTCTTGATGTAAGCCTGAGCCAGCGCGCTGGCGAGGACTTGCATGCCGGTCGAGCCACCGGTGGAAAATGTTGCCGCTCCGGCAGCGGGAGCCACCGCGAGGACTGCTGCGGTAACGACGCCGGCGAGCAGGGTCTTAGGAGAAAGTCGCATTGTATGAATGTTCCTTGTTAGATGTTCGATTTACTCGGTGGTGGTGCCCACGGGAGCCGTGTAGGCCCAAGAGGCGATGAACTTCGTGACGCCAGCAGCTTTTGCCATAGCCTCGATACGGAAGCCGTAGCGTCCTGCGACACCGCTGAGCAGGTAGGCAATGACGTCCAAGTTGCCTTCGCCGTTAAGTGCGATGTTGGCAACTTCAGCCTCGTCTTTGCTGTAGTACCCGGCTTCGTGACCGGGGTAGATGCAGAGGTGGCCAGCTGGTGCGGTCGGCTGCTCGTACTTGCCTGAGCACTCTGGATCCTCAACGCCGCCACCAACGATGCCAAAGCTGGTCAACGAGATGCGCTTGGGGAGGGGGAGTGGGAAGGAAGCAGTCGCCCCGCTCAGCGAGCCTTTTGCAGCAGCGGTCCACTCCGTACCGATGGAACCGTAGATCGTCCTGCCTGGCTGCACCGTCGAGATATCAATGATGCGGGCCGGCAGTTTTCCGTTGGCACCGGTGGGCACGATCGAACTGGGCTGCTTGCCCGTTGGGGAGAGCTTGAAGCCGCTGACGGCATACGAGTTGCGTGCCAGCGGCACGGGAGCGTCGGCACCAACAATCGACGGCACAGCGAAGGCCGCTCCGATCGCCGCGCAAATGCCGAGCGCGATGAGACGTCCATTCCGTTTCAATGATCCTCCTTAGGGATCCCGCGAGGTTCGCGGTCATTGACTAAGGTAGGCAGCCTCGTAGGGGCCGTGGGTAAAGCGATTGGGGGAGTTCCGTTCCGGACTGGTGAAACACGTTGGCGGTCTTCACATTTGGTGCACGAATGAGCGCGAAATGTGGGCGGGAACACGTGTTCTTCGATCTCGCACTTGGTGAAAATGGTCGTGAAGGTTTCGTATGGATTACGTGGCGGGACGAAAATTGCCGGTTTCGGGCATAGGTTGAGGTCATGAGCGCAGCCCGTGCAGCCACCTACTTGATGGATCAGGGTCCGTTTCGTCGCGAGCTTGCGATTGAGCTTGCGCGCGGCATCGTGTCTGACGATCGTTCTGCCGCGGATGAGGTCGCTGCGGCGAGTGTGATCTTGCGTCGCGCAGGCTTTGTTGAGGAGGCGCTGGTGGCGGCTGGCATTGCGACAGCGCGTGGTGCCGATCTACCGGCCGAACCGAAGAAAACGCAGCGGCGCTGGCAGGTTCGGCGTCGCGGTCCGTTCAGCCGCGCAGCCTAAGCCCGGCGAATCACCTTGCGGGGTTAGGTATCGTCTAACCCGCAACCTCAGGAGGCCGGACCGTGCGAATTGCGATCTGCGTGAAGGAAGTACCAGACCCCACCGCGGTAAAGCGGATTGATGATGGCTCTCATCGACTTGTTCGTAGCGGTGAGAACACGTTGAATCCGTACGACCGTCATGCCATCGAGGCAGCGGTGCAGATCAAGGAAGGGCCTGCGCCCGACACCGAGATCACGATCGTGACGATGGCACCGGAGAGCGCTGGTCGGTCTGTCGATCGCGCGCTTGCCCAGGGTGGCGATCGTTCGATCCACATCGCCGACGAGGCCGCTGCTGGCAGCGACCTGTTGGGGACCGCACGCGTATTGGCCGCCGCACTGAAGCGCGAATCGTTCGACCTGATCCTGCTCGGACAGCAGGCTGCCGACAGCGAGTGCTACGTGATGGCTGGCCTCGTCGCCGAGCTGCTCGAGGTGCCGTGCATTACGCAGGCCGCCTCGATCGAGCTGGGCGATGGCAGTGTCACGGTCAAGCGCCAGGTCGAGACGGGCTACGACACCGTCAAGGCCCAGCTGCCGTGTGTCGTCTCGGTCTCCGATGCGATCAACGACCCGCGCTATCCGCCTCTGCCCGCGATTATGGGTGCCAAGCGGAAGCCGCATGAGGTCGTCACGCTGGCCGAGCTCGGCATCGATGCCAGCACCGTTGGTGCGGCAGGTGCTGCCACGAGTGTCGGTGGGCTTTCGAAGCCTGCTGGTCGTGGTGACACGATTGTTCTCGAGGACGACGGCACCGCTGCCGAGCAGCTCCTCGCATTCCTCGTCGAGAAGAAGGTGGTCGCATAATGGCCGGTATTGCAGTGCTCTGTGAGGTCCAGGGTGGCGAAGTTTCCCGTGGCTCGATTGGTGTGCTCGAAGAGGCTGGCCGCTTGGGTGCCGCTCTGGGTGTGTCCGTCGACGCGATCGTCTGTGGCAGTGGCCTCGACGATGCCAAATTGGCTGCACTCGGTGGCTTTGGTGCCTCGACGGTGCGCGTTGCCGACGACGCCTTGCTGGCGAGCGGCATTGCTCAGCCTGTCGTCGATGCCTGCGCAACCGCGCAGGAGGCCGGTGGCTACCGCTACTGGATGGCCGCGGCTTCGATCATGACGGCCGACGCCATGGCTGGGCTCTCTGCTCGACTCGGTGCCGGCATCGTGATCGACGCTGTCGAACTCCACGCCGAAGGCGGGGCTCTTGTAACCCGCCGCTCCGGTCTTGGCGACTCGGTGCTTGCTCACTGTGGCTTCGTGTCTGCAGTTGGTGTGGTTGTGACGCGCGCGAATGCGTTCGCAGCAACCGAGGGCAACGGTGGCACGGCTCCCGTTGAGCGTTTTGCACCGACGTTCCGTGCCTGGTCGCAGGCTGTCACCTTGGTTGGTCATGAGGATGCAGTCGAGACTGGCCCGGACATCAGCGCCGCCGACGTCTTGGTCGCTGGTGGTCGTGGCCTTGGCGAAGCGTCTGGTTTTGATCAGATCGAGGAATTGGCGACTGCTTTTGGTGGCGCAGTTGCGGCCACGCGTGCCGTCGTCGATGCGGGTTGGTACCCGTATAGCTCCCAGGTGGGCCAGACGGGCAAGACCGTGACACCCAAGCTCTACGTCGCCTGTGGAATCTCGGGCGCAATCCAACACAAGGTTGGCATGCAGGGCTCGGGCACGATCGTGGCGATCAACAAAGACAAGAACGCGCCGATCTTTGACTACGCCGACTTCGGCATCGTCGGCGATCTCAACGCCATCGTTCCGCAATTGACCGCTCTGGTCAAGGCGCGCGGGTAGCTCACCTCCGCTCGAGATCCCAGGGAGGACATCACATCCGCGCGGTTGTGGTGTCCTCCTTGGGTGTCGAGTGGTCTTGGAGCGTGGCGTGAGAGAGGACACCACAACCGCGCGGATGTGATGTCCTCCCTAGTCGCACGCGCCACCCCTGATCACGCTTTGCGTTAGCGGACATGACAAGTGCGCACTTGTCATGTCCTCCCAGGATGGCGCTACCTTTGATCGCGCTGGTGTTAGCGAGCAGGCGACGCGGCCGCGACCGTAGTTCGCGGCAGCAGCAGCGAGATTGTTCCCGCCGCCAGCACCATCAGGGCCGAGGCCCAGAGGCACGCCTCGAGGCCCTGCCACTGGTAGAGCAAACCCGACAGGATCGTGCCGGCGAGACGGCCGCCCGCATTGGCCATGTAGTAGAAGCCGACATTCATTGCGACCTTGTCGCCGTCTGCGTAGTGCAGGATCAGGAACGAGTGGACGGCCGAGTTGAGGGCGAAGACGAAGCCAAACACGATCAGTCCGCCGACCAGGACGGTCGTCGCGTCGAGGTTGGTCGCCAGGGCGATGGCGATGCCTGCGGGCAAGATCGCGAGCAGAAAGGCGAGCCAGGCGGCCGTAAAACCCGTCGGCTGGCCGCCGACTCGGCGCAATAGTTGCGGCGCGAAGGCCTGCACGATGCCGTAGCCAATCACCCAGATCGCCATAAAGCCGCCGACCTCCCAGAAGCTCCAATTGAGCACGCTGCGCAGATAGACCGGCAGGCCAACGACGAACCAGACGTCGCGTGATGCGAATAGGAAGACGCGCGCTGCGGCGAGCAGATTGACGGCACGATTGTTCGAGAACATGTGGCTAAAGCGCGCCTTAGCGTCGGGGCGCCCAAGCTCACCATGGACTGCGACCAGTACCAGCACGAGCGCGGCGCCGACGAGCACGGCGAGAATGCCGAGCGCCGGTTGGAAGCCCACGACGGTGAGGAGCACCCCGCCGAGGAAGAAGCCAACGCCCTTCAAAGCATTCTTCGAGCCCGTCAGGATTGCCACCCAGCGGAACAGGGCATCGGGCGCATCGTCGGGCACCACAAGCTTGACGGCGCTCTTCGAACTCATCTTGGTCAGATCCTTGGCAATGCCACTGACAGCCTGCGACACCATCACGTACGGCACGACGAGCCACGGAGAGGGGGCCAGCGCGAGCATCAGCAGCGCGCCGATCTGGAGTGAGAGTCCGGCCAGCAGCGTCGATTTGAGGCCGAAACGGGCAGCGATCCAGCCGCCGAAGAGGTTGGTCAGGATCCCAAAGGCCTCGTAGAAGAGAAACAGCGAGGCGACCTCGAGCGGGCTATAGCCCAGCTGATAGAAGTAGAAGAGGACGAGGACGCGAATCGCGCCATCGGTGATCGTGTCGGCCCAGTAGGCGGCCGTGACGAGCGCGTAGTTGCGCAGGTCTCCAGCTCGGGCGGCCGCGTTCATGCCTTCGATGCTACTCGGACAGCCGTTGGCCGACGAGGCGGGCAAGCTCGGCGTAGCGATTTGCGTAGCCCCACTCGTTGTCGTACCAGGCGAGAATCTTGACCTGCGTGCCGTCGACAACCATCGTCGAAGGTGCATCCACGATTGCGGAGCGCGGGTCGTCCTTGTAGTCGACCGACACGAGCGGGCGCTCCTCGTAGCCGAGAACGTGGCCCAGCGCACCCTCGCTCGCAGTGCGCAGGAGGCCGTTGACCTCCTCGATCGTCGTCTCGCGCTCGACTTCGAAGACGCAGTCCGTCAGTGATGCGTTGAGCAGCGGCACGCGCACCGCGAGGCCGTTCAACCTGCCCTGCAGCTCGGGAAAGATCAGGCCAATCGCGGTGGCGGAGCCGGTCGTCGTGGGGATCAGCGAGAGGCTCGCTGCACGCGCGCGACGCAGATCCTTGTGCGGTGCGTCAACGAGCGTCTGCGTGTTGGTGAGGTCGTGCAGGGTTGTGATCAGGCCGTGTCGGATGCCGAGGCCCGCGTGGATCACCTTGACGACCGGGGCGAGACAGTTGGTCGTGCAGGAGGCGGCGGTCACAATGTCGTGCACGGCCGGGTCGTAGCGGTCGTCGTTGACACCCACGACGACGTTGAGGGCGGCGGGGTCCTTGACGGGGGCGGCGACGACGACCTTGCGCGCGCCGTTGTCGAAGTGCGGCTGCAACGCATCGAGCGTCTTGAAGCACCCCGTCGCCTCCAGCACGATGTCGACACCCATGTCGCCCCACAAGACGGCACCCGGGTCGGCCTCCGCAGATGTCGAGATCAGCGTCCCGTCGATCGAGATGGCGTTGCCCTCGGCGGCTACGGCGTGCGGCCAGCGACCATGGACAGAGTCGAATTCGAGCAGGTGAGCGCAGGTGGCGGCGTCGCCCTTGGCCTCGTTGACGTGGACGAACTCGAACTCGGGCCAGTCCCAGGCGGCGCGCAGGGTGAGTCTTCCAATGCGACCGAAGCCGTTGATGCCGATGCGGATGCGGTCGCTCACGTCGATGACTCCTGGAGGGTTGGGTCGAGCAGGGCCGCGAGACGACGCAGGGCGTCGTCCCGGATCGAGAAATAGGCGAAGTTGCGCTCCTGCCGCCGCTCGATCAGGCCGGCCTGGCGCAGGATGCGCAGGTGATAGCTGACGCTCGGCTGGGCGATCCCGAGCGGCGCTGTCAGGTCGCAGACGCAGACGCCGTCGGGTGCGGCCGAGATCAGCCGATGCAGGATCTTGACGCGATTCGTATCGGCGACGGCCTTGAGGGCCTGCGCCAGCGCCTCGGCCTCGGCGTCGCCCATCGCGGTCGCCACGAGCGGGGTGTCACAGACGAGCGTTGGTGTGGCCATGGCCGTTAGCGTACGTCCGGTCATCATATAGATGGGTTTCGATATGGATAAACACCCGCAACGCCAATCAGCTTTGCATTGGGGTCAGACCCCAATGCAAAGCTGATTGGCGTTGCGGTCTTCGTTGAGACTCAGGACGTCCCGATCGACCTACGCCGTATCGAGCGGCTGCCCGAGCGCGGCCTCAAGCCGGATCAGCTTGAGCGCGATCTCGATCATCAGCCAGTCATCTTGCTTGATGTTGATGCCCGTCAACTCCTCGATCCGACGCAACCGCTGTCGCAGAGTGTTGGGGTGCACGTAGAGCGCCTGTGCGGTGGCCGAGATGTTGCCGCGCTGGCGCAGAAACTCCTCGAGCGTGCGTGTCAATTGGGCCTGGCGCTGACGGTCGTACTCGCCGAGCTTCTTCAATGCATCGCGCTGCCGGTCGCGGACGTCGCCGTCGAGCGGTACGCGCAGCAGATATTTGTACGGTCCGAGGCCGTCGTACGGCACGATCGCGGGCGCATCGACGATCACCGGCGCGGCTAGCGCGGCTTGGCGAGCCTCTTGCAGACCGATTGCCAGCGCTGCGGCACCGAGGCACGGGCTCGAGACTCCCACGACGAGTGGTAGCCGGTTTGTGCCCTCGCCCAACGCCTTCTCGAGCCGCTTGAGCGTCTCGGTCTCATCCGCGCCGAGCGCCGGTACGAGTGCAACTGCCTCCTCGTCACGCTGGTCGATCAGCACACCAGGCAGTGCGCGCATCATGCCGGTACGAAACCGCTCAAGGGCATCTACGCGACCCTCATCGTCGGCATCCCGCCAACCGATCACGACGACGGCGAGCTTGGGCTGGTTAAAGTCGCAACCAAGGCGACGGGCACGACTGGAAAGGCCATCAGCGAAGCGTCCAGCAGCGAGATCGGCAAAGAAATCCTTGATCAGGTTGCGCTCTTCGAGCCCTTCAATCAGGCGAATTTTCTTGATGCCGACGGCAACCTGTGAGGCGATCGAGGCGGCCAGGTCGCGGTCGGCGTCGCTGAACGGGCGGTCGTCGGCGGCGTGGGCGACGAGTGCGCCAATCAGCTCTCCATCGGCCAGCATTGGCATCAACAGCGAACCAGGCTCGGGCGAACCACCCCAGAGGGCGGCGCCAAGCGTGGCCTGCACCGAGCTGGTGTTGCCGACACGGCGCGCTTCGGCCAGCTCGCTGACCGTCACAGCGGACGGGGCGTCGCCAATCTCGGGTGCCGAGGCATGTCGCTGGAGGCGGTCGCCACGATCAAGCAGGTAGATATGAGCGGCATCAGCATTAAGCAGCGGCAGTGCCTGGTCGGCAGCAGTCGGCAAGAGGTCATCGAGCGTCGTTGCCGAGGAGACCGCAGTCGACAGCACGGAGAGGCCTTCAAGCTCGCGCACGCGGCGCCTGGCGGCCTCGTAGAGGCGCGCATTCACAATCGCCGAGGCAACCAGCGAAGCCGAATGGATCACGAAGGCGGCGTCCTCTTCCGTAAAGACGCGTGGCGCCTCGGCGTGGAGGGCGATCACGCCAATCATTTCGTCGTCGGGGGCGATCAGTGGAACCGACACGATCGACTGGTACTTCTCCTCTTCGAACTCGGGGAAGTACTTGACGCGCGGATCCTGAAGCGCATTTTCGGCGATAAAGACGGGCTCGCGGTGTTTGGCGACCCAGCCAGCCAAACCCTCCCCGCGACTCATCGAGACGGTGCCAATCTGATCGCGATAGCGCTCGTCGGAGACCGATCTCAGCACCAATGCGTCGTCGGGGCCCTCAGCAATGAAGATCAGCGTCGCATGGGCACGCGTCTGCTCGGTCACAAGTTCGACGATGGCGCCTAACACCTGCTCGAGATCCACGCTCGACGAGACCGTGCGAATGATCTCGTAGAGCACGCGGCGTTCGTCAGCCGCAGCGGCAGGTGGCACAGGCAGAGGGGGATTGCGAGTGTTCAGAGTGGACACACTACCAGCGGATAATTGTCTCTGGCAAGGCGCATGTTTCGTGTGTAGCTGGGGCAGTTCGCCATACCGGCTCACAATCTGGACTCAAATCGGCCAGATTCGGCCCCGACTATGTGCAAATCGGCCAATTCCCGTGCTGTGCAGTGCGTACCGCAGACATTGCCTCTATGGCACCTCTACCCCTACGTTTTGTCCTATCCGGGGACGCCCGGAGGGGAGCAGTAGGAGAGAAAGCATGACGGATCTAGAGAACCACCTCGAGACACCTGGTCGTAGCGACCAGATCAAAGAGGTCCGAAAGATGATCGATGCCCAGGGCATCGAGTACATCTACTACCAATTCGCATCGGTCACCGGGCGGATCATGGGCAAGGGAGCGCCGGCGAAGCACTGGGAGAGCATGGCCCAAAAGGGGTTCCAGCTCGTCTACGGCGCCACGGCCAACCTGTTCGTCGATCGCCACGGTGAGTACATCGGCTACGGCCCCGAGTCGCGCGAGCTCGTCGGCCTGCCCGACGCCGAGACGTTCTCGCAGTTGCCGTGGGACCCCAAGGTAGCGCGTGTGTTCTGCACGCTGTTCCGCGGTCGCGAGGAAGACGTCGATGCCGGCGCCTTCCTGACCTCCGACTGTCGTGGGCTGCTCAAGCGCACCCAGGCCGCATTCGAGGCCGAGACCGGCATGCACCTGCGCGCCGGCACCGAGCCCGAAATGATGTGGCTAAAGAACAACCCGGACGGAACACCTTCGGTCGAGGGGCTCTCAAAGCCGTACTGCTATCACATCGATCAGTTTTCCGAGTTCCAGCCGCTGATCCACAAGGTCATGGAGTACGCCGAGAAGCTTGGCCTCGACATGATCCAGGGCGACCACGAGGACGCCCCGGGCCAGCTCGAGTTGAACTTCAACTTCGATCGCGCAGAGGTGACGGCAGACAACCTCACGACGTATCGCCAGATCTGCAAACAGGTCGGCCGCGAAATGGACGCCTTCCCGTGCTTCATGCCGAAGCCGTTCATGGGCGTCTCCGCCAATGGTTGTCATCACAACTTTTCGATCTGGAAGGGCGACAAGAACATGTTCGACGCGCCCGACCCGTCGAATCCGATGATGCCTGGTGATATTGGCCTCTTTGCAATCGGTGGCATCCTCAAGCACCTGGGCGCACTGACGGCAATCTCGTCGCCGACCGTCAACTCGTATCGCCGCCTCTGGGACACGGGCTTCTGGGCACCGGTCTTTGCGGACTGGGGCTTCCAGAACCGCACGACGGCGCTGCGCGTCTCGGCACCGGGTCGCTTCGAGTATCGCTCGGTCGACTCGGCCGTCAACCCGTACCTCTCGTTGACATGTCTGATTGCCGCCATGCGTGACGGCATCGACAACAAGATCGATCCGGGCCAGCCGGAAGAGCGCAACATCTACGACGCAATGAATGCGGGCAAGGAAGTCAAGAAGATTCCGATGACGCTCGGCGAGGCGCTCGACGCTCTCGATCAGGACGATGTCATCAAGGCCGCGCTGCCCGGGGACATGTATCGCGTGTTTAGTCATTACAAGCGGGACGAGTGGGAGCGCTTCTGCGCCACTGTCACCGAGTGGGACGTTCAGGAGTACCTCGACATCCTTCCGTAAAGGGAGGCTGTCGAGCACAACTACTACCAACGAGGGCAGAGATCACCGTGTGCGGAATCGCAGGAATCATTTACAAGGATGGGGAGCACAACATCGGTCAGGACATGACCCGGATGTTGCAGTCCATGAAGCATCGCGGCCCGGATTCGACCGGGTATGCGCTCTACGCTAAGCCGACTGAGCACGTCGTCATGCGCTACACCGTCGCCGAACACGACGACGCCGCGCGACTACGAGTTCCAGGGCCGGTTGAAGCGCAATCGTGCCGAGGTAGAGTCGCGTCTCGCCCGACTCGACGCCAAGATCGTCACGAATGAGCAGGAGACGGATTACGCCTTCCGTGTCACGCTCGACTACTCGGGTGAACTCAAGAACATCGCCGATCAGATCGAGGACATTCCGGACTGCGAAGTGCTCTCGCTGGGTCATTCCCTCGAGATCATCAAGGACCTCGGCGACGCCGAGACCGTCTGCGAGCAGTACCACCTGGACAAGTTCAGCGGCACGCACGCCATCGGCCACGTCCGCATGGCAACCGAGTCCGACGTCGACATCTCTGGTGCTCACCCGTACTGGGCCTACCCGTTCTCCGACATCGCCGTGGTCCACAACGGCCAGTTGACGAACTACTTCCAGTGGCGCCGGCGCCTCGAGCGCTCCGGCCATCGCTTCAACTCGGCGTGCGACTCGGAGATCATCGCCGTGTACCTCGCCGAGAAGATGAGCGAAGGCATGAGCCTCGAAGACGCGATGCGTCTCAGAGCCTGGACGAGCTCGACGGTGTCTTCACGTACCTCTGCGTAACGGCAGATGCGCTCGGGATGGCGAAGGACGAGCTGGCCGCCAAGCCGCTCGTGTCTTGTACGAAAGCGACGAACATCATCGCCGATCGCCTCTGAAGAGATGGCAATCCGCGCAATTGTCGTACCAGGTGAAATCGAAACGTATGACCCATATCGAAGGAGAGGTGATGGTATGGACGCGGTAGTTGGCGAAAGCCAGATCACTCTATGACGCCCGCGGGCTCGTCGAAGTTCGACTGACACCGTGCCGAAGGTCTCGAAGATCGACGGACGAGCAAGGCGACGTTCGACGCGCTCTGATCTGACCACGCGTCAAGATCAACCTCGAGATCCGCTGGCTCGATCAACGAAGCAGGGGATCACAGACGTCACCGATCCAGAACCCGGGTGCCAAGCACTCGCTCGGCTGTTGGCCTCCTGACGCGCTGCAAGATCACGTTCGAAGGCAGCCTCGGCTACTTCGGCTGCGGCGTTATCGACGGTCCTGAAGTGCACATCAAGGGTCGCGTCGGCTGGTCTGCCTGCGAGAACATGATGAGCGGCACGGTGGTCGTGATGAACGGCAACGCTGGTTCCCTGACGGGTGCGGCAATGCGCGGTGGTGACCTTGATCGATCAAGGGTCGTCGTCGGTGCCCGCTACCGGCATCGACCAGAAGGGCGGCACGATCATCCTCACCGATGGGTTCCGTCGGAGCTCAAACACGGGCTTCATGATGCAGCGCGGCCGCCAGCGTCATCGCTCGGCGACGCGGGTCACGGACTTGGCGACTCGATGTACGACGGCATCATCTACGTCGGCGGCAAGGTGCAGGTCGCTCGGCGTCGACTGCGTGCCAGGCGAGATGGACAGATGAAGACATCGGAGTTCGTTGACCCGCAAGATGGGGCTTTACGACCTCGGTACGCCACCTGAGCTGCAGAAGTTTGTCTGCGGCAAGAAGCTCTACAACTACGACAACCTTGAGCCCCACGAGCGCAAGCTCGTCCTCTAAGCGGAGACTGGGGAATCTGATGGCTGATAACGCAAACCGCACCTCGAGCGCAAGCACACGGTCCTCGGCCGGAGCCTCGATCTTCACCCCTGAGGTGATCGAACGACATCCACATGAAGGCCGAACTCGGCCGTTACCGCATGCGCGGCTTCTCGATGTTCAAGAAGATCCCGCACTGGGATCGAGCTGATGTTCATGCCCGGCACGCTGACCCGCTTCGTGATCGAGGGTTACCGCGAGAAATGTGCACGACCAAGACGGTGCTCGGCGCGCGCTTCGCAAAGAAGCCGCTCGAGCTCGACATTCCTGATCTACATCACCGGCATGAGCTTCGGCGCGCTGTCGCTCGAGGCAAAGATGGCTCTGGCCAAGGGCGCTTCGATGGCAGGCACGGCGACCTGCTCGGGCGAAGGCGGAATGATCCCGCCGGAGCGCGACCTCTCAACCAAGTGGTACTACCAGGTGATTCAGAGCCGTTATGGCTTCAACCCGCATCACATGATGCTGCGCTGACGCGATCGAGTTCTTCATCGGTCAGGGCTGCGAAGGTTGGCCTCGGCGGCCACCTGATGGGCCAGAAGGTGACGGAGCAGGTCGCAGAGATGCGCTCCCTGCCAGCCGGCATCGACCAGCGCTCGCCTGCTCGCCATCCTGACTGGATGGGCCCGGACGATCTGTCCCTCAAGATCCAAGAGGTTCGTGAGGCGACCGATTACCAGATCCCAATCCAGCTCAAGCTCGGCGCTAGCCGTGTCTATGACGATGTGCGCATGGCTGCCAAGTGCGGCCCTGACATCATCTACTTGGACGGTGCAGAGGGCGGCACGGGTGCCGGTCCTCACATCGCAACCGAAGAGACGGGTATCCCGCTGATGGCGGCGATCCCTGAGGCACGTCGTGCGCTCGAGGATGTCGGCCTGGCCGACGAGATCGACCTCGTGGTTGCTGGTGGTATTCGTAACGGTGCTGACGTCGCAAAGTGCATCGCACTCGGCGCCAAGGCCGTCGCGATTGGCCATGTCCTCGCTGATGGCGTTGAACTGCAACAAGGAGACTGCGCGGGCATCACCGACTACGAAGGTACGGTCACGGTGTTCCTGCTGGTTCGTGTTACCACTGCCACACGGGCCGCTGCCCGGTCGGCATTGCCACACAGGACTCTGGAGCTGCGCAAGCGTCTCGTCGTCGACGAGGCCGCCGAGCGCGTCTACAACTTCCTGCACACGATGACGCTCGAGGTCCAGATGCTGGCCCGCGCGTGCGGCAAGACCAACATTCATTCGCTCGAGCCCGAGGACCTTGCGGCCCTCACGGTCGAGGCGTCTGCAATGGCGAAGGTGCCGTTGGCCGGAACCCAGTACATCCCGGGTGTCACCGAAGAGAAGACCCTCAACGAGATCAAGACGCTGCTTGAGCGTCATCTCGTCAACCCTGTCGATTATCTGCCGCAGAGCGCGCCGATGTCGACGCAGCAGGGCGACTAGGAGTCAGCATGTCTGAAGATCGCAACGTCGCAACAGAGCGTCACAATCCCGAGCTGACCATTGGCATCTCGGCGGAGTACCTAGCCGGCAAGCGCTTCGATTATCAGGAGGACATCGCTGCCAGTGCAGACGTTGACCTGCTGGAGTCGACGCCGGGCCAGGACATCAACTGGCTCGAGGACGTCACGCTCCTCGCAGAGGACGGCGTTCCTGCTGTTTTCGATCGGTACTCCAACTCGTTCATCAAGATCTACTTCGACATTCCTGCTGGTCATGAGGACGAAGTCGCTCGTAAGGTGCTGATGAAGCACCTGCAGTCCGGTAACTCGTACGGGATCCAGCTAAAGCGGGTTCACTGCAAGTTTCCGCAGCCAGAGCTTGGCCCCTGGGTCAAGAACTCGGCGACGGTCGGCACCAACTGGGTGCCGTCGGTGCTGCCGGGCTGGGAGTCGCCCGCAAGGCCACTAGGCCCTTCGGATCCAGAACGCTGTGTGTCCCTCGGGGCGGGTCTTCGGACCCGCCCCGAGGTGTTTGTTGGCCGACGGATGCGACAAAGGGGTCAGACCCTTTCGTCGCATGTCCGTCAGAAGCGTTCGACTCAGACGATGGTATCTGCGGCCATGCGACGAAAGGGTCTGACCCCTTTGTCGCATCCGTTCGATGAAGCCGTCTCGACGTTCTTACGCAGAACCCAACAGCCGACCGACGTCCAACGCAGCCTGTTCGGCCGCCGGCAGAGCGGCGCGCCGAGCCTCTGCGTCAAAGCGGTCGGCAGGGCCTTGGACGCCGAGCACGGCGACGAGGTTGCCGAGATGATCAAAGACGGGTACGGCGATGGCAGCGAGATCCTCTTCGCGCTCACGATCGGCCTCGCCCCAGCCGCGCTGTGCGACCTCGGCAACGGCGGCGGCAAGCGTGGCTGTGTCGGTGATCGTGCGCGACGTAAAGGCAGTGAGGGTGGTGGGCAGCTCGGTCTCGGAGCCCTGACCGAAGGCGAGGACGACCTTGCCGACGGCCGTGGCGTGCGCGACGCTGGGACGGCCTACAAGGGCCGCTGAGCGCACGCTGCGGCGACTGGGGACATGGTCCACCGTGACGCCCTCGCCGGCCGCAGGGAGCGACAACGTGGCTGTCTCGCCGGTCGCGCGTTCGACCTGTTCGAGCAGTGGGCGCGCGAGTGCGCGCACATCGAGGCGTTGCAGCACGTGGGTGCCGAGCTGAAGCAGGCGGACGCCAAGCCGAAAGCGACCTGTGGCAGGCACTTTTTCGACCAGTCCGTGCGCTGCCAGCGTGCCTAACAGTCGCGAGGCCGACGACGCCGACACATCGAGGCGCCGCGCAATCTCGTTGACGCCAAGCGGTTCGTTGGCATCCGCGAGAATTTCGAGCACTGTGAGCGCGCGCTCAACGGCTGCGACGGGACGTCCGGGCGTTGCCATGTCGGCAATGGTACCCGGTCTCGTATGCTGTTGCAGATGGCAGCGGTGGAGAAACAGTCGGGCTTTGCCGCCCTGCGTGCGCACTTTCCGATGCGTTGGCAATTGGCTCTTCGCTTCGGAGTCGTGGTCGGAGCACCGTTCGCGGCTGGGCACCTCAGCCGGTGCCCACCAGCTTGGTGCGATTGCCGCCGCCAGCGCGCTCCTGATTCTGCTGCTCGGACCGCCCGGCTACGGCATCGCACGCCGCGCGCAGGTGATTGGCGTCGCAATCCTGATCGGTCTTACGGCCGCGGTCGGTGCGCTCGTACAGAACCACGAGCTGATCCTGGTTCTGCTGCTCGTGCTGGTCGGTGGCTTCTTCGCGGTTGCCCGCAAAGTCGATCGTTCGCTGGCCACGATTGCGCTCGTACCGATCGTCGGATTGCTGATTGGCTCGGGGTCGCCCGATGGTTTGCGGTCTGCCATCGAACTGGTTGGAGCGTCGCTGATTGGGGGCGGGCTCTACCTGCTGCTGCTCGATCGCGTCTGGCCGAGCTCCGAGCACCCGTCTGTTGCCCTTGAGGGGCGGGCGAAGCGCCTGCTACCAGCGTTGATCCTCGCGCTACCCGTCGGCTACTTCGTGGCCTCGTTGCTGTTCGACTGGCACATCGCCGCCTACGCCTTCGCGCTGCTGGCAGTGCTCGTGATCCTCAACGCGCGCGGCGCGCACCGCACCACGCAGCACGAGTTGCTCGGCTTTCTCATGATCGCCGTGCTCGTAGCAATCGAAATTCAGATCTCCGTGCGTGTCGACGTGATGGTCTTCACAGCACTGATCGTGGCGATCGTTGGCGCCTGGCGCGCAGAGCGGGGGACGGTGCCACTCTGGAGCATCCTCGGCACGCTTGCTCGTACTGATCGCATCCGTCGCGTAGGCGCTCGCCGCGCTCAACTGTGTGGCGTCGGCGGCTCACGAATGTCCAGAAGGGGTCAGGCACGATCTGGACATTTGATGACGAGCAAGCTCGTCTGCCGTGGGGCGTTGGCGACTCGCGAATGTCCAGAAGGGGTCAGGCACGATCTGGACATTTGATGACGAGCAAGCTCGTCTGCCAAATGTCCAGATCGTGCCTGACCCCTTCTGGACATTCGCGTCGCATCGGTCGCCAGCGTGGCGTACAGATTCGGCGCGTCAGCAGCGGCGAGGGAGGACACCACATCCGCGCGGATGTGGTGTCCTCCCTTGGATGATCACGTTTGGTTCGTTGTAGAGGAGGACATCACAACCGCGCGGATGTGGTGTCCTCCCCGAGAACGACTGAGGGGCGGCCGAAGCCGCCCCTCAGGGAAGAACTAGATCGTGCGCGTCTCTAGTGGGAGACGGAGGCTGCTGCCTTCTCGGGCACTAGCATCTCCTCGGCGAAGCGGGAGAGACGGAACGGCTCGATCAGGTCGGGCGTGCGGCCCGTTCCGATTAGCTCGGCCATCGTCTCGCCGCAGACAGCGGAGGCCTTAAAGCCCCACGTGCCCCAGCCGGCGTCGATCAGGAAGTTATCAACCTCGGTCTTGCCCATGATCGGCGAGAAGTCCGGGGTCATATCGCAGTAGCCAGTCCACTGGCGCTGAATCTTCAGGCGCGCCAGCAATGGCACCACGTCCAGGGCATTCGCAGTGGAATGCTCGAGGAACGTGTTCGTCGAACGCATGCTGTAGGTCGTGTACGGCTCGATCTCCGAGCCGATCAGGATCTCACCACGGTCCGTCTGCGAGATGTACGTGTGCAAGTTCGCCGACACGATGATCTTGTGCAGGAGCGGCTTGACCGGCTCGGTCACGAAGGCCTGCAGCGGATGGTTCGTGATTGGCGTGCGAATCCCAGCCATGTCCGTGACCTGCGTCGTCCAACCAGCGACGGCGCTCATCACAATTCCAGCGTCGATCGGGCCCTGATTGGTATCAACGCCGATGCACTTGCCCGAACCATCCTTGCGGATGCCCGTGACCTTGATGCCCTGATGGATGTGGCCACCACGCATGCTGAACTGCGAGCCGTAGCCCCAGACAACAGCGTCATGACGCAGCACCGAGCCAGGCGGATGGTAGAGCGCCGCCTCGATCGGGTACGGGATGTCCATCGACATGTTGAGCTCGGGGCAGAGTTCTGCGATCTCGTCGCGGAAGATCAGCCGGGAGTCAACGCCGAGCAGCTTGTTGGTCTCTGCGCGCTCGCGCTGCACACGCACCGACGAATCGGTGTGAGCAAGCGTGAAGTGGCCGAGATTCGACATCATCATGTTGAAGTCAAGGTCGGCAGAGAGACCGCGCCACAGTTCCATCGAGCGCTCGTAGAACCGAATGCCCTCAGGCGTGCGGTAGTTCGAGCGGACGATGGTCGTGTTACGACCCGAACCGCCAGCACCGATGTAGTTCATCTCCAACACGGCGATGTTCTCGGCCTTAAGACCATGGTTCTTGACCAGGTAGTACGCCGTGCCGAGGCCGTGTGCGCCGCCGCCAATGATGACGACGTCGTACGACTTCTTCATGTCGTACTTCTTGAAGAACGTACGTCCTCGTAGAAGACCGCTCACGAGACCGTCACCCCTTCCGTACCGACACCAATGGGATCGACAGCCGGAGCCTCGATCTCATGCATGTTGACTTTGTGTCCCGCGTGGTTCAGCGCCTCGCGGACGTGCAGATGGACCTCAGCGCCCGTCATGATGTCGATCCGATTGGGGCGGACGAAGAGCTTGCCTGCCACGTGGCAGACGCGTCCAACCGTGAAGACCGGTGCACCGTCAGAGACGGGGAGCTTCCAGTTGGCTTCGCGCGCGAAGACCTCTTCGCAACCCTCACCGACGAGGGAGAAGAACGACCAGCCATCGGTGTGATCGATCACGAGAGCAGCGTTGCCCTCGCTGGCGAGCTGACCCTGAAGATCCTCGACGAGTGCCGCGGCCGTGCCGGGCTGCCCGACGAAGATAACCTCATCGTCAGTGATGCGGCCAATAAGCGTGCCGGCAGGCTGCGTGAGCCCGTCGAGCGCCGACTTTTGGCCGAAGCAGCGAACCTTCGCTGCGCCTTTGACTTCAAATAGATCAGGCACGGAGCTTGACTCCCTCGGGATCGTAGAAGGCGTGGCCAGCAATGGTTGCCGGAGCGCCTCCAATGGTGATGGTCCCGCCTTCCTTGGCGTGTTCAGTCACGACCCACGCAAGGCCAACGGGATGGCCGAGGACGTACGACATCTTGGAGGATGTCACTCGACCCGCAAGGTTGCCGCCAATGGTGACGGTCATACCTTCTGGGGGTGTCGCCATACCGGGCTCCATTTGCCACGGCACGAGCGTCTCACGGGGGGTGCGTCGCTGTGCTCGAACGAGCGCAGCCTTGCCAACGAAATCGGGCTTGTCGAGCTTGACAGCCCATTCCATCGAGACCTTCCAAGGGTTGGTCTCGAAGTCTGTGTCCTGGGAGATGATGATGTGACCCTTCTCCAGGCGCAGGAGACGCTGAGCGTCGAGGCCGAAGGGGCGGATATCCCACTCCTTGCCGGCCTCAAGAATCGCGTCCCACATCTCGACTGCAGCTGCAGCCGGGAAGTGAAGCTCGTAGGCGAGTTCGCCGACGAAGCCGAGGCGGATCGCCAGGCAGGAGACGCCGTTGACCGTAATGCGCCGATGGCGCAGGTACGGGAACGTTTCCTTGTCCAACGGATCGTCCGACAGCTTCTGGAGTAGGTCGCGGGCATGCGGACCAGCAACGTTGACAGCAGCCAACGAGGCGGTCTGATTGACCACGAACACGTCCAGGCCCCAGGCTTCACGCCAATCCAACATCCACGACTCGAGACGCTCGGCACCCGAGGTGGTGACGGTGCAGTAGAACGCACCGCCTTCCAGGGCGCAGACGGTGCCGTCGTCGATGATGACGCCACCCTCTTCGAGCATCAGGCCATAGCGCAGGCGGCCGGGCTCGAGGTCCGCGACGCGCATCGGATAGATGCGCTCAAGGAACTCAACCACGTCCGGGCCTGCAAGCAGGAACTTGCCGAGCGTGCCGACGTCGATAACGCCGACGCGATGACGCACGGCCTCGTACTCGGCCTGCATGTCGCCGTAGGAGAAGATGCGCTTCCACGGACCGGCCCAGAGGGTCGTTGCGCCCATCTCCAAGTGCCGCTGATGGAGCGGCGTGTGCCGCTCGATGTGGTGACGCGCACCGGCAGCAGCCTGCTGGATCTGGATCGGACGAACCGGGGGACGAAGTGTCGTCGGAGCCGAGACGCGAGCAGCCTCAGAGGGTGTCTTGCGCTCTGCGATGGCACGCAGCTGGTCGGCGCAGAGGCGCCCCTGGCACGGTCCCATCGTGACGGTCGTGTAGCGCTTGAGCAGCTCGGCCGACTCGAAGCCCTCGTCGATTGCCTGCTCGACTTCCTTGACCGAAACGTCCTCACAGAGACAGACGTAGCCGGCCGTGCCGCAGGTGCGCGGCTTGGAGGCGGGAGGATTGACGTAGAGGGGCAGACCGGCTGCTGCAGCAGCACCGGCCTCGCGACCGTTGCTCTCTGCCTCGCTCAGCGAGGATCCCGGATGAGCAGAATCGCCCGTCAGGATGCAGGGAAGGTCATAAATGAGCCGGGGGAGATGCATGTTCTGCTGAATCTCCGAGCCGATTGCCAAGATGTCACAGCTGATCTCTTCGGTTGCGCCACCCGTGGTCTTGACGACGACGCCCGCGAGCTTCTTACGGCCCTTAGCCTCGACGATCGAGCCCTCGATCTGGCGATTGCCAACGCCGCTGGCATCAACGCCAGGAGCGGTGATCACGGCCTCAACGACAACACCGGCAGCGATCAGCGTGCGAGCATGCTCGATAGCCTCCGGCTGTTCGGCCCAGACGACTGCACGCTCGCCTGGCTTGACGCCATGAGCGCCAGCGAGACGTGCTGCGCCGCGACCCATGAAGATGCCAGGAAGATCGTTGTTCGGGAAGATCCGGTGGACCTCCATGCCGCCCGCAGCAATCACGATTGCCTGCGGATGAATGTGCGCGACGTAGTCGGCAGCGAGTGCGAGAACCATTGGGCCCTCGTAGATGCCGATCGCAGCCGTACCGCTCGAGACCTCAATGCCAGGGTTGCTGGCAGCCGTTGCGGCGAGGCGATCAATTGCCTCTTTGGTCGGGCCGGCGGCAACGCGGGCACCAGGAGTCGACTGCTCGTCGATGACCATCACGCGCTTGCCGCCCGCAGCTGCCGCAATGGCTGCGGAGAGGCCAGCAACGCCAGCACCAATCACGAGCACGTCGGGGTGACGATTGACGCGATCGATGTCGACTGGCGCATCGGACTTGTCGGAGAAGCCAAGACCGGCGACGCGGCGGATGACGCCCTCTGCGAGGGGCCAGGCGAACTTCGGCTTAGCCATCGTCTTGTAGTAGAAACCGACGGGCATCAGCGGATGCATCTTGTCGATCACGTTGAGTGCGTCACGGTCGACCGACGGCCACGCGTTCTGGCGCGAGACGACCTGACCATCCTTGGCTGCGCACTGGCAGGCACGGACGTTGACTTCGCCGTCAACGGTGACGAGGCAGTTCGGGCAGTCACCCGAGAGGCAGTAGAGGCCACGAGGACGGTGGTACTTGAACGAGCGGGAGAAGACGCGGACGCCATCTCGGTAGAGTGCCGCGGCAAGCGAGTCGCCTGGCTGGATGGCGACTTCGCGCCCTTCGAACTCGATACTCACGCCGAACCCTCCTGATACTCCTCGCCTGGCTGAGCCAAAACGAGATTCGTGCGCGTATCGCGGACGATGGTGTACCAACGACGTGTGCCGCTGGTGTGGAACCACCGCTCCCTCTGAACACCATTGACGTTGGCGCGAAGCCAGAGGTGGTCAATCGCCTCCTCGTCAGGTGCGTCGGGGGCGAGTGGGGGGCGTACTTCTCCGCCATACGAGAATTCACTGACGGGTCGGTAGCCGAATGGGGTTTTTATATGGAAGTGGCTCACAATTGGTTAAGGGTAGAGGGCGGGATTGACGTCTGCATTGTGGAAGGTATACACACTAAGGAGGGTGTTTGCTGTACCTACGTCCCCCTCGCACGCGTTCGCGGGCGCTGTAGCCTCCTTGTAAGTGATTTCGCAGGTGGTGCGCCGCTGGCGCACCGCCTGCGTAGATCACGCTAGTTTCCCTGTAGTTTCCTAGTCGTAACGCCCCCGAGGAGTCTGTCGAACCGATGAAGTCGAGCCTTGAAATTGCCCAGGAGCACGTGCTCCGCCCAATCGCAGACATTGCTGCCGAGTACGGCATCGAGCCAGACGAGCTCGAACTGTTCGGTCGCTACAAGGCGAAGGTAGAACTTTCGATCCTCGATCGCCTGAAAGATCGCCCTGACGGCAAGATCATCAATGTCACGGCAATCACGCCGACGCCGGCTGGTGAGGGCAAGACGACAACGTCGGTCTCGCTGACGCAGGGCATGGGCAAGATTGGTCGTCGCGCAATGTTGGCGCTGCGTGAGCCGTCGCTTGGCCCCGTCTTCGGTGTCAAGGGTGGTGCCGCTGGCGGTGGCTGGGCCCAGGTCGTACCGATGGAGGACCTCAACCTGCACTTCACAGGTGACGTCCACGCCATCACTGCGGCCAACAATCTGCTGTCGGCACTTGTCGACGCACACATCTTCCACGGCCACAGCCCGCAGATCGCGAACGTCACCTGGCGGCGCGCGATCGACGTGACGGACCGCTCGTTGCGCAACATCGTGACCGGCCTTGGTGGTGCCAAGAATGGCATCCCAGCCGAGTCCGGCTTCGACATCACCGCAGCGAGTGAAGTGATGGCCATCATGGCACTCGCCACCGACGTGCCGGACCTGCGCCGCAAGCTTGGTGCGATTAC
>CAXNKU010000008.1:0-88124 GCA_964203045.1 Gaiellales bacterium
CAACATGAAGGCCCGCGATCATCTCGCGAACCAGCGGATCGGCTTCGCGCAATGCCACCAGGCGTTGCAGGAATGCGCACGCGCTGGCGCAACGTTGCCGCATCTTGTGGGTGCGGGCCAGCCCCAACGTTCTGCATCAGTGCGCAGTCCGCTACCAGGTGCGCGCCAGCGGTCCAACGTGCTCATACGGGTCGAGGTTGTCGGGTGTCACCTCGGGATTGCGTCCATGGGGCGGCATGTAGCCGACGACACCACACTGGGCTGCGGGATACCGAATCGATCCTCCGATATCCGTACCGGTCGCGAGCGTCGTGGTACCCCGCTGCCAGCGCCGCGCCTGATCCACCTGACGACGCACCACACGTCAGCGTCGAGTCCCACGGATTACGTGTCACGCCGTTTAGCCGCGACGTCGTAATCCACGCACACGCAAACTCCAGGCGACGTCGTGCGGGCGTGGACGATGGCGCCTCGCCCGCAGTAAACGCTCAACCCAGGGGTGCGACCGTGTCGCCGGAGGGTCGTCACGGTGGACCAACGACCCGTGCGTCGTCGTCGTACCTCGTACCGCCATCGTCTCCTTGACGCCGAGCGTCAAGCCCTCCAGCCGTCGTGCTCGCCCGTCTCGATAGCGCTGGCTCTGCGACCACCGCTGCTTTGCGAGCGCCGTCGTAGAGCGTCCCAGAAAACGCGTTGATGACAGGCTCCGCGACTCTCGGCCTGCGCAATCTGTGCCTCGAGGACGTCGACCGGAGATAGGTCGCGCGTCGCAAACAGCCGTAGCTGCTCCGTCGCCGAGAGGTAGGCGAGCTTCGAGGTTCGCCATCGTTATCTAGACTCCTCTCATGGCTCATACGCCGAGCCGCTGCTGAAGGAAATCGCGGATCACCGCCAGGTACGCCTCAGCCTCTTTTTCGAGGATCGTCAGGTGGCTGGAGTTGCCAAACACCACGTACTCATTGTCAGGAATCCCTCACGAGCGGGCGACTGCATCCGCTGCGGGTGTCAGCTCGTCAAACCAGCCACAGACGATCAGCGCAGGCACGGCGATCTCGGCAGCCGGTCCGTGATGTCGTATGGGCCTGCGGTCCCGTGCCCCATAAACTCGTGCGGACCCCAGAGTGCGTACGCGGGACCCATCGCTGGGAAATACTGCTCGTCGATTTTCTTGAGCCCAGCCCGCGAGGCTCGCGCCGTCGTACGGGCTGGTGCGGTAGACGTGACGGGCATAAAGCTTGGCCACCGCGTCGAGGTATTCCGGGTCGTCGAGCGTCCCAGCACCCTCGTGTCGCAGCATCGCCGCGTGGCGAGTTCGGCACCCAGAAGATCACGCGATGGTCTGAGGTCGAGCAGGTATGCCCTGCCGTTGCGCATAGGTGTTCGACAGCACGAGCGCCTCAACATTGGCGGGGTACTGCAGCGTGTACGCCAACGCCAGCATGCCTCCCCAGGATTGCCCGTAGAGGCTCACGACACGCCCAAATCGAGCGCCGTACGGACCGTCTCGACCTCATCGATAAAGCGTTGACCTGCCAGAGGCTCGGGTCGTCTGGCCAGTCCGAATCGCCGCTGCCAAGCTGGTCGTAGAGCACCAGTCGCATATCGTCACCGAGGACCTCGTTGAGTCGCGCGATGTAGGCGCTGCTGGGACCAGGACCACCATGCAATCCGACCAGCGTGCGGGTCACCTGTGCCGTAGACGCGATAGGCAATCGTGTATCCCTGCTCGACCGTAATCCGACCTTCGTCAACCAGCTCCGCTGGTGTCACCCGCGCATTCCGCTGCAGCATTCGACCGCTCTCCATTCGGCACCAACTCGGTTGCCCTCAATCGTGATGTACACCCTTCCTGCCACCTCGCCGTGTCCACAGTCGAGTCGCGGCCGGGATCTGAATCCAATCAGAACGTGGCGGCGGCGATCAACCTTGCTTTGGGCTGTCAGACCCCTAAGCAAAGTCGGATCTCGGCCCTCTTCGATCCGCAGCCATGCCTGCCGACTTTGCTTAGGGGTCTGACCCCAAAGCAAGCTGATCGCCGCTACTCCAGCTGCCCCGCCGAATGCGGCTCGAGTGCGGGCTCTGCCGGATGGACGGAACGCACGGCGATGGTGATGCCAACGATGATGATGATGCCGCCCGCAAGCTGTTTCCAGTCGAGCCGCTCGCCGAGCAGGAGCGCCGAGAAGATGACGCCAAGGAACGGTTGAAGTGGCATCAATGCGACCGCCCGAGCCGTGCCCGCTTTGTGGATCGCAATGAACCAGAGCAGGTTCGCGACAATCAGCGACGCTACCAACGCGTATCCGAGCCCAAACCAGTCTCCGGGTGCGACATTCGAAAAATCTTGATCCAGCAGCTGAGGGACACCGAGAATCGCGATCATCGGGGTGCCGACGAGCAGCATGATGGCCGAGACGTGGGTGGCGGAATAGCGCTGCAGCAATGGTCGAACCAGCACGCTGTAGGTACCCCACGTGACTGCGGCCCCCAATGCGTATACGTCACCAAGGAGGCTGCTGAACGAGAGGGTGGCACCCGACCCGATCAGCACCAGCAGCACGCCGAGCGTGCAGATCCCGATCGCTCCCCAAAACCATGGCTTGACGAACTCCCAACCCAACAGCCTCGCCAAGAGTGCCGCCCACAGCGGTGTCGTCGCGAACAGCAACGTCACCGTCGAGGCTGTGGTCTGCTCGACGGCGTACATAAACGAGTACTGATTGAGCGCAATGCCGACCGTGCCGCCGACCAAAAACAGGGGAATATCGCGACGCTGGACCCGCAATGACCCCTCACGTACCAGCACGATGATCAGGTAGATCACTGCGCCGGCCGCAAAGCGCACGAACGAGAACGCCATCGGGTTCCACCCGACGACGGCAAGCTTGACGATCGGAATGTTGAGTGCCCACAACGCGACGGTCGTCAACGTGAGGACGAGCGCAAGATCGACTACGGATCGCTTGCGTTCAGCCACACAACGAGCGTAGGCGATACCGCCGCTGGAACGACGCACGCACCCCACCTCTACACTGCCGCCGTGCGCACGCTTCAGATCCAGCACGACCACACCAACCTCCTCGGGGCCTTTCGCGAGCCGTTGTTCGAGGCCGGACAGGTCGATCGTTGGCGCACGTGGCTGGACGATCCGCCGCACGACCTGTCGCAGTACGACGCAGTCGTCCTGATGGGTGGCGTCGCGATGCCCGACGAAGATGACCGGCATCCGTGGATTCCAACGGAGCTCAAGCTGCTCCGCGAGGGGCTCGAGCGCGACCTGCCGATGCTGGGTGTCTGCCTCGGCGGCCAGATGCTCGCTCGGGCGGCCGGAGCACCCGTTGGACCGTCCCGACAATCAGAGATCGGCTGGTGTGACATCGGCCTCTTACCCGCCGGCGAGGAAGATCCACTGATTGGCCCACTCGGTGTCGGCTACCGCGCCTTCGAATGGCACCACTACGGCTTTGAGATGCCCCCCGGCGCCGTGCCACTCGCCGAGAACGCTGCTTCCAGCCAGGCCTTCCGTGTCGGCTCGTGCGCCTGGGGTCTGCAATTCCACATCGAGGTCGATGCCGCCACGACGAGTCTCTGGCTCGATGTCGGCAAGCCGGACCTCGTGCGACACGACATCGATCAGGCCGCCCTACACGCCGAAACCGCGGCACGCGTTGAGGCCAATACGGAGGCAGCCCGCGCTCTTGCGGCACGCTTCGTCGAGCTCGCCCGCGCACACGGCCACGCCTAACACGACCGCGAACAGACCTCTATGCGCACGCTGATCATTCAACACGACGACAACACGGGGCCCGGTGTGATGCGCGACGCAATCGCGGCCGCCGGCGAGATCGTGATGTGGCATCCCGTCCACGACAACGAACGCCCCGACCTTGAGGGCATCGACGCCGTCTTCATTATGGGCGGCAATGCCAACCCGACAGAAGACTTTCATCCGTGGCTGGCAGGCGAGCTCGATCTGATCGAGGAGGCGCTCGACATCGGCACGCCGATCCTCGGCATCTGCCTCGGTGGCCAACTGTTGGCTCGTGCGGCTGGTGGCGTCGTCGGCAAGGCCGTCAAGCCAGAGGTCGCTGCGTGGCGCGACGTGGGCATTCAGCGTGAGGCGGTCGACGACCTGCTGCTGGCGGCAATGCCTCGGCCGTTCTTTGGCTTTCAGTGGCACTCCTACGGCTTCGAGGCGCCGCCCGGTGCCGTGCTGCTCGCGGCCAACGATGCGGGCCAGCAGGCGTTTCGAATCCAAAATCGTGCTTGGGGTCTCCAGTTCCACCTTGAGATCGATGCCGAGATCGTCGCCGAGTGGGCCAACGAGGCGCCCGAGATCATCGATGCTCACGGCGGCTTTGAACGACTCGGCAAGTCGACCGAGACCTTCGTGACGATCTCCGTCGCTGCCGCCCGTGAGGTGGCGGAACGCTTTGCAATCGCGGCGCAGGTTACGTGTGGCGAACTGCCTCCCGAGGCCTTGGCTGCGCTCGAGCGTCGCCCTGATCCGATCGCTGAGGCGCAGGCTTTGGGTGTGCCACCCGAGGTGATCGCAGCGATGCTGCGCATGCGCGACCAGCAGCGCTTCTAACTACGGGCTCGTCAGGTGGTGATCACTGTGGCAACCCACTAGGATCCCCTCATGGAGCACCTGCTCTCCCCCCTCGAGATTCGCGGCAAGCACGTCAAGAATCGCGTCACGTTTACTGCCCACACGCAGTCCTATTCGGACAACGGCATCCACGGCGATCGGGTGCGCAACTACTACGCAGCCCGTGCTGCTGGCGGCACCGGCTTCTTGGTGATGGAGCCGATTCCGCCACACCCGACGGGTCGTGTCACGCCGCAGAACTACGACCATACAAAGCCGGGCTTTGTGGAGGGGCTGACGCGCGTCGTCGACGCCGTCCACGTCCACGGTGGCACGCTGATCAACCAGCTGTACCACATGGGTCCGAACGCCGACCCGTTGGCGAGTGGCGGCGAGCAGTGGGGGCCATCCGATGCTCCGGGCTACCTTGGCGTCGGTCGGATCCATGCGATGACGGCCGCCGAAATTAGCCTGATTACCGAGCGGTTCGCAGATGCCGCACGGACCGTGATGCTGTCGGGCACGGATGGCATCGAGTGCATGTTCTCGTACGACACGCTGATCGACGCGTTCTTCTATGACAATCGCAACCTGCGCACGGACGAGTACGGCGGGTCGTTCGAGAATCGGACGCGCTTTGCTGTCGAGATCCTGCATGCCGTACGCGAGGCGATCGGGCCCGACCCGATCCTCGGTGTCACGGTCAGCATCCGGACGCCGAACTTTGAGCGCCTCGTCCAGTATCTCGAGACGGAGTGCGACATCGACTACATGGGCGTTGGCAACGGCGACTATCAGCACACAGAACTGATCATCCCGCCGCTCGACATTGCCCCCGGCATCGGCATTCCCAACGCTGCGCGCGCCAAGGCCGTGGCCAAGTCACTCAAGATCCTCGCCGAGGGCAAGATCAACCGGCCCGAGCTCGGCGAGCAGGCTCTCGTGGAGGGAACCTGCGATCTCGTTGGTATGACGCGCGCCCTGATGGCCGATCCCGACCTCGTCAACAAGCTCGAGCGGGGCGAACGTGACCGCATTCGGATGTGTGTCGGCCAGAACGTCTGCATTGCACGACGCATGCGAAAGTTTCCAATCGCCTGTGCGCAGAACCCGACCTCGGGCATGGAGGCAGAGCGCGCGGCACAACCGACTGCCAACCCTGGACACGTGGTCGTCGTGGGCGGTGGCGTTGCTGGGCTCGAGGCCGCCCGCCATGCCGCCGAGCGTGGCCATCGTGTGACGCTACTCGAGGCACGCGACGGGCTCGGTGGGCAGATCACCCGCACGGCGACCCTGCCCGTGCTGAGTTCGCTCAACGATCTCTGGCAATGGCGCGCGAACGAGCTCGACGTACTCGGCGTCGAGGTGCAACTCGGTGTCACGGCCGACGCCGACACGATCGTGGCGCTCCAACCAGACTTCGTCCTCGTGGCGACAGGCGCCCTACCCGCTTCGCCCGAGCACACCATCGCAATTGATGACTGGCTCGATGGCACGCCCATCCCCGACGGCAACGTGCTCTTGGTCGATGAGGAGGGCAGCCGCAAGGGCTGTGGACCGGCCGAGGCACTCGCGCTCGAGGGGCGCCACGTGACGCTGATCCCCGACGGTATTGCGCCGCTGCAGGAGATCGCCGAGAACCACGCCGAGCGCCCCGTCTTCAAGCGCCTGCACGAGGCCGGCGTGATGATCCTCTCCGACGTCATCGTCCAGAGCATCGCCTCGGGTGCCGTCACGATCGTCGGTCGCTACGACGGCGTCGAGCGGACCCTCAAGGCACCCGTCGTCCTCCATGCGGGCCGCCATATCGCCAACGACGCACTCTGTCTCGAACTGACCGAGCGTGGCATCGATGCCCGCCCGGTTGGCGATGCCCGCTCGCCGCGCCGTTGGGAGGACGCCATCCACGATGGCTACCTGACCGGCGCAGCGATCTAGCGGTCAGCGCCCGCCGAGGTCGCCGCTGAAGCCGATGCGGATACCCGTGTCTGCAGCAATCGCAGAGGCTGGCTCGGGCACGTCCGCCACGGCAAACCGACGATGCTCGTTGCCGTGGGCCTTGCCATCAGCCATCGTGCGCGTAGCAAGGCGGGCGTACATCTCCTCCAGCAACGCTGGCACATAGCGAGCGCTGCGAAAGTCGCCACGGTCGTGCACCGCTACGAAGTGCTCCAGCAGCGCTGCCTCAACAGGCTTGGGTACGGCGATCTGTAACGCCCCCGCACCGCGCTCAAAGATCGTGACGAGCTCGTCGGCCGTGTAGCGCGGAAACTCGAGGGCAGCCGCGTGGGCATAGACAAATGCGGGGTAGTGCACTGCGATCGCATCGATCGCATCCGTCGGGCCCGAGACGATGCAGGCGAAGGGCACCGGACGCACATCGACTGCTGCCGCGATCGCTGCCAAGGCGACGATCCCCTGATCCTCGGGCACGAGGGGAATTAGCTGCTCGGCATCGTCGACAAAGAGCACGCCACCAGTGGCGGCGGTCACTGCAGCCTGGACGCGAGCCTGCGTCTCCTCGACTGTCGCGCCAACAAGATCGCCTCGCTGCACCTCCACGACCTGCCCCGCCGGCAAGAGGCCGAGGGCAACGTAGAGCCGGCCAATCAGCGCGGCCACCTGATCCTCCCCCGTCCCCGGATCGCCCGTAAACATCAGGTCGAGATCGTGCGCAATGATCGGCTCGCCAGCGGTCACCCGCACGCTGTTGAGCTGATGAATCGCCACCAGCCGCTCGACGCCAGCCTTGACGGGAGCAAGTCCCACGAGCGCGTCAAGTTCGGCCAAGAGGTCGGGAATCAAATCGCTTGTCTGAGACTCGGCGGGCATAGTCGGACTGTACCGATCCCTACAGCTTGCGCCTTCTGGTGCTGTGCAGTTTCCGAAGCGTTCAGCCGCCCACAATTGCGGCGACACCAGCCAACGCAATGACCGCGCCAATGCGTTGAGTCAATGCGAGGTGCTCACCCAACCGAATCCGAGCCAAGACAATCGTGACAACGGGATAGAGGCTCGCCAACACGACCGCAAGACTGAAGTCGCCAACCGACGATGCGTAGGCAAAGAGCAGAAGGCCCATTGTGTCCAGAATGCCGATCGGTGCGATCGCCCGAAACGAGCCTTTCGGTGACTTACTCGCCCCGCGCGCGCGGACGACGAACAGTGCGATCAGCAGGATCGGAAGCGACACGCTGCGTTGGGCTGTGGTTCCCCAAAGCCCCGACTGATCGGATGCTGCATCAAGCGCGATGTACATGATCGTGCCCACCAAAATCGCCAACAATGCAAGTGGTACCGCTCCATACTTGCCGTGTTTCGAATCGCCTTCCGAGGCATGACGACTGACCAGCACTACGCCCGTGATGGCAAGGATTAAGCCAATCACTTGGAGCGTTGCCGGTCGCTCGCCATTCTTGAACACCGCGAATAGCACAGGCCCCGCGGATGACATCGCCAAGATCGGAGCGATCACACCCATTGGTCCGCGTGACAGCGCCGCATAAAACAAAACGTGTCCGAAGCTGCCCATGATGCCTGCAACAATTCCGGGAATCCAAATCTGCCAGCCGGGGAAGGCGTCCCGGAAAAACAGCATTGGCACGAGCAGAACTACCAAACCCGCAATCTGGGCAAAGGCCGCGACCACGAGCGGACCGACAAAACGCGCACGCACGGCCGCCTGAAAGTCCGCGACACCCCAGATTACGGACGCACTCAGTGCGAGAAGCGGCGCCAGCATTCGTTCAGCCTAACGACTTCGTTACGGCGCAACGCCGAGCGCCGTGGCGAGTCCGAGCCGTACGTCATGGAAGTTCTCGAACGGGAGGTACGCGTAGCCCTCCTGCTCGAGGTGCTCGGCGAGCGAGGCGCGGGCGAAGCGAATGTCCGCATCCTCGGCCGCGCACAGGTCGGACGGTCCATCGCCGACGTAGGCGATGCTGCGGCCAGCCGCGATGTCCCGCACCTCCGCACGCTTGCAGGCCACGCCGCACAGGTCGCACTCGGCACGGCCCCGCAGTTGCACGCGCATTCCCTCGGGACCAAACGTCACGGAGTGCGCATAGATCGGCAGGTCGTAGCCGTGTGCCTGAAGGTACGGGTGCATCAGATTGTCGAAGCCCGACGAGACGATCACAGCCTCGATGTCGTGCACGTCACAGAAAGCGAGCAGCTCGGGCACGCCGGGCCGGATCGAGACGGTGTCGATCAGGAAGGCCACGACCTCCTCTTCGGTCGCCGTGATCGGTGCGACCTGACGCGCCAGCGTCTCGTCAAGGGTGATCTCGCCGCGGGCAAACGCGCCGTCGACTTCTTCGAAGACGGCGGGTGCGTAGTGCGCGCAAAACCAGTCGACCGTGTCCTTATCGGCGAGCGTGCCGTCGAAATCGATCGCGAGCAGCATCGGCATCACGCCACCTCGCCGAGACGTGCAATGCGGACGGCGCGGGTGCGCGCGCCCTTCACCATCGTCACGACAGCGTGCCGCTCTCGGCTTGGCGCGCAATCGCGCGCAAGAGCGACGAGCGTACGAGGCTCGATGCGGGCTTGACGAGGCGCCAGTAGAGACCAAAGTGGCGCTTCGCAAGTGGGCCCACCACGATCCGCGACTCGGTGATCAGCAGCGTTCCGTAATCGGCACCAGCACAGCGGATACTGACGGCGACCTTGACCTGATCCAGCGCTTCGGCGGCAACGAACTCCTCTGCCGTGTAGACGCTGTCGCCCGGCTCGCCACCCGGCCAGGGCCGGCCGATAAAGCCGAGGCAGACCTCGCGCTCGGTTTCGCCAAGACGCACGAAGCCTGGCTCAAAATCGCCCGTCTCGACGAATGGCTTGTGTTGACCAAGGCTGGCACCAAAGGTGCGTACGGCTACGAGGAGCCGAGCCACGTGGGCATCATCGAGTGACGTAGCGCGGATCGCAGCAGCAACACGGTCGGGCGATGCCGCCACGTCGAGCCCGTGCACAGTGCGGTCTGTCCACGTCGGGACGAGCGTGTCGAGCAACGTTGGTACAGCGGCGTCGGATGCCATCGGGCGCATCGTATGGGAGAATCTCACGCATGGAGCCCACCGAACGCGACGTGGACCGCCTGATCGGTCCCGCTACACCACATTTTGCGTACCAGATTCGACAGCGCGTCGAGAATCTGATCGTCGACCTACCGTCGGATCATCGCGTGCGCGCCTATGCCGATGAGCGCCTCGCGCTGCTTGATGGCCTTGGCTACACGTCGTCCAAGGGCGACTGGGGCGATCCCAGCACTCCCGCGTGAGCGGCTCGCTCGACGATCGCCTCGCACTCGTGACGGGCGGCTCGCGTGGCATCGGCCGCGCCATCACGCTCGATCTCGTGCAGCGCGGCGCCGCGGTCGCCTTCTCCTACCTTCGCAACGGTGATGCCGCCGAGGAGACGCTCGCGCAGGTCAAGGCACTGGGCGGCACGGCCTACGCGATCAAGGGCCGCATCGACGACACCGAGCGCTGCAACGCGCTGGTCGACGAGGCGGAGGCACAGCTCGGCGGTCTCGACCTGCTGGTCTCGAACGCCGCCTCCGGCGTGATCCGCCCGCTGATGGAGCTGACGGAGAAGCACTGGGACTGGACGCTCGACACCAACGCGCGTGCGCTGATGCTGCTGTCCCAGCGCGCGGCGCCAATGATGGAGGCGCGCGGCGGTGGCGGCATCGTCGCGATCTCATCGCTCGGCTCGTTCCGCGTGCTCGAGAACTACACCCTCGTCGGTGTCTCGAAGGCGGCCCTCGAGGCCTGCGTCCGCTACCTCAGCGTCGAGCTCGCACCGATGGGCATCCGCGTCAACGCGGTCTCGGGCGGCGTCGTCAACACCGACGCCCTCGACAACTTTCCGAACAAGGACGAGATGCTCGCGATGGGCGAGCGCACGCCCGCCGGTCGCATCGTCGAGCCAGAAGACCTCGCCAACGCCGTTGCCTGGCTTGCGGGAGCCGAATCCACGATGGTCGTCGGCCAGACGCTGATCATCGACGGCGGCTACTCGCTTCCTGCCTGAGTCAAACCGCCACATTCGGGCGCGATTGTTCCTCTATCGTGTGACGTATGACGAAACGTATGACACTCCCTACGCGTCGCTGATGGCAGCCCGCCCAATCAGCGTGCGACTCTCCGAGGACATGCTGTCCGCAATGGATCGCTACCTCGCCAGCCCCGACGCAGCAGCAACGATCCGCACACGCACGCAGGTGATTCAAGCCGCCCTCGACATGTGGCTGCAGGCGGACGAGGCGGCGCGGATCGACGCCGCGATCGTCGCCGGCTACACGCGCTTTCCACCCGACCCGGCAGAGGACGCCGAATTCTTGCGCATCTCAAACCGCGCACAGCAGGCGTTGGAAGATTGGTAAGCCGCGGCGAGATCTGGTGGGCGCAGCCGCCTGGCGCGAAGCGACGTCCGTATCTCGTCCTGATGCGCGATCGAGTGATACCGCACGTCAACGCGGTCATCTCAATCCCGGCGACGCGGCGCGTACGTGGCGTCCGCACCGAAGTACTCCTCGACGGAGATGACGGCCTGGAGACGATCTGCGCGCTCCAACTCGATCGAATCGCGGTGCTTGCCCAAGAGGACTTCGACGAGCGGATCTGTACCCTCTCGCCACCTCGTATGCGCGAGGTGTGCCGGGCGCTGCTGGTCGCGACCGGCTGCGCCTAGCGTCGGCGCTAGGCCTTCGGCGTTGGAGGGGCAGACACGAACATCCCCTTCGACAGGCTCTCGCCACCGTCGAGCACGAGCGTCTCACCGGTGATGTAGCCACCCTCGTCCGACAGCAAGAAGCGCGCGCTGTCGGTGATGTCCTCGAGCGTCGCAAAGCGTTGCAGTGGAATGCCGGCCGTCATGGCAGCGCGAATCTCCTCGGTTGGAAAGAGGTTTGCCGACGCCGCTTCGGTCTCGGTTGGTCCCGGGGCGAGCGCGTTGACGCGAATGCCCAGCGGCGCCCACTCAACGGCGAGCGTCTTGGTGAGGTTCCAGACACCGGCCTTGGCAGCCGCGGAATGCGCCGTGCTGGGATTACCGGTCCAGGCGTAGGTGGCGATGATGTTGAGGATCGAGCCTGTGTCCTTGGCCGCATTCGGAAAGCCGAGCGCAAAAGCGCGCGAGCAGTAGAAGGTGCCGTTGAGGACGATGTCGATGACGGCCTTCCAACCGTTCGGCGACATGTCGACCGCGTTGGCGACAAAGTTGCCAGCCGCATTGTTGACAAGCGTGTCGGGCGCACCGAAGGCCGCCGTGGCACCCGCAAAGAAGGCCTCAATTTGCTCGGGGTCCCGCACGTCGCATTGGAAGGAGGCGCACGCGCCACCGGCTGCCTTGACGAGTTCGACGGTCTCCTCGAGTGGCTCTGGTCGGCGGCCGCAGATCGCGATCTTCGCGCCACGCGAGCCAAGGTCGATTGCCATCGCGCGTCCCATGCCGCTACCGCCACCGGTGATCGCGACGACGCGTCCCTCAATCCCTCGACTCATGTTGCGTCCTCCGTCTCGATGGCGATGTCGCCGGTCACAGGCACAAGGTACTGCGCCACCACGTCGTCTGCGAAGGCGGCAGCCGGACCCATCGCGAGCTCGACAGCCTCCCGGAAGCGATCGGGTGCGCCGTCGCGAGAGAGAATGCGGATGGCGCCCCACAACGACTGGGCCAACGGCTCGAGCGGATCGACACCCTGCCCGATCAGGCGCGCCGAAACCTGCCCCGCCGCCTCTTTAAGCAGATCGAAGCGATCGCCCACCAACCCGGCAGCGGCAGCTAGCTGGTCGAGATAGGTCGGATCGGCGACGCGAATGCCCGTCACCAGTGGCTGCAGCGCCTCAACGGCCTGATACGTCGCGTGGGTCGCCAGCTCGGCCTCGGCCTCCCCCAGTTCGCCAGCCATGCGCCAGGCCTCTGCCAGCGCGGGCATCGCCTCATCGACCGAGAGCGCGGCAGCCGACTCTTCGGCAGCCTCACAGATCGCAGTCAGTTCCACCGTCTGCCGGATTGCATCCTCATCAACCAGCGGCAGGCCGGTCTCATCGATGACGACCCAGCCAAGCGCATCGCCTTGCGGAACGGCACAGACGAAGACCACGCCACTGAGGAGGTTACGAGCCGGGACCACGGCAGTAGGTGGCCTACCGAAGCGTTCTTCGATGTGGGCTGCGGCGGCTTCGATCGCGATAAGTTCCATGCCGTGAAAGTATCGCGAATCACATCAATCCGGGTAGGCGGCAGTCCCGGGGACACGTTCGGGTAGGATTGGGACATGGCACAGACCTCTGAGCAGCAAGCACCCGTTACCACCATCAACGACGCAGTCGTTGAGTGGCGTCGCGAGACGCTGGAGCGAGCCGGACTCGACAACGAGCGCGCCGAGCGCATCGCTGCATCCGATGCCGACCTGCACGAAGCTGTCCGCCTCCTCGAGCAGGGCTGCGCGCCCGAGTTGCTCGAGCGCATCCTGCTCTAGAGCCGCTTCGGCAAAGCCGGGGCGCCGCCCATAGGCGACGCCCCTGATGCCGATTACGCGGGTGCCGCGTCCTTGCGACGCAGGATCATCACGTCGTAGAGCAGCGCGGCAATGATGCCGCCGACGACCGGTCCAACGATGTAGAGCCAACCGTTCGACCAGTTGCCCGAGACGAGCGCGGGACCAAACCAACGGGCCGGGTTCATCGCGCCGCCCGTCAGCGGTCCACCCATCAGGATGTCGAAGAAGATCACGAAACCGATCGGCAGACCGGCGACGATCTTGAAGGCACCACGCCCATCCACGGCGACCGCGAAGACCGTGAAGACGAGGAAGAACGTCAGGATGCCTTCGAGCAGGAGCCCTTGGCCGGAGGTGTAATCAGCGGCCAGCGATGGCGTGCCAAGACCCGTCTTGTCTTTAACAACGGCGTCATAGAGCACGCTCAGAGCAAGCGCAGCAACCGTCGCACCAACCAACTGAACAACGACGTATGCCGCCCAGTCAACGGGCTTGATCTTCCGGGTCACGAGCAGAGCCGTCGAGACGGCGGGATTGAAGTGACCACCAGAGATATGGCCGAGCGCGGAGACCATCACCGCGATCACGAAGCCGTGCGGCTGCAATCCCGACGAGTGCACCACCGGTCGGATCCCACTGCGCCATGGTCATGATCGAGCCCGCGCCGATGAAGATTAGTGCGAACGTGCCCACGAATTCCGCGAGCAATCGTGCTGGTGCGTTTTCCACCAGGTATGCCTCCTGCGGGACCAAGTCCCACGTCGATTACGGGACGACCTTCGCCCGTATTCGCCATTTCCCTGCCGATACCGCGAAGATGCAACGGATGTTTGCCTTTACTCACGACCGTTGGAGCTTTCCGCTGCCGCCGACGAATCGCTTTCCTCAGCAGAAGTACAGGCTGGTGCGTGAGCGTGTCGAGCGACTGCCCGGCGTTGACGTCTTGGAAGGTGCACCAATCACGTGGGACGATGCCTTACTCGTACACGAGGCAGAGTGGGTTCGCCGCATTCGGTATGGGCTTCTGACGCGACATGAAGAGGCAGCGCTCGGCCTGACGTGGTCGCCCGAGTTGGCGCAACGAACCTTGCACGCAACTGGGTCGACGGTGGCGGCAACACGTGCGGCGTTGACAGACGGTGTTGCTGCTGCACTCGGTGGCGGCACTCACCACGCGCATCGTGCGGTCGGGCGGGGCTACTGCCTCGTCAACGATGTCGCTGTGTCACTCGAACTTATTCGTTTAGATGGATTCATCAGTAAATGCCTAATCCTCGATCTTGATGTACACCAGGGCGACGGCAACGCCGATTGCTTCGCCGACGACCCTAATGTCTTTGTCGTGTCAATCCACGGCGAGCAAAACTATCCCTTCGTACGCGTGCCGAGCGACATCGACATCGATGTGCCCGACCGCACGGGCGACGACGACTATCTCGCACTGCTCGACGGCGTCCTCGACGACCTCGACCGACACGCCCCGTTCGACCTTGCCTTCCTCCTCTGCGGCGCCGATCCGTGGGAGGGCGACCGACTCGGCCGCCTCTCCCTGACGCTGCCGGGGCTCGAGGAGCGTGACCGCCGGGCAATCTCCTGGATCCGCGATCGCGGCATCCCACTGGTTGTCACCCTCGCCGGTGGCTACGGCGAGCCAATCGAAACGACTGCCGACATTCAGGCCCGCAGCGTGGCGCTCGCCGCCGAGCGCGGCTGATTCCTTTCTCCCTCTCCACTGGACACGACAGGGAGGACACTACATCCGCGCGGATGTGATGTCCTCCCTGTGTCGCGAACCGACTAGATCGCCCTTCGCATCTCGATAAAGTCGGGCGCTGACTGAAACCCGAGCGTGCGATTGATTCCCCTCATCGCCTCATTACCAACCGCATTCTCGGCTGTCATGCGCTGCGCACCGCGCTCGAGTGCCCAGGCGATCGCGGCATGCTTGAGTGCCTTCGCGACGCCTCGACCGCGCCAGGCTCGTCGAGTTCGGCCAGCAGGTGCGCAGCCACCACGCCGCGCTCGTTCATCAACCATCAATAGCCCACGACTTTTGTCGTGCCCGCGACTGCCGGGTAGGTGCCCGTCGAGCGGCCCGTCGGGAACGTCGACATCGCGCAGCCGCCACTCCTCGAACGACCCAGCAGAGACGGGCTCCGGGTCGGGCAGATCCGCGAAGATCTCGACAGCCAATTCGTATGCGCTCTGCCGCAAATCGGGCTCGGCCGCCAACGATGAAATTCGCACGCTCTCGGGCAGCACGATCGGCGGCGCGACGACTCCCGCCAGTGACAGCTCGACGCAGGCCATCCTGTCGTACTCCGAAAAGCCCCGCTGCTCAAGAAACGCGATGCCCTCGGGACGATTACCTCGACAGGGGACCTGGAGGCGTGCACGACCAATCAGCGGCGCAGTCTCCTCCGCCCAGCCCAAGAGTTGGCTCCCGATGCCCTGTCGTCTGTACGGCTCGCGCACGCCCAGTTCGCACCAGGCCGTTGGATCATCGATCGGTAGCACCCAGATCCGGCCGACCGTCACGAAACCAACTGGCTCATCCGCTCTGATCGCCACCACGCGACGCTGCGTCGGGTCAAGCAAGTGCAGACAGCATCTGGTCGGTCGAGCGCGACCACTCGGGCGTCAACTCCAACGTCAAGTCGCCAAAGACATCGAGCAGCGCTCGGTTCGTCCCAACGTCGACGAGCTCGAGGCTCGCCACTCCTAGCGTCCTTGGAAGTTCGGCTCGCGCTTCTCGGTGAAGGCGCGCAGCCCCTCCTTGGCATCCTCGGTCGAGAAGAGGATCGAGAAGAGATCGGCCTCGACCTTGTAGTTCGTTGCGAGATCGCCAGCCAACGCACGATTCGTCGACTCCTTCGCGTAGGCAATCGCGACGGGACTCTTGGCGGCAATGTTGCGGGCCATCTCGAGCGCCTTCGGCATCAGCTCTTCGAGCGGCACGACGTGCTGCGCCAACCCGCGCGCCAGCGCCTCATCCGCCTTGACGCGACGGCCCGTAAAGATCAGCTCCTTGGCAAAACCCATCGAGGTCGTGCGGGCAAGCCGCTGAGTGGCTCCCCAGCCCGGCATGATGCCGAGGTCGACTTCGGGCTGACCAAAGACCGCATTTTCCGAGCAGATCCGAATGTCACACGCGAGCGCCATCTCCGAGCCGCCACCAAGCGCATAGCCATTGACGGCTGCAATCGTCGGGGCCTGCATCGTCTCGAGCAGCCCAGCACACTCATGGCCAAGCTCGGCGTAGGCACGAGCTTCGAGCGGCGTCTTCGTGGCCATCTCACCAATATCCGCACCAGCGATGAAGGCCTTGTCGCCTGCACCCGTCAAGATCAGACAACCAACAGAGGTGTCTCGCGCGATCGCAGCGAGTTCCGAACGCAACTCCTCAAGCAGCGCGGACGACAGCGCATTCAGCGCCTCAGGACGGTTGATGGTCAGGATCGCAACACGATCCTCACGGCGGACTTCAATCGACATCTGGTTCCCCTCTCGCCTAGACCGCAGCCTGGGCGGATAGGAATTCGACAATTGCACCCGTCGGCGAACCGGGTGTAAAGACCTCAGCCACACCGAGCCGTTTGAGTTCCTCGGCATCGTCGGGCGGAATCGTGCCACCCACCACCACACAGACGTCGTCGATGCCGCGCTCGCGCATCAGTTCGAGAATGCGCGGCACGAGCGTCATGTGCGCGCCCGACAACACGGAAATTCCCAACGCGTTCGCATCCTCTTCGAGCACGGTCTCCACAATCTGCTCGGCGGTCTGATGCAGTCCCGTGTAGATGACCTCCATGCCTGCATCGCGCAGCGCACGCGCAATCACCTTGGCACCCCGATCGTGCCCGTCGAGGCCGGGCTTAGCAATCACGACTCGCATGTGGCGTTCCATGGGGGGAGATTGTAGACGGCACACGGCTCGCGGCTGCACCAAGTACCCTGTGTGCATGTCTCGGATGTCGATGCGCGTGCCCGTCGCCACTGTTTTGTTGATCGCTGTCGCACTGCTTGCCGCCTGTGGAGGCGACGATGGCACGACGTTCGCCGAAGAGGGCGCTCCCTTCACGTTCTCGTACCCCAGCGACCTGCAGAAGGTCTTTGCAAATACGGGCCGCGAAATCAAGGGACTCGATCCGGCCTACCGCGTGGCATTCGGCACCGACGAGACGAACGTCGTCGTCGCCGCAACCTACAAGCTGACCAAGGACGTCAGCAAGGTCAAAAAGGCGAACCTTGCGATCGCCGTCGAGCGCGCCGCCCGTGCGTTGGCGAAAGCGATGAATGCGGAGATCCCAAAGAGCTCGGCAACGAACCTTGGCGACCTGCCGGCTACCCAGTTTGACTTCGTCGCCAAGGATGGCTCTCTAACCACGCGCCTCGTCTACGCCTTCAAAGGCAAGACGCAGTACTTCGTCCGCTGCCAGTGGAACGAGAGCGGCAAGGACACGATCCCGCCTGCGTGTGATCAGGTGACGAAGACCTTCGCTCCTGCCGGATAGACACCGGAGTGAGTTCGTCACCACGCGCCCGAGCGCGGCACCCAAGTACGTCAGAGACTCGCTCTCACGGGGGACGCGCCAGCGCCTGCCAGGCTTGTCACTGGTGCCTCGTTCCTCCACACTGCCACCATGAGTCGCGTCGGCATCGACATCGGTGGATCCTTTACGGATGCCGTCTTGATCGGAGCTGACGGGCGCGTGCATGTCGCGAAGGTGCCATCGCAGCCGGCGCAGATCGAGGCGGCGTTCATGGCTGGGCTGGACAGTCTCTTGGTTGTCGCAGACGAGTCGGCCGCGGATGTCGCGTACCTCGCTCATGGCACGACAATCGCGACGAACGCGATCGTGCAGCGGACCTTCGCAAAGACGGCGCTGATTACCAACGCTGGGTTCGCCGATGTGCTGACAATCGGAACGCAGATGCGCCGCAACGTCTACGACCTCTGGACACCCGAGGATGCGCCGATCGTGCCGCGCGAGCTGTGCTTCGGAGTCGGCGGGCGCATCGATGCGCAAGGGCTCGAGCATGAGGCACTCGCTGAGGATGAGGTCCTGGATGCCGCCGAGGCAATGCGCGATGCGGGCGTCGAGGCGGTCGCAGTGATGACGCTGTTTTCCTTCCTCAACCCCGCCCACGAGAAACGCATCGCCGCGCTGTTGGCCGGGGCAATGCCCGGCGTGCCCGTGACGCTATCGCATGCGGTCGTGCCCGAGTTTCGCGAGTACATACGTGCGTCGACGGCGGCGGCGAACTCGGCGCTGCTACCACTCGTCGGGCGCTACATCACTGCGCTTGAGAACGAGGTCGCCAGCGCAGGCATCGTGGTGCCGTTGCATCTGATGCAATCGAACGGGGGTGTGACGCCCGCTGAGCGCGCGCGACAATTACCGATCGTGCTCGCCACCTCAGGTCCTGCTGCTGGCGTGATCGGTGGGGCTCGGCTGGCAAGGCTCGTCGGCGAGGAAGACGTGATCACGTTCGACATGGGTGGCACCACAGCCGACATCGGCATCGTCACGCACGGCGAGGCCGAGGTGCGGTTCACCAGCGAGGCCGCCGGCACGCCGATCAACTTGCCGCAACTCGATCTGCTCTGCATCGGTGCTGGCGGCGGATCGATCGCCACCGTTGACGAATTTGGGGCGCTCCGCGTCGGTCCCGAGAGCGCCGGCGCCGCACCGGGCCCAGCCGCGTATGGGCAGGGCGGCATGTTCGCGACCGTGACAGACGCGCACGTCGTGCTCGGCACGCTGAGCGAAAACTGCAAGCTGGCCGGACGATTGCCGCTCGACCGTGCACTCGCGCTCGACGCCGTCAACCGGTGCGTGGCCCTACCGCTTGGACTTGACAGCGAGGAGGCCGCCAGCGCGATCCTGCGCATCGCCAACGCCAATATGGCTAACGCTGTGCGGATGATGAGCGTCGCGCGCGGCCAAGACCCACGCGGCTACGCGCTTGTTGCGATCGGCGGCGCCGGACCGATGCATGCCTGCTCGCTCGCCGATGAGGTGGGCATTCCGCGGATCGTCATCCCTCGCCACCCCGGCGTCGCCGCCGCGTATGGACTGCTCGCCACGGATATTCGTCACGACCTTCGTCGTACCTGGCGGCGGCAGACCAGTGCCATCTCGCCGGCCGAACTCGACGCCGAACTGGCGCGACTCGAAGACGAGGCACGGGCGCTGCTCGCATACTCCGCGGGCGTGGCGCACGGCGAGTCACTCGACTGGGAACTCGATCTGCGCTACCGGGGTCAGGCCTACAACCTGACTGTTCCGCTTGGGGCGCGCCCGGCATCGATCGCGACGATCCGCACTGCCGAGCAGGCTTTCGTCGACGAGCACCAGCGGCTGTACGACTACACCCCCACCATTACGGACACGGAGATTGTCACGATCCGGCTGCGCGCTACGGCGCTGACCGAGCCAATCGTCGTCGACGCCGTGGGTGGCGGGGTGCCTCGGACGGCGACGCAGCGCGTGCACGATGGTGTCTGGAGCGAGTGGGCCGTGCATCATCGCGACGCTCTCGAGCTCGGCGACACGATCGTAGGACCCGCGATCATCGAGCAGGCCGACGCCACCAGTGTGCTGCACCGAGGCTGGACCGCAATCGTCGCTGCTGGCGGCACGCTCGTGCTCGAGCGAAAGGCGGAAGCATGAGGATTGAGCCGCCCGATGCCGTCACCCAGGAGATCCTAGCCAGCGGCTTCAAACACATCGCGGAGGAGATGGCCGTAGTCGAGTATCGCTCGTCGTACTCGCCAATCATCCGCGAAATGCTCGACTTCAACTGCGGTATTTTCGCTGCAGATGGCCGCGCGATCGCGAACTCAGAACAGATCCCCGCGCAACTCGGCCTGATGCAGTTTGCGCTCGAGTCCGTGATTGTCAAGTGGAGCGGCCGGATTGAGCCCGACGACGCGTTCATCACCAACCACCCCTACATGGGCGGCACGCACACGCCAGACCTGCAGGTGTTTATCCCTTGTTTCCACGCTGGCGAGCTCGTTGCTTGGAGCGGTTCGATAGCGCACCACATTGATATCGGCGGGCGCTTCCCTGGCACCGAGAGCGCACAGTGCACCGAGCTGTTTCAGGAGGGGCTGATCTTCCCCGCCGTGCGCTTCGTGGAGCGCGGCCAGCGCGTTCAAGCCATCTACGACATGCTCGAGGCCAACGTCCGCGATCCCGCCTCTACCCTCGGAGACCTCGACGCACAGCTCGCCGCCTGCAAGCGCGGCAACCAGCGGCTCACCGAAACGATCACGCGGTACGGGCTGCCGCTCGTGCTCGGCGGTTTCGAGGCACTCGTCGCGCAGACGGCGCGGCGCACCGAGGCGTTGTTCCGATCGTGGCCGAGCGAGGCCGTCGAGGCCGAGGGCTTCCTCGACGACCACGGCTTCGAGCACACCGCCCCCGTGCGCGTGCACGTCCGGCTCAGTGTCGAGGACGGCAGGCTCATCGTTGACCTGTCCGGCTGCTCGCCACAGATCCCATCAGGCATGAACGTGCCGATCGCCAGCGCGCACGCAGCTGCGTACTTTGCCGTGCGCGCCTTCCTCGGCGGCACCGTTCCACACAACGCGGGGCTCGCCAGCCGCGTACGGCTGATCATCCCCGAGGGCACCCTCTACAACCCCATCTTCCCCGCCGCACTCAGCGCGCGACACCTCGCCGTTCAGCGCCTCACCGACGTGATCATCGACGCGCTCTCCACCCTCCTACCCGAGCACGCGATCGCCGGCAGCCAAGTCTCGTTCCCGGCGCTCGTGTTCCAGGCTGTCGACCCACGCAGCGGTGACCTCACCCTGCTCGCCGACATCCTCGGAGGTGGCGGTGGCGCGCGACGCCACGCCGACGGTGACGACGGCATCGACCCATACACCTCGAATTGTGCGATCCTGCCCGTCGAAATCGCCGAGCTCGAGTACCCCTGGCTGATCGAACGCACAGAACTCGTCGAAGGCTCCGGCGGTCAGGGCCGCTACCGAGGCGGCATGGGTATCCGCCGCGATTATCGCCTGCTCGCCGCCGAGTCGGACGGCATGTTTTACGTCGAGCAGACCAACCCTCGTTTCGGTGCCGGCGGCCGCGAGGGTGGCGCTGCCGGCGCGCCCGGGTACGCCGCTATTCGCCGCGTCGCCACGGGCGAGACTGAGGTCGTGCACGGCAAGGGTTACGTGACGCTGCACAAGGGCGACGTCCTGATTCTCGTCGGCTCCGGCGGGGGCGGGTTTGGGGTGGCGAACACTGGTTCGTGAGTGGTGTACGCGCTGCCGAGCACTACGTAGAACCTGATGCTGATGTCGTAGCGTTCGCCGCTTGGCTCGCCTGAAAGTGCGCAAAGAACGCGCGCTCTAGGCACAGACATGTGCCAGAGACATCGGCGACGGTGGGGCTATGGACCAGCCGCTTCCCTCTCACCCTGAGCTAACACGCGAACTCGAGTTCTTACGTGACCACGATGGGCGCGAGTATCGGGCTGTCGCACATGCAATCCGCGTCCTATGGACGACTGTGGCCCAGCTTGGCTTTCCCTATACGAGCGCGATCCGCACCTCCGGGAACATCACGTTGCGCGAGCTGCGCCCTCGACGTGGCCGCAGCCGGTACCGCGTGCTTTACGCGCCGCGCCACCCCGCGCCGATTCTGCTGGCACTCGCGCCCGAGGCGTCGCACAACCCGCGGGGCTTTCAACGATCCGTCGGCGAGGCCATCGATCGCCTCGCCGAATATGACCAGGAGCACGACAATGATATATGCAACTGATAGCATGGAACATAGCATGCCGCCGAAGCCCGCAAATAAGTGGATCACACACGATGAAATCGAGAGGCGCGATGCTGCTGAGGACACCCCATACCGTCGCCTCTGGTATGCGACCGCAATTCAGAGCACTGTTGGCATTGCCGTCCTCAAGTACCGCTACGACCACAGCCTCTCGCAAACCGCGTTCGGCAAACTCGTCGGCATGTCGCAGCCACAAGTTGCCCGACTCGAGCTTGGCGAGCACACGCCGAACTTCGACACGTTGCTGCGCATTACCGCCGCCACCGGCCTCGAGATCTCACTGACGATCGGCCCCAAGGTCGAGCCAAGACGGGCGATCCCGAAGACGCTTCAGCGAGATTCCGTCTGCGATGCGACCGACCAGGTCCTGATCAGCGTGCGCGAAGCACGCTAACGGAGCGTACGTGGCACGGCTGGCTGCGGGCGTCGAGGTCGCGGAAGCAGTGAGAGATCTGCGCCAGCTCTCAGTCGCTGGTGCGCCAAACACCTTGGCGGTAATCCATCCAGGCGACGATTGCAGCGTGGGGATACGTCAGTGAGGCAATCACTGCCAGGCTCGCCGCCGCGATCTGTGCGGCCCCTGTTGCCGCCAGCGCCACCGCGATCGCTGCCACGCCAATCAGCGGCACGACGGTAAACACGAGCGCCTCGCGGTGAAATGCTACGAGTGCCGCCCAGCTGCGTCCCTTGTCAAGCAGAGCCTGCTGGCGTGGCTCACACGCCATCAAACGAAGGATGTGTCGTGGCGAATGCCAGACCAGGAAGTACATGCCAACAGCAAAGACTGCCGGCGTGAGCACGAAGAAGACGCTCAGCAGCGCCAGTTCGCCCAGATCGATCAGCAGGGCCCGACGCGGCCGAGCACGGTTATCACGGACACTCAACAGCGCTGCTGCTACGACGACGAATCCGACAAACACGAGACCAATCAGTCGCTGCGTGGGCGAGATCGCGAGCGCCTCATCGCGCCCAAACAATCCCAGCAACCCGTCGAACGCCGACAACGAGGCGTCCACGTCAACCAACACGGGAACCGCGATCGGCACGAGCCCGCGCGCCAACACAAAAAAGAGCAGCGAACCAAACGAGCGCGGCGCCGAACGCCCGTTGATGACCTCACAGAACCAGAGATCACCATCGCCCCAGTGCACAATGGCAATCAACAGGAACAAGCTGAGCGCAAGCAGCGGAGCAACCCACCAGAGACCCATCAGCACGATGCTGAGACCGCTGTAGCCAGCAATCAGCAGTACTCGCTCGCGGCGCGTCAGCACGCGGCGCAGCAATCGCCCCGGCACGTTGTGATCAACCGCGCCGTGAGCCATCCCCAACAACGGCAACGAGAGCAGCAACGGCACCCACTCGAAGCGCGTCACGAAGGCAGGTGCCAACAGCGCCAGCACAGCCGCCGCCCCCAACGCCAGATACGTCGGCAACGTCCATGTGCGGCGCAACGATGTCATCGTCGAACGTGCTCGCGACCGACGCGTACTGCGCCCCGCACAAATGGCGACTTTGGCAGCGCGGCGATCATGCCGAGCAAATCGACGGGTGATGCAGCATCCATCATGAAGCGCGCAAAGCGATCACCGGACAGACGCTTCGCAAGCATCATCAGATTGCGCGAGAACGCCTCCGGGTCGTGCTGTAACACATCGAGGAAGACTCGATCCAGAAACACATCGCGATCACGACCCACTGACACAGCAGACGGACGGCCCTCGGCAACACCGGCTGCCACCGCAGCGACCTGCAGTTGCGTGCGAACGAAGGCGTAGCCACTCGAGGGGCGGACAGTGCCAGCCGCCGTGCCGACGGGAATCAGGCGCTTCGACGCCTGCTCTGATCGATCAACGTGAAGCATCGGAATCGTTGCGACCTCCTCACGCTCGACCTGCCACGTCGTCAGGCCATAGCGATGACCGAGGTACCGCTCCAGTTCATCACGGTGCTGACTCGGCGGAATGCCATCGAGGCCAATCGTCGTGTCCTCAACCAGGGCCCGCGTGGAGCTGAATGGCAAGACGTAGACAAAATGCAACTCGCCATTCGGCGTGACATCGAAATCCATCAGCGTGACGCAGGAAGGATCAAAAACGGGTTCAGATGCCGTGACAAACCAACCGAGAAATCGCTGACACAGGACCCCAGGGCCAGGCTGAGGAACTGTGCTGGGCCAGGTTGGCCCGCGCGTGCCCATGGCATCGAACAGATGGCTCGCAGACAGGTCTCCGGCAGACGTCTCGACAGTCACCCCGGCACCGTCCTCGCGCACTTCGCCGATCTTCGTGCCGAGCAGAAGACTGCAATTCGGAGCAGCGCGCAGGCGCGTCACTACATCCTGATAAAAACGATCTGCAGGCAAGTAGCAGTACGGCGCCAACAGCGACGACTGCCGATGGGCCGTGGTACCTGATCGAAAACTCCACTGACTCCAGCGTTGCTGTACAAGATTTCGGTACGGATGCGGATGGACATCCCAAAAACACCACGTTCGATCGTTCGTGAAATCCTCACGCGCATCGGCAATCACGATCGGCGAACGGACACCCCGACGGAGCAGGGCATCGGCCAACGACAGGCCCGCAAGGCCCGCACCAAGAATCAGGTTCGACGCATGAGGACTAGTGGTCGACACGAGACTTCTATCATGACCGAACTCGCGCTGACGGGGCCATAAGCAAGCGGGCTAAAAGGATCCCACACGGGTTTGCGTCGCGCCTTGGGCACGTCGGCACCATCGATCGGGCTCCGCCGACGTTCGACCTGCGAATGTGGACCAACGGGTGGCGAAGCGCTACTGCCCCGCCACCCGTAAGGGCCTCAACTCGGCTTGTTGAAATTGGCATAGGAAAGCATCGTCCACTTGCCGTTGTCGAACTGGAACGTGGCGATGCTCGGGTTCGGCGCGGCAGTGTACGTCGCTCCCTCGATGATCGATCCCTGCACAGCAATCCAGTACGTTGCGACGATCGTCGTGGCGCTCCGCGTGACGCGAAACTGCGACAACTCGTACCCGCTGAGGTAGGCCGGCTTTGCCAAATATGAGGCCTTGTCCTGGCGCACGCCATTGGTGCGCTGAATCTGGAAGACGGGGTTGAGGAACGGCTTGAGTGCGGGCACGGGATCATCCGCCTTGAGCATGTCGAGGAACGTGGCGACAAGGTGCCGTCCCCAGGCAGCCGAGGAGACGTTCTTACCGTTGAGCTTCATCGAAGCAGTCGCCTGCTTCGCCGTGTCCGCCGAGGCTAGGACAGGAGTGGCGCAGGCCAGCACGAGAGTGACGGCTGTGGTAACGAGAATGCGATGTGGTTTCATAGCCAAGGAGTGTAGCCGTCACACAACGGTCGAAGACGTACGGCGTCGCGGTGACATCCCGACCCACAGGTCAGGCTCGGCTAGCCCCAGGCTTCCACGTCGTCTCTCCCCCATCACCATTGGCGGCACGGCCGAGGACGAAGAGCAGATCCGACAGGCGGTTGAGGTACGTGATCACCTCGGGCGTCATCGGCTCGGTGGCGGCAAGAGCGACAGCGTCGCGCTCGGCACGGCGGCAGATCGTGCGAGCCACGTGAAGGTGCGCGCTCAGCGGTGTGCCGCCCGGAACGACGAAGGAGGTCAGCGGCGGAAGGCTCGCGTTGATCTCGTCGATGCAGCCCTCGAGCCATGCGACCTGTTCGGGGCTGACACGCAGGCGCGAGCGGTGCTTCTCGTCATCCTCCGGTGGCGGCGGAACGCAGAGGTCGGCACCAACGTCGAACAGGTCGTTCTGGATGCGCACCAGCCACGCGTCCCAGCTGACATCGGCGCTGTGGAGACGCGCAACGCCAAGCGCAGCGTTGAGCTCGTCAACCGTGCCGTAGGCCGCAACACGGGCGTTGTGCTTGGCCACGCGATGGCCGTCGCCGAGACTTGTCTCGCCGAGGTCGCCTCCGCGCGTGTAGATGCGGTCGAGGCGGACCACGATGTCGTCGTTGGGAGCGTCACTCATATCGATCAGATCGCTTTCGTTATCGCTTTAGCCGAGTCTACGCCGGCAGGACCTCGAGCACCATCGCGTCGCCCTGGCCACCACCCGAACAGATCGTGGCCACACCGATGCCACCACCGGCTCGCCCGAGCTGGTGCACGAGCGTGCCGACGAGTCGAGCACCGCTGGCGCCAACCGGATGTCCAAGTGCCACCGCGCCACCGAGGCAGTTGACCCGGTCGGGATCGATGCCAAGCGTCTTGATCGTATTGAGCGCGATCGAGGCGAAGGCCTCGTTGACCTCGAGCATGTCGATGTCGGCGACGCTGAGGCCGGCCTTCGCGAGCGCCGACTCCACGGCCGTCGAAGGCGCACAGGCCAGACGTCGTGTGATGTCCGCCGCGGTGGCCGACGAGCGCACGATTGCGAGCGGCTTGAGTCCACGTTGTGCTGCAACCTCTTCGGAGACAGCGATCACCATCGCGGCGCCGTCCGTCACGCCCGGACTATTGCCGGCCGTGTGAGTGCCACCCTCGGTCAGTGGACCAAGCTTGGCGAGCGACTCGAGCGTCGAATCGGCGCGTGGGCCCTGATCCTGATCAACGACGCGCTCCTGCTTGCGCTCACGAATCGTGACGGGCGCAATCTCGGCGGCAAACGAGCCATCGCTCTGAGCCACGACAGCGCGCTGATGCGAGCGCAGCGCCCACGCATCGAGCTCCTCACGGGTCTGGCCAAGCTCGTGCGACGCCTCGTTCGCTTGGTCGTACATGACGCGTTGCGTCCACGGATCGCGCAGTGCGTCGTGCATGTCCGCATCGACGAGTTGCGTGTCGCCAAAGCGAAAGCCCTGCCGCGCGCCGAGCGCAAGGTACGGCGCGTGCGTCATCGACTCCATGCCGCCCGCCAAGACGACGGCGGCCTCATCGAGTCGAATCAGGTAATCCGCCAATGCAATCGCGCGCATGCCGGAGGCGCAGACCTTGTTGATGGTCTCGGAGCCGCTCTCGACCGGAATGCCGACACGCGTCGTCACCTGACGCGCCATCGCATGCATTTGACCGGCCTGGACGACCGTACCGATGAAGGAGTAGTCGACGTCGGCACCAGTCAACCCAGAGCGCTCAATCGCTGCAGCAGCCGCAACCACACCCAGATCGACAGCAGAGGCGCCCGCCAGATCGCCATTGAGGCGACAAAACGGGGTGCGAGCGGCGCTAACGAGGACGGTGCGAGCCATGGGAACAGGCCTCCAAAACAGTGCAGCCGCGGGATGCGGTAACGGGCGGAGGCTACCACGCGGGCAGTTGACAGATGCCCTCTCACTTGTCACCCTGCACCCATGCAAGGGATCCGCAACGAGGCGTGGTGGTGGCTTATGTCCGGGCGGGATCCTGTGCGCTAACACGCACTGCCGATCTGTACCGCCCGGGCTCCCTGACAGGGAGCCTTTTTTATGCCCGCAAACTGAGGAACATGAACCCAACCGAACCCCGACCCAAGAATCTGCCCACCGTGCGCCCCAGCGTGCGCGAATTGCCGGCCGATCTGTTGACGCCTGTTGGCGCCTACCTGCGCCTGCGCGACCTTGGCCCGGGCTTTCTGTTGGAGAGCGTGGAGGGCGGCCAGCAGGTCGGCCGCTACTCGTTTTTGTCGGCGGGCTGCGAGCGCCTTGACCTTGATCTAACGGGCGACGACCCCTTCGCACCGCTCCGCGCAGCACTTGATGCGAACCGGACGCTCGACCTGGCCGGCCTGCCCCCATTTGCCAGCGGCGCCGTGGGCCTGCTTGGCTACGACGCGATCCCGACCTTTGAACCGACCGTGCCCCTGCCGGCTCCCGAAGACGGCGATCTCGCGCACCCCGCCAGCTTTCTTCTCACTCCCGTCGTGGTTGCGTTCGATCACGTGCGCGCCACGGTCCAGGTAATCGCACAGCCTGGCCACGAGGCGCTGGCCGACGAGATGACCGCCCGCCTACTCGGCCCGCTGCCCGAGGACGTGCAGCCAGTACCGCCACTAGTGACGGGCGGCGAGTCGGTCGCCGACCTCGAGATCGACGAGTACATCGAGCGGGTCGAGATCGGCAAGCAGCACATCACCGCTGGCGACGTCTTCCAGGTCGTGCTCTCGCAGCGCCACCGCCGCCGCACACCGCGGAGTCCCGTTGCGATCTACCGCGCGCTCCGTGCCGTCAACCCCTCCCCGTATCTGTTTCTCGTCGAGCTCGGCGAGCTCGCGCTGATTGGCGCGTCGCCCGAGACGCACGTTGCGCTGTCGCGCGACGGCATCGCCGAGTTGCGCCCGATCGCTGGTACGCGGCCCCGTGGTGAGGATGCCGAGGAGGACGATCGGCTCGCCAACGAACTGCTCGCAGACCCCAAAGAGCGCGCCGAGCATCAGATGCTCGTCGATCTCGCACGCAACGACCTCTCCCGCGTCTGCGACCCTGGCACCGTCCGACCCACTCGCCTGCTCGAGATCGAGCGCTACAGCCACGTCATGCATATCGTCTCTCGCGTCGAAGGCAAGCTGAGCGCCGGTGAGGACGCCTTTAGCCTGCTGGCGGCGACGTTCCCCGCCGGCACCGTGTCGGGCGCGCCCAAGGTCCGGGCGATGCAGATCATCAGTGCGCTCGAACCACATCGTCGTGGCGCCTACGCTGGCGCCGTTGGCTACCTCGGTACAGACGGCACGCTCGATACGTGCATCGCCTTGCGCACGATCCAACTACGCGACGGCGTCGCGACCCTTCAGGCAGGCGCAGGCATCGTGGCCGACAGCGACCCTGCCGAAGAGCACCGCGAATGTCTGCGCAAGATCGCCGCACTGCAACGCGCCGTCGACCTCGCCGATGCCGGAGCGTACGGACGATGATCCGCGTGCTCCTAATCGACAACTTCGATTCGTTTACGTACAACCTCGCCCACGGCTTTGCCGAGGCAGGTGCCGATGAGGTTGTCGTGCGTCGCAACGATGCCATCACCGTCGCCGAGGCGGTTGCCTTGGCACCCACGCACCTCGTCATCTCGCCCGGCCCTGGCACCCCCGACCAGACCGGCGTCTCGGCCGATCTGATCCACGAGTTTGCGGGCAAGATCCCGATCCTCGGTGTCTGCCTCGGCCATCAGTTGCTCGTTCAGCTGCACGGTGGAGTCGTGGGCTCGGCCAACGAGCTCGTCCACGGCAAGGCCGACGACGTCACGCGCATCGCGCCCGACCCACTGTTGGACGTGCTTGACGAACGCCTTTAGCGCCGGTCGCTACCACTCACTGGCCGCCCACGAACCGATTCCGGCCGAGCTAGTGGTGACGGCTCGAGCCGACGACGGTACCGTGATGGCCGTGCGTCACACGTCGCAACCCACCCACGGTCTGCAGTTCCACCCCGAAAGCGTCTTGACGCCTCAGGGCCCCGAGATGATGGCTGCGTTTCTTCGTCTGGCGGTGACGGCATGACCGCCCTCCATGACGCGATGGTGCGACTCCTCGCCGGTGAGCCTGTCCGAGGAAGATGCACGTGCCGCGCTCGACGTCGTGATGAGCGGCGAGGCGACGGCCGCCCAGACCGCGGGCTTCCTTGTCGCGTTGCGCGCGAAAGGCGAGTCGCCCGACGAGATCGCTGGCTGCGCCCGAGCGATGCGCGAGCATGCGATTGCTGTCCGGCCACAGCGCACAGACCTTGTTGACACCTGCGGGACGGGTGGCGACCACACTGGGTCGTTCAATATTTCCACCGCTGCAGCGCTCGTCGCCGCAGGCGCGGGAGCCGGCGTCGCCAAGCATGGCAACCGCTCGATCTCATCGAAATCGGGCAGCGCCGACGTGCTCGAGGCACTTGGCATTCCGGTCGAGATCCCCCACTCTGCCGTCGCCAACATGATCGACGAGCATGGCTTTGGTTTCCTCTACGCACCAAACCACCATCCCGCGATGCGCTATGCAGGGCCCGTGCGCCGCGAACTCGCGATCCCCACGATCATGAACCTGCTCGGCCCGCTCGCGAATCCCGTCGAGACGCCGTTTCAGATCATTGGCGTGGCACGCCCCGACCTCGTCCAGCCGATGGCTGAGGTGATGCAGATCCTCGGCATCCAGCATGCCCTGATCGTGCACGGCGAGGGTGGCTTCGATGAGATCACCCCCTGTGGACTGACAACCATCGCGGACGTCACACAGGCTGGCATCGAGACGTGGACCTTCGACCCTGCCGACGTCGGAATTGCTCGCGCACCGGCATCGGCCTTGGCCGGCGCCGATGCAACCGAGAACGCCAGCATCATTCGCCGTATCTTCGAGGGAGAGACAGGCGCGCCACGCGACGCCGTCGTCCTCAACGCGGCTGCCGCTCTGGCCGTCTGCGGACAGGCCGAGGACATCGCCTCGGGAGTTGCGCTGGCAGCAGAGGCAATCGATAGTGGTCGTGCACAGGCAGTGCTGCAGGCGGTCGCCGCAGCAGCACAATCCGCAGCGGAAGGAGCGGCGTAATGGGGTACCTACAAGAAATCGGTGCGTGGACGCACCGCGAAGTTGCGCGTCGACGCGAGACGCGACCGTTCGCCGGTGCGCTGCACGAAGAGGGCCGCGTGCGGGTGATCGCAGAGATCAAGCGCGCCTCGCCTAGCGAAGGACCAATCGCTCCGAGCGCCGACGCCGCCGATGTGGCGCGCCATTACGAGGCTGGAGGTGCCGCCGCGATCTCCGTCCTGACCAGCCCGAAGGATTTTGCCGGCTCGCTGCTCGATCTGGCCCGGGTGCGTGCCGTCACCGACCTGCCCTTGCTGTGCAAGGACTTCTTTGTCGACCCCTACCAAGTGGGTGAGGCCCGAGCCCACGGTGCCGACGCGATTCTCGTGTTGCTGGCACTCGTCGACGACTCGCTCGCCGCCGACCTGATTCAGGCCGCCGAAGACCACCAGATGGACGTGCTCTGCGAGGTCCACGACGAGGCCGAACTGGCGCGTGCGCTTGCACTTGGCTGCCCGCTGATTGGCGTCAACGCCCGCAACCTGGCGACGCTGACCGTCGAGCCGATCCTGCAGCGGACGCTGCTGTCCTCCGTACCCAAGGGCTTTATCGCCGTCGCCGAGTCGGGTGTCACCAACCGTGCCGACCTCGACGCGGCTGGCAAGGCCGGGGCCTCGGCAGCACTCGTTGGCACCGCAATCATGCGCAACCCCGAACTCTTGGTGGAGCTGACCCGCCCGTGACCCTGATCAAGATCTGTGGCATGACGACGGCCGAAGATGTCGACCAGGCGGTTGCCGCCGGTGCCGACATGATCGGCTTTATTCTCGTGCCCTGGTCGCCACGGGCGATCGATCTTGAGCAGGCACGCAACCTGCGTGCGTACGTGCCCACCGGTGTCGAGGCAATCGGCGTGCTGTCGGACGAAACCGCCGAGCGAGCCGCAGCGATGCTTGAAGAGTGTGGGCTCGATCGCGTGCAGGTGTACGGCGCCGACGCCGACGCCACCCAGGCGCTGCTCGGCGAGCGCGCAATCGTTGCCCGGCGACTCCCGACCGAGCAGGCCGGCGCAGCCGACCCCGTACTCCTCGATCGCTCCTTCAATGAGGAGCCAGAGCCCGCACAGTTGGCAGAACACTGGGCAACCGTGCGCGCCCTGACTGATGCTGGCCGCCGAGTGATCTTGGCGAGCGCCTTGACCGTTGATAACGTCGTCGCGGCGATCGCTGCCGCCCAACCCTGGGCCGTTGATGTCGCACGCGGTGTCGAGCAAAGCCCGGGCCACAAGGATCACGCGCGCGTGTCGGCGTTTATCGCCGCCGTCCGCGAAGGGAGTGCAGCATGAGTGAATCCGAACTGCTCAACGAGGGCCTAGCCGCCGACGCCTATCCACCCGACGAGCTTGGTCGCTTTGGCGAATTTGGTGGCCGCTTCGTGCCCGAGACCGTGATGTCCGCGCTCGACGAACTCGAGGCCGCGATTGAGGATGCCTTTGCGGATCCCGCGTTCCACGAGGAGCGCGCACTACTCGCACGAGACTTCATTGGCCGCCCCACACCCATGTACTTTGCTGAGCGCCTGACCGAGGACATCGGTGGTGCGCGCATCTGGCTTAAGCGCGAGGATCTGGCTCACACCGGTGCCCACAAGATCAACAACGCGCTCGGACAGGCACTGATCGCCAAGCGTCTCGGCAAGCAGCGCATCGTGGCCGAGACGGGCGCGGGCCAGCATGGCGTGGCAACGGCCACCGTCTGCGCCCGCTTCGGCCTGCAAGCGGTGGTTTATATGGGCGAAGAGGACATGCGACGCCAGCGCCCGAACGTCGTCCGAATGCGCTTCCTTGGCGCCGAGGTGATTCCCGTCACGAACGGCGCGGGCACGCTCAAGGACGCACTCAACGATGCAATCCGTGACTGGATTACGAACGTCGAGACGACGCACTACATGATTGGCACTGCCGCCGGCCCGCACCCCTACCCGTACCTCGTCCGGCGTCTGCAGGCCGTCATCGGCGAGGAGTCGCGCGCGCAGATGTTGGATCGCACCGGCCAATTGCCCGACGCGGTCGTCGCCTGCATCGGTGGCGGCTCGAACGCGATCGGGATTTTCCATCCATTCCGCGACGACCCCGTGCGCCTGATCGGCGTCGAGGCCGGTGGCGATGGCGGAGCCCTACACGCACGGACGCTCAGCGGTGGTCGCGTCTCGATCCTCCACGGCTCGCGCTCGTTCGTGCTCTGCGACGACGACGGCCAGGTCGTCGAGACACACTCGATTAGCGCCGGACTCGACTATCCCGGTGTCGGCCCCGAACATGCGGCACTCATGACCTCTGGCCGCGCCGAGTACGTGGGCGTGTCCGATGAAGAGGCGCTGGTGGCCTTCGACCGTCTCTGCCGCCTCGAGGGCATCATTCCCGCGCTCGAAACCAGCCACGCGCTCGTGACCGCCGAACGACTCGCGAAGGAGCTCGGCCCCGACGCGAATATCGTCGTCGGCCTGTCGGGCCGAGGCGACAAGGACGTCGACCAGATCGCTGAGCGGAGGGGCCACGCATGAAGATTCCACGCCCCTCGCTCGCGGTCTACCTGATGGCGAACGAGGCTGCCCCCGAACTGGCGGAAGCCGCCGTCCGCGGTGGCGCCACCGTGATCGAGCTAGGCATCCCCTACTCCGACCCACTCGCCGACGGCACCACCATTCAACGCGCTGCTCAGGCTGCCCTCGATGCAGGCATTACGCCCGCACGAGCGCTCGAGCTGCTCGCCGAAATCAACCGCCGCGTCGACGTGCCTCTCGTCCCGATGACGTACGGCGCCATCGTTGAGGGTTATGGCGAAGAGGCCTTCTGTCGCGACGCCGCTGCCGCGGGCGCTGAAGGCCTGATCGTGGCGGACATTCCGCCCGAGGAGTCTGGGCGACTGCGCACCGCCGCCGAGTCTGTCGACATCGATCTGATCCACCTCGTCTCGCCGACGTCGCGCCCCGAACGCATTCGTGCCGCCTCCGCAGCCAGCCGCGGCTTCGTTTATCTCGTCGCTGCCGTTGGCGTGACGGGTGCGCGCGACAACCTCGATAGTCGCGTCGCCGAGCTGCTGACAACGACCCGAGCCGCTGCAGGCGACACGCCGATCCTCGGTGGCTTCGGCGTCTCCACCCGCGCCCACGTGGCGGGATTGATCGCCGCTGGTACAGATGGAGCGATCGTTGGTTCGGCTGCGATCGATGCAATCGACGCCGGCGGAGCCGAGGCACTCGAGGCGCTCGTGCGCGACCTTGCCGAGGGCCTCCAGCCGTAGGCATCACTTCGGCGCTAGTCTGGAAGTCATGCGTCGACCGCTTGCGCTGATGTTGCTCCTATCCATGTCTGTTCTGATGCCATCTGTGGCGGGCGCGCATGGCGGCGCGACGAGCGGGACAAACTACGAGTCGAACGTCCTCACCACCCCTGCCGGCATCGCAGCCCGTATGGTCGGTGGCGACGATCGACTGCTGATCACCCGTACGACACCAGCAACGGTGATCGTGCTGGGCTATAACGGCGAGCCCTACCTGCGCCTCGATCTACGCGGGGTCTGGCAAAACGAGCGCTCGCCTGCAGTCGCGCTCAACGATGTTCGAATCCCTCCCACCACCGATGTCGGGATTGACACACCGAAAGGCGAGCCACGCTGGGTGCAGACCGGGTCGGGTAACGAGGTTGTCTTTCATGACCACCGCAGCCACTGGATGTCGTCGAAGCCACCCGCTGTCGTGCGCGCCGACCCGAGCCAACCACGCACGCTCTACGACTGGTCAATTCCCGTCACCGTCGCTGGGCAATCCCAGACGATCACCGGCGACGTGGCATGGCTCGGAGCGCCACGCGCATGGCTCTGGTGGTTGATCACGGTCGTCGCCGCGAGCGGTGCCCTCGTTATAGGACTCAAGGCACCACTACCTGCCTTCGCGTCGGCCGTCGTGGCAATGCTCCTGACGATCGTCGCTGGTGCAGCGACGGGTATCTCCCTCCAGCTCGACCTGCCAGACAGCACGACTGGCGTGGTCGTGGCGGCGGCAATCGCGTTGCTCCTAATGGCTGTGGGTCTGGGCTTCGCGGTACTGACTCGACGCACACCCGCCCACGCCGTCACGGTGCTGCTGCTCGCGAGCATGATCGCCGGCGGCGTTCAACTGATCGGAGTTGCTGGACCTGCCTTCGGCTATGCGCTGGTCCCCGGGCCGCTGCCGACTCTGGCAACGCGCCTCTTTATCATCATCGGCATTGCTAGCCTTGCCCTGCTCGTCGGTCTGACCATTCGCGCCTGGCAAGGCCTGCTTCAACCGGCACAGCCGACGAGGGATGTCGCGTGGTGATTGCTACCCAGCGACGACTCCTGCTTGTTCTCGCGCTGCTCGGATTGCTCGTGCTACCCGCAGCAGCCAGCGCGCACGCCGTTCTACTCAAGGCTGTTCCGGCTACCGGTGCTGTTGTCGACAAGGCGCCCACCGAGGTTCGCCTGACCTTCAGCGAGGAGATCAATCGCGTCGGTGCGCGCGTACGAGTGGTCGGACCAGACGGCAAGGCCTACGCGCAGGGCAAGCCCACAGTGCGTGGGAACGTGCTGACTCAGCCGGTGGCTGCGGGCCTCCCTGAGGGCACCACGACGATTGTCTGGAGCGTGATCTCTGCCGATGGACATCACATCAGAAGCACAACGGCTTTTTCGGTGGACCAGCCCACGCAGCCGGGTGCTTTGGCACTGACCGAAAGTGCAGAGCCACGCGGTTCAAACATCGCGATGTCGACCATTCGTGCGCTCCGCTTCACAGCGATCGTCGGCCTGATTGGCCTCGCCGCGATACTCCTGGTCGTCTGGACACCGCTGATCCGGCGTGGGCGAGAACGAGACAGTGCCACTGCAGATGCGGCAGATACCGCTTTTCGTCTGATCGCCCATCGACTGGCCTGGCTGTTTCCGCTTCTGCTCATCGCCGCAACGCTCGGCTACGTTCCAGCCGAAGCCTGGTCTCAAGGCATCTCGCTGCGCGATGTCTTCGAGTTACGCCAGGGACAGATCAACATCGCCATGCTCGTCCTCGCGCTCGGCGCGCTACCGCTGCTCGTGCGCACTGCTCGGGGCGGTGGCCGCTGGCTTGCCGCCGCCACCACACTCTTCGCGATCGCTCTGGCCTGCACGCCAGGTCTCTCTGGTCATGCAAGTGCGCAGCAGTCGGCCTGGCTGTGGCAACTGGTCGATGCGATCCACGTGCTGGCTGCTGGCGTTTGGGGCGGTGGCTTGCTGGTGCTCGCCGTTGGCGCCCCAGCGGTCTATCGCGCCACAACCTCGGAAACACGAGCGCCCTTGCTGCACGGGATCGTGCGTCGCTTTACCCGACTCGCGCTGGTCGGGCTGGTTGCGCTGCTGCTGACGGGCACCGTCGCGGCGATCGTGCTCGCCGGTTCGGTCCCGGCGCTCTGGGAGGAGACGTGGGGACGAATCGTGCTCGCAAAGGTTGTTGTCGTCGTCATGGCCGTTGCCACAGCATCGATTGCGAGGCGTGCCACCAAGAGCTTTGTGCGCGCGTTGGAAATCGAAGCCCTGCTGATCATCATCGCCCTGGCGCTGACAGGGGTCCTGACCGGACTCGCGCCACAGCCTTCCCTTTCAGCCGCAACATCCTCGCTCCATATCGAGCGGGTCATCGAAGGTCGCACCGCACAAGTGGATCTCACGCCGGGAGTGGTCGCGGCACCCAACGAGGTGCACGTGATCGTCACCAACAATCTCGGTCAGCCTGCGATTGATATCGCGGAGGCGACCGTCGCATTGTCCTTGCCGGCAGGCGACATCGCCAACCTCCCGGTCAAACTCCAACGCGTCGATGCAGCCCACTGGCTCGGCTCCGTCACGATCCCTGTGCCAGGAACATGGACGGTGACCACGCATCTCCGCATCGGCGAGTTCCGCGACGAAGTTCTCACCGGAACGATCACCGTTGCGCCCTCGTGAGCGCCAGTCATCGCTACGCTTGCGCGATGCGAAGAGAGTCTTTATGGAATTGACGTTTTGGCAAGAGGTTTTTTGGGCATGGGTGGTCTTGACGATCGCGCCTAAGCTGATCATCTTTCCGATCATTCATTTCATGCGCGAAGCGGTTCGAGACACGAATCGGCAAGACGAGATCGACGCAGCGTGGCTTGCCAGCCTCGAGGACTCCGATAGCGGTGGCGGCAACGATCGCCATCCTCGGAATCGTCGACCGTGGATGCCAGGCCCACGACGAGGCCCCGGTAATGGCACGGGTGGCTCGGCACGTGTAGAGCCACGTTCGCCGCGACGGATCGAGGCGCGGGCACACCGCCTTCGCCGTCCTCTGCCATCGCGGTGACCGATGCACAAAACTGATCCGACGAGCTCGCAGCTTGCGAGACACCGTCGACGCTGGTCAACCCGTATCGGCAGCCACGACGCAGAGTTTGATGTGCCGAATGCCCCGGCGCTGCGTCAGGCAAACCTGCTGGCCTACCTTGCCGCGCGGCCGAAGCCACGCGCACTCCTCGTCGGCGAGGCGATGGGATGGCGGGGTGGTCGCTTCTCGGGCATGGCCTTCACGAGCGAACGACAGCTGGCCGAGTGGGGCGCACCCTTCGCCGCGTCATCGCTCCACCCTGGTGGTTGGACAGAGAGCTCGGCCACGATCATCCATGGCGTGCTCGACGAGTTTGGGCTTGAGCGCAAGGTGGTGCTGTGGAACACCGTCCCCTTTCACCCCCACCCTCCCGGCAAGCCGCTCGGTAATCGCGCCCCGAAGGTGGGCGAGATCGCACTCGGTAAGCCCTTCCTCGAGCAACTCATCAGTCTGCTGCAACCAGCCGAGGTGATCGCCGTCGGTCGTATCGCGGAGGGCACGCTTGGCGACCTCGTAACGGGCCGCGTGCGCCACCCCGCCAACGGTGGCGCCACGCTCTGTCGGAACGGCCTGCGCGCGCTGCTCGGCTAGTCGCAGGGCACGCGAACCCCAATCAGCTGCGGTGCGTCGACTCAGGGAGGACATCACAACCGCGCGGATGTCATGTCCTCCCTGCCTGCCACGACGTTTCAGCGATGCCGTTGGCAGGGAGGACATGACATCCGCGCGGTTGTGATGTCCTCCTAGGATCGCGAGTGGGCCTTGATTGCGCCAAATGAAGCGGCGTCGCGTTAGGAGGCGGGCTCTGCCAACCCGCGCGCACACCAATCGCTCCACGAGCCCGCATAGAGCTGGGTGTCGTCGCGCCCGAGCTCTACGAGGCGCAGCGCGAGGGCGGCGGCCGTAATACCGGAACCGCAGTACACGACAGGCGGCTCGGCGGCCGTCAGGACGTCATCGTCGATCGCATCGGGCGCATTAAACGGTGCGTTGCGGGCTCCGACGATATGCCCGGCGACCGGATCCATCGGCTCGACCTCGCCCCGAAAGCGTTCGGGTGCGCGCGCATCGAGCACGATCCGTCCCGCTGCCAGTGCTGCCTGCACACCCGTTGCGTCGAGCAGGTCGTCCGTTCGCTCCACGCCAAGCACGAGGTCACCGGATGTCGCGACCGGGTCGCCAACGTCCAGTTCGTCGCCCCAAGCCGCAATTCCCCCCTCCAGCACCTGCGATGCGACGCCGTGATGACGCAACAACCACCAGGCGCGTGCAGCACCGCCCGTGCCATCGTCGTAGACCACGATCGCAGCGTCGGAGCGCAAACCGGCCTGTTGCAGTGACTGCTGGAAGGCGGCGCGCTCCGGGAGCGGGTGGCGCCCACCGAGACGGTCGTCGCGCATCGGCCCGCTGAGGTCGTCATCGAGATCGAGATACAACGCACCGGGAATGTGGCCTTCGCGATACAACTCGATTCCCGCTCCATGCTGTCCGAGTCGAAACCGACAGTCGACAAGTTGTACGCTAGGCAAGGCCCGCACGGCCTCTGCGGAGATCAGCTGATGACTCGTCATGGTGCACTCCTTGGTTGCGTCAGGCGGCGCTGCAATTGCAACCCTCGCGTGTGATCAACATCGATTTGGATCGTGGCGTGCTCGATCTCAAAGTGCACCTGCACGATGTGTTCGATGCGGTGCAGCATGGCATGCTGGTCGACACCAGGCTCGATCACGACATGCATCGCGAGTGCAGGAAAGCCATCTGAGATCTGCCAGACGTGGAGGTCGTGCACGTTGCAGACCTCGGGCAGCGCCATCACGGTTCGTGCAATCTCTTCGGGGTCGATACCCGGCGGCGCCTCTTCCAGCAAGATGCGTACCGCGCTGCGCAGCACGCGTGCCGACGCGACAACAATCAAGACCGCGACGACGAGACTCGCGAGCGCATCGGCCTGCACCCATCCGGTCAGCATGATCACAAGGCCCGCGATCATTGCGGCGACCGACGACAGCACATCGGCTGCGAAATGGAGCATGGTCGCGTGCGCGTTGAGATTCGAGCGAGCTCCAGCACGCAACAGCAACAGGACGGGAACCAGATTGAGCACGACGGCGAGTGCGCCAATCAACGCGACGCCGCCTCCTTCGACAGGTCGCGGGTCGGCGAGACGGGAAAAGGCCTCCCAGGCCACCCAGACGCTGAGTGCAATCAAAAACAGGGCATTGATTGTGGCGGCGAGAATCTCGGCACGCCGATAACCGAACGTGCGCGTTTTGGTCGCGGGCAAGCCAGCCAGCCAGGCCGCTCCAACAGCCAAACCGACAGCCACAGCATCCGACAGGTTATGGATCGCATCTGCCACCAGCGCGAGCGAATCGAAAGAAATCGCCGAAACAATTTGGATCGCGCCCAGCAGCAGCGTCAACGCAAGCGAAATCCAGAGCGCGCGCCCCATGCTGGCACCGTGCGCATGCCCGTGACCGCCGTGATGATGCCCGTGGTGATGACTCACGTAAGAATCGTATCGTCTCCGTTGCTTTACACGGATTGCGCCTATGCTGCTCGCTCGGACTCGTTCGAAGGGGATTCTGGTGACGAAGAACACGCAAGCAGTAACGCTGATTCCAGGCGACGGTGTTGGCCCGGAAGTTGCAGAGTCGGCACGCAAGATTGTCGACGCTACGGGTGTCAAAATCGACTGGCAGGTCCACGAGGCCGGCGCTGAAGTCTTCAAGAAGGGTCTTGCCACCGGCGTCCCGGACGACACGATCACCTCGATCGAGCAGACACGCGTGGTCCTCAAGGGACCGCTCGCCACGCCCGTTGGCTTTGGCGAGAAGAGTGCGAACGTGACGCTCCGCAAGTTGTTCGAAACCTACGCCAACATTCGTCCCGTCCGCGAGATGCCCGGTGTGCCCACCCCCTACTCGGGCCGCGGCATCGATCTCGTCGTGGTGCGCGAGAACGTTGAGGATCTCTACGCCGGTATCGAGCACATGGAGACCCCCGACGTCGCCCAGACGCTTAAGCTGATCTCCCGCAAGGGCTGCGAGAAGATCGTCAAGCTCGCCTACGCCTTGGCCGAGGCCGAGAATCGCACGAACGTCGCCTGTGCCACCAAGGCCAACATCATGAAGATGACCGAGGGCCTGCTCAAGCGCACCTTCGAGGACATCGCTCCGGAGCATCCCGAGATCGATTCGTGGCACGTGATCGTCGACAACTGCGCCCACCAGCTCGTCAAGCGGCCAGAGCAGTTCGAGATGATCATCACGACGAACATGAACGGCGACATCCTCTCGGATCTCACCTCCGCACTCGTAGGCGGGCTCGGCTTTGCGCCGTCTGCCAACCTCGGCACCGATGTCGCAATCTTCGAGGCCGTCCATGGCTCGGCTCCCAAGTACGCCGGCCAAGACACGATCAACCCGACGGCGATGATCCTCTCCGCCGTCCTGATGCTGCGCCACATGGGCGAGCTTGAGGCCGCCTCGTCGATTGAGAACTCTGTGATGGCAACGCTCGCCAGCGGTGTCCGCACGCGCGACGTGATGGGCGACGAAGGCAGCGTCGGCACGACGGAGTACACCGAGGCGATCATTGCGAACCTCGGCAAATCCGTCCCCGAGTGGACTGCGCGACCGGTCAAGAAGATCGTGATGCCCGTGCCCCGCAAAGAGGCGGCGTTCGTCATTCCCGAGTCCGTCGAGCTAATCGGCGTCGATGTCTTCTTCCAGACAGAAGAGACTCCTGACAAGGTCGGCGAAGCTGCTCAGCGCCTGGCTGAAGGCACCGTGCTCGAACTGAAGATGGTCGAATGTCGCGGCACGCAGGTCTGGCCGAAGACGCGAGCGCAGCTCGATCCGACCGACGTCATGCGTGCGCGCTTCATCTCGCGCGGCAGCGTCATCACGAGCGAGGACATCCTGGAACTGCTCGGCCGCTTTGGTGGGCGCTTCAACTGGGTCCACGTCGAGAAGCTACGCATGTTCGACGGCGAGCCGTCGTTCTCGCGTGCTCAGGGCGAGATTTAGCACGCTGACGCAGTAGGCCCAAGGCGTATCCTGTGTGTGCGCGTACTACAGGTCGATGGAAGGGATTGCGACAGATGATCTTCGAGCAGCTGATCCATCACGACCTTGGCTGCGCCTGCTACCTCGTCGGCTGTCAGCAGGTCAACGAGGCGATCGTGATCGACCCGCCGCTTGATATTCGCCCGCTCGAGGCTGCGCTTGCCCACCATAATGCGCGCCTCGTTGGCGTGATCGAGACGCATACGCACGCCGACCACATCTCGGGCCACGGCATCCTGGCCCTCGAGTTCGGCTTGCCAATCTGGGTGTCGCCGCTCGCCGAAGTCGCTTTTGAGTCCCGCCCGATGCCCGATGGGACCAGCATCCGCGTCGGCAACATCGAACTCGTCGCGGTCCACACTCCCGGGCACCGCCCGGAGCACACCGCATTGCAGGTGATCGACCACACGCGCTCCGACGAGCCCTGGCTGGTACTGACGGGCGACAGCATGTTTGTGGGCGACGTCGCCCGTCCCGACCTGGCGATTGCCGGCCAAGAGGGTGCCGCCGGCCTCTACCACTCACTGCAGGAGCGCCTGCTGACCATGCAGGACGGCGTTGAGGTCTTCCCGGGCCATGTCGCGGGCTCGCTCTGCGGCAAGGGCATGAGCGCAAAACCGTCGAGCACGCTCGGCTTTGAGCGTCGCTTCAACGACATGCTGCAACCGATGGGCGAAGACGCCTTCGTGGTTGCGGCAAACTCCGGCCTATCCCCCAAGCCACCGAACCTTGCCCGGATCGTCGAGTACAACTGCGGTCCACTCGTGCCACGACCGATCCAGCCGCAGCAGCTCAACGAGGTGCCGAGCGACGCGCCACTCTTGGACGTCCGCGCGAGCATGGATGCTATGCACGGTCTGGTGGCGGGCGCGTATCACGTACCGGCCGACCAGAATGGCTTTGGTACCCGCGCCGGCTTCTTGCTGGACCCGGACGTCCCGACGGTTCTCATCGCCGAGGATGAACCACAGGCACTGCGAGCGGCTCGTCGTCTCCAAGCGATTGGTCATCTGACACAACGTGGTTGGATTTTGGCCAGCGACACACATGACACGACCGTGCTGCAACCGCTCACGATCGAGGAGTTCCTCGAGGAACGCGACACGCTCCAAATCATCGATGTTCGTGCAGATGACGAGCTGCCAGCGCCGCTCGTCGGCGCAATCCAGATTCCAATCACGTCGCTCCACGATGCCTCGCTGGCAGCGCTTGACCCTACGCGCCGCACAGCCGTCATCTGCCAGTCCAGTCAGCGTGCCGGCATCGGTGCTGCAGTGCTCGCACGCCGCGGCTTTAGTGACGTCCACCCCGTGCTTGGTGCCGGGATGGGATCGCCGCTGTTCGCCAGCGTTAGTTGAGCGACATCCGCTCGGCGGGATAGCCGCTCGAACGGATCCGCTCGAGCACGTGTTCGCCGTGCGCGTGATCTTTGGTCTCGACGGTGATATCAACCGCAGTGTCTTTGACACCAAGGTCCGTGCCGTCGCGATGGTGGAACATGTCGACGATGTTGACGCGTTCTGCCGTCAGTACATCGAGGAACTCGCGCAGCGAACCGGGACGGTCGGCCATGCGAGTCGTAAAGCGCATGTAGCGTCCGGCCGAGGTCAGCCCGTGGCGCATGATGCCCTGCAGCAGCAGCAGATCGATGTTGCCGCCCGAAAGCACGATCACAACGCGCTTGCCCTCCACGTCACCAAGTTGGCCGCTCATCAAAGCGGCGACGCCGGCAGCGCCAGAGCCCTCAACAACGAGCTTTTGTCGTTCGACAAGGAGCGTCATGGCAGCAGCAATTTGCTCGTCATCGACCGTCAGCATCTGCTCGACATACTGCTGGACCAGTGGGAACGTGATCTCGCCGGGTCGCTTGACCGCGATGCCGTCGGCGATCGTTCCCGCCGACGTAGCGGCCGTCACAGCACCCGCCGCCAGCGAGGCAACAAACGGAGCGCACGCCTCTGCCTGCACGCCCACGATGCGCGTCGTGGGGCGCTGTTCGTGGATCGCGATCGCAGTGCCAGAGATCAGCCCACCGCCACCACACGGCACGATCACGAGGTCAGGATCGGCTAGTTGCTCAAGCACTTCGAGCCCGAGCGTGCCTTGCCCAGCGATCACGTCCTCGTCATCGAACGGCGAGATAAAGACGGAACCCTCATCGGCACAGATTTCGCGCGCTCGCGCTAGCGCGTCGTCAAAGGCGGCCCCACCGAGCTCGATCCGGGCGCCATAGCCTCGTGTCGCCTCAACCTTTGTCAGCGATGCGTCGATTGGCATGCAAATCGTGCAAGGCACTCCCAGCGCCTGCGCGGCGACGGCAACGCCCTGCGCATGATTGCCTGCGCTCGCAGCGATCACACCACGCGCACGCTCCTCGGCGGTCAGCAGCTGGACGCGATTGGCGGCACCGCGCACCTTAAACGACCCGGTGCGCTGGAGGTTCTCGGCCTTCAACCAGACGTCTGCGCCTGTCACATCGGAGAGAAAACGCGAGTGCAAGAGCGGTGTCACGAGCGCCACGTCCTGAATCCGCGCGGCGGCTTGGCGGATGCGGTCGAGGTCGATCATGCGTCTCCCCCAGTATGCCGCTCAAGGAGTTGCGCGAGAGCCAGTGGGTCGAGTGTGCCTGCGTGGAGTTGGGCCAGTGCTTCCTGTATCGCGGGATTCTGATCCATGGCGTGCTGCGCGCGAGCGCCCGCTCGCGTCGCGGCAGCGGCGACCGCCTCGCGCTCGAGCCCGCCCTGACGACGCGCTTCGATCGCTGCTGCGCCAAGCGCCTCGCGGCAGGATAGGACGGCAGTCCACAACTCATCGACGCCAGTCTGGTTCGGAGCAGAGACCTCAACCAGTTGAGGGGCCTTGTCCGGATCGATGCCCAAGGCCAGACGCAACTCGCTACGAAACATGTCCACGCCAGGCAGATCAGCCTTCGTCAACGCCACGATGTCAGGAATCTCCATCACGCCGGCCTTGATCGCCTGAACGCTGTCGCCACTCCCCGGCTGGAGCGCGAGCACCACGATGTCAGACATGTCCGCAATGCGAATGTCGGATTGACCCGCACCAACCGTCTCAATCAGGATCACGTCAAAGTTGGCCGCTCGGAGCACCGCACTCGCCAGCGCCGTCGCCTCCGCCACTCCACCAAGCCGCCCGCGACTACCCATTGAGCGAAAAAACACACCATCGTCCGTATCGTGCTCAACCAGCCGTACGCGATCGCCCAACACGGCGCCTTGCGTAAACGGACTCGAGGGATCAACTGCGACCACGCCGACCGTCTGCCCCGCGTTACGGATCTCGCGCACCAGTGCACCAACCAGCGTCGACTTGCCGACGCCAGGCGGGCCAGTGATGCCCACCACGAGCGCACCGGCGGTCTTCGGCCACAGCGCAGCAACCAGCTCGCCGGCCGAAGCATGCTCGTCCTCAATCCACGAGATCGCGCGTGCAATCGCGCGGCGATCACCAGCACAGACCAACTCGGCAAGCGCCGCGGGTTGTGGGGGAAGAGGAGCCATAGAAGGTACGGTAGCGATGCGCCTCGCAGCGGCGCGCGGCTGACGGGGTCTACTCTTCGAAGAGATGAGTATGGAACTCCCGATTTTTTCACTCGAACTCGCCCTCGTCCCAGGCGAACCCATGCCCCTCCACATCTTTGAACAGCGCTACCAAGACATGGTCGCGTGGTGCGAGGAGAACGACGAGCCCTTTGTGATCGTGTACTCCGACGAAGACGGGATGCGAGATATTGGCTGCACCGCCGAGATCACCCAGATCCTCGAACAGTTCCCGGACGGGCGCTCGAACATCATCACCCTTGGCGGCATCGTAGTCCGCATCGAGAGCATTCACGACGAACACTCCTACCGCTCTGCAGACGTCGAGCCAGTCACTGATGCTCCCGCGGATGCACCGCTCGACGCGCAAGAGGCCGCAATTGCCATCTACTCCCGACTTGCGGGCGAGCTCGACGGCGCTGCCCCTGAGGCTCCCGAGCCCGGCCCCGGGCTGTCCTACGCCCTCTTAGCCCGGGTCGATATTGGCCACGACATCAAGCAATCACTGCTCGAAGACCGAGACGAGGTGCATCGACTCGAAGTCGTCACAGGTCTCCTGACCGAGATTCACCGCGGGATGGTGCTGACGCGCGAAACACAGGAGCGGGCACGACGCAACGGACGTGTGCGGACGCCAGAAGAACTCGCGCGCGAACTCGGCCTCGACGACTAGTTACTTGAGAAAGTCGGGTACGTCGATCGCGTCGGCGTCACCAGCCGTCGCAGGCACGTTGAACTCGGGGATCATCGCTGCACCACCGGTCATCGAGGCCTCCATCGGGCGCGAGCCCGCCGGACGATCGAAGCCAGTTGCAATCACAGTCACCCAGACCTGGTCGCCCAAGCTCTCGTCAACCGTCGCACCGAAGATCACGTTGCACGACTCGTCGGCAGCCTCGCGCACGATCTCGGCGATCTCCATCGCATCGTGCAGCGAGAGGTCGGGACCGCCGGAGACGCTCAAGAGAATGCCTGTCGCGCCACGAATCTGATGACCGACCAGTGGCGACTCGACTGCTCGCGTCGCCGCTTCGCGGGCACGATTCGAGCCACTCGCCATGCCGATACCCATCAGGGCAGTGCCGGCATCGCGCATCACCGTGCGAACATCGGCGAAGTCGAGGTTGATCAGACCAGGTGTCGTGATCAGGTCGCAGACACCCTGCACGCCTTGGCGCAGCACGTCGTCGGCAACCTGGAACGCGTCGACCATGGTGACGCTGCGATCGAGCACCTGCAACAGGCGATCGTTGGGGATTGCGATCAGCGTGTCGACGTTGGCCTGCAGCATGTCGATGCCCGCATCGGCCTGGGCGCGACGCTGCGCACCCTCAAAACGGAATGGCGTCGTCACGATGCCAATCGTCAGGGCGCCCATTTCGCGAGCGATGCGTGCCACGACCGGGGCCGCGCCAGTACCCGTGCCGCCACCCTGGCCAGCGGCGATAAAGACTAGGTCGGAACCCTGCAACGCCTTGCGGATCTCCTCTTCGGACTCCTCGGCCGCCTCGCGACCAATCTCGGGTCGCGCACCAGAGCCGAGGCCCTTGGTCAGGTCCTCGCCGATGTGAATACGCGTCGGTGCCTCAGACGAGCTCAACTGCTGGGCATCCGTGTTGACGGCAATAAACTCGACGTCGCGAATGCCGGCTTCGATCATGCGGTCAACGGCATTGACACCCGCGCCACCAACACCAATCACGCGAATCACGGCGAGGTAGGCATTGCCGGAAACATTGCGGGCGAGCGGCGAACCCTTGGCGTCACCACGCGCGAACATCGCAGCGGGACGCACGGGAGTCGTCTCGCGCACCGGCTCGTCAACAGGGTCGGGGACGGGCTGAATGTGGGACGTAACGGGCGGAGCAGCCGCAACGGGTGGCTCCATCAGCTGCGTTGCCTCAATCGTCTCTTCAGGCGCAGGAGGGGACGGCTCGGCCGTGTTGTCTGCCTCTTTCGAAGCATCGGTCGACCGAAACAAGTCCGCGAGCGGACCGTCATGCATGCTGGCTCGTTTATTCGTCACGGCTAAGCACCTCCTCCGCAAGGGCCCGATACGACATTGCGCCGGGACCGTCTGGTTGATAGGTAAGCACGGAGCCCCCGCGGACTGGTGCCTCGGCGAGCTTCACCGTCTTACGAATGCGTGTCTTAAAGACCAAATCACCAAAGTTCGCCGTCAACAGCTGCAGTGCCTCGCGGGCATGAACAGTGCGCTTATCGACCATCGTCGGCAAGATGCCTTCGATCTTGACGTTGGCGTTGAGATTCTCGCGAATCATCTGCAACGTCGACTCGAGTTGCACGAGTCCACGCAGCGAGAGGTATTCGCACTGCACCGGCACGATCACGCCGCTGCTGGCAGTAAACGCGTTGATCGTCAGCAGGCCAAGCGATGGTGGCGTGTCGATCAAGATGTAGTCGTAGTCGTGCTTGATCGGCGCGAAGGCCTTCTCCAGGGCGCGCTCGCGTCCAATCGCGGAGGACAGCGCAAGCTCGGCACCAGCCAGATCGATCGAGGAGACGGCGACATCGACTTCGCGGTGATGAATCACCTCGGTAATCGGCAGGCGATGCACGAGCACGTCAAACATCGACTGCTCAAGGTTCTCAGGATCAACGCCAAAGCTCATCGTCAGGTTCGACTGCGGATCGAGATCGACCACGAGCACGCGCTTGCCCTGCTCCTTGAGTGCGGCAGCAAGGTTGACGGTCGACGTCGTTTTGGCAACGCCACCCTTCTGGTTCGCCATCGAGATGATGTGGGCAGGACGCGCTGCGCTGGACGCAACACGCAGGCGGCGCGGCGACGCGACAGGAGGCGTTGCCGTAGCAGTGGCAGTCGGAGTCATGTCACCGCTATTCGGACTCTCCTGCTGTTCTCCTTCCTCGCTTTACGACAGCGTTTTGGAACTGGTACCAGACCTGCGATGCTTGCAGTCATGCTGTTTGAACCCGCGCTGAGTCGCTCTAGGTGATCCGCTGGACGACGATCGCGTGCTGCTCGTTCGTCGGCAACGCGCTGATCGTGGCGTCGGGTGCTGATGTGCGGCTCCCGACGCGGGCCGAACTGGCATGCTCTCGTGCCAGCCGAGACGGTGCATGTGGGAGCGCTCGCCGGCCAGTCCGTCGAGACCGCATCCATCGATGCCGAAACGCCGCTGCCGAGCGGCTGGACATCCGAAACCCTACGGCCGCTACATGGAAGCGACTGTCCGAGACGTCGAGTGGGCCGTGGCGGGCCGCGCTTTCCAGCTGGCCGAGTGGGATCGGCTCGCATCGGTTCTGTGGCGTCTGCGGAACGCCGACAGCGCGGCTTGCCGACGAACGGGCACGCGCCTGTCCCCAGTGTGCGCACCGCGGCGTATCCCCGCCACTCGCCCGCCGTGATTATGCGCATCACCCGCGGCGACGAGGTCTTGCTCGGCCGCTCCAGCCACTTTCCGCCGGATATGTATTCGACCCTCGCCGGCTTTGTCGATGTCGGCGAGAGCGCCGAGGCAGCCGTGCGCCGCGAGGTGCGCGAGGAGGCAGGCATCGAGATCACCGAGCCGCAGTGGTTCGGCAGCCAAAGCTGGGCCTTCCCCCACTCGCTGATGCTCGGCTTTACGGCGGAGTGGGCCTCGGGTGAGGTCGTTCCCGACTTGACCGAACTCGAAGACGTGCAGTGGTTTACGCGCGAGCGCCTGCCCGTGCTACCACCGCCAGCCAGCATCGCCCGACGACTGTTGGACGCCTGGCTCTAATGCGCGTCGACCGCCTCGCCGATGGTTTGTGGCGGTGGACGACACCGCACCCGGAGTGGTCCGACGATCCGCACGATCCCACAGGTGGCTGGCCGCAGGATGTTGCGTGCATCTACCACGAGTCGCCAACCGGCATCGTGCTGATCGACCCGCTCGTTCCCGATGGCAGTGAGGGCGAGCGCTTCTGGCATCACCTCGATCAGGATGTCGCACGCGTTGGCTTGCCGCCGACGATCGTCGTCTCCGCCGAGTCGCACGGTCGTAGTGCCGATGCGGTACACGAACGCTACCCCGGCTCGGGTGTGCTCGGCGTGTCGCTCGCGGCATCCTGCAACGTGGACCGGGTATTGATGGATGGTGAGGCACTACCGGGGGACTGCCGCGTGACCCTCACCGACGCAGCGGGCGCGACTCGCATGGCGATCGTGCAGTGCACGCTGCCATGGACTGCTGTGGATGTCGGACCTGTGTGATTGACGATGGTGCTGGCGGCCTGCGCCGACCGCCAGCCAGCCTGGTTCGACGATCCCGATGTGCCGCCTACGTGGCTGGAGCAAGGGCTACCACTCAGTTGCTTCCACAACTCGATGGAGCTACGCCAATCGAACATCTCGTATTCGGCCCATGGCCCCGTCATCAGCGTCGAGGCCGCGCGCCGCGCTTGAGCGCGCGCTCGACGTCCCCAGTGGCGTGACACCACCCGACCGCATCTGCGCGTCGTGCGGGCGCGCGTTCTCGTGGCGCAAGGCGTGGGCGCGCGACTGGGATCAGGTCCGCTACTGCTCGGGTGCGTGCCGTAAGCGCGGCGTCAACGCCACGGACGCAGCACTTGAGACCGCGATCGTGGAGCTCTCGCCCAGCGGGCCGGTGGCGCGACCATGTGCCCATCGGAGGCAGCGCAACGGGTGGGTGGCGACGACTGGAAACCACTGATGGAGCCGGCCCGCCGCGCCGCCTCGGCGTCTGGTCGCCGTCGGGACGATAGAGATCACGCAGGGCGGCCGCGTGGTCGATCCCTCCACCGCCCGTGGTCCGATTCGCCTGCGCCGCACGCGCTAGGATCGCGCCATGCCCATTGACGACGGACTGATCGGCGGCATACACAGAGCGCCTCGCGCGCGTCGAGGCCGCCGCGAGCGTCCCCCACGATGCAGAGGCCTTTCAGGCCTCGACGATCGATGCGCTGCTGCGCGGCGAGTTGACGGGCAACCTGACGATCGGCGAGCTGCTGCAGCACGGCGATCTCGGGCTCGGCACGCTCAACCTGCTCGACGGCGAGCTGATCGTGGTCGATGGCGAGGCGCTCGTGGCGCGCATCGACGGCAGCGTCGAACGCGTACCCGCTCGATGCGCGCGCGCCATTCGCCGTGGTCTGTCCCTTCACCGCCGAGCACGAAGGCGATCTGCGTGATGCGAGCGACTTCGGCGCGCTGACCACAGCCGTCGACGCCCTGGCGCCGCCCGCCGCAGCCTGTCTCGCCGTACGCATCGACGCGCGCATCGCGCTACGCCTGCGCAGGGTGGCGCTGCAGACGCAGCCGTATCCGCCGTTCGAGCTGATCGTCGCCAGCCAGGTCGAGTTCGACCTCGACGAGACCGACGTGACGATCGTCGGCTTCCGCTTCCCCCGGGACGTCGCTGGACTCGAGGTGGCCGGCTGGCACCTTCATTTCGTCAGCGCCGACCGCACGACCGGTGGTCACCTGCTCAACGTCTCGGTGATCGCGGGACACATCGCGATCGAGCGCGAGACCGAACTAACCATCGAGGTCCCCGCGGGTGTCGACGTCGGCACCGCCGAAGCGGGCGCCGCGCGTGACGCGGCGATAGCTGACATGGAGCGCGGCCGCTAGGTCGGCTGCACGGGGCCGTCACGATCCACGACGTACGTATTCTCGACGCCGACGGCGCCAACGCCCGGGAAGACGAGCTTCGGCTCGACGGCGATGACGTTGCCGAACTCGAGCGGCGCCGAGAAGCTCGGGCGAAGACGGGGCGCGTCGTTCGATGGTGGCGAGACCAGACGCCATGGCCGACGGAGCGTGACCCGACCTGGGCCACTGCGCCATCCTGCGGGTCGCGAAGCCCGGTCACTCGGTCGCCACACTGCAGCGCCACGACGGCGAGGTCCTCGGCCGTCACGCCCGGGCGCGTCCAGCTCCTCGAGCGAGCGGCCTGCAGCACGCGCACTCCGGTCGAAGGCCTGGACGGCCCCAGCTGCGGGTTCGGCGTGCCGCGGAAGAACGTGCGCGTGGCATCCGCGAGATACCCCTCCCAGCCGCCGACGAGATCGACGGTGACCGAGTCGCCGTCGCGGATCTCCCAGCCGCCGGGGCCCTTGCCCACCGCCGCACTCGGCCCCGGGCCGCCCAGGGGGGTATCGGCCCACGGCGCGACAGCACCATCGGGACCGGCCAGCACGGCGCCGTAGAACATCTGCCCGTTGAGGCCACGGAAGCGCAGCGGGCCCTGATGCCCAGCTTGGCGCATCAGGTGCTCAAGCTCGATCTGAATTGCGCGGTCGGTCGACCGCTCGGCGACCAGCGCCGGTGCGGCAGCGAAGGCGGCAGCGACCTGCTCGGCTGCCTTGCTGATCATCGCGAGCTCCCACGTGCTCTTGACCGCGCGCACGCCGGCCAACGCCATCGAGACGTCAACGAGGTCGACATCGGGCAGCAAGTCGCGATACCGGAGGTACTGCCCGGCCGGCAGCACGTCGAGCTCGAGGCCCACGCGCTTCGCGCCGAGCTCCGCGATCAGCGGAGGCAACTCCTTGAACGAGCCGAACGGGCGCACATCCTCGAGTGGCGATTCGGCCTGCACGCGCTCCAGGCTGCGGCGGACCAGCAGGATCGGGTCGTCGTTGGCAGGCACCAGCAGATGCGCGTCCGCCATCACCCCCGTCAGGTAGATCAGGTCCGTGGCCTCGACGATGAGCGCGGCATCGATCGAGGCCTCAACCAGCGCCGCACGGAAGGCGGTCAGGCGGCGGGCGATCTCGTTGGCGGGTACAGACATAGCCGAACGCTACCGGGCGATGCCTGCGGGCGGCGCTACGCTGCCCGGTGTGATCATCCATGGCGGCACTATCTATACCGGAAACCCCGAGGTCCCACGCGTCCGTGGTCTGCCAATTGACAACCGTGGACGCATCACCCGCGGCGTCGAGGCCTGGGAGGGCGACACCTCTGCGGTCTCGAACGAGCGCATCGATCTCGAGGGTCGCACCGTGGTACCCGGCTTCGTCGACGCCCACGTGCACTTTCTGTCCTGGGCACTCGCTGCCAACCGCGTCGATGTCCGGCGAGCACCAACCGGCGAGGCCGCGCTGGCACTCGTTGCCGAGCGCGCTGCCACCGATCGAACCAATGGGACCGATGCTGATTGGCTGATCGGTGGGGGCTGGACCGAGCAACTGCTGGCCGACATCGTGGACCCCGCTGCCGCCCTTAACCGGGCCGTGCAGGGACGCCCCGCAGCGCTCTGGGCTCGTGATCATCACGCCCTCTGGCTCAGCACCCGCGCGCTCGAACTGCTCGGTGGTGGCGAGGCGATCCGCCGCGAGCACGATGCCTGGGCGGTACCTTTGCCCGAGCCGACACGCGTCGAGCGGCAGCGTGCTGTCGCCGCTGGGCAGACTGCCGCGCACGCGCTCGGTATAACGGGTGTCCACGATTTTGAGTGGCGCCTTGGCCGCCGCACGTGGCAGGAACTCGATCTCGACGATCGCGTCTCGCTGCGCGTCGTGATGGCCGTCACGGCCGAACATATTGGCGCAATTGACGCGATCGAATTGGTCACCGGCTTTGGCTCCGATCACGTCAAGGTTGGACCCGTCAAGGCCTTCTGTGACGGGACGCTTGGCGCGCGCACCGCCAACATGCTGGCTCCCTACGCCGACGGTGGAACGGGGATGGATTTGCTACCACCCGCGGCGCTCGTCGAGTTGATCACGACCGCTGCCGCCCACGGCATGCCGGTCGCCCTGCATGCGATTGGCGACGCCGCAGTGCGTAATGCCCTCGATGCGCTGGAGGCGACGCGACCGGCTTGGCTCGAGCTGGCCGAGGAGCGACCGCCGCGCATCGAACATGCCCAACTCGTGCACCCCGACGATCTCGCTCGGTTCGCCTCGCTGGGTGTGGTGGCATCGATGCAACCCGCTCATGCTGCCGAGGACCGCAGCAACGCCGAAACCGCTTGGGGCGACCGCTGCGACGGTGCCTACGCCTGGCGTTCGCTCCACGACACGGGTGCCACGTTGATCTTTGGCTCCGATGCACCGATCTCTCCGCTTAACCCGCTTGCTGCCATCTGCGCTGCGACCAGTGCACCACTGACACCTGGCCAGCAGGTGGACGCCGCCACCGCATTGGCAGCGATCTCGACGCTGCCCTCTCACGTCGCCGGCCTTGCCCGCACGGTTGGTCGTCTCGCACCAGGTCGCGCTGCCGACCTTGTCGTGCTCGACGCCGACCCGCACGAGGTGGCGCCCGAAGAGATTGCATCGATCAACGTCGTTGCGACGATGGTTGGTGGCCGCTGGGTCTATGGCCGCCCACCCTGGTGAGGCTCGCCCCCGCGTATCGCGAACTCTTGGCGCCGGGTCGTCGTTGGTTGCTTGCCGCCGCGGGCGGAGCGTCGTTCGTTGCGGCCTCGGACGTTCTGCTGATCGCCACTGCGCTCCCGAGCGCGGCTCGCGACCTTGGCGGCCTCGACCGCTACGCGCTCGTCGTGGGGTGTTACGCCGCCGCCCTCGCCGTCGGCCTGCCGATCAGTGGTGCAGTGATCGACCGCTATGGCGCTTGGCACTCACTCGTCTTCGGCTGTGCCCTGTTCGCAGTCGCTGGGGTACTCGCGCCGCTCGCGCCCTCGATGGACGCGCTGGCCGTCCTGCGCGTGGCCCAGGGATTTGCGGCTGGCTTCTTGCTCGCCGTTCCACTCTCGGTCGTAGTCCAGCGGATACCCAAGCATCTCCAAAAATCGGCGTATGCGCTGAGTAATTCGGTCTGGGCCCTAGCGGCGCTGGCGGGTCCGGTCCTTGGCGCTGTCCTGACCGACCTCTTCTCGTGGCGTGCCGCCTTTATCGTCCCGGTCCTGATGACGATCGTTGTTGCGTATGCCGGCTATCGCGGCCTCCGCGACGATTCGGTGCGGCCGGCCGATCCACACGCCCGGATCCATCCCCTCGGACCGCTGCTGCTTGGCGCAACGGTCGCTGCACTCCTTCTCGAACCGCGACTCGCGATCGTGCCTGCGATCGGGTTCGTGTTGTCCGAGTGGCGCTCGCCCGAACCCGTCTTTCCACGAACCCGCGCTGGTCGCGGCATCGCCATTCTCTGCGGTGCAACCGGGGTGGCCTTCACCGGCGCCGATGGTCTGCTCCCCCTCGGCCTGCAGGTGGGTCTCGGCTGGCCGATCCTCTTGGCAGCGGTCCCACTGATCTTCACGACCGTCGCCTGGGCCTCGGGCTCATTCGCAAGCGCCCGTGTGACGCTGAGCAATCGCAGCCAGCTGCTGCTTTCCAGCCTGATCGTCTGTGCCGGCGTGGGCATCATGGGCCTACCCCTCTTCGGCGGCCTGACACTGGCCGTCGGCATCGTCATCGCAGCGTTCGGAATGGGGATTCAGAGTCCGGTCGCGCTCCTCAGTGCGGCGGCAGAACGGCCGAGTGGTGAGGGGCGAGCGACAGCATCCGTGCCGCTCGCGCGAAGCATCGGTGGTGGCATTGGCATCGCAGTTGCCGGCGCGCTCGTCGTGCGAGCGGTCGGTCGCGAGGCAATGGACAATGCCGAGCAGGCCACCGCAGCCGTACCGGCGATTGCAGCAGCCGTCCAACACTCGAATCTCCTACTCGCCGGCGTCTGCCTTATCAGCCTGCCTGCCGTCTTCTTGCTGCGCCGCGATTAGGCCGTGCCGTTAAGCAGTGCGGTTACGCGGCGCGCATGCCCTGCGCAGCCGCCATCACCTGCAGCTTACGAAGGCTCTGATTCTCGATCTGGCGGATCCGCTCGCGCGTGACGTTGAAGGCGCGGCCAACCTCGTCGAGCGTGCGGGGATCGTTCCCATCGAGGCCGTAGCGAAGCTCGAGCACGCGGCGCTCACGATACGAGAGCATGCCAAGAATGCCCTGGAGCGCTTCGCGTTGCATGACGGCTTCTGCGGCCTCATCGGGGCGCGGACCAACCGTGTCCTGGATAAAGTCACCGAAGCTCGACTCGTCGTCCTCGCCAACCGGCTTCTCCAGCGAGATCGGAGCCTGGGCCGAGCGACGGATGTACTCAATGTCCGCGACGGAAACGTCGGCGGCCTCAGAGAGCTCTTCGAGCGAGGGATCGCGCCCGAGTTCTGCCAGCAGGCGACGCTCGATGCGAGCGACCTTGTTGAGCTTCTCAACGACGTGGACGGGCATCCGGATCGTGCGGCCCTTGTCGGCCAAGGCGCGTGCCACAGCTTGACGGATCCACCAGGTTGCGTACGTCGAAAACTTGTAGCCCTTGCGATAGTCGAATTTCTCGGCGGCGCGAACGAGGCCGATCGTGCCCTCTTGGATCAGATCGAGAAACGGCAGCCCCTGGTTGCGGTAGTTCTTCGCGATCGAGACAACGAGGCGCAAGTTGGCCTCGATCATGTGCTGCTTCGCGCGCTGGTCGCCCTTCTCGATGCGCTTGGCGAGCTCGATCTCCTGCGAGGCGGTCAACAGCGGCACGCGTCCGATGTCCTTGAGAAACAGTTGCAGCGTATCGGTCGAGACTTCGCGGGTCGAAAGGTCGAGCACAGGGCGGGCTTCGTCGGCCGACTCCTCGGCGACGATCTCCACATCCGCCGCATCGAGCGCGCGATAGACGTCTTCAACCTGCGTGTCCGTCAAGTCGAGCTCGTCGAGCGTACCTCGCAGATCCTCATCCGAGATGGCGCCCACCTCTTCCGCCTGAGCCAAGAGCGCCCGTGCGGCTTCGCTTTCGCCAATCAACTCATCCACGCTGTCGCGCTCGAGTCCCTGCTGCATTCCGCCGCTCCTCCGTAGTGAACGTGGCAAAAGCATAAGAAGGGGATCGGACGAAACAATTGTCACGTGAGGCTTCGCGGCTCGTTCGGGCGTAATTCTTGATCAGCGCGCACGCCGGTTGCGGTTAGATCGTGGCGAGCAGTTGCTTGGCGAGCTGGCTGAGTGGCGAGTTTGGATCGCTCGCTGCCACCTGTCGCAGTTCGGCTCTCGCCGTGTCCGAATCTCGAAGCCAGAGCAGCATCAAGGCAAGGTGGAGTCGCGGCGATGGGTCGGAAGGGTTGTCGCGGACGAGTGGCCCCATCTGCCCGAACGAGCCGGCCGGATTGTCTTTGGCGTAGCCCGCAATGATCTTGCCGACCTTGGCCTCGACGAGGCCTGGATCGACAACCAGTGCAGCATCGAATGCATCAACAGCAGCCAACCGTTGCCCTGCTCCGATCAGCGCTGCCCCATACGTCACCTGTGCCTGAGCATCGTTGGGTGCTGCCGCTGCCTGCCGCTTGAGCGTGGCAAGACTCCCATCCTTCGTGGCTGCTGCGAGCACAAACGGCGGGTATCCCGATGGCATTGCAGGGTGCAGCAGATCGTCGGCAGCAACGCCATAGAACGAATCGGGCGACGCATCGCGCACGCTGCGTAACGTCTTCTCTCCCGCGGCACGCTGCCCAGACCAGAGCAGTGCCTCGCCATACGAAAACTGTACGAACGGGTCGGTCGGTGCTGTCGTGGCAACTGCGGCCAACGCAGCGATGGCCTTTGCCGGCTCTGCTGAGTCGTACTGCGTCAACGCCAGAGCAGCCTGGGCGCTGGCCTCGCGCGTGCTACCAAGCGTGGCCTGTGCAGCCGACGTGTCGGCCGCGGCAACCTGCGCCGCTGCCAACCGCAGATCAGCCTCAATCCCCGGCGTTGCCTCACGGCGTGCAACGGCCCACGCCACACGTTTTTCTGGTGCCGTTGGCGCCCCCGCTACGGGAGGTACGACGATCGGCGGCTGGCCGGGCAGCGGGTCGGACACCGAGCGATCGACGGGCGCGCTGACCGGTGGCGTAGGTGGGTCCTGCGTTGCGAGTGCCGCCAGGCCGACAATCACTCCTGCAGCGATTACACCACCAATCAGCAACGCGAGCAGGCGACCGCGCGGTACTCCGGTCTGAGAATCGCTCGACGACGCCATGACCGCAGGCTACCAGCGGCATCGAACCCGATCCTACACTGCGGGAATACCGCCTACTGTTTTGACGTTTTCCGAATACTAATTGCCTCTTGGCATAAGAAACCGCTATACAGTGAACTGCGCCGGTCCCCCGTCCCGCGCGAAAGTGACACCAGATGCCCACGTACCGAGAATTGCTCGCCCAGGTTAAGCAAGAGATCGCCGAAGTCGACGCGAACGCGCTGGCCGGCGAGCTCGCATCTGCCACTCCACCGGTGCTGATCGACGTGCGCGAGCCGGATGAGTACGAGCAGGGCGCAATCGCAGAGTCAATCCACATCCCGCGTGGCTTCCTCGAATCGCGGATCGAGGCGACCGCACCCGATCACGATCAGCGCATCGTGCTGACGTGCGCCTCTGGCGCCCGTTCTGCCTTTGGTGCCAAGGTGCTGGCCGAGCTCGGCTACAGCAATGTCGCCTCGCTCGCAGGTGGCTTCTCTGGTTGGAAGCAGGCTGGCAATCCGTGGTCCGAGCCGAAGGTGCTCGATGCTGAGCGTCGCCGCCGCTACAGCCGTCACCTCGTGATTCCTGAGGTTGGCGAGGCAGGCCAGTTGGCGTTGCTCTCCTCGAAGGTCTTGATGATCGGCGCTGGCGGCCTCGGCTCGCCCTCCGCTCTCTACCTCGCTGCTGCTGGCGTGGGCACCATCGGGATCATCGATGACGACGTCGTCGACGCCTCCAACCTGCAACGGCAGGTGATCCACAACATGGATCGCATCGGCATGCCGAAGGCCGAGTCTGCACGCTTGACGCTGACGGCGCTCAACCCGGATGTCGAAGTGATCGAGTACCGCGAGCGCCTCTCGAGCAGCAACATCGATCGCATCCTTGCTGGCTACGACGTGATCGTCGATGGCACCGACAACTTCCCGACGCGCTATCTCCTCAACGACGCGAGCCTGATCCACAAGATTCCTGTGGTGCACGCCTCGATCTTCCGCTTTGAGGGACAGTTGACGGTCTTCAAGCCGTTCGAGGGCCCCTGCTACCGCTGCCTCTTCCCCGAGCCTCCGCCCGCCGAGCTCGCTCCGAGCTGCGCCGAGGGCGGCGTCTTGGGCGTGCTGCCCGGCATCATGGGCACGCTGCAGGCAACTGAGGCGCTCAAGCAATTACTCGGCATTGGCGATCCGTTGGTCGGACGCCTGCTGTTGGCCGATGCACTCGAGATGTCGTTCCACGAGGTTCAGCTGCGCCGCGATCCGAATTGCGCCGTCTGTGGTGAACACGCTGGACCAATCGAATACATCGATTACGATGAGTTTTGCGCGGGCGGGGCCCACGCGGCCGCCCACTAGGAGCCGATCACGATGCCCATCTCTCTTCGAATGCCGCCGGTTCTCCGCCCCCAAGTTGGTGGGGCCCGTCAGGTTGAAGTAACTGGCGCGACGCTGCGCGAGGCTCTCGACGACCTGTTCACCCAATTCCCGGCCGTGCGCGACCAGATCGTCGATGCCGAAGGCCAGATCAATCGCTTCGTCAACGTCTACGTCTCGAACGAGGACGTCCGCCTTGGCCAGGGCCTCGAGACGCCTGTGCCCGATGGCAGCACCGTGATCGTCCTGCCCGCGATGGCTGGCGGCTCGGTCTTCCCACCGAATGTCTGCCGCGGTGGTGGCGACGTGCTCAGCGCGATTGGCGGTACGCCACTCGTCGAACTGCCGAACCTGCGACCCGCCGGTGGCGCTCGCATCTGGTCGAAGTTGGAGATGCTCAACCCGTCCGGCTCGATCAAGGATCGTGTTGCGCTCTCGCTGATCGAATCCGCTGAGGCACAGGGCCTGCTCTCTCCCGGCCAGACGATCATCGAGCCGACCAGCGGTAACACCGGTATCGCACTTGCGATGATCTGCGCCGTCAAGGGCTATAAGTTTCGCGCCGTCATGCCAGAGTCTGCGACGCCCGAGCGGATTCAGCAGATCTCGATGTATGGCGCTGAGATCGTGTTCTCGCCGGGTGAGCTCGGCTCGAACGGTGGCGTTGCACTGGCCCGCGAATTAGCGGCTGCCGATCCGTCGCTGTACATGCCGTTTCAGTACGCCAACCCCGAGAACCCCAATGCGCACTACCGCACGACCGGTCCCGAAATCATCGAGGCCCTTGACGGCCAGGTCGACGCGTTCGTTGCTGGACTCGGTACCGGTGGCACGCTGATGGGCACAGGCCGCGCGCTGCGGGAGGCAAACCCCGAGGTGCAGATCATCGCCGCCGAGCCGCTGCAAGGCGAGTCTGTGATGGGGCTCCGCTCGCTCGAGGATGGTTACACACCCGAGATTCTCGACATCACCCAACTCAATCGCAAACTGCTCGTCACCAACACGGAATCGGTGCAGGCGATGCGCGATCTCCTGCGCCACGAAGGCATCTGGGTTGGCGTCTCGTGCGGTGCTGCCTTCTCGGTCGCGCGACGCGTTGCGGCCGAGCTTGAGCCCGACCAGAACGTTGTCACGGTCTTCGCCGACGGCGGCGCGCGCTATGCCTCCGCCAATCTCTTCAACGAGACTGAGGGCGAGGACCTCGAAGAGCTGATGGAGGATCGACTCTGGTGGTAGCCGACGGCCCGCTCGTGCTGCCGCGCTTGCTGCAGAACGAGATTGTCGCGCACGCCAAGGCGGGTCTGCCGAACGAGGCCTGTGGCATTCTCGGTGGCCTCGATGGCACGGCCACTCGTTTCTTTCCTGCCATCAATGGGCAACCGAGCCCATACTTCTACGACATCGATTCGCAGGACCTCTTGCGCATCGTGCTCGAGATCGAGGATGCCGACGAAGACATCGTCTGCATCTACCACAGCCACGTCGAGAGTCCAGCGTTTCCGTCTCGCACCGACGTCGAGCTCGCGGCCTGGCCGGATGCGGCCTACCTGATCGTCAGCCTTGGGTCCGAACCACCTGAGGTCAAGGCCTTCACGATTCGCGACGGCACGATCAGCCGGCGTGAAATCACTCTCACCGACTAGCCGGACCTACTTTTTCTTGACGGTCTGCGGTGGCTCTTCGTCGCCTTCTGGCGCGACCGGCATAGGCAACAGCGTTGTCTCAAATGCCGTGGAGAGACCGATCACCGAATGCGTGCGGTTGACCGAGTCGATGCAGCGAATCTTGTGCAGCACCTGTTCGAGATCGGGTGTGCTCTCGGCACGGACCTTTAGGAGGTAGCCCCACTCCCCGGCCACAGCATGACATTCGAGGACGTTGGGGATCGACTGCAGGCGTTCGGTGAAGTCCGGGATATCGAAGGCTGCGTTATCGACGAAGACGAAGGCGACGACGCCGTAGCCCAGTTCCTCCGCATCGACGACAGCACGGTAGCCCTTGATGACGCCGCGTGCCTCGAGCTTCTTGACTCGCTCATGCGCTGCAGCCTGGGAGAGCCCGACCCGTTTGGCGAGCTCTCCAAACGTGGTCTTGCCATCCTCCTGCAAGATCTGAATGATTTGCCAATCGATCGGGTGCATAGGCTCCGTTACCGAATCTTTACGACTTATTACTTGCCATAACCGAATATCCTCTGGTAGTGTAGAGGAACGACGTAGGGAATACTACCCCCGTCAACCAGGACACTCACCATGCAGCCCTACGCAGCCCTCTCCCTTCTTTACAGTCGCCCGAATGCCGAGCACCTCGTTAATCCCGAGCGCCCCGCAAACCAGGTGCGCACCCGCCGCTTCGCTCTCCGCTCGAAGCGCGTCTAACTCACTTTTCTCTCCACCCTCCTCTCCTCTCCTCTCGTTTCGGTCCCGTTCTGACGGGGCCGAACGTATTTCTGGGGTCGTTTTCTTGCTGCCACGAGGCAGCTAGCCCACCGAGCGGGATCCATGAATCGCGCCGCACAGGGCCGTTAACGACAACAACAATGTCCAGAAGGGGTCAGGCACGATCTGGACATTTGATAGACGAGCTAGCTCGTCAGCCAATGTCCAGAAGGGTCAGGCACGATCTGAATTTTGATAGACGAGCTAGCTCGTCAGCAAATGTCCAGATCGTGCCTGACCCCTTCTGGACATTGGTAGTGGTTGCCAGCCATCAATATCGGCTCAACCGTCAAGATCGCGTTTGCCCTCTCCTGGATTACGTCAGCCAATGTCCAGATCGTGCCTGACCCCTTCTGGACATTTGGCGCGTGATGGATAGCCAGAGCGTTTACGCCGGGAATGACCTAAAAGTGCCTACTATTTGGAGTATTACCTCATCTTTACCGAATATTTACTGGTTATTAGTTGCATAAACCGAAGATCCTCTGCTAAGGTACGGACATGCGAATAGATCAGACCCACTCCACTGCCCTGACCACCGCCCCCGTGCCTGCGTTCAACTTCTTGTTCGCAAGCTCGATTGACGCCAAGCCCCGCACCAAGGGCAAGCTGCCTGCGTGGCTGACCCGCCCCGCGCTGCGCTCGCGCCGCGTCTAACTCATTTTTCTCTCCACCCTCCTCTCCTCTCCTCCTGTCGCAGCCCCGCCATCGGCGGGGCTGCGATGCTTTTGGGACCATGCCTCCCACTCGCACCCCTCGCCTCAAAGCCCGCGTCGCCATCGAGCACGACGGACAGATCCTCTGCGTCCTCCACGCCAAGCCCGACCAGGAGCCCTTTTGGTGCCTGCCGGGTGGCAATGTCGACAACGCTGAGTCGCTCAACGACGCCGCCTGCCGCGAGCTACTCGAGGAAGTTGGCGTCACCGTCGAACTCGACGGCGCCCTGCTGATTCTCGATGGTCCCACCGTCGACGCCGTTGAGGTGATCTTCCGCGGTGTCATCACTGCAGGCTCCGCAGAGATCAGTGCTGCCTCTGGCGATGCGTACCTCGCCGAGTCCCAATGGTTCGACCGAACGGCCCTGCCCGCCAACTTCCGGCCCGCGTCACTCCGACAACTACTCTCGAGCCCCACCCCCATCGCAGCTCTGCATACCATCGACGTCGGCGACTGGCTTAATCGCTGATTACGCGCTGCCCAAGCGGTGACTACGCGCTGTACGAGCTGATCACAGGCTGATTACTCGCTCACCAAGAGCTGACTACGCGCTGATTCCACCCTGACGAACTAGCTGATCAGATTCGACTCGAGCCAGGCGAGATCGGTGGGAATCCCGAGACCGGGGCCCTCCGGTGGGCGAATCGTGCCGTCTTCGGCCGTGAACAGCGGCTCAGGAAGGAGCCAGTCACGGCGATCTGGCCCCCAGCCAATCGGGTCGAAGGGAACTTCAATGAAGGCACACGTCGAATAGGCCATCGCGACGTGGAGGTTGATCAGGAAACCGATCCCGTTGGTCCAGGTATGCGGCGACCACATGCGACCCGACAAGGCTGCGAAATCGGCGATTCGACGCGCGCCTGTCACTCCACCTGACAAGACGACGTCGGTCTGGATCACGTCGACACCACCACGGGCGATCAAATCGCGCGCCTCATGCGACTGGCGCACCATCTCGCCGGCCGCAATCCGCAGCGCCGTCTTCGACCGCAGCTCGGCGTAGCCAACGACGTCGCCTGTCGGCAGCGGCTCTTCGAGCCAGTAGACACCCATTGACTCCAGGGCACGGGCACACTGAACAGCGTCGGCCACGTCCCACGCGGCGCGCGTATCGCCCGCCATCCGCCAACCGTGGTTCGCGTCGACCATGATCTCCATGTCGCCACCAATGGCAGTCCGCACCTGCTCGACCACAGCTGCTGTCTTGCGCCAATCGCCTGCAGGAAGACGGAGCTTGACGGCCTTAAAGCCGGCCAGCCGCAGGTGCATCGTGCGCTCGGCCCGCTCTTCGGGTTCCACTGCCTCTGCTGTCGATGCATAGGCGAGCAGCGAGTCGTTGCGGCCACCCAAGAAACGCCAGAGTGGCTCGCCTGCGGCACGAGCAGCCAAATCGGCACAGGCAACCTCGACAATCCACGGCCGGCCACCATGAAAGTCCACGGTCTCGCAGATGCGATGGATCACGTCGGTACGCCGTGGGTCAAGACCTCGCAGGTGGCGCTCGAGGATCGCGACGTCGGGCAGGTTGTCGCCGCTGGCAATACCGACGGTGCCATCGTCGGCCGTCACGATCACGACCTCGGCATCCTGGTACGACCGCGGCGTGGGGTCCCACGCCATCGTCACGGGCGAACCCCACAGGTTCCGGTACCGCCGAACTTCAATCGTTGCGATCTTCACGGTTAGATTCTACTGGCGCAGGTCTAACAGCACGCGCCGGGACGCATGATCCTTCATCAGCGCGAAGGCATCGTTGATGTCATCGAGCTTGAGGCGGTGGCTAATCAGCTTCTCGAGCGGCAGTCGGCCTTGGCGATGCAGATCAAGAATCATCGGAAAGTCGTAAAGCGGAACGCACGAGCCATACTCCGACCCCAACACGCGGCGCTCCATGCGTGGGAAGGACAGCGCGGGGAAGGTCACCTGCGCATCCGGGTGCGGGATGCTGATCAGCACTGCTGCTCCACGAGCACGCGTGCTGAGGAAACAGGCGGTGGCAACCTCTGGACGACCTGTCGCCTCGATCGCATAGTCAACACCGGTACCAGTCAGAGCCAGCACCGCCGCGCCTGTCTCCTCGGCAGAGCCCTGCCACTGCACCGTGCCTGTCGCCCCACAGTCGATCGCGTCGGCCAACTTCTGTTCGGAAACATCGACTGCAATCACATGCGAAGCACCCGCCGCACGCGCGCCCATGATCGCCGACAACCCGACACCACCGCAACCAAAGACAGCGACCCGCTCGCCTGGACGCACGTTGGCGGTATTCCAGACGGCGCCGATACCTGTCGTAACGGCACAGCCAACGATCGACGCCACGTCGAGTGGCGCGTCATCAGGGATCACGACACAGGAGGCGTCAGGCACGACGCAGGCCTCGGCAAACGTCGAGAGAAACGAGTTGTGGAAGACGGTGTCGCCACCATGCGAGAGGCGCGATGTTCCGTCCATCAGCCCGCCTTTGCCCATTGCCGGCCAGGCTGTCCCGCAGAGATGACGGAGACCACGCGAGCACTCTTCGCAGACGCCGCAGTTGGGAGCCCACGACAGCGCGACGCGCTGACCAACCACCATCCGCGAGCCTGGCCCAACCGCCTCGATCACGCCGGCACCTTCGTGCCCAAGCACGCTCGGACACGGCGTCGGCGTCGTGCCGTCAATCGCGTTCTGATCGGAGTGACAGACGCCACTCCAAGCGAGGCGGACGAGTGCCTCCTGCGGCCCTGGTGGGGCAAGGTCGAGTTCTTGGATTTCGAGTGATTGTCCTGTTGCAGGCAGCACCGCGGCGCGGATCTTCATATCTCTTTCCTTCGCGCTCGGCGTTGGGCGCAGATCAGTCGACGTGCTGCAGCGTGCGCAGCTCATCGATCGGAATGTGACAACGCATCATGTGGCCGTCCGCAACCTCAACCAGCGGTGGCTCAGAGGCTTCGCAGGTGCCCTTAATTGCGCGCGGGCAGCGGGTATGGAAGACACAACCGCTCGGCAGATTGATCGCCGAAGGCAGCTCGCCCGTCAGGCGAATGCGATCGGGCGGATCTCCATCGACGCTCGGCACGGCAGAGAGCAGAGCCTCGGTGTACGGATGATGCGGACCAGCAAACACCTCTGCTGCAGGTCCAAGCTCCATTAGCCGGCCCAAGTACAACACTGCGATGCGATCCGAGAGGTAGCGCACGACGCCGAGATCGTGCGAGATCACGATGTAGCTGGCTTGCTCGTCGCGCTGCAGATCGCCAAGCAGGTTGAGGATCGCGGCCTGCACCGAAACGTCCAGCGCGCTCGTTGGCTCGTCGCACACAACGATGCGTGGACCACCAGCGAAGGCGCCTGCGATCGCCACGCGCTGCTTGAGTCCGCCCGACAGCGCGCGCGGCCGCATGTCGAGGTGTCGCGGCGACAGCCGGACCTCCTCCGTCAGCGAACCCAACCGAGTGTCAGCCTCTGGCCCGCGGATGCCAGCCAATTTCTGGAGTGCGCGCTCGAGGATTGCCCGCACCGTCTTCGAGCGGTTGAGTGCCGAGTCGGGATTTTGGAAGATAATCTGAATCGCTCGTCGCGCATCGCGCGTGCGGCCCGTCGTCAGACCAGCAAGCGTCTGCCCATCAAGCTCGATCACCGAGCCAGGATCGGCAGCGTGGATGCCTAGGATCGCCTTGGCCAGCGTCGTCTTGCCGGAGCCAGACTCACCCACCAGTCCGAGCGTCTCGCCCGCGCGCAAGTCAAGATCGACGTCGACAAGTGCGCGCACCTCATGGTTACCCTGCTTAAAGGTCTTCGAGACGTTCTCGAGGTGCAGCACGACCTCGCCCACACCAGCACCAGCGACGGGTGGTTGGAGCGGTGCCTCAGCGAGCGTCGAGACCTTGTCGACGTGGTGGCAATAGACCGTTCGTCCGCCTTCAGTGTGCGTGGCTGGCGGCGCAACGGTTCGACATTCTTCGGTCGCCAGCGCACAGCGATCTTGGAAGACACAAGCCGGCAACTCAGTCCCGATCAATGGCAACGAGCCCGGAATCGTGTCAAGACGGCGCTCGGTCTTGTTCGCGCCACGACGCGGCAGGCAGCGCAGCAGGCCAACGGTATATGGGTGCTGGGGGTTGTCGAAGACCTCTGCAGCAGGGCCTTCCTCAATAATCTTGCCGGCATACATCACGCCGACGCGATCGCAGATGCGCCGCACGACACCAAGGTTGTGAGCGATCAGCAAGACGGCCGCGCCGGTCTCCTGACGCAAGGTCGACACGAGGTCGAGCACCTCGGCCTCAACCGTCGCGTCGAGGCCTGTCGTCGGCTCGTCGAGGATCAACAGCTGTGGATCGCACGCCAGCGCCATCGCAATCACCACGCGCTGCTGCATGCCGCCAGAGAGCTGGTACGGATAACGATCGAGCACCTGCTGGGCATCGGCAATGCGCACGCGATGGAGCGCCTCTTCGGCTTTGACTTTGGCCTCGGCCTTCGAGAAGCCCAGCACCGTAAAGGCTTCGACGACCTGCACGCCAACCTTGATCGTCGGATTGAGCGACTGGCTCGGATCCTGGTAGACCATCGAGACGCGGTTCGAGCGCAGAGCACGCAGTTCCGACGTCGACAGCTCGAGCATTTTCTCGCCCGCAATCGTGATTGAGCCGTCGGTGACGTGGCCGTTCTCGGGCAGGTAGCGCACGGCAGCGTAGGCCGTAGTCGACTTGCCACAGCCAGACTCGCCGACGAGACCATAGGCCTCGCCCGGCTGGATCTCGAAGGACACACCACGCAAGACAGGGCGCGGAATACCGCGGACGTCGTAGGCGACATGGAGATCGTCGAGTTTGAGTGCAAGCGCAGCCGTCGTGGTCTCCGTGGTGCTCAAAGCTCCATCACCTCCTGGAGGCGGTCAGCGATCAAGTTGACGGCGATCACGAGGCTGGCAATCGCCAACGCCGGGAAGACCGTCACCCACCAGTAGCCGCCAATCACGAGGCGATACTCCTGCGCGATCATCAGGCCCCAGTCCGGCGTCGGCTCTTGAATGCCGACACCGAGGAAGGAGAGCGTCGCGATCGCGAAGATCGCGTAGCCGATACGGACGGTGAACTCCACAACGATCGGGCTCATCACGTTCGGCAGGATCTCGCGGGTCATGATGTAGAGCCCGTTCTCGCCACGAAGCTTGGCGGCCTGGACGTAGTCGTTCTCGCGCTCGGCCAGCACGGCGGCACGCACGGTGCGCGCCACGATCGGCGTGAAGAGCAGACCGACGACCAGGATCACCGTCTGCGTGCTCGATTCGATGCCCGGAATGATCGACCAATCGTCAGGGGCAGCAGCGAGCGCCAGCAGGCCGACGAGCGTCAACGGCAGCACGAGGAAGGCCTCGATCAGGCGCCCGAGGACGTCGTCGAGGATCCCCCGGTAGTAGCCCATCAGGAGACCAAGCATCGATCCCGAGACGACACCAATGATGGCGGCAAGCGGCGCAGCAATCAGAACATCTCGGGCGCCAAGCATGATGCGCGACAGCACGTCGCGTCCGAGTTGGTCCGTGCCGAAGTAGTAGCCGTTGACGAAGGGCGCCTCGTGGCTGAGCCCATCCGTCGAGAAAGGATCGAATGGCGTGATGCGCGCACCGAGCACGGCACAGATGACCCAGAACAAAATGATCGCCAGGCCGATCAGCGCCGACGGACTCTTAAAGAACAGAATCGCTTTCTCGCGGCGCGCAGCACGCTTATCTGCAACCACGTCGAGCTGCGTGCCGGGCACGGGCGGCGTTGCGGGAATCTCGTCTTCGATGACGCCCATTACTGGTCTCCCAATCGAACGCGCGGGTTGAGAATCGAGATCAGAATGTCACCAAGCAACGTCGCGATCATGTAGACGACGCCGATCAGCAGCACACCCGCCGACAGCACCGGCAGATCCTTAGTCAGCGCTGCCCGCACGAGCTCGCGACCGAGGCCGTTGTAGTTAAAGATCAGCTCCACTGCCAAGAGGCCGCCGAACAGATATCCCGTCTGCGTGGCAACAACCGAGATCGTTGGCAGCAGAGCGTTACGCAGGACGTGACGACGAATCACCACGCCGCGTGGCAGCCCCTTCAGAAAGGCGGTACGCGTGTACTCGGCCTCCATGGCAGTGATCACACCCGCCCGCGCCATGCGCGCGATGTAGCCAAAGTAGACGAGCACGAGAGCGAGAATTGGCAGCACGAGGCGGTAGAGCTGCTCGGCTGGACTCAACACGTCGCCCGTGCTCGCGATGACCGGGAACCAGGCAAGCTGCAAACCGAAAATGACGACGAGGAACGAGGCCGTCACAAACTCGGGCAACGAGGAGCCGGCCAAACTGAAGGTAACGATGCAGCGATCGATCAGAGAGCCGCGTTTGAGTGCGGCGATGATTCCACCGAGGATGCCCAGCGGTACCGTAATCAGGAGAGCGAGAAAAGCGAGCTTCGCGGAGTTAAGGAAGGTCGTACCGATTACTTTCGAAACCGGCTCGCGCGTCTTGTACGACTCGCCAAGGTCGAGCTGAGCGTAGCCCTCCATGCGCTTGAGGTACTGCGTGTAGAGCGGCTGATCCGTGCCGAGCCGCTTGTTGAGTTCGTCAACCGATGCCTGTGGAGCAAACGGTCCCATGATCTGGCGTCCAACGTCGCCCGGCAAGACATTCGACAACGCAAAGACGATGATCGTCAGCAAGAAGAGCGTGACGATCGCGAGTCCGATGCGGCGAATGAGGAAGATCAGCATGGTGAGAAAGGGGCTCGGAAGATGGAAAGGCCGGGGCCACCATCACAAACTCGATGGTGACCCCGGCCCGGTTTTCCGTTATGCCTTAGGCCTGCGAAGCAGCCTCAAGGAAGGCAAAGCCCATGGCCGTCGTCACGATGCCCTGGAACTTCTTGTTGAAGGCTCCAAGCGTGTTGATGGTGTAGGGGATGCCAACTGGAGTGTCGTTCCAGAGGGTCTTCTCGAGCTCGGCAGCAGTCGACATCTGTGCATCAACGTCGACAGCAGCAGACCATGCAGCGAACTGCGTGTCGAACGTCGAGCTGGCGTACTGCGACGAGTTCCAAACGCCGTTCGTCGCGAGCGCCGCGTTGAGGTACACGTCGGGCGTGCCACGATGGCCGTAGTCGACGATACCGATGTCGGAAGCACCGACGCACGGTGGCTTGGCCGGCTCGGCTGGGCACCAGAACTTGCCGTAGAACGTGCTGTAATCGCTGCCGACGAGCTTGACATCGATACCAGCCTGCTTCATGCCGTCCGCGGCGAGGATCGCCAGGCTCGTCATGTCGCTGGCCTTGATGTACGGCAACTCGATGCTCATACCCTCAGCACCGGCCTCCGCGAGGAGTGCCTTCGCCTTGTCGATGTCCTGCACACGCTGCTCGACGGCTGCGCTGTCGAAGTACGGGTACAGCTCGAACAGGACGTGGTCGTTCGCGACCGTGCCGTGTCCACCGAGTGCCTTATCGATCATCTTCTGGCGATCGAACGTCCAGGCAATTGCCTGCCGCACCTTCGGATCCATCACGGCGCCCTCATCGCATTGCATCCACAACTGGCGATGCGTAGCGGACTTCAACTCGACGATGTTCATGTTCGGATCGTTGAGCAGAACCTCGCCCTGGTCGGCCGAGAATTGGGTGTTGCCGTCGGCTTCGCCGCTGGAGACTGCTGCAATCTGTGCGGCGGTGTCCTCGATGAAGATGAACTCGACGGTGTCGAGCGGCGTCTTGCCACCCCACCAGGCGTCATTGCGCGAGTACTTGGCGTTCGTCTTGACGTCGAGCGCGTCGAGCTTCCATGGACCCGTGCCACCGACACCCGGCGCAAGGTTGTCCTTGACCGTCCACGCGACCGGCGTGATCAACGACTGCGTGTTGTCGGACGAGACGAGGTACGGGAAGTGACCATTGGCGGCGTCGAGTGCGAAGACGACCGTCAGATCGTCGGGTGCAGTCGTGCCACCCGCGCTGAGCGTGCCGGTCAAGGCCGAGTTGCCGGCTTCAACCAGCTTGTCCATCGTGGCGACGACGTCGCTGGCAGTGAACGGCGTGCCGTCCTGCCACATGACGCCTTCGCGCAACTTGAAGGTCCAGGTCTTGGCGTCCGAGCTGCCCGACCACTCAGTGGCGAGCTGCGGGACAATCGAGAGGTCCGATGCCGAGCGCACGAGATACTCGAACACCTGGGCGCAGACGTTGTACGTGACGAGGTCGATCATCGTGATCGGGTTGACACCCTCAGAACCTGGGGGCGACATCGCCAGCTTGATCGAGCCACCGGTCTTGACTGCAACTGTGTCGGAGACTTCGCCGCCACCGATACCGGTGTCTGTTGCGGCTTCACCACCACCACTGCTGCTGCTACCGCCGCAGGCTGCGACGATCGCGCTGATCGAGGCGAGTGACAGGCCGAGAACAGTACCGCGCTGAATGAAATGGCGGCGGTTGATCTTGCCCTGCGCAAACGACTCGACGAGGTCGAGCTGGAGCGGGTCCGCCTGCTTGCGGAACGGGTCCAACTGATTGAAATCGGTCATACGAGGTCCCTCCTCAGGTCTCGAGGTGCTCCCGCTGTGCGGGTAGCACGTTTATCCCGTGTCAGTATGACGTACATCAACACCGGCATGGGGTGTTGTACCACAATATGGTCTTCGCTCGCTAGAGGTTTTCTGCTTCCTCGGCGCCTGCCTGCGGGTGCGCCTTGAGCTCGACATCGACCACGCGAATGCGCGGCCCGTCGACCTCGCGCACCGTGAAGCGGAAGTTGCGGTGTGAAACGACGTCGCCTGGCCGCGCCGGGCGTCCCAACTCGCCAAACAAGAAACCACCGACGGAGGTGTAGTCCTCGTCGGGAAGATCCCCGCCGAAGCGTTCGTTGAAGTCTTCGATCGGGAACGATGCCTCGATCCGAATGCGGTCGGGAGCGAGACGAATCAGCTCGCGGTCGGGTAGGTCGAACTCGTCGTTGATCTCGCCGACGATCTCCTCGAGCACGTCTTCAAGCGTCGCGATCCCGACGGTCGAGCCGTACTCGTCGACGACGATCGCCATGTGCGTGTTCGTACGACGAAATTCGGCCAGCAGCTCGTCGAGCTTTTTCGTCTCGGGCACGATCGGGACGGGGCGCACGAAGGCTTCGAGCGTCGTCGCGTCCGACTGCTGCAGGCGGGCACCGAAGAGGTGTCGAATATGGACGACGCCGACGAGGTCGTCCAGGGTCTCGCCATAGACCGGATAGCGCGTATAGGGCGCATTGAGCGTCTGCTCGATCGCCTCGTCTGGCGTGAGGTCGACTTGCAGTGCGACGACGTCCGGTCGCGGCACCATCACTTGCCGTGCCTCGGTCTCGGCAAAATCGAAGACCTTGTAGAGCAGCTGGCGTTCTTCCGCCTCGAGTACGCCCTCTTCGTGTGAGGCCGAAATCAGCAACTTGAGCTCTTCCTCCGAATGGACAAGTCGCATCTCGGAGGGCGACTCGAGACCCATCAGGCGGATCAGCGCCTCGCTCATCCCGCGCAGCACCCAGATGAATGGCCAGAAGAGCCACATAAAGATCGTCACGGGCAGCACGACGGCGAGTGCCACGGACTCGGCACGCGAGAGCGTCAGCGTCTTCGGCACGATCTCGCCCAACACGACGTGGAGCGCCGAGATGATTGCAAACGCGAGGATCACGCTGATCACCACAACGGCGCCGTCGCCCAGCATGCCGATGTTGCCAAAGAGCTCTTCGAACAAGCGCGACACCGCGGGTTCACCGACTGCGCCGAGCGCCAGCGAGGAGAGCGTGATTGCGACTTGGAAGGCCGAGATAAAGCGCGCCGGGTCGTCCAGCAAGCGTCGGACGCGCTTCGCCGACTTCGACCCCTCCTCGACGAGTTCGTCGATGCGCGTCCGGCGGACGGCGACGAAGGCGTACTCGGCGGACACGAAGAAGGCGTTCCACGCGATGATCACGAAGATCAGCGCGATCTCGATCAACGTCACCGAGGTCATGCCGTCATCTCAGGCTCTGACGGAGGCATTGAGTCCGGTCTGTTGGCTGTCTGATTTGTGGCGTTGCCCACGAATGGGTGAAGCGTATCAGGAGCGGCGTAGAGCCTAGTCGCCGTCGCCTTCGAGGATTCGTCCAGCGGCAGGTGCGGCGGGGTCTAACTCGACCGCGCGTGCTGCCGCCGATTTGGCATCATCGTTCCGCCCAAGCCGGGCCAAAGCGACGGCGCGAAACTCGTGACCAAGCGCGGACGTCGGTTCGGCCTCAACGTGACGCTCGGCTGCGACCAGTGCTTCGGCGGAACGCTGGGCCGCGAGCAAGGCCTCGATCAGGACGAGTCTCGTGCTCTCGTCGTCATCCTGCACAGCGAGCGCGAGCGCAGCTGCGGTGGCCGCAAGGTCGGGTTGGCCATCGCCGAGTAGCGAATGTGCAGCACTCGCAAGATGCTGGTGATCATCGTCGTGCTGGGCAAGATCGCGGCGGACAAGGTCGGCGAGCGCCTCGCGGTCGACCTCGATCGGACCATCCGGACCACTGACGGTCGTAATCGCGCCAAGCGCCCGCAGACGATCGACAACGGCGGGGTCGCCGGGCGTCAGTTCGAGGGCCTCACGGTACGCGGCGATTGCTGCCGCCGGATTGCCCAAGTCTTCGAGGACGCGCGCACGGTTGCGATGAAACAACGGCACGACGGCAAAGATCGCAGCGACTGCATCGAGTTCGGCGAGTGCGGCCTTCGGTTCGCCGGACTCGCGCAGAGCGGCAGCACGATTGAGGTGCGCCGGCGCATCTTGCGGGTCGATCGCGAGCACCTCCTCAACTGCCGCCAGCGCATCGGCCCAGCGACGTTCGGCCAGCGCCTGCTGCACCTCTGCAACGGGGCGTTGTTTGGCGGCGAGGCGACGAAGGTCGGAGGCGAGCGGACCATCGGGCTCGATATCTGCATACTCCGCGCCGTAGCGGGCGAGGTCGACAGGAGTGACGGCGGCAGGGTCGACATCCGCCGGAACCGCGACCTGAGCCGGGAGTCCCGCGCGGGCCGCTGCGAAGGGATCGAGGTCGATGATCTGCCACGTACTCATTGCAGCTGGCAGCGTACGCGACCGGCGCGCTTCCCTTCGGCGTATCCGTCCGCTACACTCAGGTCATCACCCACGGCAACGGTGTTGCCCTATCGGCAACACGGAGGAGGCGACCAGACAGATGTCTGTTCCCAGTTCCAGCAAGTACCTGATTATTGGTGCCGGTATCCACGGTCTCTCGACCGGATACCACCTCGCCAAGCAACTGAAGGCAACCGGCGCAGGCTCCGGTGCTGACATCACGATCATCGACAAGTCCGGCGTCGCCGCCGGCGCGTCGGGCATCGCCTGTGGCGTGGTCCGCAACAACTACTTCCAGCCCGCCATGTCCGAGCTGATGGCCGCCAACGTCGAGGTCTGGGAGTCCGATCCAGCCGCGTACCACTACCACGAAGTCGGCTACATCGCGCTCGGCCCCGAGGGTCAGGTCGGCGATCTGACCGAGGTCGCTGGCCGCCACGAGCAGATTGGCTACCCCTCCACGCTCGATCACAGGCGAAGACGCAGTGCGTGAGCACATGCTCAAGCTCTTCCCCGACTGGCGCGCACCGGGCCTCAAGGTTGCGCTGCACGAGCACAAGGGCGGCTTCGCGTTCAACGTCGAGTCGATGCACGCACTCGCCGCGAAGGCCAAGGGCGAAGGCGTCACGATCATCGAGGGCGTCAAGGTCAATGGCTTCGAGCTCGACGGCTCGGGTGCGGTCACGAAGGTCAACACCTCCGAAGGCGACATCGAGTGCGAGCAGGTCATCATCGGCGTTGGACCGTGGGTCCCGCGCATCTGGGAGATGCTCGGCTTGCCCGATAAGCTCGACGTCCGCACGCCGACCGGCGACGTCCATAAGGATCAGGACATGTGGACGTTCTGGTACCTGCAGGAGGGCGAGATCGCTGTCGACCCACTGATGCACGCGACGGCCGACGGCAAGATGCCACCGGTTCTCCACGTCGACTCCGACGCACCGCTCTACACCGATGACGGCAAGCTCGTCACCGACGAGCTGTGGGGCAACTACTTCAAGCGCGACCGTCACGGCATCCAGGGCGGCGCTGCGCCGATCGCCCTCGATACGGACTTCGAGCTTGATCCGTACCCGACCGCCAGCGTCGACCCGGCCTTCCCGGACATGTGGTGCGCGAGCCTCTCGCACTGCATGAGCCGCTTCGAAGGGTGTCGCGCCAACTACAAGACGGCCCGCTCCGGTGGCGTCGGCTCGTTTACGGTCGATAACTTCCCCGTCTTCGATTACATGCGCCCGAACGTGTATGTGATCGCCGACTCGAACCACGGCTACAAGATGATCGGCGTCGGCAAGGAAGTCGCCAACGTCCTGCTCGGCGGCCACTCGTCGCTGCTGCATCCGTTCCGCTACGAGCGCTTCGCCACCGGTGACCTTCACCCGGTGTCGAACAGCCCGTACCCCTGTGTCGCAATCACGGCGTGTGGACTACGGGTGCATTAGAGATCTGCGAACGGCCGGCGCAGTGCCGTGCGCGCCGCCTCGATAGAGGCTCAGCGGGCCGAGTCGTCCGGATTCATAAGGGGTCAGATCCCTTATGTGACATCAGGTACGACCGGACGGTCGTGCCTGATGTCACTAAGGGTCTGGCCCCTTATGACATCCGGCTAACGCTCTACACCACCGCTCGCCCTTAGGGCTGGAGCAGGCGCCGTAGGCCGTCGCGCCAGAGTCCCATCAACATGTCCCGTGGCAGCGCCTGAGGCTCATAGAGCGTCGAGAGCGCGAGTCCTTCGAAGTAACTCCAAAATGCCATCACGAGCTCCTGCACCGTCCGATCGGTCCGCACCTGCTGGCGTCGCTGTCCTTCCTCCACAATCACGGCAATGTGAGCATTCGCTGCGTCACTAAAACTCAGGAGCGTCTTCCCCAGCTCCGGATGACTCAGGCTGTACATCACGAATTCGAGATAAATACGCTTGCCATGCGCGCGCTCATCCGACACTGGGAGCCAGGCCTCACCCATCTCAGTCAACTCGTCGATGCAATTCCAATAGCCAGGGCGGTCAATCTCGGTGATGACTTCGCGCACAACGAGGCCCTTATCATCCCACGTTGTCAGAGCAACGGCGAGCATCAGCGCGTCGCGCGTTCCAAACGCGTGTGTGAAGGGACGCGTCGACGTCCCTGCGGCTTTTGCCAAGGTTCGAAAGGTACAGGCGGCAACTCCCTGCTCCGCAATCACGCCGCGAGCGATCACCAAAAGTCGTGTCCGACGATTCTCCGCTGTCTCAGCCGTCCGCGCCATCACGCAAACCTCTCTTTGGTACCGCTCTCAATGCACTATCGATAAGGACGGGCGCACCGATGCGATCCAGCAAGACTACAGCGAATTGCGCCTAGCGGTAAAATTATGACGTTTCGGCCATAGTCTGACTCTCTGGGTGTTACAAAGGCGTTTGACTGGTCAGGCAGAGCGAATCTGCCTGACCCACCATCCACGCACTATCCCTTGACGTCAACGAGTGCGGCCTTGAGTGCATCGGCCAACTCGTCGATATGCGAACGCTCGGAGATCAGCGGCATAGCCGTCACGATCATCGGCTTGACGCGCACGTCCGGTCGAACGATCACGCCATGCTTGCGAGTCGCACCCGCGACGGGGGCCGTCAGTGCGTTGTCGGTCAATTCGAGCGAGTGGTAGAAGCCCTTGCCACGCGCCTCGACAACGAGCTCGCTGCTGGCGGCAACGTCGGCCATCGCAGCTGCGTAGTAGTCCTCGTTGGCGAGCACGTTCTCGATCACACCAAGGCGCTCCATGATGTCGAGGTTCGTCAACGCCACGGCACACGTCAGCGGATGCCCACCGAAGGTGAAGCCGTGCGCGTACATCGCCTCGGCGTTGATCAGCGGAGCACCAACGGCCTCCGTAAAGATCACGCCACCACCCGGCGCGTAGCCGGAGGTGATGCCCTTGGCGAACGTGCAGATGTCGGCATTGAAGCCGAGACGATCCGAGGCGAACCAGTCACCAACGCGACCGAAGCCGGTGATCACTTCGTCGCACCAGAGCAGCACGCCGTAGCGGTCGCAGATCTCGCGGACCTTGGCGCCGTAGCCGTCTGCCGGCGGCAAACCGCCACCGTTCTGGATCGGCTCGACGACGACTGCCGCGACCGTATCGGGGCCCTCGGCGAGGATCGCCTGCTCAATGGCGTCGGCGCAGGTCAGCGTACAGCCGCCCTTGTCGTGGCAGTAGAGGCAGGAGCGCTGGTGCGTGTTGACCACGTGGCGGACGTTCGGATCGAGCGGCTCGAACGGCACGCGCGACAGTGGAATACCCGTCAAAGACAGTGCGCCCATCGTGCAGCCGTGGTACGCGCCGCGGCGAGCGATGATCTTGCGCTTGAGGCCCTGGCCCTGGGCGAGGAAGTGCTGACGCACGAGCTTGAGTGCGGACTCGACCGACTCAGAACCACCCGATGTCAGCAAGACGCGAGCCATGCGATCTGGTGCGAGACCAAGGATGCGATCGGTCAGCGCAAGTGCCGACGGGTGCGTGGCGGCCCAGTTGGGGTAGAAGCTGAGCGTCTCGAGCTGTGCTGCTGCGGCCTTGCCAATCTCGGCGCCATGCGAGTAGCCAATCTGGGTCGTAAAGAGACCAGAGACGCCGTCGAGCAGGCGATTGCCATTGCTCTCAATCGCGTAGACGCCCTCGCCCGTCACGATCACCGGCGGCGACTGATTCTCGAAGTCGGCCATCTTGGACCAGTTCAACCACTCGCCCTTGTGGGCGTCGGCGGGCAGTGCGGCAAAGTCAGTCAGCGGATTCATGGTGATCTCTCCTCTTCAAGCGTGCTGTAAGTATGGCGTACCTGTAGCCGGACGGATAGCCTGACCGTCAATGACCGCAGAAATCACCCACGGCGAGCTCGACGGCTCCCCTTCCGTCGTGCTCACCGTTGGCGATCTCAGCGCGACGATCGTGCCCACCGTTGGCATGGTCGTGGCGTCACTCGAACACGCTGGCGTTGAGGTGTTGGGCCAGCGTGGTGGGCTATCCGCGTATCGCGATCATGGCTCGAGTTTCGGCGTACCGCTGCTGTATCCCTGGGCAAACCGACTCAGCGGCGTGACGTACAAGGTCGGCAGCGTGGCCGTCGACCTCCACCCCACCGCGATGCCGCTGCGACTCGACGACCACGGCTTCCCGATCCATGGCCTCCTGATTGCGAGCCCGCGCTGGCAGGTGACGGGCACGAGCTGCACCACGCACTTCGCCGCGATTACCGCCGCGATCGAATTTGGTGCCTACCCCGATCTGCTGGCGGGTTTTCCCTTCCCGCACCGCCTGGAGTTGACCCACGAACTTGACGCCGGAGGCCTCCGAACGACGCTCGTCGTGATCGCCGAGGAAAACCTGCCCGTTCCGCTCGCCTTTGGTTTTCACCCCTACCTCGCACCGGGTGGCGATCGCTCGACCTGGCGGATCGACCTGCCCGTGCGCACGCATGCGGTGCTCAACGAGCGTGGGCTCCCGACCGGCGAGCTCGTGCGTGCCGAAGAGGGCTGGCGCGAACTTGGCACGGATACCTATGACGACCTCTACCTCTCGCTCGCCGCACCCGCGATCTTTCGTGTCGAGACGGCGGAGCGCCTGATCGAAGTGTCGTTCGGCGATGCCTACCGCTGTGCGCAGGTGTACGCGCCCGCCGACGCGGACTTCATCTGCTTTGAGCCGATGACCGCACCGACCAATGCGCTGATCACCGGCGACGATCTTCGTGAAGTGACGCCAGGCTCGACCTTCGCCGCCTCGTTCGAGATCCGCATTAGCTCGCGCTAAGCGTTACTCCTCGGCGGAGGAGGCGTCGCCAAAGAACGCCTGCACGCGCTTCGTTGCCTTCGGATCGCGCGGCACGACAACGGGGCGAGCGGGAGGCTGCTGAACGCCACCGCGCTCGATCACGCCACGCACGTTGGCGGCTGCATCGATCGCTGTCAGCGCTGCTGTCTCCATTGACACAAAATCGCTGACCCAGTCACCAGCCAGGAAAACACGCCCACCAAGGCCGCGCTCCAGCGTCTCTTGCGCGCGCCACCGGCCCGGCGCGGCGAACGCTCCTGCATGTGCCCATGGCATCACCCACGTCTCGACGATGTTCGAGCGCACCTGGGGATAGAGACGGTCAAGGTCGCGCAAAAAGATCTCCTCGATCTCTGCATGGCTCTTGCCGAGCAACGCATAGCCGCGCTGTGCACCGCCGTAGACCATCAACACGCTGCCCTGCTTTGGCGTGCCCGCTGCGTAGAGCGAGTTGGTGTGGTTGAAGACCATGTTGAACGCGTAGTCCGGCGTCAAGATCGAATAGAGGTCGTCCCACGGCATTGGCTCGCGCTCGCCCGTGCGGATGCTCAGCACGACGTGTGGACCGAAAGTCACTCGGTCGATCGCCGAGCGGAAGCCCGGCGTCATCGCATCGGTCATAAAGGGGATCAGGTCGGGCGTTGGCACGGCCACGATTGCCGCACGCGCCCGCACGCTGCCTGCTCCATCGGGCCCCTCGTAGCCCACCGACACGCCGGCGCCGTCGAAGGCGAGGCTCGTCGCCCGCGTCTGGAGCCGGATCTGGTCGGCGAGCTCGCGACCCATCGCCTCAGGCAGCAGCCCGGAGCCGCCGCGCATGTTGCGACCAAGATCGCCCGTGTCCCAGACATGTCCAAACAGCGCGGCCATCGCAGAGACGGAGATCTCGTCCGGCTCGGCGATCGTGCGATTGCAGAGCGCGCGAAAGATCCGCTCGGCCTCGGGGTGCAAAGGGCCAAGAAAATCGGCGAACGATTCGTCGCCGCCGTACCGCAAGAGGCGTAGACGCACGTCGGCTGCAGCCTCGCCCGGCTGCTGGACAGCGAGTCGCATGTACTCGTCACCGATGCGCTTGACCTTCAACCCCGCGCGGGCGAAGGAGGCGCGGCCGCGCAGCGAAAGCGGCAGCTTGAACGGCATCAACTCGGGGCGGGCGTCCTGAATCACGCGGTCCTGCAGCGCGAGATTGAGCATCGACCCCGTGATCTTGAGGACGTCGAGGCCGTACTCCGTGACCAGGCCACCAATCACCGAATCGGGCGGCGGAAACATATGCGCGCCAACCGACATTGCCAGTTCACCGCACTGCTTCGACCAGATGCGCCCGCCGACGCGATCCGAGGCCTCAAGCACGAGCGGATCGTGGGCGCGCAATTCGCGCGCGGCTGTCAGGCCGGCGATGCCGGCACCAATGATGACCACGTCGCGTTCTTCGGTGACAGCCACGCGCTGAGTTTAGTCGTGATTGCGCGTCGCGACAGACGTGCCGCACCGATCGCGGTACGGTGCTCTTCATGCAGTGCGATCTCGTAGCCAAGGCACTCCACCGCTGATGCTGCTGCGGGGCTTCTACGAGCGCAAGACGCTGTTTGCCTGCATCTTGGCGACAGGTGCGATCTTTATCGATATCTCGATCGTCAATGTCGTCTTGCCCGACATTCGCAACGACCTGCACACGAGCCTCGCGCAGGAGCAGTGGATCGTCAATGCCTACCTGATCACGATGACGGCATTCGTGCTGCCTGCTGGCGTGATGGGCGATGTCTGGGGCCACAAGCGGATGTTGCAGGTCGGCCTCGTCGCTTTCATCGTCGCCACGCTGCTCGTCGGACTCGCACCTTCGGCCGACTTTCTGATTGGTGCCCGCGCCCTGCAGGGTGTCGCTGCCGCCTTGCTGACGCCCGCCTCGATCGCGATCCTGCGCACCTCCGTCGCGCCGGAGCGCCAAGCCCGGGCAATCGGTATCTGGGTGACTGGCACCAGCCTCTCCGCCTCGATCGCACCCGCTTTCGGTGGCCTCGTAGGCGGCCTGTTCGGCTGGCGTTGGGCCTTTCTGGTCGTCATTCCGGCGCTGATGGTGGCGGTGTGGTTTGCCCGCGGCATTATCGACTCGCCTCACGCAAAGCGCCGAATCGATCTGGTTGGCGGCAGCATCATCGCAACCGCAATTGCACTCTTGACGGCCGGTCTGATCGAGTGGCCCACACGCGGCCTGCTCGATCCACTCGTGCTCGGGCTACTCGCCGCCGGCAGTTTCGTCGTGCTCGTGTTCATTTGGCACGAGCGACGCTTCCCCGAGCCGATGATTCCTCCACGCGCCGTTCGCGACCGGCTGATGAACCGCGTCCACGTCTTTACGATCCTCGCCTGGTCGACTCCACTGACGATGGGTCTGTTGATTTCGATCCGCCTGCAGTCGGCGCTCGGCTACGGGCCGATCATGACCGGTTTTCTGCTGTTGCCGATGAGTCTGATGGTGATGCTCACATCGGGCCGCCTGACCGCCTTCGCGGCGGGCAACCACATGCACCTGATGCTGCGGCTCGGACCATTGCTGACGGCGCTAAGCGTGATTCCCGCCTTGTTCCTCGCCGATGGTCGCGTCTGGGTTGTGATCCCAGCCGAGATTCTGCTCGGCTTGGGGATGGCCTGCATGGCTGGGCCGGTCACGCACGCGGTGTTGCAGTTGGCACCTGCCGGCGACGAGGGTATGCAGTCGGCGATCAACTTGGCGGCGGCGCGCTTCGGAACGCTGATGTCGATCGCGCTGCTCGGTATCGCCGCAGCGCTCGGCTGGTCGCTTGCCGGTGGCCCTGCCAATCCAGGTAATGCGCTGGAGGGAGCAAGCCAGTTTGCCGATGGTGCCTACCTGGCGGGTCTCGTCTTGTCGGCGCTGCTCGCGCTGGCAGCTATTCCTTTTGCGACAGCAGCGCGTCGGGCGCGGGCTGTAACCGACTAAACGAGCGCGCGAGGAAGGCTGCGGCGAGGATCACGACGATCCCGAAGACCCAGTCGTTGAGGCGCACGCCAAGAAACACGTGCGCCGCGTCGATGCGGAGAGCCTCGACCCAGACACGACCAACGCCATACAGGAAAAGATAGGCAGCGAAGACGGTGCCATAGCGGGCGCGATTCCAGTAGCGCGGAATCACCAGCAAGATCAGGACAGCAAAGACACCCAGGTTCCAGAGCGATTCATAGAGGAACGTCGGCTGGAACGTCGTGACATCGAGGTACTGCGCGGGCCGATACTGCGGGTCGATCTCGACGGCCCATGGCAGGTTGCTGGGTCCGCCAGGGAGCTCTTGATTAAACCAGTTTCCCCAACGGCCGAGCGCCTGCGCCAAGATCAGGCCAGGCGCAACGCAGTCGAAGACGCCAAGCGCGGGTAACCCCAGTCGACGCGCAGCAATCGTCGCTCCGATGGCTCCACCAATGATCACTCCGGGGAGCCCGAGCCCGCCCTGCTGAATCTGAATAATCCGTGCCGGATCGTCGGCAAAGAGGTGCCAGTCGGTTGCGACGTGATAGAGGCGCGCGCCGATGATGCCGGCAGGCACGGCCCACATCGCCAGCGTGTAGACGCCTTCCGGATCCCAGCCACGGCGGCGAAACTCGCGCCGCGCAATCCAGATCGCAACGCCGATGCCAATCGCGATCAGCAAGCCGTACCAGCGCAACCCAAACGAGCCGGCTTGGAAGACGTAGGGCGACGACGGACTTGGGATCGAGGCGAGCAGCACTCCGCGCAGCGTAGATCAACTTTGCTTTGGGGTCAGGCCCCATGCAGAGTCACGCTTTGCATCGGGGCCTGACCCCAAAGCAAAGTTGATCCCGGACCTACCCCTTGACCCGGAACCCTGTCGCCTACCCTGCTGGGCGATGGCCAAAGACCGCTATAGCGCTGCTGATATTCGCGTACTCGAGGGTCTTGAGCCTGTGCGCGTGCGCCCGGGCATGTACATCGGCGGCACCAATAGCCGCGCGCTGCATCACCTGCTCTGGGAGGTCATCGACAACTCAGTCGATGAGGCACTGGCAGGACGCTGCTCGACGATCCGCACCGTGATGGACGACAACGAGGTGATTACGATCTCGGACGACGGCCGTGGCATCCCCGTCGACATCCATCCCGAGCAGGGCGTCTCGGCGCTCGAGTTGGTCTTTACCAAGTTGCACGCCGGTGGCAAGTTCGGCGATGGTGGCTACAAGGTCTCTGGTGGTCTGCACGGTGTCGGCGCGAGCGTGACCAACGCACTCTCCGAATGGTTGGAGGTCGAGGTTCGGCGCGACAAGCGCCTCTGGTCGCAGCGGTATCAGCGCGGCATCCCCGACGGGCCCGTCAAGGACGTGCGCGCGCTCGACAAGGGCGAAGGCACCGGCACGACCGTGCGCTTTACCCCCGACCGCACGATCTTCGACAAGAACGCGCACCTCTCGCCAACGACCGTCCAGCAGCGCCTGCGCGAGAAGTCGTTTCTCGTCCGCAACCTCACGTTCCAGCTGCGCACGCCCGACGGGACGGAGCACGAGTACCGCAGCAAAGAGGGACTTGCCGACTATGTACGCGAACTCAACGAGAGCCGCGACGTTGCGCATCCGGGCATCGTCTCCTTGTCGGGCACGTCCGGCGGTATCCCGATCGAGATCGCGCTGCAGTGGACAATGTCGGCCGACGATCGTGTCTTCAGTTTCTGCAACGTCGTCAACACGGTCGATGGTGGTGCGCACGTCTCGGGCCTGCGCCGCTCGCTGACCCGCGTCCTCAACCAGGCTGCCTTCGACGCTGGGCGACTGAAGAAGGACAAGGGCGAGACGCTCGACGCCAAGGACGTCGCCGATGGCCTGACCGGCGCCATCTCGGTGATGCTCGAGAACCCACAGTTCGAGGGGCAGACCAAGGGGCGCCTTAACAACCAAGAGGCGCAGACCGCCGTCACGGCTTTCACGACCCAAGCGCTGACCGACTGGCTGGCCGACAAGAAGAACGCCGACGACGCCAAAAAGATCCTCGACCGCGTCGTGCTCGCCCGCGATGTGCGCCTCGCCAAAGCCAAGATTTCGAAGAAGCTGCGCAACGCCGCGACCTCGATCATGAGCGACTCGAATCTGCCGGGCAAGCTGGCAGACACGATCGATAATCCGGCGATCCCTAACTCGGAACGCGAGATCTTTATCGTCGAGGGCGACTCGGCCGGTGGTAGTGCCAAGCAGGCACGCGACAACGCGACCCAGGCGATCCTGCCGATTCGCGGCAAGATCCTCAACGTGCTCGGCGCCAAGAATGGCAAGGCCTTCGACAACACCGAAGTCGATTCGATTCTCGTCGCACTCGGCGGTCGGAAGGACGTGATTGGCGCGACGCTCGTCGCGACGCTTGAGGAAGAGCAGCTCCGCTACGGCAAGGTCGTCATCACCGCCGACGCCGATGCCGACGGCGCACATATCGCCAACCTCTTGATCACGCTCTTTCACGAGCTCTTCCCCGACCTGCTCGCTGGCGGACGCATCTTCTTGGCCCGCCCACCGCTGTTCCGGATCGCGCTCAAAGACGGCGCGCTCTACGTGCACACGGAAGAGGAGCTCAAAGAGGCGCTCAAGACCACGAAGCGCACGGGCGAGCACGTCACACGCTTTAAGGGCCTCGGCGAGATGAACCCCGACCAGTTGCGCGAGACGGTCTTCGATCCGGCCACCCGCCGCCTTTTGCAGATCTCGATCGAAGACGCGGCCGAGGCCGCCAAGACCGTCGACCTCGTGATGGGCTCAAACCCTGCCCCACGCCGCGCCTGGCTCGAAGAAACCGCCGGCGACTCCGAGGTGCTCGTATGAGCAAGGAGCCGCAAGACGAGCAGCTGGACCTGTCGGTCGAGATCGACGACGAGACAACGGCCGAGCACGATAACGCGGGCGACGCCAGCGAGCCCACAGCCGAGTCGGCGCCCCTCGATAGAGACGGCGATGACGAGGCCGAGGAGTCCGACGACGAAGCTGCCGACGAGGAGTCCGACGAGGCACCGACGGGTGGTGACGATGATGACGATGGCGGTAGCCGCATCGCTCGGCTCGACTGGGATGGCGACTCCGTCGATGCCTCCGATGCGTTGCTCGACCGCGCCTACGCGTACGGCATGTACGTCAATCTCGGCCGCGCCCTGCCCGATGTGCGCGATGGCCTAAAGCCCGTCCAGCGCCGCATCGTCCACGCGATGGACGAGCTTGGTGGCCGCGCGGGTCGGCCGTATCAGAAGTCCGCCCTGACGGTTGGCCACGTGATCGGTAACTACCACCCGCACGGCGACTCGGCCGTCTACGACGCGATGGTCCGCATGGCACAGGGCTTCGTGCTCAACGTGCCGCTCGTCGATGGCCAAGGCAACTGGGGCAGCGTTGGTCCGAAGGAGTACTCGGATCCGCCGGCCGCCTACCGCTACACGGAGGCCCGCCTCTCCCCCGCCGCGACGGCCTGGCTCGCCGATCTGCGCCCCGAGATCGTGCCGGAGTACAAGCCGAACTTCACGGAGAAGAAGCAAGAGCCGTGGGTTCTGCCCGTCACCTTTCCGAACCTGCTCGTCAATGGTTCGCGTGGTATTGGCTGGTCGATGGCGTGTGAGATCCCGCCGCACAACCTTGCCGAGGCCTGCGCCGCCGCGATCATGCTGGCCGAGAACCCCGACACGACACTCGAGGACATCCTGACGGTCATGCCCGGCCCGGACTTTCCGACCGGCGGCATCCTCGTCGACCCTTCGGCCTTGCCGGAGGCCTACGCCAAGGGCCAGGGCACAACCCGCCTGCAGGCGCGCTTCCACACCGAGCCGCTGCCGGGTGGTGTGCAGGCAATCGTCGTCACCGAGCTGCCGTATGGCGTCTCGCCCGACCAGATCGTCGCCGAGGTCGTCAAGGCAGCCCGCGCCGACAAGATCCGCGACGTCACCGAGATGCCGCGCAACCTGACCGACCGCCACGGCACGCGCGTCCAGATCCGCTGCAAGCGCGGCGGTAGCCTCGATCGACTGATCTCCGACCTCTTCCGCACGACCTCGCTACGCGTAACGGTTGGCATCAACATGACCGTCCTCGTCGAGGGCACGCCGCGACAGATCGGCCTGCGCGAGGCGCTCGACCGCTTCGTCGACTTCCGCTTCACGATCGTGACGCGCCGCCTCGAGTTCGAGCGTGACGAGTTGCTGCGCGAGCTGCACCGCCTGATTGCGATCCTCGCTGCCCTCGATGCAATCGATGCCGTGATCAAGATCGTGCGTGCCTCAGAGGACGACGACGACGCGAAGCTGCAGTTGATCGCGAAGCTCAAGGTCACGCCACATGGCTCCGATAAGGCCGTACCGATCGACGATGACCAGGCGCAGTGGATCATCGACATGCCGATCAAACGCTTGGCGCGCCTCAACCGCCTCAAGCTCGAGGAGGAGCGCACGCAGAAGGGCGAGCGCGTCGACGAGATCGGTCGCATCCTCGACTCGCATGCGGCACTCAAGAAGATCGTGGTCGGCGAGCTCAAGCAGGCAGCCGCGCTCTCGGGCCCACGTCGCACGGTGCTCGGTGGTGAGGCCTCGGGCGTCACGATCGAGTCTGGCTCGGGCAAGACCGCAGCGACCGTCGACGTCGTCGCGCGTCCGAAGACCGAGGCCTGGTTGGGCTCCACCCGCGGTGGTCTCTTCGCGGCGCTCTCGCGTTCCTCGATGCCGACGGCCTTCCCGATCGACATCCAGCCGGGCGATCGACCACTACCGGTCCTGGAAACCGATTCGGAGAGCGAGATTCTCTGCTTTACGGCCGATGGTCAGATTGCACGGCTGCGCATCAACGAGCTACCGCTCTCGTCGCGCACCGTGCGTGGCGCCAAGGCTCTCCAGTTGGCGCGTAATCAGGAGCTCGTCGCGCTTGCTCCAGCCAATGCCGAGTTTGTGCTGCTGGTCAGCGAGGGCGGCGAGATTAAGCGCTGTACGCCCGACTCCCTGTCAGGCTCCCATGGCACCCCCACGCCCGCCTTCGGGCTTCCCGACGGCGATCGCCTCGTCGCCGCCGTGGCGCACGCGGAGGGTGCGGAGATCCTAATCGCCACCGCCGCCGGCAAGGTGCTGCGCACGGCAATGAAGCCAATCCGCCCGGTCAAGAGCGCCTCGGCCGGTGGCGTGCTCGGCATCAAGCTCGCGCTAGGCGATCGCGTGATCAGCGCCTGCGCTGTCACTCCCGGCGACCTCTACGTAGCGCACGAGAGCGGCTTCGGCAAGCGCGTCGCGATCGACGACGTTCCCACCAAGGGTCGTGGCGGCGGCGGCGTGGCCCTCGCCTCGCCGGACAAGCCGTCGAAAGAGCCAGCCGGTCTCGTCAGTGCGATCACCTGCTCCGAAGCGGCACCCGTCGCGACGCTGCTTTCGGGCCAGATCATCACCGTGCCCGAGACCGAGGCCGCAAACCGCGCCGCCGTCTCGCGCCCACTCGTCGACACGATGGTCGGCGACGAAGTGATCGCCCTCTCCTAACCGAGCATCAGTTCGGCAGGTACCGGACGAGCGCCTTGCAGGACGCGGGCAACCCGGTCGATTAGACCGGCAACCAGAGCGCGTCGTTGCCGAGCGCCACGCGTCGCGCTTTGCCAGCCGCGACGAGATCGACCAATGCCTCTTCTGCCGCCGCGAGATTCGGGTCGTCGTTGCGTGCACACATCAGCAAGGCGACCTCAAACGTCACGAGACCACGCGGGAACGCCGGCAGCGTCTCGTCGGGGCCAGCGGGACCACGTTGGGCAAGCGTGGGATCGAGGTTGGCAATGCAGATGTCATACGCGGCCAAGCGACTGCCACCCAGCCGCCACCAGCGTGCGACCGTCGTGCTCGAAGACGAGGCTCGGCGCGGTGTACCGCTCTGGGCCATCCGTCTGTGCAGTCTTGCCCTGAGCGCTCGCGGGCGGGGCAACCGAGCGAGCCTCGGCACGGTCGGCCTGATACAACGCCTCGACCTCGGGGTCATCGAGCCCAGTCAACACAGCATCGGCGTCGATGCCACTCACCGAACGCACGACCGGCTCCAACACCTCGAGGCTGTCGTGTCGTCGCGGGTTCGTAAACCACGAGAAGCGCAGCGCGCGCAGCAGAGCCTCCCCCGCCTCGTAGCCCTGAAGTCGCGCACTCACGACCAGGCGGCAGGCCATGCCAGTACCGGCCGGGCCCTCGCGCAGGTCTGTGCTGTACGGCATGTGAAAACGATCGCGAAACTCGATGTTCCACTTCGTCATCTGATCGCCCGTGTAGCCACGCGCCACGTACTGCTCCGCGCTCTCGGTCAGGCCAATCAACACCGTCCGCCACTCGAGCCCATCGCCGTAGCGCCACTCGAGTGCACGTAGGTGGGGCTCGGCGGAATACGCCCAGGGACAGCCCGGGTCGGTGTGATGGACAACGGAGATGCTCATGGCGTCAGCGTAGCCGGATGCGACGAAGGGGTCAGACCCTTTTGTCGCATCGGCGACACTCACACCTCCCAAGAACAGTCCCCGTTCGTCGCGATGCGACAAAAGGGTCGACCCCTTCGTCGCATCCGCAGACGCGGGTGGTCATCGACGACATACTGTCGCCGATGACCAGCCGCGTCACCTGGCCGACGCATCTTCGCACTTCGCGATTCCGGCGCTCGGCGCGCTCGCGGCCGAACTGCTCTACCTGCTCGTCGACATCGCCGTCGTCGGGCACCTTGGTAAGGAATCGCTGGCTGGCACTGGCCGTCGGCGCGGCCCTGCTTGGCAACGTAATCTGGTTGATGAGCTTTCTCGCCTACGGCACTACGGGTCGAGCCGCAAGGCTCTTCGGCGCTAACCGTCGTGCCGAAGCGGTCGGCGCTGGCGTCCAGGCAACGTGGCTTGGACTCGGCATCGGCATCGTGCTGCTGATCGTCCTGCAGGTTCTGGCTGAGCCACTGGTGAACCTGATCGCGGGCGATCACGCCGAGACGCAGCGGCTCGCATTGAGTTGGCTACGAATCGCGGCCTTCGGCGCTCCCTTCGTGACAGTTACCCTGGCGGGGCAGGGCTGGATGCGTGGCGTGCAAGACGTGCGCAAACCACTGGTCTTCCTGATCTCGGCGAATGTCGTCAGCGCGGCTCTAGCGCCACTCTTCGTCTACAGCCTCGACATGGGCCTCGAAGGTTCGGCCTACGCGAACGTGATCGGACAGGCGATCGCGGCCGCACTCTTTCTGCAGGCTTTGCTTCGTGAGCGCGTCTCGCTGCGACCTCACCGCGAGGGCATCGTCGGCCAACTGGCGACTGCGCGCGACCTTGGTCTACGCACGATTGCCCTCGAGGGCGTGTTTTTGAGCGCGACAGCCGTCGCCTCGCGGCTCGGGCCCGAGCAGGTCGCCGCTCACCTGATCGCAATCCAACTCTGGTTCTTCCTCGCCCTGACGATGGACGCCTTCGCGATCGCCGCTCAGGCACTAATTGGCGAACTGCTTGGTGCTGGGGAGGTCGCGAAGGCACGGGCCACGGCGCGGAGGCTGTGCGAACTGGGCGCCATGCTGGGTGGCATCTTTGGCGTGATCATCTTGGCGGGTTGGCGCATCATCCCCCGCGTCTTTACCTCCGACGACGACGTTGTCCAGGCCACGGGCGCCGCCTGGGGCTGGTTCGGCGCGATGCAACCGCTCGGCGGAATTGCCTTCGCGATCGATGGGGTCTTGATGGGTGCAAGCGACACGATCTTCCTCCGAAACTTCACCATCGTGGCCGTCGTGGTCGGCTACGTTCCGCTGATGCTCGGCACCGTCTATCTCGGCTTTGGCCTGACCGGTTTGTGGGCGGGCATCACGCTATTCGTGCTCTTGCGTGTCGTACTCGGGTCGCTGGGTCTACGCCGCGGCGTCTGGGCGATCGGTGGAGCCACGACGTGACCGTATCGTTCGGTGAGGCACTGCGCGTCTGGCTGAGACTCGGCTGTATCTCGTTCGGCGGCCCGATCGCACAGATCGACCTGATGCACCGCGAAGTCGTCGAGCGCCGCGGCTGGATCGACGAGCGCTCCTTCCTCCACGCGCTTCGACTCTGCACCGCGTTGCCCGGCCCCGAGGCCCAACAACTCGCGTGCTATCTCGGCTACCGCCTGCACGGCGTGCGCGGTGCGATCGCCAGTGGTGGGCTCTTCATCCTGCCCAGCCTGCTGCTGATCATCGCCCTGTCGTGGATCTACATGGCGTTTGGTGACACAGGCGTCGTGACGGGCATCGTCCGCGCGCTCGGTGGCGCCGTCGTCGCACTGGTCGTTGCGGCGGGGATCCGGATGGGCCGCAAGGTCGTCAAGACGCGCTGGACGCTGGGGATTGCGATCATCGCCGGCGTCGCGATGCTGCTCGGTGGACTGTTTCCAATCCTCGTCGCAGTCGGCGCGGTGGCAGGCATTTTG
>CAXNKU010000009.1:0-70680 GCA_964203045.1 Gaiellales bacterium
CGCACCGAGGAGGACACCATGGCGGTACGAACACCGATCAAACTAGATCGCGAACGCATTGCGGAGCTGACGGCACGCGAAGCGAAAGTCCTTGATGGCACCACCACTGCCTCGGGCGAGATGTACAAGCGCGCCAACCATGTGCTTTCTGGCGGCGTCGCCTCGTCGTACCAGTTCCGCGACCCGTGGCCGATCTACCTCGAGCGCGGCGTTGGCTCGAAGGTCTGGGACGTCGACGGCACCGAGATGATCGACTTTCACAATGGCTTCGGTTCGATGGTGCAGGGTCACGCCCATCCGCTGATCACGAAAGCTGTTGCCGAGCGTATGACGCAGGGCACCCACTTTGCTGCCCCGACCGAGGATTCGATTGTCGTCGCCGAGGAGCTGCAGCGCCGTTGGGGCCTGCCACAGTGGCGCTATACGAACTCGGGCTCTGAGGCCACGATGGATGCAATTCGCATCGCCCGTGCCGCCACGGGTCGCGACACGATCATCAAGATCTTCGGCTCGTATCACGGCCACCACGACTACGTGATGGTTTCGATCGGTGTCGACTACGCCTCGATTGGTGATCGCGAGAACTACGGCTCCCTGCCCTACGGCGGTGGCATTCCGAAGGCCGTTTCGGATATGACGATTGCGGTCCCCTTCAACGACGCTCCCGCAATGGAGCGCCGCATTGAGCGCCTCGCCGAAGAGGGTCGCCTGCCGGCCTGCGTAATCATGGAAGCGGCGATGATGAACCTCGGTGTCGTGCTCCCAGAGCCCGGCTACCTCGAGGCTGTCCGCGAGATCACGAAGAAGCACGGCGTCATCCTGATTTTTGACGAGGTCAAGACGGGCATGACAATCGCAGCGGGTGGCGCGGTTGAAAAGTTCGGCGTGATGCCAGACATGGTCACGCTCGCCAAGGCGCTCGGTGGCGGCCTGCCGATCGGTGCCATTGGTGGTTCCGATGAGGTCATGGAGATCGTCCGCAACGGTGGCGTCTATCAGGTCGGTACCTACAACGGCAACCCGCTTGGCATGGCAGCAGCGCGCGTCAACTTGCTCGATGTCATGACGCCCGATGCCTACACGCACCTGGATCGCCTCAACGACGTGATGCTCGGCGGCTGCTCGGCTGTGCTCGAGAAGTACAACCTGCCCGGCTACACGGTTGGCATCAGCTCGAAGGGCTGTGTGACGTTCGCGCACGATCCGATCGTCGACTACGAGTCCTTCAAGGCCCAGCAGGACGGCGAGCTCTGCGACCTGGCGTGGCTGTACAACATGAACCGCGGCGTCTTCATGACTCCGGGCCGCGAGGAGGAATGGACGCTGTCGATCCAGCACTCGCTCGAGGACTGCCAGCGCTTCGTCGACGCCTTCGAAGAGATGGCGTCCGACCTCACGGCCTAGAACGTAGTACGGATAACGGGGGGACATCACAACCGCGCGGATGTCATGTCCCCCGCTTTCGGTTGTCCATCGGTGCCGTTTCTTGTGGGGGACATGACATCCGCGCGGTTGTGATGTCCCCCCGTTATCCAGCTACGGTCGAACGACAAGCGTCGACCACCGTTCGGATCACGAACCCGGTCTTCGATCAGACACAGCCGAGCACGATCGCGAACGTCTACCCCGTTGTCACGGTTGGCAGCGTCACCACCGGTGTCTGATTCGCCTCGGCGATGATCTGCTGGGCCTGCTCGATGATCTTCTTATACGCGTCGATGGCGGTCTTGACGCCGGTATTGAATCCCTCTTCGTAACCGCCAGCTTGGCCCGTGTTATTCGTGGCCGTCTCACGCCCCTTGGCGTACCCCTTCGCGAAACCCTGGTCGTAGCGTGCAGCGAGCTGATCTTTGGCCAATTGCTTCGTGTCGCGCACGCCATCTTTGTAGCCCGTAGCGCGCGCTGTATCGACCGCATTTGACGAAGAGTCGGAGCCAGACACTGATGCAACAACCGGATTCGAACGACCATGGACGCCATCCACCACAATCGCAGTTACCACGGCCGTGACGATGATGAGTGCCGCAGCGGCAATGATCGCTGCGAAGACACCACGAGCACGCTTCGGACGCGTCTCAACCGTGTCTTGATCGTCGCTCTTTCGTTTACTGCGTTCGCGTGGCGCCATCTGCACTCACGATACGCGCCAAACCACGAACTTCCTGCGCGCGGGGTTACACGTCAGCAAGAGCGGCGCGTGCGTGCTGCAAGCGTGCGAGCGACGCCTCTAACCCCAGAAATGCGATCGACTCATACAGTCCGGCAGCGACCGTCGAACCAGCGATTGCAATCCGGATTGGCAAAAACGCCTGACGCGGCTTCAGTTCCAGCTCCTCACAGACAGCACGGAGCCCAGACTCAACGTTTTCGACCGTCCACGCCGGTAACGCACTGAGGCTCGCGATCGCCGCGTCGAGGATGCGCGCGGCGTGCTCGTCGTTGAGCAACTTCTGCCACGACTCGGCGTCTGGCTCGCGCGACTCGAGCAGCGAGCCGACGAGTGCGTCGAACTCGCCAAAGGCGCCAAGTTTCTCCTGCACCACCGGTACGAGTTCGTCGAGTCGCGCGGCATCGGCGAGCGGAGAGCCAGCATCCTCAAGGTATCGACGCAACGCGGCCGTATAGGCCCCCGCGTCGAGTGCCCGCAAGTGCTGCCCGTTCATCCACGCCAGCTTCTCGTGGTCGAACACCGCCGGAGCCGGATTGACCCGCTCGAGTGAGAAACGCTCGATCAGTTCGGCGACGCTCATCAGTTCGGTCTCGCCGTCCCAGGACCAGCCGCACAGTGCGAGAAAGTTGACCAACGCCTCGGGCAGGTAGCCGGCCTCGCGAAACTCTTCCACGCTGGCCGCGCCATGCCGCTTGGACAGCCGCTTCTTGTCTGCCCCGAGAATCATCGAGAGGTGTGCGGTCTGTGGGAACGTCCCACCGAGCGCCTCTACGAGCAGCTTTTGACGTGGTGTCGAGGACAGCAAGTCCTCGCCGCGGATGACGTGCGTAATGCCCATCGCGAGATCGTCGAGCGGGTTTGCCAATTGGTAGGTCGGACGTCCACCACCGCGCATCAGGACCGTGTCTCCGAGCAGTCGATGCTCAAAGACAACCTGGCCACGGACGAGATCGTCAATTACCGTCTCGCCTTCGAGTGGCGTACGGAAGCGAATCACTGCTGGTCGTCCCTCGGCCTCGAAGGAGGCAATCTGCTCTGCGGTTAGATCACGATGGAGTCGCGTCGGAAGCGCGGGGTCGTCGGTCTGGCGCGCCTCGGCGCGCGCGACCTCGAGTTCTTCCGCCGTCTGGTAGCAGCGATAGGCATCGCCTTGGGCGAGCAGACGATCGACGGCGGCCTGATAGTGCTCGCTGCGCTCGCTCTGGAGATAGGGACCGTGCGGCCCGCCCACGCGCGGCGACTCGTCGAAGTCGAGCCCGAGCCAGTCGAGCGAGCGTTGGATCTGTTCGATCGCGCCAGCCTCTTCGCGCTCCGTATCGGTATCTTCGATTCGAAGCACCGTCGTTCCGCCGTGGTGACGCGCAAAGAGCCAAACGTACAGCGCAGTACGCACACCACCAACGTGAAGAAAGCCGGTGGGCGAGGGAGCAAAGCGGACGCGGACGGACATAGCGGAACCGTACCTCCCCTTCCCCATGCGCTCGTCAGGTCGCCGCCGGGGCGGCACCTATGCTGGCGGGGTGATTGCTGGCGCTCACATCTCGTCTGCGGGCGGACTGCATCGCGTGCCGGAGCGCGCAGCGGCGATCGGTGCCGATGGCGTTCAGGTCTTTATTCAGAGTGCGCGCACGTGGAAGCCGACCGCACACAAGCCAGAGGACCTCGCCGTACTGCGCGCCGCGCGCGAGAGCGGTCAGGTTCAATACATCGCCTGCCACGCGATCTACTTCATCAACTTGGCCACGGATGAGCCCGAGCTGCTGAAGAAGAGTCGCTCTGCCTTGCTCAATACGATCGACGTCGCCAATGCAATTGCTGCCGATGGCATCGTCTTGCACGTCGGCTCCCACAAGGGGCGTGGGCTCGAGGCGACGCTGCCGCAGATCGTGACGGAATTGCAGACCGCACTCAAACGACTCGATGGCCCGTGGCTCCTGCTCGAGAATTCGGCAGGCGCCGGCGGCACGATCGGGCGCGACCCAGTCGAATTGGCGAGCATCATCAATGCCGTTGACCACCCACGGTTGGGTCTCTGCATTGACACCTGTCATGCCTACGTCTCCGGCGTCGACGTCACCGACTCCCCGCAACTCGATGCGCTGGTTGCTGAGATCGATACACGGGTAGGGATCGAACGGCTGCGCTGCCTGCACGTCAACGATGCGGCGGCGGCGCTCGGCTCGAATCGCGATCGCCATGCCAACCTTGGCCAGGGCGAGCTGGGCAAAGGCCTTGCGGTGACACTCTCGCATCCTGCCCTCAGCGATCTTCCGATGCTGCTCGAAACGCCTGGCGCCGAAGGCAATGGTCCAGATACAGCGGAGATCACCGCGCTTCGGACGCTCCACAAGCAGGGCGTTACGCGTCGCGCGAAGGCTGCTCGCGCGACGTAATCACGAACGTGCCACCACCCGGCGGCTCGTAGAACTCGGGATTGACACAGCCAATCTCTGGCAGCCGCCGCGGATAGGCGGAGTCAACGACCGCGCTACAGATCGGCAGCGGCACGCGCACCGCGCGGATCCCACCGAAGCCTCGCTCCTCCTCTGCACACTGCTCGAGCACGCCAAGGTCAACCTCGGCAGCGTGCACGCGCTCGACGCATCCGGCATAGCGCCGACCATCTTTGGCGTCGTAGGCATACAGCCGCGAGCAGCCGAGACAGCCGACGGGATCAATCACCCAGTCGCAGTACACCCGGCAACGTCGACACGAGGCTTCGCGGTCAAAACGCATACCTCAAAGTATCACCGCTGTTCGGCGGGCTGGTGCGAACGTCGGTGGGGCTTAGAGCGTGGCTTGATAGGCGGCAGCGTCGAGCAGAGCCTCGACAGCCGCGACGTCGTCGAGCTTGACGCGAATCAACCAGCCAGCGTCGTACGGTGCCTCGTTGACGAGTTCCGGCGACTCCACGACTGCATCATTGATTGCCGTAACAGTGCCGGCCAGCGGCGCAATGACGTCAGAGACAGCCTTGACCGACTCCAGTGATCCATACGAACCATCAGCCTCGACTCGACCACCAACGGTTGGCGGCTCGAAAAAGACAACCTCTCCGAGCGCATCCTGAGCGTGCCACGTAATTCCAAACGTCGCCTCGTCGCCCGCCACACGCACCCAATCATGATCGTGGTGATAACGCAGGTCGGCGGGATAGGACTCGTCGGCAGGCACAGCTCAGGCTTCCTTCTTGTAAAACGGCAACTTGACAACTTCAGCATCGCGCAGGCGCCCCCGGATATCGACTTGGAGCACCGTCCCGGGCTTCGCAAACATCTCTGGCACGTAGCCGAGGCCAATCCCGCGATCGATGCTTGGGGAAAGCGTTCCGCTCGTAATCGTGCCGATCTTCTCGCCACCCGACAGAATCGGGTAGCCCTCACGTGGAATGGCGCGATCGACGATCTTGAGGCCGACCAACCGGCGCTTGACACCCTTAGCGGCCTGCTTGTCCAGCACGTCGCTGCCCATGAACTCGCGACCGAGATGCACGAAGCGTCCGAGGCTGGCTTCGATCGGCGTGGTCTTCGGGTTGATGTCGTGGCCGTGAAGCGGATAGCCCACCTCGAGGCGCAGCGTGTCACGCGCACCAAGGCCGCTCGGTACGACACCGTGCTCGCGGCGGGCAAGGATGCCATCCCAAAGGTCGCCCGCGCGATCGGCAGCACACATGATCTCGACGCCAGGCTCGCCGGTATAGCCCGTATACGCAACCCGCGACGGTACGCCCGCAACGACGCGCTCAACGATCGTGAAGGGCTTGCCGGTTTCGGGCGCTGCGGTCTTCTTCGGCCAAATATCCGCCAGCAACTCCATCGCAACGGGTCCTTGCAACGCAATCATCGCCGTCTCGTCGCTGACGTCGGTGATCGTGGCGGCACGATGCTTAAAGCTCTTGAGGTGCGCCAGGTCGATCGCGATGTTGCCCGCGTTGACGACGAGCAGCCAGACCTTGTTGGGCAGCTTGTAGACGATCAGATCGTCGATGATGCCACCCTTGGCATTGAGCAGAAACGAGTACTGAGCCTGACCCTCGTCAAGGCGGTCAATATCACTCGCGAGAGCCTTGCGAAGCAGCCCCTCAGCGCCGGTGCCGGTGATCTCGAACTGCCCCATGTGCGAGACGTCAAAGAGCCCGGCTCGCGCTCGTACCGCGCGGTGCTCTTCGTTGATACCCACGTAGTAGACCGGCATCTCCCAGCCTGCAAAATCAACCATGCGCGCGCCGAGCTCGACGTGGCGATCGTGCAGTGGCGTTTTGCGCGGTGTGGGTGCCATTAGATCAGTGTTCTTGCCGAAAACGATCGATCATGTCTCACGCGTTTCCGGCGAACATTGCTGAGAGGATACCGCGTTATCGTCCAACGCGTGGAGGTTTGCGTCATTCGTCTCAATTTCTTCACAACGGAGCCGAGGTTGGACAGTCAGACACGACCCCGTGTAGCCTTGAGAACGAACCGGGCGTCTGCCGGTCTCTACGTATGCGTATTGCACTCCTGATCAGCGTCGGACTTCTCTTGGCCACAAGTGGTACGGCCGCAGCGGCCGCTCCGCCATTCGACCTCTTCCCCGTCGTGGGCGGCGCCCACTACACCGATGATTTCGGTGATGCTCGCGGGGGCGGCAGCCATGAGGGCAACGACCTGATGGCGCCCTGTGGAACGCCCGCCGTAGCAGTGGTAGCAGGAACAGTCCGCCTCGATTACGGCGATCGCTCTGGCTGGATGGTCACGCTAACGGGCAAGGACTCCTGGTACCGCTACATCCACATGGGCGTCGCGGGTGACGCCAGTAGTGCTTTTGCGAAGGGGCTCAAGAACGGTTCCACCGTCAAAGCAGGCCAAGTTATCTCCTACGTTGGTCGGACGGGCGATGCATCGAGCGCGCCCTGCCATCTGCATTTCGAGCTGCACTTCGGTGACAGGGTGGTCACGCCCTACTCCTGGCTTCAGGCTGCGACGATCCTGCAGCCTGACGCCACTGACCCGGCGATGATGAGCGCAGCCAACAGTGCCGTATCGCTGACCATCAAGGGCAAGGTTGTTTGGGCTGTCTCGGCAGGCACTACCGGTCGCCTGCTGGTTCGGGCACGCTCAATCAAAGCCAGCGACGGTTCGACGATCAGTCGCACCGGGATCGTTGTCCTCAGTGCGGATCCCACCACGCTCGCCACGATTCGTGCTGGTCAGACCATGACGCTAATCACTGCCGCGGTGCCGATGACCTCTGAGCGGCTCGACCTGAAGCCGTTGACGTGGTCGCTCGCAACGGCCACCCGCAGTCGCTAACGCCTTAACGCAGCGTCATGCCGATCTGGTGGCGTAGATCCGGAAGCCACGCCGAATCGATCGTGTGCTCTACGGCCGTCTCGCGATAGGTGACGTCCATTTCGGCAGCGAGCAACTCGTCACGTGCCGCTCGTCCGAACGAGACATCGATGACTGGGTCGATGCTGCCATGCACGATGGTCACGGCAGGCCGATCAGGCGAGCTTAGATCCAGCGGATGGGCGTCAACGTGAGGTATGAACCCCACCATCGCGAGGAGTGCCGGTGGGGCTGCGCGGTCCGCCGCGAGCGCCATTGCGTAGGCCATCACGCAGCCCTGCGAAAAGCCGCCCAGGATGATCTTCTCCTCCGGTACGCCGATCCGATCGGGGAGCTCGTCGAGCCAGTCGGACAAGAGCTCGACCGAGGCCATAAACGTCTCTTCATGCGGGTAGCCAACACGCTCGACGATGTACCAATGTGCACCGCCCGGTGGCAGTGACAACGGCGCGCGTGGCGTCACCCCGACCAGACGCTGCTCGGGATCAAGCACCTCGATCAGTGGCATCAAATCGTGCTCGTCGGCGCCTCGACCATGGAACAACACCAGTGCGCCCTCTGGCTTACCGACAGCAGGACGAATGCGGTCGGTCAGGCCACTCATCGGTACGGCTCCCACGGGTCGGGAATCGGCGCGAGGCGCTGTTCGAGAAGCTCGCGGAGGTGCTCGTGCTGGCGCGGGAGACGCAGCGCGAGGCCGAGCGCGTCGGGCTCCTCATCGATCGCGAAGCCCGGACCGTCGGTCGCTAACTCGAAGAGGACGCCCGAGGGTTCGCGGAAATAGATCGATCGGAAATAATCCCGATCCATGATCGGCGTTGCCTGCACACCCGCTTCGGCAGCCCGCACGAGCCAGCCTTGATGATCCTCGTCGAGACTCGCCCAGGCAACGTGATGAATCGTGCCGGCGCCCGGGATCGAAGGCTCACCATCGCTCGCCTCGAGACCATAGACCGCCGAGCGCGTCTCGTCCCCGGTACGCCAGGCGTCGCCCTCGCGTTGAAAGCCCAGCGACTCCAGCACCGCCGTGCTGCCGAAGGGATCGCGCGCCTCCGCCGCGACACCAATCATGCGCCTCAGCGCGTACTCGTCCGGCACGTGCGGCGCATGGGCGTGCGAGAGGCCCTCGCATCCGTCGACCACCACGAGGCGCGTCACGAGACCTTCGTGGTCCCAGACATCGAGACTCTCAGGCGAACGCTCCGTCGTGGCTTTTCCAACCAAGTGTCGCTCCCACCAGTCCAGCGCAGCAACCGACGGGACGCTCCAATCGATCCGCGTCACCATCCCTTCGCCCGCGCGCCCCAGCCGCGCGCCTGGGTACTCAAAAAACGTCAACGCAGTACCCGGAGTTCCCGAGTCATCGCCGTAGTACAGGTGATACGCACCGGGATCATCGAAGTTGACGGTCTTCTTGACGAGTCGCAGGCCCAGCACACCGCCATAGAACTCGGCGTTACGAGGACCGTCAGCGGTGATTGCGGTGACGTGATGAATGCCCTGCAGTTGCACCAAACTACTCGTCGCTGCCTGGAGAAACCAAGCGACTGTTGTACAGGCGCGCCCCAAGCGCCCCCGCGCCGCTGATGAACGCTAGGTAGGCAGCTTCCTGATAGCTCGCGGGCCACCCGATGAACGCGTGTGCCAACGCCATTGCACCCAGACCAAAGAAGTAGCCGAGCCCAAAGGTGCCGAGATAGTCAAAAATTCGCTTCATACCGGCAGTGTGAGCGACCTCGTCGGACACCGCAACCGCACTAGCCCCGCGCGGCGAGCACCGCTCGGAACGCTTCGATTGCAAGCTCGGCTTGTTCCATCGTGATCACCAGTGGTGGGCACAGTCGAATCGCTGTGTCCGAGACGGCGTTGACGATTACACCCCGCTCGCGGAGCGCCGTGGCCGCGCCCGCCGCGTCACCGTCTACGAGTTCGACAGCGAGCAGGAGCCCTGCCCCACGAACTGCTGCAACCCCGTCGAGGCCGGCAAGCCCAACGGAGAGGTGTTCGCCGACGCGCGCTGCGTTGCCAATTAGGTCCTCGCGCTCGACCACCTCGATCGTCGCCAATGCCGCTGCGGCGATGGGTGGCGAACCGCCGAACGTTGTACCGTGATCGCCGGGGCGAAAGCCTGTCGCCAGACGCTTCGAAAGCAGCGCGCCAATCGGCATCCCGGACGCCAACCCCTTAGCGAGCACAACCGCATCGGGGCGAACAGTGGTCCGCTGAAACGCAAACCAGGCACCGCAGCGACCAATGCCAGTCTGCACCTCGTCGAACAGCAGTAATGCGTCGTGCTGATCACACAGGCTTCGAGCCTCGATCAAGAAGGCTTCGTCGATGACGTGGACACCACCTTCGCCTTGAATTGGTTCGATCAGCACGCCGGCCGTCTGGGGACCTACCGCCGCGCGTAGTGCTGCGATGTCGTTACGGGGAACGTGGCGAAAGCCCGCTGGCAGCGGCTCAAACGGAATCTTCTTTGGCTTAGCCCACGTGGCTTGGAGAGCGCCGAGCGTACGACCATGAAAGGCGCCCTCAAGGCAGACAAGCTCGTGTTTAGCGGCTCCACCAGTCTCGGTTCCATGTCGTCGGGCAAGCTTGATCGCAGCCTCATTCGCCTCGGCACCCGAGTTGCAGAAAAAGGCCTGATCGAGTCCCGACAGACTATTCAGCCGTTCGGCCAATGCGATCGCTGGCTCGGTCCAGTACAGGTTCGAGACGTGGTCGAGCACAGCCGACTGAGCAGCAAGAGCCGCGATTGGGGCTGGATGGCCATGCCCGAGCGTGACCACCGCAATGCCTGCCACGAGGTCGAGATAGCGTGTGCCAGCATCGTCCCAAAGCCAACATCCGTCACCGCGTACGATCGTCAACGGTCGCGGTGGATAGTTCGTCATCATCGCCTCGGTCCCACGATCCGCGATGCTCATGCCCTCACCTCCGTGCCAGCACCGATCCGCACGCAGCGAACACCGCCGGCGAGCGCAGCGGCGCAGGCTTCCAGTTTCGGCAACATACCGCCCGTCACAGTCGGGGGTGCACTGGCCGAGATTTGCGGGATTACCGCACCTGCTTCGTCCATTACGCCGGGCACGTCCGAGAGAAACGCCAACTCGTCGGCCTCGATTGCAATCGCAACCGCCGCCGCTACGTCATCGGCATTGACATTGAGCAGCCGTGGAGTGTCGAGATCACGACCGATCGGAGCAATCAGCGGAATCCGGTCTGCGCCCCATGCCGCTCGAATCGCGTCGGCAGAAACTGTTGCTGGCTCACCAACGAGACCAAGGTCGACACGTCGCGTGCACTGCAGGAGTTCGCCCTGTCGAAACGCCTGAGCCTCGCGCCCAACCGCCCGTAAAGCAGCAACGAGTTCGTCGGAGACATCCGCAAGCGCAACGCGTGCACAGGCCAGGGTCGGCAAATCTGTAAAGCGCCGGCCATCCACAAAGCGCGCAGGGATTCCGCGCTGCGCCATCAACGCAGTGATCTGCGCGCCGCCACCATGGACGATGATCAGCGGTCGCCCGTCGGCAGCAGCCAGCGCGTCTGGTAACAGCGCAAGCGCATTCCCACCGAGCTTGGCAACGAGTGCGCCGCTCACGTTGTGTACTCCGCGTTTAGTTCGACGTATAGCTTTGAGAGGTCAGAGGCCCAGATGCTCGCCACGCCTTCCCCCACTCCAAGCTCAATCGCGATCTCCACGGTGTCGCGTGCGGCAGCTTCGTTGACAGCAGCCATGTCTGCAGTCTCGACCGCCATGCCGTCGCGGCAAAGTGCGTGCCCACCAAGCGTGATGCCGATCCGTTCTGCCGCTACCGAACAGCCGGTCACTCCGAGGGCCGCGACGATGCGGCCCCAATTCGGATCGCCGCCATTGAGGGCACAACGCACGAGCTGGGCTTCCGCGACAGCGTAGGCAATCGTACGAGCCTCGCTGTCGTTCTTTGCGCCCGTCACGGTCCAATGCGCAATGCGATGCGCCCCTTCGCCATCGCGGACGATCTGCAGCGCGAGGTCTTCACAGACAGCCTCAATCGTCGAGCCAACGAGGATCACATCTTCGGCCGTCAGGACGCCCTCGCAGGCTCCGCTTGCAAGCAACGCGACCGTGTCCGACGTTGAGGTGCAGCCATCGACAGTGATGCAATTGAAGGTGTTGTTGACAGCTGCGCGCAGCGCCTGCTCCGTCTGCTGCGAATCGAGCGGCGCATCGGTCGTCACGACAGCAATCATCGTGCCGAGATCCGGGCGGATCATGCCAGCACCCTTCGCGATACCACCCACGCGAACGTTCCCGATCGAGGTCGCGATTTCGCGTTCGGCCTGCTTTGGCGCGGCGTCAGTGGTCGTAATCGCAACTGCGGCGTCTGCACCACCACCATCGTGCAGACCGGCCAAGGCTCGTTCGATGCCCTGTTCAACGATCTCCATTGGCAGCGGCACGCCAATCACGCCCGTCGAGGCCACGAGCACCTGCTCGGTTTCGCAGCCGAGTCCGGCCGCAACCAGCACGGTCATGCGTTCGGCATCGCGTCGTCCGGGCTCGCCGGTTGCTGCGTTGGCATTGCCGCTCGAGATCACAATCGCGCGGGTCGTTCCACCAGCGATGTGAGCACGCGATACAACGACGGGCGGTGCGGCCGTCGCACTGCGCGTAAACACGGCGGCAGCAGGAATGATCTCGGTCGCGGCAATGATTGCAACGTCGGGTCGTCCGGAGGCCTTGATCCCGGCTGTCACACCTGCGGCGACGAAGCCCCGCGGAAACGTGACCCCTACGGCCACAGGCCCCGCACCGTTAGCCCCGCGCGCTCGTCGATACCCAGCATGATGTTGGCGTTCTGAATCGCTTGCCCGGCCGCACCCTTGACCAAGTTGTCCAGCGCCGACTCGACCAACACGGAGCCAGTGCGCTCGTCCACCCACGCGTTGATCCAACAGACGTTCGTACCCGCGAGTCGTTGCGGTGCCGGCAGGCCACCGAGTTGCACGAACGGCTCGCCGTCATAGCGAGCGCGATAGAGATCATCCACATCGGCCTGATCGAGCGGCTGAAATAGGCGCACGTGAGCCGTCACGAGCAAGCCGCGGCTCGTGGGCAGCAGGTGCGGTACAAACGTCGCCGCCAGAGTTGATCCGGCGACAGTCGAGAGCTCCTGCTCAATCTCGGCAAGATGGCGGTGGCCCGTCACCGAGTACGGCGTAATGCCGTTGTAGAGCTCGGGCAAATGTGTTTTTTCCGACGGCGAGCGCCCTGCGCCCGTCACACCAGATTTGCCGTCGAGATGCACCGGACCATCAATCAGCCCAGCCGCAGCCAACGGTGCGAGACCGAGAATTGCCGCGGTCGCGTAGCAGCCTGGATTGGCAACAGCCCGCGCTACACGAATGCTTTCGCGGTGCAATTCGGGCATGCCATACGTCCAGCCACCCACGCGAAAGTCCGACCCAAGGTCGACAACCTGGGTGCCGAGCTCGAGCAGTTCGGTGCCAATCTTCTCGGATTCCCCGTGGGGAAGCGCGAGGAAGACCACGTCGCACGCGGACGCGGCCTTCGCGTCGATCGCATCGAACCCCTCAGACCGCGCTTGAAGCACGGCAGGACGCAGCAGCGGGTGATCCGCCAGCAGGCGTACGAGCTCTGCCCCTGCATACCCGGACGCGCCGATGATGCCGGCCGCGAGCGGACGAGTATCAGGTGCTGCCGGAGTGGGTGCGCTTGCGTAGGTCATGCTCAGCCGAAGTCTCGCAGGGGCTGGCCGCTAGCGCCGCCGGGCGCGACGCCCACGGATATTCATGTGCATGCGCTGGAGAACCTCGAACTCGTCGAGCGAACGTCCCGAACCCACGGCAACGCAGGTCAGCGGCGACTCAGCAATCTGCACTGGCATCTGCGTTTCCGCGCGAATTCGTTCGTCGATGCGGGTCAGCAAAGCACCGCCACCGGCCAGCACGATGCCCTTGTCCATGATGTCGGCGGCCAGTTCTGGCGGCGTCTGATCGAGTGTCGACTTGATCGCACCGATGATCTCGAGCAACGGCTCCTCAAGTGCGCCCCGTACTTCGTCTGCCGTCAGGATTACCGTCTTCGGGAGTCCCGTCACGAGGTCGCGTCCTCGCACCTCGCACTGCGTGTCATCGTCGGGGCGCGGATACGCGCTGCCGATCTCGATCTTGACTTGCTCAGCCGTCTGCGTGCCGACGAGCAACTTGTGAGTGCGCTGAACGTGCTTGACGATCGCCTCGTCGAGCTCGTCGCCACCAACACGGATCGATTGAGCCACAACGATGCCGCCGAGCGAGATGACAGCAACCTCGGTCGTGCCACCGCCGATGTCGACGATCATGTTGCCCGATGGTTCCGAGACCGGGAGCCCGGCGCCGATTGCAGCGGCCATCGGCTCTTCGATCAGGTAGGCGACACGCGCGCCAGCAGAGAGCGCGGCCTCTTCAACCGCACGCTTCTCGACGCCTGTCACACCAGAAGGAACGCAGACGACGACGCGCGGATGGGCCCAGCGGTTTTGATGGACCTTGTGGATGAAATGGCGGAGCATCTCCTCCGTCACCTCAAAGTCGGCGATCACGCCGTCCTTGAGCGGGCGAATGGCTACGATCGATGCAGGAGTACGACCAAGCATGCGCTTGGCCTCAATGCCGACGGCCAGGACAGTGCGTGTCATCTGATCAAGCGCTACCACGGATGGTTCGGACAGCACGATGCCACGCCCGCGCACGTAGACGAGCGTATTTGCCGTCCCGAGATCGACCGCCATGTCTCGGCTGCCGAAGCCAAACATCCAGTTCCTGATACCGATGAGATCCCCCTTGCGGCGTGTCATGCCGCTTCTGCACACCGATTCTACGTTGTTTCGGGATTCCCTCCCACGACCGGGAGGCTGAGGCCTTCGGTTGCGAGTAAATCTGCGAGCAGAACAACGGGTAAACCAACGACGTTGTTGTAGTCGCCCTCAACGGTGGCGACCAGGTCGGCGCCCAACTCTTGAATGGCGTAGCCCCCTGCGCGCCCCTGCCACTCACCCTCTGCAACGTAGGCGGCGATCTTGTCGTCACTCAAGTGACGGAGTCGCACGATCGTCACTGCAGAGGCCACCTGCTGCTGCTCGCCAAGCAGTGCGATTCCAGAAATAACGCGATGCTCGCGACCGGACAGCGTCGACAACATGGCGTGGGCCTCAGCGGCGGTAGCCGGCTGCCCGAGCACGTCGCCATCATCGATCACCACCTCGGTGTCCACGCCGAGGACTGGCCTGGCGGGCGTGATGGCTGCGACTGAGAGTGCCTTGCCGAGCGCTCGCTCCATCACGACCTGCGCCGGGGAACCCGGAATCGGCACCTCGTGATAGGTCGGCACGACGACCTCGAAGTCGACATTCAACGAGGTGAGAATCGCGCGTCGTTGCGGCGAGGTCGAGGCGAGAATCAGGCGCATTGCGCCGCAGTATCGCCGATCAGAGTTCGAGGCCGTGCGAGGCAACGTGCTCCGCAAAGCCAACTGGCGTAAAGCCGAACTCGCTCTGCACAACGTCCAGCGACGACGCTACGTTGTCGTGCTCCAACAATTCGACAGCCGCGGGTGTGACGGGTGGCTTCGGCAAGACCTGCATCAACGTTGCCTGCAGCTTGACGATCGCCATCGGCGCGTGGAGCTTCCGCACCTTTGTCTTACCCAGACTTCGTCCGATGATGTCGAGCATCGCATCAAACTCGACGGCCTCTGGTCCACCGAGCTCCACGTAGCGACCGAGCCGTTGATCGCCTGTCAGGCATTCGTGAGCAGCGCGACAGACATCGTCGACGTGGATCAACTGAATACGCAGTATGACCATTCCCGGCAACAGGAACGACGGGTCCCCGTACCAGACCAGCCATAGCCGCGATAAATGTTGACTGCGGACCAAACTGGACGGATGGCTGCAAGATCGTCCACGGCACCCCGGCGGCCTTGAGGCCTTCTTCCCCACGCCGGCGACCCGAGAGGTACGGACCCGGCTTGGGCCCAGCGGTGTCGAGGCCGCCAAAATGGATCAGTCGCCCGACGCCCGCGGCGGTCGCGACCTCTGCCAGCGCAGTAATTCCCTCGTCATTGACGTGATCGTAGGGACCCTTCTTATCGCCCGTAATCGCGGCGCACGAGATTACAGCCGCTGCTCCGTCGCAGGCTCGCTCGAGCGAGGCGCGATCGGTCAGGTCGCCAACTATGAGCTCTGCACCCGGCACGACAGTCGCAGAGGAATTCCGCGCCAAAGCGCGTACCGGGATCTCCGCGCTGACGAGTCGCCGCGCCAATCTGCTGCCGATAAAGCCAGTCGAGCCAGTGATCAGTACGGGTGCATCAGGCATAGGCGAAGCCTACCGCGATGCGTTCGGCCGGGCATCCAGTGCAACCGATGCGGTTGACAGGCGGCGCATGCCGAGCAGTGCGCGACTCTTGACCGTACCGAGTGGCGTATTCGTTCGCTCCGCGATTTCTGGATACGTCAGATCGCCGTAGAAGGCCAGGGCGAGCGTCTCGCGCTGGGCGTCGGGTAGATCCTTGAGCGCGTCAGTGAAGTCGAGGCGATCGACCAACTCGTTGTCATGCGAGTCCTCCACCACTTCGCGCCCTTCATGCTGTGCAAGCGGGGGACGTACCGCCGCGCGGCGTGTCCAGTCCACCGTGCGGCGAGCGGTGATCGTTCGAATCCAGGCACCAACGGGTGCCACCTTGGGGTCGTAGCGTCCGGAGCTGCGCCACGCATCGAGAAAGATTTCCTGCGTCAACTCGTCGGCTCGATCCATGTCGCCCGTGCGGCGTCGAGCAAAGGCTCGCACCACGGGGAGGTACCGCTTGTACAGCTCGGCGTATGCGTCCATGTCTCCCGCAGCAGTGCGCGCTACAAGCGACTCGTCGGTATCGGTAGAACGGATGACAGACATCAAGAAACCTTTCTGTACTTCGTTACCTCAATTTATACATCATTTAGTCGCGAATACAAGTGTAAGGTCACGCACAATCGGTAATCCACAGTGTGCTGACGCCACACCCGCCGCGCGACCCGCGTAGAATCTCAACGACACAGCGCCCTTGGGCGCGTCCGCGGGTATAGCTCAACGGTAGAGCACTGGCCTTCCAAGCCTGTGATACGAGTTCGATCCTCGTTACCCGCTCTTGCGCCCTGAGCGCCTTCTACCACACGGCGTAGACTGCAAAGACGATGCCCCAGACTCTCGCCAGCCAACGCGCCGCTCTCCGTCAAAGACTCGGACGCTGGGGAGCATGGTCATTCGGCTTCGCGTACGCCCCCGCCGCCTCGGCCCGCGCCGCAGCGCAGGCGATCGAAGCAGACGGGTATGGCTGCATCTGGTTTCCCGAAACGCTCGACAGTCGCGAGGCCTATACAAATGCGGGCGTACTGCTTGCTGCCACGGAACGCATCATGGTCGCCACCGGCATCGCCAGCATCTATTCTCGCGATGCCCGCGCATCCGTCCAGGCAGCCCACACACTCGCCGATGCCTCGAACGACCGCTTTGTACTCGGACTTGGTGTCAGCCATCGCCCACTGATCACCGAGCGGGGTCACACCTACGAGAAGCCCGTCGCGACGATGCGTGCCTACCTCGACGCCATCGCACTCGCGACGCCCGCCGCGACGACGAACGCTGACCAGCCGCCGATCCACACGATCATCGCCGCTCTGCGCCCACCAATGCTCCGGCTCGCGGCAGAAGCCGCACTGGGCGCACACCCCTACCTGACGACGCCCGAACACACTGCCCGCGCGCGCGAGCTGATGGGGGCCGATCCGCTCCTGCTGGTGGAACACAAGGTGATCATCGATGCCGATCCAGAGTCGGCTCGCGCCAAAGCCCGCGCCGCAATCGCGTGGTACATCGAGGCCGAACATTACGTGCGCAATTTGATCTGGCTTGGCTTTGCCGAAGAAGACTGCGCCAACGGGGGTTCCGATCGACTAATCGACGCGCTTGTGCTCTGGGGTGACGAGCAAAGCATCGTGGACCGCCTACGCGCGCATCACAGCGCAGGAGCCGACCACGTCGCGATCCATCCGGTCGGCGACGCAGACGACCCGCTTGGCATCACGACATTTGCTCGCCTTGCCCCACTCCTGGGCTAGCGCGTCACGATCGTGAACTGCCAGGGCGCACCCGTTCGCTTGGGCTCACTCACTTCGCAGACAAAACGCCGATTGATCACCGCCGCGAGCTCGTGCACGGTCGTTGGTTTGTCTCCCGACTCCGCCACAAAGCGCGCCACCTCACCGCGGGTGTGCTTCGCAAAATGCGAGACGACTGTGCGCTTGCCAGCCCGTTCGTGCACGACATTGACGTGTCCTGTCCGCGAGGCTTGGTCGCCCGCAGGTCGCCAGGCAGCCACGTAGGTAGCCGAACGGCAATCGAGAATCACTCCCCTCCCCGCTGCGCGTTCTAACTCTGGTTCCAGCAGCGGGCGCCAACGAACAGCATCGATCACACGTCGATAGGCCGGGATTCGATCCTTCGGTCGCACGGCACCAAACTGCGCCGAGATGATCACAAACCGATTCGCGACCGCAGCAGGCAAGGAAGGCAAATCGAGTGCGGCGTACAGCACGCCGGTGTAGAGCTGACTCGCTGGCAACGTCGGCGCAAGGCGTAGTTCGTCGTTCAGCAGGCGGGAGCGCTGTTCGGTCAGCGATGGAAATGAGAGCTTCGCAAGATCAATTGACCTGCCCTTCGCGGGCTGGGCTTTCCCTTCGCTCGGCGGCAACAGAATCAGCATTCCTGTAGCGTCGCAAGTTGGTCGGCGGGATCGCGTCTCTGGTCGAGATGCGACACTTTGGCGAATGGCTGGCTACGTCGACGTCCACTCGCATCTTGTCTTCGGTGTCGATGATGGTGCGCGGTCGCTCGAAGAATCTCTCCGCCTTTTGACCGAGGCCCGCGATACCGGCACACGCCTCGTCTTCGCCACCCCCCACGTCGTCCCCCCGTATCACAATTGGAACGCGTCGCAGGGGCGGATCGCTCGCATTCGACGCAACTTTGCAGCGATCGTCGAACAGGCGCCAGCCGGTATCGAAGTCCGCCTCGGCTTCGAGATCACCGCGCGCCCGCAACGACTACGCAGCGACGACGATATCCATCGCTTTCGCTTGACGGGCACGGAGTTCGTCTTGATGGACGGCCCTCAGGCAGTGCCGTGGGTTGGCGACTCGACGATGGAGCGCTATGCCCGGCGCATTCGTGCCGAAGGCCTAACGCCAATCCTCGCTCACCCCGAGCGACGCGCCTGCTGGCGTGGCGCGCACGACTTTGGGTTTGCCGAGCGGATGAAGGCTGCGGGCGCGCTCCTACAAATCGACGCCTCGGGCCTGACGGGCGCCGATGGTCCCGGCTGCGACGTCGAGGCCCGACGCCTGCTGACGGAGGGCCTAGTCGACCTGATCGGCTCGGATGGGCACGGCGCAACGTCGCCCGTCCGTCTCGATGTGGCGCGTACGATGGCTGCCGAAGTAGTCGGCGAAGCCGCAGCCACGCGCATGGTCGATGGCTCCATCCTTAACCTCTAAGCCGAGCAACCGCTAGAGTCCCGTTCGTTCTACGGCGCGGTGCAGCGCGCCCAATCGACGCACCGCACCCCGGGAGAGCTCGACGATGGACCTGCCCACCGAACGTACCGATCGGCCAATCACCGAGCCGATCCCCCTCGCCGAACGCCACCTCACAGGCATCGATGCCGGTGTGCTGTGGTCGACGATGGGCATCAGCCTGCTCGGCATCGTCGCCGGCGCTGGCCTGATTGCCTATGGCGCAGGCCTCTCGCGTGCACTGATCGCGATCGTCGTCGGAGGCATCATCGGCGGCGCCATGCTGGCGGCCTCGGCGGCACTTGGTGCGAGCACGGGCCAGACCGGAATGGTCGTCCTGCGCCGCGCCCTCGGTAGGCGTGGCTCATACATCCCAACGGTGCTCAACATCGCCCAGGGTTTCGGCTGGAGCACGTTCGAGATTTTGGTCATCGCTGAGGCAGCGCGGCTCGTTGTCGGCGTTGATGCTCGCTGGCCCTTCGCGATCGCCGCTGGTGTGCTCGGGACACTGCTGGCCGTGCTGGGACCGGAACTCGTGGTGCGCAAGCTCCTCCGCCGATTGATGGCACCCCTCGTCGTCACTTCGATTCTCTATCTCCTGATTCGCCTCGCCATTGATGGCACATCGTCGGAACTGGCCAACGCCGCCGCGGGTGGCATTGGCCTGATGGCCGCGATCGATCTGGTCGTCGCGAGTTTCGCCTCGTGGCTGCCTACTCGTGCCCGACTACGCACGTTTTTCAAAGACCGTGCGCGGAGCGGCCGTCGGAACGTCGCTCGGATACTTCGTGGCGAACACCGTCACGTTTGCCGTTGGCGCCTTGGCGGCCGTGCACGCTGGTGTGATCGATTCGGCCCAAGGCGGCGTGGCGGTCATGCTCGCGTTGCCACTCGGTGTGCTGGTGGCTTCGATTCTGGTGGTGGACGAGTCCGAAAAGGCGTTTGCGAATATCTACTCCACGGCGGTCTCCGTCCGCAACCTGGCACCGCGCGCGCCCCAGACTCCGATCGCGATCGCGATTGGGATCATCGTCACGATCGGCGCACTGACAATCTCGCTCGACCGTTTCTTCGACTTCCTCTACCTGCTCGGCGCTGTTTTCGTCCCCCTCTTTGGTGCGGTCTTCGCCGATCGCTTGCGCCCCGTGGCGCCGATTGCAACCGTCACTGCGTGGCTCGTTGGCTTCCTCGTCTACGAGTGGCTCAGCCCGACTCGCCTACTCGGCCTCGCAGACCAGTTCACGCCGCTATTCGATAGCACGCTCGGCGCCACACTCCCCGCCTTTATTGTCGCCGGGCTGATTCGGCTGGCCTGGCCGACTCGCAGCTAGCGCGTACCCCAGAGGCGATCGCCCGCATCGCCGAGGCCGGGCACGATGAAGCCCTTCTCGTTGAGGCACTCATCGAGGGCGGCAACATGAATGGCAACGTCGGGATGATCGGCGTGCATGCGCTCGACACCCTCGGGCGCGGCAATCAGCGAGAGCAACTTGACCGTGTGCGCCCCGCGGTCTTTGCAGACCTGAGCGGCGTAGGACGCCGAACCACCCGTCGCGAGCATCGGATCGATGATCAGCATTAGACGATCGCCAAGATCTTTCGGCAGCTTCTCGTAGTACGAGACGGGCTGCAGGGTGTCCTCATCGCGATACATGCCGAGAAACCCCACGCGCGCGACGGGGATCATGGCGAGCACGCCGTCGAGCATGCCGACGCCGGCGCGCAGGATCGGCACGACACCAACCTTCTTGCCGGTCACCTTGCGTCCGATCGTGTCTTTGATCGGCGTCGTCACGGTCACGTCCTCGAGCTCGAGATCGCGCGTCGCCTCGTAGGCGAGGACGCCAGCGAGCTCGGATGAGAGAGCCCGGAAATCGCGTGTCGAGGTAGACGCGTCGCGAAGCAAGGCGACTTTGTGCTGGACCAGCGGGTGATCGCAAATCTGGAGAACCGGTTGTTGCATAACGCCATGCTACCCGCTCGCGAGCGGGACTAGAAGCGCCGATCTGGTCGCATCGGCGCAACCCACGCCGGAGCGACACCGTCGAGGATCATGTCAGCAAGCAACGCACCCGTCGAGGGCGCGAGCGTGACACCAAGCATGCCGTGGCCGGTGGCGCAGATAGAGGCCGTCGTGCCCTGGCACGGGGCCGAGCAGTGGCAGCGAGTCGGGGGTTGCAGGCCGGAAGCCGGCCCAGCCCTCCACACTCGCCTCGCTCGTCGACGGATGCCAGTCCGACAGGTACGAACAGGCGTCTTTAACAACAACATCGAGTCGGCGCTTGTCGATTGTCAGATCCTTGCCCGGCAGCTCGAAGACGCCGGCAATGCGTACGCCCTCCTCAAAGCCCGAGACACCGATCTTCGATTCCGTCATATACGAGCGCCTGCGAGGGCCGGATGCCCTCGCCTCGCAGCGTGATAGAGTAGCCCTTGGCCGGGACAATTGGCACCTCGATGCCAAGTGGCTTGAGGAGCGCTGGACTCAGTGCACCGGTCGCCACGATCACGCGATCAGCGTTGATCGGTCCCGTATCGGTGTCGATCTCCCAGCCGGACGCCGTTGGTCGCATGCCCTTGACCGTCGTCTGCTCCAGCACGGTCTGCCCTAGTTCGACGACGCGATCGGCAAGTCCGCGCATCAGGGACTGCGGCTGCACGTAGCGGTCGATCGTGGTGCGCACGACGAACTTGACCTGCTCGCCAATCGCGGGCTCGATCTTGCGCGCCTCCTCCGGTGTCAGCGTCTCGATCTGTCCTTCAAAGCCAACCTTCTTGAGGTCTTCGAAGACGGGCGCAAACCACGCAATGCCCTTCTCCGTCTTACCGAGCGTGAGGATGCCTCCCCCGTGCATTTCGAAGGAAATCCCGTCGGCCTGATAGGCATCGAGCACTTCGAAGGTACGACGATTGAGATTATGAAGCGCCTCCACACCTCGGAGAAAACGTTCGCGCGTTGCGGCACCGCGGAAGGCCCACAGCCAGCGCAACCAGCGTGTATCAAGCTCGGGGCGGATGATGAGCGCGCCGTTTGGGTCGAACGCACTCTTGAGTCCCATTGCGAGCGTGCCGGGCGAGGCGAGCGGAAACGAGATCGTCGGCGAGACCCAACCAGTGTTGCCCTTCGAGGCGCCCTCGCCGATGACGTCGCGTTCGATCACGACGACTTCGACGCCGCGCTTGGCCAGCGACCACGCGCAGGCCAGCCCCACCACTCCGCCGCCGATGATCGCCACGCGCATGCGGTCACCATAGCGAGAGGTGATGGCGTCAGGTCGCGACGAGACCCGGTGCCAGGTCGTCGATCCCGGTGCGGGCGCTGACCAGGCAGGTCCGGCAGGCCGAGGCGGTCTCGATGACGTTCGGCCGCCCGGGTCGCTCACCGCGCACGTTCGCGTGCGCCAGCTCGTAGGCGGCGGCTTCGTACTGGTACAGCAGGCGCCGCGCGTCGCGCCCGGCACGGCGTGCCTGCCGACGCATGCGCCCGCGCGTGCGCCCTCCCGCAATCAACTGGGCGTAGGCGGCCTGGGTGAGCGTGCCGCGCGCGACCTCCTGCTCTAGCCCCTCGCCGAAGGATGCGGCGCTCGCGCCGTGCGCCCGCGATCAGGAGCACGATCCCGATCACGGCGAGCGGCAGGTAGCCGGCGAGGGTACGCGATCGGCGCGGCGCCGAGACCGGCCAGAGATTCCACAGGGCGTGCAGGATCACGGCGAACAGGAGCCCCACGAGTACGATCGCAATCTTGCCGGCACGCCCACCGCGTCGCTTGATCGCGATGCCCAGCGCGATGCCGGTCATTGCGGTGAAGATCGGATGGCAGAGCGGCGTCACCAGTCCGCGCAGCACGAAGACCGTGGTCAGTTCGCCGAGGCCACCCTCGTTCCAGGCGGCCGCGTAGTAGAGGATGTTCTCGACGGTGGCGAACCCGAGCGCTACCCACGCGGCGTAGACGATGCCGTCGTGCACGCCGTCGATGAAGCCCGGGCGCCGACGGATCACGAACAGCAGCGCCAGCGCTTGGCACCCTCCTCCACGATCGGCGCCGAGCCCACTGCCGCACCGGTCTCGCCGATCGCGAAGCTTGGCAGCGACATTGTTGAGGTCGAGCGCGATGAACTGTGGCGACTTGGCGCCCCGCAGAAGCGATGCGCGCAAGCAGTCGCGTCGGCTCCGGCTCAAAGCGGTCAAGGCGCAGCAGGATGGCGGCCACGAGCGGTACGGGCACGAACGCCAACAGCAGCCCCAACCCGACGGGCACGACCCCATCAAGCGCCGTGAAGGCAAGCACCAGCACGAGCAGCAGCGCGGGCAGGATCACACCCTCCGCCCGCAGCGCGCGCAGGGACCGGCGCTGACGGCGCATCACCAGCGCGATTTTCTCAGGAACCTCCGGAGCCACGCCCGACGCGGCCTCGTGCATCAGCCGATGTCCACCACGAGTCGACCCTTGACCTGACCCTTGAGGATCGCCTTGGCTTGCGCCGGCACGTCCTCGAGCGAGCAGCCACTGGTGATCTCGTCGAGCAACGCTAGATCGAGTTCCTTCGCAACGCGATCCCACGCCACCACACGCTGCTCGTACGGCATCGTCACAGAGTCGATGCCAAGCAAGTTAATGCCGCGCAAGAGGAACGGCATGATGTGGCCGTCGAACGTTGCACCACCGGCGAGGCCACAGGCCGCCACCGAGGCGCCACGCTCGAGCTGGCGCAGGACCTTCGAGATTGTCGAGCCAGCAACCGCGTCGATGCAGCCGGCCCAGCGCTCGGACTCGAGCGGAGAGCTGGATTCCTCGGAGAGCTCCTCGCGCGTCACGATCTCGTGTGCACCAAGCTGTGTCAGGTAGTCGGCCAGCTCGGGACGACCCGTGCTGGCTGCCACGGTGTAGCCATTGCGCGACAGCAGAGCGATCGCGACGGAGCCAACACCACCGGCACCGCCCGTGATCAAGACGGGCTTGTCGCCGCCTGGCTTGAGGCCCTGCTGCTCGAGCGCCATCAACGCGAACATGGAGGTCAGACCAGCGGTACCGACGGCCATCGCCTGGCGGGTCGTCATGCCCTCGGGCACCTGCACGAGCCAGTCGGCGCGCACGCGGGCACGCTCGGCAAAGCCGCCCCAGTAGCGCTCGCCCATGTGCCAGCCGGTCACGACGACGCGGTCGCCGACGGCGTAGCGGCTATCGGTCGAGGCCTCAACAACACCAGCCAGGTCGATACCCGGAATGTGTGGAAACTTGCGGGCGAGCCGCCCCTTGTTGCCGTCAACGACGAGGCCGTCCTTGTAGTTGAGCGTCGAGTGCTCGATCCGTACGTCGACCTCGCCCTCAGGCAGGTCGGCGACGGGCACGTCTTCGATCGCGGCGGCAACCTTGCCGTCCTCGATCTCGCGCATCATCAGTGCTTTAAAGGTGTCAGCCATGTCCAGTCAGCTCCCAGTCGGTCTCGCGTGGAAGCCTACGCGCTGCGCCCACACGATGGCGCATCCGTTGCTGCCCCACGAAACGCAGAAGGGGCGCCCGGAGGCGCCCCTTCGACAAACCATCGCGTGTCGTGCGACCTACGAGCAGCCGCTCGTCTCGCCGCAGCTGATGCACTTGAGGCAGGTGCCGTTGCGGACCAGAGTCATCTGACCACAGTTGACGCAAGCGTCGCCTTCATAGCCCTTCAGCCGTGCCTCGTCCCGCTCGGTCAGGAGCGGTGCTGGGCGTTGCGCCATGCGTGTCTTCGTGGCGGGCGACAGGGAGCCCGTCGTAACCGGCGCCGCTGGTGCGGCGCCAATCGCCGCGACCGGTAGCGTGCTGAGACGCTCAGACTTGGGTGTACCGATCGAGTCGGTGCGCAGGTCCTGGTCGTCCACGTGCGACAGATCGTTGCGGTCGAGATACGAGATCGCGACCTCACGGAAGATGTAGTCGATGACGCTGGTCGACATCTTGATCCGCTCGTTGCCGACAACCATGCCGTTCGGCTCGAAGCGGGTAAAGACGAAGGCATCAACGAACTCTTCCAACGGCACACCATGCTGCAGTCCCAGCGAGATGGCAATCGCGAAGCTGTTCATCAGGGAGCGGTAGGCCGCACCCTCCTTGTGCATGTCGATGAAGATCTCACCGAGCGTGCCGTCCTCGTACTCGCCGGTGCGCAGGTAGACCTTGTGTCCAGCCAGCGTGGCCTTCTGCGTGTAGCCGGCACGACGATGCGGCAGGCGACGACGCTCGCCCATGATCTGGACGATGCGCTCAGCACCCTGCTCAGCATTTGGCAGTTCGGTCGCGACCTCGAACTCGTCGCCGACATCGAGTGCGTCGGCGGCGGCACCCGAGAGCGGCTGCGAGAGCTTCGAGCCGTCACGGTAGAGCGCGTTGGCCTTGACCATCTTCTTCCACGAGACGCGGTAGCACTCAGCAACATCCGCAATCGAGGCAGAGGCGGGCAGGTTGATCGTCTTCGAGATTGCGCCCGATAGGAACGGCTGGGCCGCCGCCATCATCTCGACGTGTGCGAGTGCGCGGATAGCGCGGGTGCCGAGGCGCCCGCACTTGTTGGCGCAATCGAACACCGAGAGATGCTCGTCCTTGAGGTGCGGCGCACCCTCAACGGTCATCGTCCCACAGATGGTGACGTTCGCCTCGTCGATCTCCTCGGCACTAAAGCCAAGTGCAGTCAGGAGGTCGAAGCCAGGGGCGTCGAGGTCTTCGCGGTCGATACCGAGTTCCTTGACGATCGCGTCGTCGCCCACCGAATAGCGCGTGAAGGCGAAGCGCGGATCAAAGGCCGTTGGCAGGATCGCCTCGACCGCTGCCAGCATGACCTCGGTGAAGCCGAAGCTGCGTAGCGCCTCGGGATTGATGTGTGGCGCACCCTCCAACGAACCGGAGCCGACGCAGTAGCGCACGATCTCGTCGACCTGCTCAGGCGAGTAGCCAAGATGCACGAGCGCTGGTGGGACCGACGCATTGACGATCTTGAAGTAGCCACCACCGGCCAACTTCTTGAACTTGACGAGCGCGAAGTCGGGCTCAATGCCCGTCGTGTCGCAGTCCATCACGAGACCGATCGTGCCGGTCGGGGCGATCAGGGTCACCTGCGCATTACGGAAGCCGTGCATCTCGCCCAGGGCGAGCGCGCGGTCGGCCTCGTAGCGAGCGACCTCGAGCAGTTCTGGCTCGCAGATGCTGGCGTCGATACCGTCGGGCATCACGGTCAGGCCCTCGTACTCTGCGGCCGGCGCTGCGTAGGCCGCGCGACGATGGTTGCGCACGACGCGCAGCATGTCGTCCTTGTTGCGGTCGTAGGCGTCGAATGCTCCGTGCTCGGCAGCCAGCTCGGCGCTGGTAGCGAGCGAGGTGAAGTGCATGATCGCGCTGATCGCACCACAGAAGGCCACAGCCTGAGGCGAGTCGTACGCGATGCCACGCTGCATCGAGAGGGCACCGAGGTTGGCGTAGCCCAATCCGAGCGTGCGGTAGAGGTACGAACGCTCAGCGATCTCGCGGCTCGGGAACTGTGCCATCAGGACGGAGATCTCGAGCACGATCGTCCAGAGCCGACTGGCATGACGGAAGAGCACGTGATCGAAGTGATCGCCACGATCGAACGTCATCAGGTTCATCGAGGCAAGGTTGCAGGCCGTGTCGTCAAGGAAGACGTACTCGGCGCAGGGGTTCGAGGCCACGATCGGACCATCGACGGGGCACGTGTGCCACTCGTTGGTGGCGTCGTGGAACTGGACGCCCGGATCGGCGCACAGCCAAGCTGCCTCGCAGATCTGATCCCACAGGTCGCGGGCACGCAGCACCTTGCTGGGCTCGGGGTCGCGCTCCTGCTTGCTGGCGCGAGAGAGCTCGGTGCGGTCGTAGAGCGGCCAATCGCGGTCGGCCTCGACGGCCTCCATGAAGGCATTGGTGATGCGGACGGAGTTGTTCGAGTTCTGGCCGGAGACCGTCAGATAGGCCTCTCCCTGCCAGTCGGTGTCGTACTCGTCGATCTGGAGTTCCTTGACGCCTTGCTTCGCGAGATCGAGCGTGCGCTGGATCGAGGCGTCGGGGACACCGGCGGTGCGGGCGCCACGAACGGCCTTGGCGAGCTCCGGGTTGTCGCGCGCGACGTAGCGCGCATCGCCTTCGCCCTCTTGCGTCGCGGCGAGCACGGCGTTGAGGTGACGGTTGAGCATCTTCGAGCCGGCCACGAGTGCGGCGACCTTGGTCTCTTCGACAACCTTCCAGCGGACGTACTGCTCGATGTCCGGATGGTCGAGATCGAGCGTGACCATCTTCGCGGCGCGGCGCGTCGTGCCACCGGACTTGATCGCACCAGCGGCGCGATCGCCAATCTTGAGGAAGCTCATCAGGCCCGACGAGCGACCGCCACCGGAGAGACGCTCCTCCGAGCCACGCAGCTTCGAGAAGTTCGAACCGGTGCCCGAGCCGTACTTGAAGACGCGTGCCTCGCGGACCCAGAGGTCCATGATGCCGCCCTCATTGACGAGGTCGTCGTCGACGGACTGGATGAAGCAGGCGTGCGGCGCCGGGCGCTCGTACGCGCTCGTCGAGCGCTTCAGCTCGCCTGAGCGGGGCTCGCAGTACCAATGGCCCTGAGCTGGTCCAGCAATGCCGTAGGCCCAGTGCAAGCCGGTGTTGAACCACTGCGGCGAGTTCGGCGCGGCGACCTGCAGGGCGAGCATCGCTTGCAGCTCGTCGCGGAATGCGAGCGCGCCGGCTTCGTCAAAGTAGTCGTGCGTGTAGCCCCAGTAGGCCCAGCAGCCAGCAAGGCGGCCGAAGACCTGGCGCGCGTCGTTCTCGCCGACAAAACGCTGATCTTCTGGCAGGGCGGACAGTGCGTCTTCGTCGGCCTCGTGGCGCTGCAACCAGGTGGGCACGCCGTCTTCATGGACCGGCTTCAGCTGCGCTGCTACGCCGGCTTTGCGGCAGTACTTCTGCGCGAGAATATCGACGGCAACTTGGCTCCAACCCTCGGGTGCCATGATCGTCGCCTCGAACGCGACGGAACCATCGGGGTTGACGATGCGAGACGTTCGCTCGACGAAGGAAATCCCATCGTACGGGTCGTTTCCTTCGGTGGTGTATCGGCGTTCGATGTCCATCGTGTTCCTCCTATAACCACCCCGCGGTGGCGTCTACGAAATCTAGTACCCGCTGTCTCACGGGGGATGACAAATTTAGCGCCCCCATCGGACAGACCCCCGACGCCGCCATCTGTCGCGGGATTCCAGCCTCTACACTACACGAGTGGAAGTCGAAGAAACGCTCCGCACAATTGGCATTGTGCTCGCCGCCGGCCTGATCGCCGTACCGATTGCGCAGGCTCTCCGTCTACCAGTGATGGTGGTGCTGATCGCGGTCGGACTCGTCTGTGGACCGTACGCTCTCGACCTCGTGAATGTCCCGCTCGATAGCGCTGGGCCATCCCTCCTCTTCTCAGTTGGCGTCGCCTTGATCCTGTTTCATGGCGCGCTCGGTATCAAGCTGCGAGTGATCTCGCGGACCGTGGTTGGATTGCTACTGCTCGCCATCCCCGGCGTGATGATTACGGCTGGCATCGTCGCTCTTGCCGTGATACCCCTGTTCGGCGTCTCGTGGCAGATCGCACTGCTCGCGGGTGCCGTCTTAGCAGCAACCGATCCGGCAATCCTGATTCCACTCTTCGATCGGCTCGGACTGAAGCCAAAGATTGCTCAGACCGTGATCGCCGAGAGCGCACTCAATGATCCCATGAGTGCCGTCTTTGCCTTGACGATGGCCGGCCTCGTCACCGCAAGCACGATCTCGGGTTCAGGCAGCGTAGACGTTGCCCCGGCGATGGATTTTCTGGCCAGCATCGGTATCGGTGCGGTGATTGGCGTCGTTGCCGGCGTGCTGATGGCGATCCTCTTATCGACCAACCGATTCGGTGTGCTGCGGGCGCTGCCGGCCGCAACGCTGCTTGCCTTGCTCGCTCTGTCTTACTCGTTCAGCGAGGTGGCCGGTGGCTCGCCCTACCTCGCGGCCTTCATCGCCGGTCTAATTGTCAGCAACAAGGATCTACTGCGGGTCGATCATGACCAAAAGCAGGAACACGAACTCGAGATCTTTACGACGCAGACGGCAGACATCGTGATGCTCGCGATCTTTGTCGTGGTCGGCATCAACCTCAACCTCGACCTGCTGCGCGAGTACCTCGTGCCGGGCCTGTTGGTGATGGCGGTCTTCGTCCTGATCGCGCGGCCGGTAACCGTCTTTGCCTGCTTGGCAGTCGACCGCCGGGGTGCGTGGACCCGACAGGAGAAGACCTTCATCTCTTGGTGCCGAGAGACGGGTGTCGTGCCGATCTCGATTGCCAGCCTATTGGTCAGTCAGCAGGTTGGAGGTGCCGACATCGTCCTCGCGCTCGTCACCTTTGCGGTCGTCGTGACCCTACTGCTGCAAGCCACAACGGCAGGGTGGCTGGCGGGCCGACTCGGGCTACTCGAGACCAAGCCACTCAACGCTGATCACTAAAGCGTGACCTTGAAACCTGAAGTAAGGATTTTCGGGTTCAACGCTCTGTCGACTGCAAAAGTCGGCCAGCTATCCGGTTATCGCTGTCTGCCAAGCCGCCTGACGACGGTAAGAGGAATGCCGGCTGGGGCCGGCTGGGATACCATTTCGATTCGTCGTCGGAACTTGCACGCGAGTCTCGCTCGGCAATCGTCCGCACATCTGATACCCCTTCTTTTACGTTTCCGATTCCAAGAAAGCCGGCATGAGCGAATCCTTCGATTTCTCCCGTAAGACGTTCCTCAAGACCACAGCTGCAGCGGGCCTTGCCGTTGCAGCTGCCGGTGCACTCCCGAAGTGGGCGATGCCGGCCGCGACGGCCCAGACGCAGCCGAAGGCGGGCATGAACATCCTCTTCATTATGGTCGACGAGATGCGTACGCCCTACGTCTACATGCCGCGCTCGCTGCAGCGTGCCGTCGTTCCGACGATCACGAAACTTGGCGATGACGGCGCGCGCTTCACGAACTACTTTGCATCGTCGAACTGCTGCACGCCCGCCCGCGCCTCGCAGATCACCGGTCTCTACACCCATCAGATCGCGATTTTTGGTACGACCGAGGAGTCGAATCTCAACGCGGGCTTCCCAACCTACGGCACGATGCTGCGCCAGCAGGGCTACGAGACCCAGTGGTTCGGCAAGTGGCACGTCACGCCGTCGAACGTGACGACGGCGGGGAACGTCAACGGCTGCATGCCCAACCCCTACGAGGCCTATGGCTTCACCGTGCCGGATCCCGCCTCGGGCACGTGCCCGTCTCCAGATGGCGGCGGTGGTCAGGGCCAGTTTATGGACCCGGTCACACGCCAGCAGTTCCGCGACTGGATCGCAGCCCGCCCAGCAAACGGCACGCCGTGGTTCACGACCGTGAGCCTGATCAACCCGCACGACATCCAGTTCTACCCCCTCGCCACCCGCCGCGTGCAGGGAGAGCAGTTTCCGCGCGCGCTCTATGCCGACCTGCCGAACAACTACGAGACTGCACAACAGCGCAAACTGCGCCGGAAGCCCGATCTCTACAACGGCGTCGTTGAGATCAGCAACGAGTCGTTCGGGCACCTGCCCGACAAGACGAGCGACAAGACCAAGAAGAACTGGGTCAAGATGCTCGACACGTACGCCTTGCTCCAGAATATGGTGGACATTCAGATCTTCTCGGTACTGAAGGCCCTCGATGCCTCGCCGCACGCCGACAACACGGTGGTCGTATTCGTCTCCGATCACGGCGAGTACTCGGGCGCCCACGGCCTGCGTGGGAAGGGCTACGGGGCGTACGACGAGGGGCTGCACATCCCCCTGATCGTCAAGGACCCATCGGGAACGTGGATCAAGGATACGAAGACGGATCGTCATCAGATGTTCTCAAGCGTCGATCTCGCAGCACTCTTCATGACGATCGCAACCGGCAACGAGGCCTGGCGGAACGATTCGCGGTACGCCCAGATCGCCGGCCGCGCGAGCATTGCCGCCACCCTCACGAATCCGAAGGCAGCGGGTCGTCGCTACATCGCCCACGCCACCGATGAGGAGGCGATCCTTCCCGAGCAGATCAGCGGTACGTCGGAAGCGGTGCCCTACGACGCCCCGAACCATGTCTCGATGGTGCGCACCAAGCTCGGCAAGATCGCCCGCTTTGCCTACTGGAAAGACGGTGGCTACCAGCTCGATCGCAACAAGGAGATCCAGTGGGAGTGCTACGACTATCGCACGCGGGGCGGGCGCCTGGAGCTCGACAACATCTACCAATCACCCGATCATCGCGATTTCGTCGCTGCCATGAAGAAGGTGTTGGACATCGGCATGCGCACTGAAGTGCGCGAAACCCTGCCAGCAAGCCTCCAGGCAACCCAGCAGGCGGCCTTCGTGACGTGGTTCGGCGACGCCACCACCAGCCCGCCAACACTGCCCGTCCGACCCGGTCAGTTCAGCCTGACCAACACCTAGGTCGCGTCGAGCACGTCGAGCACGACACGGGCGCAGTGCGCGATCAGCGCAGCCTCGGCCGCCGGGGTCGCGTCGGCGATGTGCGGCGTCAGGACGACATTCGGCAGTGCCCTCAGGGCCGGCGGCACGTGCGGCTCGTCGCAGAAGACGTCGAGCCCCGCACCGCCGAGCCGCCGCTCGGCCAGCGCCTCAACCAGCGCTTCCTGATCGAGCACTCCTCCGCGCGCCGTGTTGATCACGACCGCCTCTGGGCGCAGGAGCGCAATCCGTTCTCGTGTCAGCAGCCCACGCGTCTCGTCGGTCAGTGGGCAGTGCAGGCTAATCACATCGGCCCAAGAGAGCAGGCCGTCGAGCTCGCTGTATTCGATGCCAAGCTCGCCCTCGCGCTCGGGCGCGAGGCGCCGCGGTGTTGCGTAGCGCACGTCCATCGCAAACCCGTGAGCGCGGCGTACGAAGGCCTGCCCGATCGAGCCAAGCCCGATCACGCCCAGCCGCTTCCCATAGATGTCACCTGCCATCAGTGGCAGGTAGTCGTCGGTCTCCCAGTCGCCCCGCCGCACGAGCGCGTCGTTCTCGACGATGCGATGGGTGACGGCAAGGAGGAGCGCCATCGCGTGGTCGGCGACGGCCTCGGCGTTGGCGCCGACAGGCCAAGCAAAGGCCACGCCCCGACGCTCGAGGCACTCTCGGTCGATGCCGTCGACGCCGACACCAAAGTTGACGACGCACCGCAACGCGGGCATGCGGTCGAGCAGGTCGTCATCGATCTGCTCACCAAACGTCCAGATCCCCCACGTCCGCGCAAGATCTTCTGCCGACGTCGGCGGCAAGACAGGGCCATCGAGAAAACGCACGTCGCAGCGCTCGAGCACCTCGTCCATCAGCCCGCCGGCTAGGCGATAGCGAACCAGCAGCAGCGGCTTAGGCGACATCGCTCTCGATGTCCGCGACGAGGCGATCAAAGTCGACACCGTCAAACTCGAGCGTGGCGCGATCGTGCTTGTCCATCAGCCACTCCCAAAAGTCGAAGTCGATGTCGGAGAGGTTGTGCTGAATGACGCCCCAGAGCGTCCAGCCGTACTTCGACATCAGGCCCCACATTCGGGCACGCGCAATCTTGGCTGGCGTCGCCTCACCCCAGTAGGCGGCGACGAGCTGTTCGAGTTGCGCCAGCGAGAGATCGGACTCGCTCCAGACATTGCCGAGCTCGAACGACGCCTCGTTCATCCCGGAGTACTCCCAGTCGATCAGACGAAAGCGCGTGCCGTCCCAGAGGAAATTCTCGGCCAGCAGATCGTTGTTGCACGGCACGAGCGCCTCGGGGTTGAGTCGCATTGCCTGCTCTAGGCGGCGCACCTTGGGCTCGAACTCGTCGTAGCGGTCGGGCAGGGCGAACCCGCGCTCGCGGCAGACCTCGCGGTACCCGCGCTGGATCGAGAACATGTCGAACGGGTCACGGAACGCCGGCCCCCGATGCAGCTGGCGGATCGCAGCGGCTGCGTCGTCAAGCCGATCTCCTCGCTGCATCGCCTCGCGCGACATCGTCTCGGTGTTCTCGAGGAACTCCAAGACGAGCATGCTGTTCTCTGGCTGGTAGTCGATCACGTCAGCGCCGACTCCAGCGGCGGCGGCGGCGACCGAGTTGACGTGCTCGTTGTCACGATCAATCGCCAGCAGCCCCGTGTCGGGGTCCGAGAGTCGAACGACGAACGATGCCGAGCCGCTGTCGACCCGGAAGTTGTGGTTTGTCAGTCCTCCTGCGAGCAATGTCACCGTGCGCGGACCGCGCAGCGTCGGCACGCCGTCGAAGAGTTCTGCCAATCGCGTATCGTCGAGTTCCATCACGTCCTCCTGCTCCGATCCGGAGCGTACCCGACGACGCTCGTCTGCCAATCGCGTGTCGTCGAGTCCTATCCCGCTTTCCTGCACCGATCCGGAGCGTACCCGACGACGCTAGTCTGCAGTGATGGAGCTCGGCTGGAAGCACTGGTTGCCAACGCCCCTCACGGGCATCCTCGAGGCGCTCGATGCCTCCGACACCCGTCGCCGCAAGGCCTTCGCGGCTCTGACCGATGCGCAAGACCCCTTCGCAATGATGGAGTGGGAGCGATTTCGACTCGTCGCGCCTTCGCGGATCGATGTGCCGGTGCTGCCATCCGACCTCGATGCGGAGGAGGCAATTGCACTACTGGAAGACCTTGGTCTCGTCGCGGGCGATCCGCCGCGTGCCGTCGCCAACCCGGATCCCGTCGAGACCGTCCTGACGCTCGATAACGACGACGTTCGCGAGCTCGAACAGCTGCGATCGGCGACGGAGGTCGGCACCATCACGACCCCCACGGAGGCACTCCCCAATCTCGGCGCCCAGTTTGGTGGCGCCAAAGTCGGCCGTAACGACCCCTGCCCCTGCGGCTCAGGCCGCAAGTTCAAGAAGTGTCACGGCGCGTAACACCAACGATGTCCAGAAGGGGTCAGGCACGATCTGGACAGTTGAACGACAAACACGCAGGCCGATGTCCAGAAGGGGTCAGGCACGATCTGGACATTAGATCGACGAGCGAGCTCGTCTTCAAATGTCCAGATCGTGCCTGACCCCTTCTGGACATTGGCGCTAGCCCAGGACGCGCTTGCCGAAGGCGAAGGTGTCCTTGTAGTAGCCAGTGTCGTAGCGAGCCAAGGCGATGCCCTGACCGGAGGACTGGATGAACAGTTGCGGCGAGATTGCCATGCCGGTGTGACCGATGCTGCCCGAGGGGGTATTGACGCCACCGCGACCGAACAGGATCACATCACCTGGCAGCAACTGCTCGGCCGTCAGGCGCTGTGCAGCGGGGGTCTTGCCCGCCATCTCGAACGTGGTGCGGCCGCCGAGCGCCTTGGCCACGGTCTTGGGCGAGGTTGGGTCGAGGGCCAACACACGCCATAGGAAGCCCGAGCAGTCAAAGCCGCCTGCCGTGTTGTAGCCGAAGAGAATCTGCGGCTTCTCGGACGTGCCGCCCCAGATGTAGGGCATTCCGATGAAATCAAAGGCACGTTGCACGGCGTCGTGCTGAGGACCGGCTGTGGCAGGCAGCGTGGCGAGCAGCTCGACGGTGTCGATCGCTCCCTGCTTCTCCCAGCCGCCCCACTTCAGCACCTGAGCGGTGCTCCAGATTGCATCCCCACGCGACGCCTGTTCGTACCAGGCGTGCTCCTTGATGTCGTCGGCCTGATCCAGGTTCGTGCGCAAGCGCAGCAGTCGAGCAACGATCTCGTAGCCAACCCCAGGACGGGCCACATAGCCGGCACCGGTGATCAGTTCCTCAGCACGCACCGCCGTGGCATCGAGCCCTGCGGCCGACACAAACGCTGCATCGAGGTCACCCATCGTGACGGACTGACCAGCGGGGATCTGACGCACCTTCTTGGCGCCCTTCGGGAATGCCGCCGCAACGAACGCACTCAGTGCCGGGCCGTCGAGGGCGTCGTCCGGCGCAATCGTGTCAGCCGTGACGCCCGGGAATGCACCAGTGGCAAGCACGGTCACGATCGAACTGCTGACCCAATTGCGTACCACAGGGGCCTGCACTGCCGTCACGACTGCGGCCGGCTTCTTCTTGTGCTTCTTCTTCTTGTGCTTTGCGTCGGCAACTCCGGCACAGGCGATCGAAGCGATCAAGATGAGGGCGAACATTTTGGTGATACGGGTATAAGTCATGGCTCCACTCGACCGTTAGAGGTCTATCCGTCTTTCTGAGTCTTGGTCTCTCAGGTCAGGATCGAGACTCTATGCGTACCCCCACTCTACACGCAAGCTCTGAGGCGTTGCGCTTTTGTAAAACCCTCAACTATTGATCGAGACACCGCAAACCATTGGCTTGTTTAAGCCAAAAAATCCCTGTTTATCCCTGGTAACGGAACTATCACGAATCGCAGAAAGGAGCCCTAAAGTCTCAACCTCTACAGCAGACATGTCTGATTTAGGGTTAGATATAACCCTAAATAATGCTTGAGGGTTAGCGGCTTGCGGTGAGCAATGCGGCCAACTGCGACGGGTCGTCGAGCAACGCCCGGCCCACGACCGCGCCGACGCAACCGAGCTCCCGTGTCGCCTGGACGTCGGAGGCGGTCGTGACTCCCCCAGCGGCGATCACACCACTCGCACCAGTTACGGCCGCGATGACGGATTGCAGCAACTCGAGATCCGGACCACCCAGCGAACCATCACGGTCGATGCCGGTCACGAGCAGCGTCTTGACGCCCTGCTCAGCGAGCATCGCCGCTGCGGTAGCAACAGCCACACCGGCATCTTCCAGCCAACCGCTAATCCTGACGCTACCTCCCCGACTGTCGAGCGCTACGGCAATTCGGTCGCCATACTCAGCCACGAGCTCTGCGAGCTGCTCGGGGTTGCGGAAGGCAAGCGTTCCCAGCAACACGCGATCAACGCCGTTGTTGAGGAGGTCGCGAATCGCTGCCGGCGTTCGCAGTCCTCCACCAACCTGCAGAAGGCTGCCATCCGGGCGCTCCGAGGCGACTCGCGCGATCAGCGAGCTGTTTGGCTCCGCTGGTGAACCCGTGCGGGCCGCATCAAGATCGATGACGTGGAGCGCGGAGGCTCCTGCTGCCCAGATTGCCTGGACGCGGCTCACTGCGTCGTCATTCTCGCTGGTCAGCAGTGCGGAGAAGTCGCCGTGTTTGAGGCGAACGGCTTTCCCGTCGATCAGATCGATGGCTGGATAGAGTTGGAAGGAGTTGCGAAAAGTGTTCACTGTGTTAACATGCTAACACGATGAAACAGACAGACAGCACCACATGGCGTACACCCGCCGTCGAGCAGCTCGCAACCGCACTGACGCAGATCGACAACCAGGAGCAAATGCTCGCGTTCCTCCGCGACGTCTGCTCGTTTAACGAGCTCGCGACGCTGGCTCAGCGCCTCGAGGTTGCCCGACTGGTCGACGCCGGTCATTCGTATGCAGAGATTGCGCGTGAGTTGGGTGCCTCGACCGCCACCGTCACCCGAGTCGCTCAGTGGCTCCGCCACGGCGAAGGCGGCTACCGAGCCGTGCTCGATCGCGCAGGCACGGCATGACGGCGCCGCTACGCATTGCAGTTCCCTCGAAGGGACGCCTCGCTGCTGCCACGACCCAGCTCTTGCGCGATGCTGGGATCGCCGTACCGGGCGATGACCGACGTTTGCTCGTTCCCGTCGAGGAGCAGAATATGGAGATTCTGCTCGCTCGCACCGACGACATCCCCACGCTGATTCGCGATGGGGCTGCCGACATCGGTGTGGCGGGGGGAAACCAACTGCTCGAGCACGGCTCGGCAGGAATCGAATTGTTGACCGAACTCGGCTTTGGTGCCTGCCGCCTCGTGCTGGCTGTGCCCAACGCGTCGTCGATCACGACCAAAGAACAGCTGGCTGGTGCCCGCATCGCAACGTCTCACCCCAACGTCTTGGCGGACTACCTCGACACCAATGGCATTGCGGCGTCCATCGTCACCCTGTCGGGCTCGATTGAATTGGCGCCGACGATCGGCGCTGCCGACGCCATCTGCGACCTCGTCTCCACGGGCGAGACCCTGCGCCAGAACTCACTACGGGCAATCGGCGAGGTGCTGCGCTCTCAGGCGGTCCTGCTTGCTCGTGTCCAAGCCACGCCCGACCCGCGTATCGCAGTACTCCAGACCGCTGTCGAGTCTGTCCTCGCAGCACGACCGAAGCGCTACCTGATGCTTAATGCACCCGACGTCGCGCTGGAGGCGATTATCGCGCTCTTGCCTGGTCTCGATGCCCCCACAATTCTGCCGCTCGCCCGCTCCGACATGCACGCAGTCCATGCTGTGGTGGATGCTGCAGATCTTCCACGCCTTCTTCATCCTCTCAAGGAGGCCGGAGCGTCTGGCCTCCTCGTGCTACCGATTGAGCACCTGATTCCATGACCGATTCCCTGAACAATCCCGAGATTCCTTGGATTCGCCCCGAGTTGGCGCAGCCGTCTCCGTACCGCTGGCAAGAGGGCATCCCCGACGAGGTCGTCGCACGCTTCGACCTCAATACGCTGCCCCTCAATCCGTCGTGGTGGCCTGGCATTGCTCGCACGATCGCGGCCCAATCGGTCAGCTCCTACCCAGAGGCCGATTACGCGCCTCTGAAGCGCGCGATTGCCGGGTATCTCGGCGTCGATCCAGCGTGTGTCGTACCGACAGCGGGCGGCGATGAAGCAATCCTACTGACCGCCTGGTTGGCGCTCGGGCGCGGCGATCGCGCCGTGGTTGGTCGACCAACGTACCAACTGCATGCCGCAAGCGTGCGGATGGCCGGTGCCGAGCTCGACCTCGTCGATCCATTGCCCGGCCCGACGTTGCGGCTTGATCTTGCGACGATCGCCGAGAAGGCGGAGGGAGCGCGGCTCGTCTGGCTGTGCTCGCCGAACAATCCGACCGGCGAGGAGATCCCTGCCGACACGATTCGCGAGATTGCCACCAACTGTCCTGGCCTCGTCTGCGTCGATCAGGCCTACCTCGAGTTCGGCGGCGCGGCCGATCACCTTCCGCTGCTAACGGAGTGCCCCAACCTGGTCTTCGTTCGCACCTTCTCCAAGGGCTGGGGCATGGGAGCGCTGCGCGCCGGCTATGCCGTTGCCAACCCGTTGATCGCAGGTGCGCTGGATGCTCTCCGTCCGCCAGGGTCGCTGTCCACCGGTTCGGCGCTCGGTGCCGAACTGGCGTGTGCGCACGCAGACACGATGCGAGCCGATGCTGCCAACTATCGAGCGGAGTGCGAGCGACTGGCAGCCGGCTTCCAAGAGCTTGGACTCGAGCTGATTGGCACCGCAGCGAACTTTGTCTGTGCGCGCACGCCGTGGTCGGGAGCCGAGCTGTTCGAGAAGCTTGCGGCTCGCGGCCTAATCGTCCGCACGTTCGGACACGAGCCACTGCTCGCCGACGCCTTCCGCGCCTGTGTCGCGGTGCCAGGCGACAACGACAAGTTGCTGTCTGCGCTCGCCGACCTGCTTGGAATCCCCGCCCCAGCCCAATGCGATCCGACCGTTGGAGCCAGCACGTTCGGGCGTGGTGCACTGATTGAGCGGCGCACCAAAGAGACCGACATTCGCCTGCGCACCACGCTGGATGGCAGCGGCGTTGCCACGGTCGCGACGGGCGTTGGTTTTCTCGATCACATGCTGACCGCGCTGGGGCACCACTCCCTGATGGACCTCGATCTTTCCTGCACGGGCGACACCCACATCGATCCGCACCACACCGTCGAGGACTGCGGCATCGTGCTGGGCCAGGCGATCGACGCTGCGCTTGGAAATCGTGCCGGGCTTACGCGCTTTGGCGATGCCTCGGCTCCACTCGACGAGGCGCTTGGCCGAGCCACGGTCGACTTCTCTGGTCGCGGCTCGAGCACCGTGCGCATCGCCTTTACCGACACCATGATTGGCGAGCTCCCAACGTCGCTGATCCCTCACCTGATCGACTGCATCGCAATCAATGCGCGCGCAACGATTCACGTCGAGTCCAGCGGCGAGGACGATCATCACATTGCCGAAGCGGCCTTCAAGGCACTGGCGCGCGCATTGCGTGAGGCCTGGTCGATCGATCCGCGCCGGGGTGCGCAGGTCGCCTCGACCAAGGGTTCGCTCTGACGTGACCATGGTCACAGTCGTCGACTATGGCGGCGGTAACGTCCGCTCGCTCTGTGCCGCCCTCGAGCGCTGTGGCGCGGAGGTGACGGTCTCGTCCGATCCAACCGTGGTGGCCGCTTCTGACCGCCTCATGCTGGCCGGTCAGGGTGCTGCGGGCACGACGATGCGCGCCCTCGAGGCAACCGGTCTGGCTGAGGCTCTGCGTGAGGCCGCCGCTCAACGCGTCCCGCTGCTCGGTGTGTGCGTGGGCCTGCAGGTGTTGTTCGAGCGCTCCGAGGAAGACGACTGCGTCTGCCTTGGCCTGCTGCCCGGATCGGTCCACCGAATCGACGGTGCAGAGCGCCTGCCCCACCTCGGCTGGAACGATGTTGAGCCGCTCGCTGAGCACCCTTTGACTGTTGACCTACCCACGGTCGCGTACTTCGCGCACTCCTATGCCGTCGCCGCCGACGTCCCCTCCGCCCTTGCCGTGACGCACATCGATGCGGCAACGATCGCGTCGGTTGTCGGAGGCGGTTCCGTGGCGGGCGTGCAGTTTCATCCCGAGCGCTCGTCCGCTGGTGGTCGGGAGTTCTTGCAGCGGTTCCTCGCCTGGGACGGGAACGTCTGATGCTGCGCCGCCGCATCATCCCGTGCCTTGATGTCTCGGGCGGGCGTGTCGTCAAGGGCGTCGAGTTCGTCAACCTCCGCGACTGTGGCGAGCCCGTCGACGCAGCCTTGCGCTACGCCGCGCAGGGAGCCGACGAGCTGTGCTGGCTCAACATCACTGCCGGCGACGAGGCGTGGGATGGGTTGTTGACGCAGGTCGCCGATGCTGGCACCCGCATCGATGTACCCCTGACAGTCGGTGGCGGTGTCTCCGACGAACCCCATGTGCGCGATCTGCTCGGCGCGGGCGCCGACAAGGTGTCAATCAATAGTGCCGCGCTCGATCGCCCAGCTCTGATCACAGAGTGTGCCGAGCGCCACGGCTCGCAATGCATCGTGGTCGCAATCGACGCCCGACGCACAGCGTCCGGCTGGGAGGCCGTTGCCTCCGGGGGACGCCGCACCACCGGCCGCGATGCCGTCGAGTGGGCGCAGGAGGCCGTCGAGCGTGGCGCCGGCGAGCTGCTCGTCACGAGCATGGACTCCGATGGTACGCAGCGTGGCTATGCCCTCGATCTTTACGAGCGCCTGCTCGCCGCCGTCGATGTGCCGATTATCGCCTCCGGTGGCGCGAGTAGTCCTGAGGACATTGCGCACGTGCTCTCGTTGGGAGTATCCGCCGCACTCGCCGCGAGTATCTTCCACGATGGACTGCACACGGTCGAGGAGGTGAAGCAGACATGTCGGAAACACAACCTACCGATGCGCTAACGCTCAGCGGGACGCCCCGCTTCGATGACGATGGTCTGATCCCTGCGATCTGTCAGGACACGGTCGACGGCTCGGTGCTGATGCTTGCCTGGATGAATGCCAACGCACTCGAACGCACACTCACGACGCGGCGCGCCTGGTTCTGGTCTCGCTCGCGGATGGAACTGTGGGAGAAGGGCGCGACGAGTGGCAACGTGCTCGCGGTCCACGACGTTCGCCTCGACTGCGATCAGGATGCGCTCCTCGTGCTGGTCTCCCCTGCCGGCCCCTCCTGCCACACCGGTGCACGCACCTGTTGGGGAGACGATGCTGGGCCCCTACTCACGCGCCTCGCCGGCACAATCGAGTCGCGCCGCGGCGCAGATCCCGAGACGTCCTACGTTGCCCGCCTGCTCTGCGCCGACCGCTCGTTGGCTGCCAGTAAAGTGGCCGAGGAGTCTGCGGAGGTTCTCGACGCTGCCCCAGGTTCCGACCATCAAGTCGAGGAGGCAGCAGATGTGATCTTTCACCTGCTCGCTCTGCTGGCTCGCGATGGCGTCGATCCACTGAGGGCTCTTGACGTGCTCGCCCAGCGCGAAGGTCTACCGCCGCGCTGGTTGCGCACCGACGCGTGAGCGACAACGGCGACCAGTACGAGGCGATCGCCGAGGTCTACGACGCCTGGTGCCTCGAGGTACAAGAGGACATCGGGTTCTACGTTGGCATGGCGCTCGGAACCGAGACAGCCGTCGTCGAACTCGCCGCCGGTACCGGTCGCATCGCAATCCCTTTAGCCCAGTCGGGCTACAGCGTGATCGCCTTGGACCGCTCCGAAGCGATGCTCGAGTTGCTGCGTTCGAAGGCACTCGAATCTGCGACGGATGCTCTGATCGACACCCGGATCGGCGAGCTCGTGGCGCCGAACCTCGCGGGCCAGTACGACCGCGTGTTGATTCCCTTCCGGAGCCTGTTGCACCTTGCCGATGACGAGGGGCGACTCGCAGCCCTCCGAGCGGCGCACGCTCTCCTGACCCCGAATGGGTATCTCGCCTTCGACGTCTTTAGTCCCACTCCGGCCGATGTTCAAACGACGCAAGGTGTCTGGTATCACCGCGACTCGGGCGCCAAGGAACGCGCCGACTGGCACCGTCAAGATGGCACGACGTTGATTGAGGTCGAGATGCGCGGACGCACCACGACGCTCGTGCTGCACCCCTTGCCTGCCCCACGCTGGCTCGAGCTCGTCGAGCAGGCGGGCTTTGAGGTAGTCACTGCCTGGGGCGACTTCGACGGCGCCAAGGTGCGTGGCGACGGCGCGGGCGACCTCGTAGTTGTCGCGCAGCGAGCCGACTAGTTCGCGGGCTAGCCCGCGACGATATCCGCAACGAGCTCGTCGACCTCGGCCGGAGACGTGTCCCAAGCGGTCATCAGTCGCGCAAGATTGGTCGGCGCATCCCAAATGTAGAAGTGATGCTTCTCCGCCAGCGCACTGATGCGAGCGGCTGGCAAGACGGCAAAGACGGCATTGGCTTCGACCGGGTGAATGATCGAGACGCCGGCTGCGTTGCGAATCCCGTCGGCAAGTCGTAGGGCCATCGCGTTGGCGTGCGTGGCGTGATGGAGCCAGCGATCGTCCGTCAACAGCGCCGTCACCTGCGCCGCAACAAAGCGCATCTTCGACTGCAGCTGGGTGGCCTGCTTGCGGGCGTTCTGGATCGGGGCGCGCAGGGACGGATTGATCGCGACGACGATCTCGGCACCCATCGCGCCATTCTTCGTCAACCCAAACGAGATGAGGTCCGCCCCGGGCGCAACCTCCCCCAGTCCACAGCGATTGGTGGCCGCGGCATTGCAGAGCCGCGCGCCGTCGACGTGCAGAAGCATTTCGTGGGCATGGGCCCAATCGGCAATCGCCTGAACGGCGGCTGGCGTGTAGGCCGTGCCGCATTCGGTTGACTGGGTGATGCTGACGACCCGCTGGACCACGTGATGCTGCTCGCGCGCTCGAAGTGCAGCGTCGAGCAGTTCGGGCGTCAGGCGTCCGTCGGGCGTTGCGATCGTCTCGAGCTTGGAGCCGGTGATGCGCTCGGGAGCGCCGGCTTCGTCGAGGTCGATGTGCGCACCCTTCGCCGTTAGCACCGATTCCCACCCGCGCAGAGCGAGCGAGAGCGCCACGACATTCGATCCGGTGCCCGTCAGACACAGTGCGAAGGCAGCATCGCCAAAGGCGTTACCAAGCAGGTTCTCTGCCTGCTCTGTCCAGCGGTCATCGCCATACCCCGACGCGTGGCCCACGTTGGCCTCGGCGAGTGCGGTGAGCACCTCAGGAGGCATGCCCGCGTGATTGTCGCTGCCGAACGTCATCGAGGCGCTCATGCGTTGCTCCGATACGACAGCGCCAGCACAACTGCCCCGGCGGCAGCGACGTTGAGCGACTCGGCCTTGTCGGACTGTGGAATCCGGCAGATCACATCCGCACGCTTGCGAATCGAGTGTGGCAGGCCGTCGCGCTCGGCACCCAGGGCGATCACCACGGGTCCGGCAAAGTCGACGTCGTTGATATCCGTCTCGCCTGCGCCGTCGAGTGCGACGAGTCGCGCCTCGGGGTAGGCCTGAGCCGGATCATCGAGCGTGAGAGTTGGAACAAAGAAGGTGGCGCCCATCCCGGCCCGCACAGCCTTTGGGCTCGTCGGGTCGGCTGCGGGCGCACCCAAGACGACGACCTCGGTGTTGAAGGCTGCGGCCGACCGCAGCAGCGTACCGACGTTGCCGGGGTCGCCAACACCACAGAGTGCGAGCGCGACGCCCGTCAGTGTCTTTGGTGGCGTTGGCAGCGACTCTCGACGCACCACGCCAATCACGCGCGAACCAGAGCGTACCGACGAGAGCGTCGCGAGAATTTCTGTCTGGACGACCAGCGGCACGATGCCGACGATGTGCGGGGGAACGAAGTCTTCGCTGACCAACAGATCGTCAAACTGCGCGCCCGCACGGATCGCCGCATCCACGAGATCTTCGCCCTCGACGACGAAGACGCCGTTATCGCGCCGCTCCGTTGTTCGTTGCAGCGCGCGAACGCGTTGCAAGCGAGGGTTCCGCGTTGTGCGGATCGGCTCCACGAACGTGTGCTCTACGCGACGAGTGCGGACTTAGCGCGCTCGGCAAGGCTGCCGAATGCGTCGGGCTCGTTCATCGCGAGGTCGGCAAGGATCTTGCGGTCTGCGGTTACGCCGGCCAGCTTGAGGCCGTGCATAAACTGCGAGTACGAAAGATCGTGCTGCCGGGCGCCCGCATTGATGCGGACGATCCAGAGCGAACGAAAATCGCGCTTGCGCACGCGACGATCGCGGTACGCATAGTTGCCGGAACGCTGAACTTGCTCCTTCGCTCGGCGATAGAGCTTCGACTTAAGACCCCAATAACCGGAGGCCTCTGCAAGTACTTTGCGGCGCTTTTTATTGGCGCTTACGGATCGCTTGACGCGGGTCATGCCGGAACCTTATCGCTTTCCGAGGAGGCGAAGCGCCTCTTTGTAGTCGGACTTCGCCATTGGCTGGTCCTGGCTGAGCTTGCGGCGGCGCTTGGCGCTCATCTTGCCTCGCAAGTGAGCCTCCATCGCCTGGCGGCGCATGATTTTGCCCTTGGAGGACACCTTCATTCGCTTCTTCGCGCTCGAATTGGTTTTCATCTTCGGCATGGTGGTCCTTCGTTTCCTACGACTTCTTCGGCGCCCTAGTGGGCTTCGCGGCCGGAGCCGTTGTTGCCTTGGCAGCCGTGGCTGCCTTGGTCTTAGCAGCCGGAGCTGCTTTTGCCTCAGCAGCCGGAGCCGCCTTGGCCTTCACAGCCGGAGCTGCTTTTGCCTTGGCTGCCGGAGCGGCCTTAGCTTTTGCGGCCGGAGCCGCCTTCGGCTTAGCAGCCGGAGCCGCCTTCGCCTTCACAGCCGGGGCTGCTTTGACCTCAGCAACCGGAGCTGCTGGTTCTTCAACAGCCGGGGCTGCTTCTTGCTCGACGACCGGAGTCGCCGTTGCCGCAGCGGCCGGAGCCGCCTCTTGTCCGGATTCGGCGGCCGCAGCCGCTGCCTCCAGCGCCGCTGCAACCAAGGCTGCGTCGACGTCGATCTCCTCCACCGGTGCCTTCGCGGCACCGCTGTCGGCCGTCTCAGCGTTCTCTTCTTTGAAGAGTAGCTTCGATGGAGCCAACATCATGACCATATTTCGTCCATCTTGTAGCGGTTCCGACTCGACAAGCGCAATTTCCTTCAGATCTTCGGCCAAACGCAGCAGCAAATCGCGGCCTCGTTCGGGGTGCGTCATCTCGCGACCACGGAACATAATCGTGACTTTGACCTTGTCGTGGTTCTTCAAGAACCGCACAACATGACCCTTCTTGGTCTCGTAATCGTGCGCGCCAACCTTCGGGCGCAGCTTGATCTCCTTGATCACGATCACGTTCTGGTGCTTGCGCGCCAGTTTCGCTTTCAGTTCCTGTTCGTACTTGTACTTCGAGTAATCCATCACGCGGCAGACGGGCGGGCGCGCGTCAGCGGCGACTTCTACGAGGTCGAGGTTGAGATCCCACGCGTATTCCAACGCGTCGTCTCGGTCCTTCAAACCAATCTGCTCACCATCTGCGCCGATCAGGCGCACCTGCGGGACACGGATCGCCTCGTTGATACGCGTCCGCGGCTCTTCCGGGGGACGGTCGAATCCGCGACGTGGTCTCAAGACTGCTGCTCCGTGTGCAAGGGTGATGTGCTCCGTTCGATGGTCATAGAGGGGCGGCCATTCACGACTGCCCAACGCGGGCGATGGTAGCACGCGTCCGCCCTTTGGCTACCACGCAACGCAGATCAGGCGCCATAGATCGCACGACTGTCGCGCTCGATTACGAGTGCGTCGATCACACCATCGAGCGGCAACGTGCCAAGGTCGATGCGGCCGTGGCGACGAACCGCCACCGCTCCTATCTCCGCCTCGCGATCACCGATCACGAGCATTGCGGGAACTTTCTGCGTCTCGGCCTCGGCGATGCGCTTGCCGATCGATTCGCTGCGCCCATCGACCTGCGTGCGAATGCCGGCGGCCTGCAAGGCGTCGCGCGCCAGTTCGGCTGCCACCAGGTGGCGGTCAGAGATCGGCAGAATCACCGCCTGGACGGGCGCAAGCCAGAGTGGGAAGGCTCCGGCGTAGTGCTCAATCAAGATGCCGATAAAGCGTTCGAAGCTGCCGAGCAGTGCGCGATGGATCATCACTGGACGATGGTCGTGGTCGTCGGCACCTGTGTAGGTCAGGTCGAAGCGCTCGGGCAGGTTGAAGTCGAGCTGCACCGTGCCGCACTGCCAGGAGCGGCCCAGCGAGTCGGTCAGGTGAATGTCGATCTTCGGTCCGTAGAAGGCACCGTCGCCCTCGTTGACGCGATAGTCGATACCGCGCGCCTGCAAGACGCGATGCAGCGACTCCTCCGCCTTGTCCCAGATCGCATCGTCCCCCACCCGCACCTCGGGTCGCGTCGACAACTCGATCTTGAAGTTCATCGCGAACAGCTCGTAGAGGTCGAGTGCGAAGCCGAGCACGTTCTGGACTTCTTCCTCGATCTGATCGGTGGTCACGAACAGGTGGGCATCGTCCTGGGTGATGTGACGGACGCGCATCAGGCCGTGCAGCGTGCCGGACGGCTCGTGCCGATGGACGAGACCAACCTCGTTCATCCGCAATGGCAACTCGCGATAGGAGCGCCGCTGGCTCTTAAAGATCAGGCAGTGTGCCGGGCAGTTCATCGGCTTCATGCCGAAGGCGCGCTCTTCGATCTCGAGCAGGTACATGTTCTCGCGGAACTTCTCCCAATGCCCAGAGGTCTTCCAGAGGTCTGACGCATAGAGAATTGGCGTCTTGACCTCTTGGTAGCCGCGCGCATTGTTCTCGCCGCGCCACATGTCCACCAGCGTGTTCCAGACGACCATGCCTTTCGGGTGCCAGAACGGCCCGCCCGGTGAGGCGTCGTTAAACGAGAAGAGATCGAGCTCGCGGCCGAGGCGGCGATGATCGCGCTTCTGGGCCTCCTCGATGTTGTGGAGGTGCAGTTCGAGGTCTTCCTGCGTGAAGAACGCTGTGCCGTAGACGCGCGTCAGCATCGGGCGGGTCGAGTCGCCACGCCAATAGGCACCTGCGAGATGCGTCAACTTGAAGGCCTTGATCGGGCCCGTGTCTTGCAGGTGGGGACCGCGGCAAAGGTCGGAGCAAGTCGTCTTGCGTGTACGTCGTCAGTGGCTCGTCGATAGGAAGGTCGTCGATCAGCTCGACCTTGTACTGCTCGTCCTCATCGACGAAACGCTGACGCACCGTGTCGCGGTCGATCGTCGCGCGTTCGAACGCGTGCTTCTGCTTGAGGATGCGCCGCATCTCATTCTCGAGCAGTGCGAGGTCGGCCTCGCCAATCTGTTCAGGAAAATCGAAGTCGTAATAGAAGCCGTTATCGATCGGCGGACCAATCGAGATCTTGACGCCCGGAAAGACGTGGCGAGCAGCCTCGGCCAAGACGTGGGCTGTGGAGTGCCGCAAGATCGGCAGTGCCTCTTCGTCACCAACGCGCAAGATCTTGACGGTGACACCGTCCGTCAATGGCAAGCGCAAATCCTGGACCTTGCCGTCGACCTCGATCGCAGCCGTTACCTTCGCGAGGCGATCGCCGATCGCGCGGGCACAGTCCAGACCAGTCGCGCCGTCCTCGAGTTCGAGTTCCGTGCCGTCGGGGAGATGGACCTTCACAGGCAGAGGCTACCAAGCAGGTTGCTCACGCCTCGTCAGATCAGGGTAAATGACGTCATCGCGTGGAACTGGGCGACGCGAAGGTCAACCTCGTCGCGCGTCAGACGCTGCACACGCTCGGTGCCGAACTCTTCGACGTTAAAGGATGCGACGACCGACCCATAGGCAACAGCGCGACGAAGATGCTCGCGATCGGGTTCCGTCTGGCCCGTGGCTGCCAGGTAGCCCACGAAGCCGCCTGCGAACGAGTCGCCGGCGCCGGTCGGATCGAAGACCTCTTCAAGCGGATAGCCGGGAACTCCAAAAAAGCCCTCGTTGGTAAAGAGCGCGGCACCATACTCGCCACGCTTGATCACCACAATCCGTGGACCATGCTGGGAAATCGCACGCGCCGCCTTGACGAGCGTGGCCTCACCCGTCAGCTGGCGTGCCTCACCATCGTTGAGGATCACGCAGTCGACCTCGCTGATTGCTGCGAGCAGCGAATCCTTAGCGATCTCGATCCAGAGATTCATCGAATCAAGGGCAACCAAGCCAGCCTTGGACTGACGACGGACGGACCGCTGCAGGTCTGGCTGGATATTGCCGAGAAACAAGACCGGCGATGCAGCCTCGGCCTCGGACAATTGAGGGTCGAAATCTGCGAAGACACCAAGCCGCGTATCGAGCGTCTCGGCGACGTTGAGATCGAATCCGTAGCGGCCGTCCCAGGCAAACGTCGTACCGCCGGCAATCTGTTGGATACCCGCGGTATCGATCCCCCGCTCAGTCAGCACGGACTCACCATCGAAGTCGTCGCCGACGACACCCACGACCCCGACGTCCGTAAACAGATTCGCAGCAAGTGCGAAGTGGACGGCAGAGCCGCCGAGCGCCCGGTCGCGTCGACCAAAAGGCGTCTCGAGGCTGTCGTAGGCGATCGATCCAACTGCAGTAAGGCTATTCACGAGGCAGACGGTAGCAGCGAGCGCTACAGCTCCACGACCATTTTGCTGGACCGTCCCGGCATCGTGCGCGTGCCCTCTTCGACGGCCAGCAGGGCGTCCCAGTCCTGGACCCAGATCATGCGACGCTCGATCGAGGCGATCGCTTCGGAACGCAGCCAACCCGAGACCTTCGTCAGGGTCTCACGTGTCGTGCCTGTCATCTCGGCGAGCGAGCCGTGCGTCAGACGAACATCGATGCGCACTCCCTCGGGCGTAACCTTGCCGAAGTGGTCGGCCAGCTCGGTCAGCACGGTTGCAAGCCGAGCCGGGACCGGCTGGAAGGCAAGTCCGGCGAGGCGTGCCTCGGAGGCTCGGAGACGGAGTGCGTTGGAGCGTGCAAGGTTGCGAGCCACGATCGGGTCGACTGCTGCGAGGGTCTGCAGATCATTCGTGGAAGCGACGAGAACGTCGCAGTCCACCAGCGCCTCAACCTGCTCGGTGCGCATGTCGTCGACGAAGGGAAGCCGGCCGAAGACCATGCCGGCCTCGAGCAAGCCACTCGTCATGCAGCGACCGTCTTCGTTGACACGAACGGCACGCGCCACGCCATCGACAATCACGTAGGTGCGGGCGTCGACGTCGGCTACGCCTGAGACGATTTCCCCGCGTTCGAAGCGAACGGGATGAAAGGCGCTGACGGCGCGGGTGAGGCGATCGCCTTCGAGCTCGTCGAAGAACGGCGTCTCTTTGATCGTGGAAAGCAACTGCGGATTCATGATCAACCTCCAAATGGTGATCTGGGATCCGACGGTAAGCCGGAGCCCAAATTCATCATGGGCGGCTGATGTTGCGTTTCTGTTGAGCCCGAGTGGCGCCTAAGCGAACCTTTGTAAAGGCACTGCGTGCAGTGTTAAGAAGGCGTTTAGACGGCGTCGGGAGTGAGGATCTTGGCGAGCTCGCCCTGCGTGTGCAGTTCCTCAACGATGTCGCAGCCACCAATCAGCTCGCCATCCACAAACAGCTGTGGTGTGGTGGGCCAACCCGAGTAGGCCGAGAGCTGCTGACGGATGCGCGGATCCGGCAGGATGTCGATCGCGATGAATTCCGCGCCACTCTCAAGAATCCGCTCGGACACACGCGCCGAGAAACCGCAGCGCGGCTCTTCTGGCGTGCCCTTCATAAACAGTGCGACCCGGTTGCCCGTGATGATCGCGGTGATCTCGTTGAGGATGTCCTCGTCGCTCATGACGCTCATGTTGATGCTCCCGGTGCAATAGGGACGGTGGTAATGGAAAGCGCGTGGATCGCGCCCGAATCGAGGTGCTCTTGGACGGCTGCGTAGATCATCTTGTGCTGCTCGATCAGGCTTTTGCCGGTGAACTGCTCGGCCTCGACGCGTACGGCGAGATGGTCCCCACCCGCGCCCATGAAGTCGTCCACGGTGGCACGACTTCCCGGCAGGTGTGTCTCAATCAGTTCTTGGACGATAGTCAGTTCCACGGACGAAGGGTAGCGTAGGCGCGCGGGAGGTTCGGCACCTTCGAAAGCGGCAGCGTACGAAGCTGCGGTCGAACCCAAACGCTGGTGGCCGAGAGGTACGGCGAACTGCCCGGGTCGTTCGTGCCGGGGTCGTAGACGAGGCGCCAACGCGCGCGGCTCCACGCTCTGCGCGTCACACAGCTGCCGCGAAGGGCCCCCGCGTTCGTGGACAGCACCCGCTCACTCCGGCGACAGACCGCAGTGCCCCGGCGTTCGCCCGGCAGGATTCCCTCCCAGCTGAGGCGGAGCCCCTTCACTCCCGGCGCAACGACGCTCCCAGGCAATAAAGCGAGGTCACGGATCAGCGTTCGACCTTGACCATCGACGCCATCGCGACTCGCCGCGAGGCGGAGTCGAATCTGTGGGCGCACGCCGACCACGCCCAGCCGGCTGCGTTGAGGCGCAGCCAGGCCACTGTCAAGCTCGAGCCAGACGACTGCATTGACGAGTGGCACAATGCTACCGCTGAGCCGCCCAGACTCGTCGCCAGCCACCGGGGCCCGGACTGGCTGATACCCAGCCACGGTCGGCTCAAGCACGATCGTCGCCGTTGCCTCGAGCTGATCTGCTGGCAACTGTCCCGACACCGCAACGTCGGTCCCAGCAGTAACGACCCACTGAGCGAGTGCCACCGGCGCGTTGCGAGCCGGTCCAAGGCGGAGCCGAACGCCAGGCTGGTCGAGCGTCCGAGGCGCGCGCCACGGGCGAAGTTGCTGTCGACCAGGACTCATCTCTGCTCCTCGGCAGTCTCCAAAACCACGTGCACGCGTAACCGTGCTCCGACGGCATCTGCCGCGTCCACGAGGTAGGCCGTGTCGTGCGCGCCAGCAATCTCCACAAAGCTGCCAGCGTCCACTGAACGCTCCCAGGTGAGCGTTAGATCGATGTCCATCGCCTCTTCGACCTGTGTGTCTGCAGCCTCTAGGCGCTGTCCAACCAGTGCCTCGCCGCTGATCATTGGCGGGCTGGTGATGACCGGAGCAGCCTGACACGTCGCCGTCAGAGCAAACACGAAGAACAGCGTGAGGAGGAGCGATCTCATCGACAGGCCAGCGCGGCCGAGCCGAGTCCGCACGACAGTGTCGTTGTCGGAGTTTGATGACTTGGAGTGCTTGGCGACGCGGGCGTGGCAGTCTCGCTGTTCGCGCGAGCTTGGTTCGCCGCTTCCGGACGGGTAGCGTTGGATGTCGCCGTCACTGTGGGCTTCGTGTTCGCCAGCAACAGGCGAGCCGCCTCGAGTGCGAGCAGGCGACCAGCGGGACCATACGGTCCCTCACCGGGACTCGCCGAAAATTCAGGTGGTGGCTCACTGAACGCCCGTGGTGGCGGTGCCTGCCCGCCAAGTAGGCTCGCTGCAGTCAAAGCGCCGAGCGTGCCAGCCAAGAGCAGCGCCGCAGCGACGCCTCCGATCAATCGCCAACGCACGGCACGCCGCACGGCGCTGTCGACGTGATCGGTGACGCGCACGAGCACGCCACCACCCAAGCCTGCCGCTCTACCCCGCGCCGCCACGCCCTGCCATTCGGGACGCAGCCGGGAGATCGCCATCCAGAGACTGTTCGAGGAGCGCCCTGTGCGACGTCCCGCCTCGACGTACGAGAGCTCGCTGCTGACGAGTGCAAGCGCGATGTCGTTCGGAATTCCCATCCGCTCAGCGGTCCAGGCAGCGGTGCGCTCGACTTCGATTCGAAAGCGCGTCAGATCGACAGGATCGCGATCGAACTCTTTGGTCGCATCGATTGGGAGTTCATCGACGTGCTCCTCGCGACGCCGTTGCGTGTCTGCGCGCCACGCCTCACGACGCACCGCACCATCGACGACGAGGTAGGCAAAAAGCCCGTTGGGACCGGTTCGTTGCAGCACCCGCGTGGACTCCACACCAATCGGCTCCCACAGTCGCGCCGCGGCCTCCTCGAGCAATACGTGGTTCGTGCGCGCGACGTCTTCCGCCCGATCGAGGGCGAGCGCTAGCTGGAGTGCCCGTGCCACTCCGTCGGCGACAGCCTGTTGGCGCTGTTGCAGACTCTGAGCGGCAGCAGCTGGGATCGCCTTTGCAAGCGCCAGCAGGACAGCCGGCCGCGAGCAGACATCACGAATGGCGCTGGCCGAGAGGTGCGGCCTTAGATCGGGGGTCGACGTGGCTGCCATGGAGAGACAAACTCACAACCTAATCTCCTCAAGCGACCTGCCCCACCATCGGGTGAGAGGGCTTACGCGGGCGGGATTACGATCTCGCCGAGCGTCTGCACTTCGTGTTCGAGCTCGACGCCGTACTGCTCGCGCGCCCGCCGACGGGCCTCGATCATCAGCGCCACCACATCGGCGGACGTCGCGTCGGCAAAGTTCTCGATGAAGTTCGCATGCTTCTCGGAGATCCGTGCGCCGCCGACCGTGTAGCCCTTGAGCCCACACGCCTCCAAGATCTGGCCGCTCGTCTGCTCGCCTGGCGGGTTTTTGAAGACGCTGCCGAACGTGCGCGCCTTGCGCGGTTGGGCGGCCGAACGACGATCTTGGTAGTCCCGCACGAGTGCTTTGATCGCCGCGGGGTCGCCGGGTGCGAGGGACAACTCTGCCTGTGTGACGATCTCTCCCGGGCGGAGGTTCGAGTGGCGATAGGTCAGCTCGAGCTCGTCCACACGTGCTCGACGGCTGCCGGCGGCGCTGCAGATCGTCACGCTCACCAAGGCGTCCTTGAGTTCGCGTCCGTAGGCCCCAGCGTTCATTCTGACTGCGCCCCCAATGGTGCCGGGAATGGCGCAGGCGAACTCGAAGCCCGCCAGACCAGCGTCGCCAACCTTGCGCACGACTGCAGCAAGCGCGGCACCGCCACCCACGGTGGCGCCGGCGTCGGTCACGTCGATCGCAGCGAGCGCTCCGTCGAGACGCAGCACGAGTCCAGCAAACCCCGCATCCGCAGGCAGCAGGTTCGAACCGAGACCGATCACTGCAATTGTGAGGTCCCGCTCCTCTGCCCAGCTCAGCATCGCCAACAGGGCCGATTCTTCGGTCGGCTCTGCCAGGTACTGCGCCAGACCGCCCGTACCGATCGTCGTATAGCGACTGAGCGGCACATCCGCCATCACTCCTGCAGGCAACGTGCTCAATTGAGCACCGCCCGCGCGATGCGATCAACAGGCCCAGCACCGCAGCAAAGAATCAGATCACCGCTGCGGGCAATTCCTTGAATTTCCCGCGCGGCGGCACCGCCGGTGGCAATGAAGACGGCCTTCGATCCAACGAGTTGGGCGATACGACGTGCGCTCGCTTCAGGATCGGGTGCCCCACGCGCCACGTACGTCTCGACCACAATCACCCGATCTGCTGCCTTCAGTGCCTCGGCAAATTGCTCACCAAAGGCGATCGTCCGCCACGGCATGTGCGGCTGAAAGAGCACGATCAGGCGCTTTGGCTCTCGCCCGCGCGCTGCCGCGATGGCGGCTGCAAGCTCGGTCGGATGATGGGCGTAATCGTCGACGACGGTGTAGCCAAAGGCGCGACCGACGATCTCGAAGCGTCGTCCGGCGCCCTCAAAACGTTCAAGCGCTGCAAAGGCCTCCTCGAGCGACACACCGAGTCGTTCCAGCACCAGCGCAGCGGCACAGGCATTGCCAGCATTGTGGACGCCAGGCACGGCGAGTCGCACCCGCTCGGGCCCACGCGACGGACGAAACGCGATGCCATCGCCATCCGCAACGGCGTCGAGCGCGCGCAGTCCCTCACCCGGTCCGACACCAAACCGCGCTACCTCTGCCGCCGGTGCAATCGCGACGCCGTCGCCGAGTACGATCAGGCCGTCCGTCGGCACGGTGGCGGCCCATTCCCCGAGCAACGCGACGACATCCTCGACAGAGTTGTAGTGGTCGAGGTGGTCGAAGTCGACGTTGAGAATCACGCCAATCGTTGCCGGGAGTTGGAGAACGGAACGGTCAGACTCGTCGCCCTCCACGATCGCGATCTGGTCCGATCCGCCCCGTGCGTTGGTGCCGAGCTGACGAACGTCGCCACCGACAACAAACGTTGGGTCGAGACCGAGGTCAACTGCGGCAGCTGCCAGCATGGCGCTCGTCGTTGTCTTGCCATGCGCGCCCGTTACGACGACGCGAGCAGCGTGCTCACGAAGAATGTCGGCGAGCGCCTCTGCCCGATGTTGGATCGGCAGTCCGAGTTCGCGCGCTCGGACCAGCTCGGGAGCGTCATCGGCAATTGCACCGGAGACGATCAGACGCTCGGCGGTCTCTGCGTGCTCGGCGCTATGGCCGATCGTGCAGGCAATGCCTTCGGCCATCAGCGTCTTCGTCAACCGTGTCGCCTCGCGATCGCAGCCCGTCACCACCTGCCCGCGTTGAGCCAGCACGCGCGCGATGCCACTCATGCCGGCACCCCCCACGCCAACGAGATGGATGCTCATCGACTGGACTCCTTGGCGAGGCGCAGTAATTCGTCGGCCATCTCTTCTGCCGCGTTGGGGCGCGCGAGCGAACGCATCGCCTGCTCCATCTGGGATTGACGTGCGGCGTCGCCGATGATCGCCTCGATCGCCTTCCGTAACGCATGTGCCGTCAGCTGAGTATCGGAGATCACGGTGGCAGCCCCAGCGGCTGCAAACGAAGCGGCATTGAGCGTCTGATGATCATCTGCTGCGCCAGCCCAAGGAATCAGTACCGCGGCACGCCCTGCGGCAGCGATCTCGGCCACCGACCCACCCGCACGGGCCACCACCACATCGGCGGCCGCAAGGAGCGTGGGCATGGCCGTGGTGAACTCTTGCTCTTCAAAGCGCTCTGGACCACTCGTGGTGCGAGCCTTGCCACGGCCGGCGATCAGGTAGATGCGTTGCCCAGCAGGGACCGCGTCGTCGTAGGCAGCGCGCAGAGCACTGTTGATGGGCCCCGCGCCGAGCGAGCCGCCGAAAGCCACAATCACGCGCTCCTCCAGCGAAAGACCCAGCTGGCTGCGGGCTTCGGCACGCGTCGTCTCGATAAAGGCTCGATCGACGGGACGTCCCGTGACAAAGTACTTTCCGCCGCTGCGCCCCGCCACCGGGAAGGCAAGAAAGACGCGATCTACGAGCGGTGCCGCCAACCGGTTGGCGAGGCCAAGTCGCGCATCGGCCTCGCTCAGCGCCGACGGAATGGAGTGTCGGCGAGCCGCGACCAGCATCGGCCCAGCGACGAACCCTCCGCCCCCAAAGACCACGTCGGGCCGAACGTCCTTGATGATCTTCGAGCAGGCGACTGGAGCGACGGCTGCCCGACCCAGCGCCTTGACGAGCTTGAGGCTCGGACGGCGAGGAAAACCATCCACCGCAAACGGTACGAATGGGTAGCCCCGAGCAGGCACAAGCTCGGCTTCGATCCGCGCCGGCGTACCAGCAAACGTGACGTCTGCTCCACGCTCGCGCAAGGCGTCGGCGACAGCGAGGGCTGGTGCAACGTGGCCAACGGTTCCTCCAGCAGCAATCAGGATCCGCACTGGCATACCTTCAAGGCTAGAGGACGCCGCGGCGCCTAGCGCGCTTTCGCTGTAGTCCGCCGCCGAGCCGGCCGCGCAACTGAAACATCGGGTTCAGGCTCTGGCGCGCGTCTTCGTCGAGTCGGTGGAGCAATCTGCGGCTCGCGGCTGATTGCAATCAGCACGCCAACCAGCGCCAAAATCACGATCCGCGACGACGAGCCATACGAGATCAGCGGCAGCGGAATGCCCGTCAGCGGCAAGATGCCCATCACAGCGCCAAGGTTGACAATGGCCTGTCCCACGATCAGCGCCGTCGCGCCAGCAGCCAAGAGGCGCTGAAACGGATCGACTGTGCGCATCGCGATCGTGTAGCCCGCCCAGGCGAAGACGGCAAACAGCGCGACGATCAAGACCGAGCCGAACAGGCCTAGCTCTTCGCCGACCACAGCAAAGATCATGTCGGTGTGGGCCTCCGGCAGGAAGTTGACCTTCTGCACGCTGCCACCCAAGCCGACCCCGAAGATGCCCCCGGAGCCGATCGCGATCATCGACTGGACCACCTGGTAGGCGCCATCGGCACTCTGCGACCACGGGTCGAGGAACGCGAGGAAGCGATCGCGACGGTACGGCGCGGCATAAATCAGCAAGGACCCGACCACGAGGCCAGCACTAAGCACCAAGGCGAGCAACGACTTTTTGGTGCCCGCCACGACGAGCAGGGCAAAGACCATCAAGCAGACCGCAATCGTCGTCCCGAGGTCAGGCTGCACCATGATCAGCGCGCAGACCACACCGACGACCAAGCCAATTGGCATCAACAGTTCTCTGACGGTCTCCGGCGGTCGTTTCCTGGTTGCGAGCATCGCTGCCACGATCAGGAGCGTCCCGACCTTTGCAAACTCGGAGGGCTGGATCGTGATTGGTCCGAGCGCCAGCCAGCGGGCAGCTCCATTGACCGTGACGCCAACGCCCGGAACCTTGACGGCAATCAGACCGATCAGTGAGGCGATAAAGATGATTGGCGCAAAACGTCGCAGCCAGCCAGCCGGCACAAAAACCAATCCCAGCATCAGGGCGACCCCGAAGATCGTGTAGAGGAGGCCTGTCTTGATGAAATAGAGCGAATCGAAATTGAACTCAGAGTGCGTCATCGCGTATGCACTCGAGGCCGAGTAGACCATCAACTGTCCAACGACGGTCAGGATGATCGTGACGATTCCCAACACCTGCCCCTCGAGTGGCAACTCACGCCGCAGCAAGGGTGGACTCGCTGCGTCGGAACGAAACAGCCGGAGAGGATTGGCGCGTTGCACAGCGCTGGTTTCGCCACCCGACTGGCATCCCCTCTGCCAGCAGCTACGCAGCGCCGAGCGCTACAACCAACGCACGAAAGTGCTCTCCCCGAGCGACGTAGTCGGCAAATTCGTCGAAACTCGCGCAGGCCGGCGCGAGCAACACGTGCTCACCGCGTTCGGCGTCACGCGCGGCTGTCTCGACAGCAGCAGAAAACCCATCACACAGCACCGCATCGACACCGGCACCGGTCAGCGTTTCGTGCATGCGAGCCCCTGCAGGACCAGTCAGATAGGCCCGTCGAATGCGACCCGGAAGCGCGGCGGCGAGCGGGGCAAAATCGGCACCCTTATCGCTGCCGCCGAGGATCAACCGCACGGCGCCGTCGGGAAACGCCGTTAGTGCCTTGATTGTCGCATCGACGTTTGTCGCCTTGGAGTCGTTCCAGAACTGGACACCAGCGACGCTGCCGCAGTCTTCAAGCCGGTGTGGGACGGGCACAAACTCGCGCACAGCCGCAGCAATACACTCGAGCGAGACACCGACGGCCTGCACGAGCGCGGCTGCCACAGCCACGTTCTCGCGATTGTGGTCGCCCAGCAACAGCCCGTCAGCAAACCCGTACGCCTCAGCATCGGCTCCATGGACACGCACAAGCTCGCCGTCACCGGGAAGCCGCGAGAGATCCGCACAGCGTGGATCGTCGTCGTTGAGGACCGCGATGTCGTTGTCGTCTTGCGTCTCGAAGATCCGCAGTTTTGCGCGCTCGTAGTCTTCCAGCGAGCCGTGTCGATCCAGATGATCTGGCGTGATGTTGGTTACGGCCGCTGCATCGCAGTGAAAACTCACGATGTCTTCCAGTTGAAAACTCGACAGTTCGCAGACCACGATGCCGCCCTGTGGAAGGTGAACCGCAACCTCGCATAGCGCTGTGCCGACATTGCCACAGACGACATGAGGTAGCGCTGCTGCGTAGAGCATCGCCCCGACCAGTTCGATCGTCGTGGTCTTGCCGTTGGTTCCCGTCACCCCGATCAAGCGGGCGCCGGGTGGTAAGAGTCGATAGCCGAGCTCGACCTCTGCCCAAATCGGCAGGTCGAGCGCCCGCGCAGCGATCAGTAGCGGGTGATCGCTTGGCACGCCAGGGCTCTTGACGATGACATCGAACTCGCCCACATCGATGCCAGCTGGCGTGACGATCGCACAGGGCGCGTCAAGACTCTCGTCGGGCGCATCGTCGACGAGCGTCACCTCCACCCCAGCTTCGAGCAATGCGCGTGCCGCCGCTCGCCCAGAACGGGCTGCACCAAGCACGAGCGGGTGATGTGGTAACTCGAAGTCGCTGCTCATACGTACTGGTCAAAGCGCACGTAGTAGAGGACGAACGCAATCGAGGAGAAGATCGAGGCCACGATCAAGAACCGGAACATGATCTTGGTTTCGCTCCAGGCTTTCATCTCGAAGTGGTGATGCACGGGCGCCATCAAGAAGACGCGCCGCCCAAAGCGTCGGAAGCTAATCACTTGGATGATCACGCTGCCAGCCTCGGCGACGAAGATGCCACCAATCAAGGGCAGCAAGAGTTCTGTCTTCGTAAAGATCGCGAAGCCAGCGAGCGCGCCACCGAGCGCCAGCGACCCCGTGTCGCCCATGAAGACCTCAGCCGGATGACTGTTAAACCAGAGGAAACCGACACAGGCACCGAGCAGCGCTGCGGCGAGGATCGCGAGGTCGAGCGTCTCTGACGTCTGCGATTGCAAGTCAAACAGCCCGGAACCGATCGCGGTGTTTTCCATGCCCGGAACCGATAGTGCTCGCTGCCCCACTTGGAAGCCAATCACGCACATCGCAGTGAACGCAAGCATCGCGATCACGGAGGTGCCAGCCGCGAGGCCATCCAGACCGTCCGTCAGGTTGACGGCGTTCGAGGCGCCCACCACAATCAAGAAAACGAGCACGTACCACCCGGCACCAAGGTCGAGGTGGGTATCAACAATGGGAACAAAGACGCTCGTGGAAATGCCCTCACGGACGGCCACAAAGCAGATGCCAGCCGAGATCAGAACCTGCCCCAGTAGCTTCCACCGGCCCTGCAAACCAAGCGAGCGACGCCGGATCACGCTGAGATAGTCGTCGAGAAAGCCAATCAGGCCACAGCCGACCATCACCCCGACAACCGCGAGGCTGCGCGCTCCGTAGGACGAGAAGATCGCGTAGGGAACAAGCGTTGAGAGGATGATCAGGAGGCCACCCATGGTGGGTGTGCCGGACTTTGTCTGATGCCCAACGGGGCCCTCATCGCGGATGCGCTGACCAACCTTGTAGCGGCGGAGCAAGGCAATGAAACGCGGTCCAGCAAAGACCGAAATCAGAATCGCGACGACGCCAGAGGCGAGCACGCTGGTCATGTAGTTGAGCCCTCGAGGCGCTCTGCGAGGAGTGTCGGCACGACCTCGAGGCCGGCTGCGCGCGAGCCTTTGACTAACACGCGATCTCCTGGCTGCACGGTGGCTAGCACCTGCTCGACAGCAGCTGTCGCGTCGGCAACAGCAAAGCCAGTCACTCCATCACCGGCTCCGTCGAGATAGGCACGTGCGAGATCCCCCACGGCAACCACCATATCGACCCCGACCCTCGCCGCCAGCGCTCCGACCTCTCGGTGGTACCGCTCTGCGTCTGGTCCGAGCTCGGCCATCAGCCCCAAGACAGCGATGCGGCGCCCTTCCGTTGGTGTCTCAGCCAAGAGCCGTAGCGCCGCCTCCATCGAGGCCGGGTTGGCGTTGTAGGCATCGTTGACGACATCAATGCCGCCCGCGAGACGCTGCGTTTCGCCCCGCCAACGCGGCAGCGGAATCGCACCTGCGCGCGCAGCGACAGCTTCGAGATCGAGACCGAGAAGCTGGCAGACCGCAATCGCAGCGGCCAAGTTGCGGGCATGGTGGCGACCGACGAGATTGGTGGTGAGTGTCAGGAGCTCGCCATGGACGAGGTACGTCAGGTCCTGTCCGTCGTCGCGAACGATTCGGTCGACGAGCTGAACATCCGAGCCCGCCTCATCGCCAAAGGTCGTGATCTGCGCGTCGGCCGACACGTACGGATCGAGCAGTGGCTCGGCAAAGGGCAGCACGAGCTGTCCACCCTCGCGGAGACCCTCAGCGATCTCTGCCTTGGCAGCGGCAATCGCCTCGAGCGATCCGAGCAGCTCCATGTGCGCAACACCAATGTTCGTAATCACACCGATATCCGGCGCGGCAATCGCACAGAGTTCTGCGATCTGACCCTTGCCTCGCATCGCCAGCTCACAGACCGCCACCTCGGTGTCCGCATTGATCCGCGTGAGGGTCAGCGGATAGCCGATCTCGTTGTTGTGGCCTTCGAGCGCCGCGATGACACGCCTCTGATCCGCGATCAGGTGCGCAAGCGCGTCCTTCGTCGACGTCTTGCCTGTGCTGCCGGTGATGCCGACGCGCCGCGCCAGCGTGGCTGCCGCGTTGACGTCGCCGATGCACTGCAGACAGCGAATGCTGGAGAACGTCGCCAGGATCGTCGGAATCGTCGTCTCAAGTGCCTTCTCGACGTGGTCTTCTTCCACGACGACCGCAATCGCTCCGGCAGCCGTGGCTGCCTCGATGTGGTCGACGCCACCTCGGATTGCAATAAAGAGATCGCCGGCCTCCACCAGCCGCGAGTCGATCGCAACACCGGTGGCGCGGACCTGTGGATCGCCACGCATCACCAGCGATGCCGGCACGTCCACGAGCTTGAGGGAAATCACGCCAGCACCTCTCGCGCAACCACACGATCGTCGAATGGAGTGATCATGCCACCGCTGTCTTGCCCTTGTTCATGGCCCTTGCCGGCGATCAGGACAACATCTCCTGGGCCGGCCAACTCGATCGCTCGAGCGATCGCAGTGCGGCGGTCCAACTCGACATCGATGCCTCCGTCGACACCGGCGAGCGCCTCGTCGGCAATCGCCTGTGGATCCTCCGAGCGAGGGTTATCTGACGTGATGATCACGTGATCAGCCAAATCGCTGGCGATGCGTGCCATCTCGGGTCGCTTGCCACGATCACGATCGCCGCCGCATCCGAACACGACAATCACGCGGCCCGTGGCAAGCTCGCGCACTGCGCGCAAGACATTGCCGAGCGCATCCGCTGTGTGTGCGTAGTCGACGATCACCGCAAATGGCTGGTCGTCGCTCACGACCTCGAGGCGACCCGGTACACCTGCGAATCCCGGGCAAGCCCCGCCACGATCGCCTCAATCTCAATGCCGGCAAGTCCGGCGCTGCTGGCGGCCGCAAGCGCATTTTCAACATTGAACATCCCGACGAGTTCTGTCTGCACGTCGACATCGCCCCATGGGCTGCACAAACGAAACCGCGTGCTGGTGGGGCCAAGCACGATCTGCTCGGCGCGTACCTCGGCAGCCGTTGCCTCGATGCCATAACGGAGGTCAGACGAGAGTTGGCAGCCGTAGTCGTCGTCGGCGTTCGTGGCAGTCGGGCAGCGGCCGTCGAAGAGCAATGCCTTGGCGGCAAAGTAGGACTCCATGCTCGAGTGATAATCGAGGTGATCGCGCGTCAGGTTGGTAAACGCCGCTGCGGCGAATGTGACGCCCCCCACTCGCTCCTGCTCGAGCGCATGCGACGAGACTTCCATCGCGCACCCCGTGTCGCCAGCATCCACCATCCGGCGAAAATCGCGGTGGAGATCGATCGCCTCTGTTGTCGTGCGCACCGCGGCCTCGCTCAGGCCACCAATCCGTCGTTCGATCGTGCCGAGCAGTCCCGCTTGCTGTCCTGCTGCAGCGAGAATCGCGTGCTGGAGATAGGCAGTGGTCGTCTTCCCGTTCGTGCCCGTAACCGCGAGCACGCGGAGTCGACGCGATGGGTGCCCGAAGAACGTGTCGGCGAGTGGTCCCATCTGCGACCGTGTCGAAGAAACGATCACCTGTGGAACGGCCATCGGCAACTCGCGCTCGACGACGAGAGCAACGGCACCAGCCGCGACGGCGGCCCCAGCGTGGTCGTGCCCATCCGTGGTGGCGCCTGGAGCGCAGAAGAACAATGTCCCGTCTGCGACTCGTCGCGAGTCGTACGCGAGGTCGACGACGTCAACTCCAGCAATTGGAAGCGTCGCGCCCCGCGCGAGAACGGGACCGAGGAGGTCCGTGAGCAGCACTATGGGCCAAATCCTAGTCCGCCTGCCCCGCGGATTGCCAGTTCGAGCGCCCAGAGCCGTTCGACACCCGCTGCTGCGGACACGCCTATTCCGCTGCGGTGTCGGGACGATCTTGCTGCACGCCGAGTGCGATCAAGGCTCGCTCGGTCAGTTTCGCGAAAGCCGGTCCGGCAACTTCGCCACCGTAGTACTGCCCACCGCGCGGTTGGTCGACCATGATCAGCGTCAAGACCCGTGGATTCTTAACCGGCGCGAAGCCGACGAACCAGGCGAGGTAGCGGTTATCAGAGTACGTGCCGTCCTTGTCGATCTTCTTCGTAGTGCCGGTCTTGCCCGCCACGGAGTAGCCCGGGATCTGTGCCGCCGAGGCTGTTCCTTGATCCGAGACAACGCCCTCCAGCATGCCCGCGAGCGTGTTCGCCGCGCGCGTTGGCATGACGCGCTGCTGCTTCAGCCCAACCGGGCCCTGTCCATCAATGCGTGTCACGAGGTGTGGTGTGGTTTGGATGCCACCATTCGCGATCGTGGCGTACAACTGAGCAATCTGAATTGGTGTGGTGGCGATGCCGTGCCCAATCGGAATGTTCAGCGGCGACGTTCCCGACCAGTCCTTATAGGCCGGCACGATGCCCGCCACTTCGCCTGGCAGGTCGATGCCGGTTGGCGCGCCGAAGCCGAACCGACCGATCCACTTTGCCAGGATGCTGTCGCGCGACCCCGATGTCGACAGGTGCTCGTAGGCAAGCTTGGCAACGCCAATGTTGGACGACATTCGTAGCGCCTCAGTCGCTGTCTTGACACCAGGGTCTGGATGCGAATCGCGCAGAATCCCGTCGTACAACTGCCATTCGGGGCCGACATCGACAGTAGTCGATGGCGAGATGCGCCCCGTTGCCAGCCCTGCTCCAAGCGTCACAGCCTTAAAGGTCGAACCAGGCTCATAGACGTCGGTGATCGCTCGCAGGCGGACCTGATCCGCAGTCGCCTGCCGAAAGTCACCTTCCGCGGGTGCGGGGGCGGATGCCATGGCGAGGATCTCGCCGGTCTTCGGATCCATCACGATCGCAGTCACGGCTTTCGCGCGATACTCCGTACGCGTCTCCGCCGTGACAGCCTCGGCTTCAATCTGGATCTGACGGTCAAGCCCAGTGCTAATCGTGTGCCCTGGGCGCATCTCTTGCTGGCTAATCACGTTGATGGCGTTACCGGCCGGATCCTCACTCCGGACCTCAAGGCCGTTGGTGCCACGCAAGATCTTGTCGTACTGCAGCTCGAGCCCGGCGAGCCCCTTGCCCTCGAGGTCAGTCACGCCAATTACGGGAGCAGCGATGGCACTGGGGTAAACGCGTCGGTCTTCCGTCGTAAAGTCGAGCCCTTCGATGCCCATCGCCTGCACGCGCTTGGCGGCGGCGGCTGGTACCTGGCGCGCGAGGTCGACGTGCGCAGGTCCGCTCGTTTGGAGTCGCTGCATGATCGTGTCGGGCGACTCGCCACTGGCCTCTGCGACCGCTGCCACAACCCGGGCGGGGTCGGTAATCATCGCCGTCGTTGCACCAATCGTGCTGGCCTGCTCGGTGAGCGCGAGGCGATACCCGTCACGGTCGAGGATTGCGCCACGAGGCGCGGTGGTGACGATCTCAACGCGATGCTGACCCGTCGCACGCGTGGAGTACCAATCGCCGTCGACCACCTGCATCTGCACGGCCCGTCCAAGGCAGATCACGAGAAACAGCGCGGCTGCTACAAGCAACCAGCGGATTCGTCGCTCCGGCGGGGAATCGGACGCTGGCGTGTCGAGCGACGCGGCGTTCGAGGGGGAGCGGAGCGCGTGGCCACGTTAGTTGGTCTGCTGGTCCTTCGGAATGCTGATCGGGAGCGTTCGCATCGCCTGCGACGGCACGAGTACCATGCCGTAGGCCGCTGCGGCCCGCTCAACGCGACCATCTGCGAGCCGCTGTTCCGTTTCGGCCTGGATGTTTGCGGCGTCGTTCTGGGTGGCCTCAACCTGTGTGCGCAACTCGCCAGCCTGCATCGTGCCGCGGAGGGACGAGGCATGCAGATAGACCACCAAGGAGAGCACAACACCAATAATCGCGATCATCGTTGCAATTCGAAATGGCGCGAGCCTTCCGTTGACCGAGGCTCGCGTGGCGCGTGTGCGACGCGTCGCTGCTCGACGTCGCGGCGCTGCCTTGGCACCGTCGATTGGGCGCGGAGCGGGCTTGCGGCGTGGGCGCGGTGGCGCGGTGGTTGGGCGAGGAACGGCAACAGCCATCAGGCGGCGTTCTTCGGTAGGGCGGCAGGTGTCCGCTCGGCGACGCGCAGGCGCGACGAAGCGGCGCGAGGATTGCGGTCCAGTTCGGACGAGCCCGGACGAATCACTCGAGGTGTCAAGACACGCAGCGTGGCCTCACGGTTGCACCCACAGATCGGAAGATCAGGCGGGCACGTGCACGGTGCAGAGGCGTCACGGAACCGCTCTTTGACGATTCGATCCTCGAGCGAATGGAACGAGATGACAGCGATGCGGCCACCGGGCTTGAGGATCTGCATTGCTGCATCGAGACCGTCTTCGACCATCGCAAGCTCGTCGTTGACAGCGATGCGGAGTGCCTGGAAGACGCGCTTGGCGGGATGCCCCGAGCCAAACTGCGCGGGCGTCGGAATCGCGTGGCGGATGGTGTCGACGAGGTCGGCGCTGCGCTCGTAGGGCTGCGACATGCGGCGACGGCAGATGGCGCGAGCAATCTGGCGCGAGTAGCGCTCTTCGCCGTAGCGCGAGAACATGTCGGCGAGCTCGCGCTCTGAGAGGTTGGCGAGTAGATCGGCGGCGGTGTCGCCCCCACGCGGATCCATGCGCATGTCGAGCGGCGCGTCAACGGCGTAGGAGAAGCCACGCTCGGGCTGGTCAATTTGCATCGAGGAGACGCCGAGGTCAAGCAGGATCGCGTCGGCTTCGACGTTCTCGATCGCGAGCGAACGAAAACCGTCCACAAAATCGCGCTTAAGGAGCCGCACAGCCATGTCGGGATGCGAGGCACGAAACGAGCGGGCACGGTTCTCGACCGAGGGGTCACGATCGATCGCGACGTAGGCCCCACGCCCCTGCATCAACTCGGCCAGCATCGTGGCGTGTCCACCAGCACCAAAGGTGCCGTCGACGACGGTCATCCCGGGCTGCACGTCGAGCAGAGCCACGACTTCGTGTGCGAGCACGGGATCATGGATGGCAGCGTTAGCGGGCATCACGGACCAGGCGTTCTGCGACATTTTCGGCACTACCTTCCAAGTCGGCGAGGCCACGTTCCCAGGCCACGCGATCCCAAATTTCGAGTCGATCACGAACACCAACGACGACGATTTCGCGCTGGAGTACGGCGTGCTGCATGAGTGGTGCGGGTAGCGCGACGCGTCCCTGCCTGTCGAGCTCGGCTTCGACAGCGCCACCAAAAAGAAAACGCTCGAGCTGGCGTCCTTCGCGCGTAAACGGATCGAGTCGCGAAGTTTGCGCTTCAACAAAGCTTTCCCAGCCGTCACGGGCGTAGATCGCGACGCAGTGATCAAGGCCTCGCGTGACGAACAGACCGTCTGCGAATGGCTCGCGCAGACGAGCAGGAACCGTCACGCGGTTCTTCTCGTCGAGCTTCTGAGCGTATTCACCAAGCAGCATTTCGGGTCATTTCTCTGGTGTCCGGAGTCCCCACTCGGGTTCCCCTTCTGTACCAAGTTGCCCCACCATACCCCACTTTGTCCCACCTTGCAACTATTTCATTAGAGTCGAACATATGTTCGTATCGGCATGGTTGAGCCGAAAAGGGGGCCCAAGCGCGACCTTGCCGCCCAACCTTTGTGACAGCGCGCCAAGGCCATCCCCCACCGCGCCCACCACCAATGTCCAGAAGGGGTCAGGCACGATCTGGACATTCGCTAGACGAGCTAGCTCGTCAACGAATGTCCAGATCGTGCCTGACCCCTTCTGGACATTGGTGACGCGGGTACCAGTGAGAGCGCTAGACCTGAGTGCCGTACGGGCCGCGGCGACAGACGGTCTCTGCTCCCCAGGCTGCGCCAGTCTGGACCGCGGCCGCGAGCGGCAAGCCCAAACCGAGGCCGTACGTCAGTCCAGCCGCAAAACAGTCACCGGCGCCGTACGTGTCGACCGGGTCGCCAGGGAGCGAAACGGCATCCCACAGTCCCGAATCGTCCGTCGACATCCACCGCCCACCGCGGTCGCCGTCGGTTAGGACGATCGCGTTCGTATGTTTGCCGAGTACGCGAAAATCGACTTCTTCGCCACGATCCGTCAGCGAACTAACAACCACATCTGCCTTCACACCACTTTCAATCAAGGCCTCGAAGTTGGCGCGCCGAGCAGACAAGCGACCCAGCAGCACGAGCCGCAGCGATGCCCGAGGGCTCGCCACAGGTCGCGTAGACCGCCGCACAGTCGGCGAGACTCTCCCAGCCAAGCGGGTCGTCGCCACGCGGGTACTCGTTCGGTTGCGACACGATGATCGTGCGATCGCCCGCGTCATCAAGAATCGTGACGGCACGCGCCTGACGCCCAGCTCGCTCGGACACCCGCAGGTCGATTCCTTCAGCCACCATCCGCTCGCGCGTCGCCGCACCCTCGGCATCGTTGGCCAGCGCGGTCACGAAGACGACGTCTGCGCCGGCGCGAGCCGAGAGCAATGGCAGCGACCGCGCCGCCGCCAGCGGGCTCTTCGAATGGCTCGGCAAGATGCACGATCTCGCCGGAAGTCGGGTGGCGCCGCCGCTCGCCCGAACAGCACCCACTCAACGTGGCCCACGACCGCGATCTTCGGGCGGGTCGGGCTCATGCTGATCGGCTAGACGCTAAGACCGTGCTCGCGCACAGCGGTTGCCATCGCCTCGATGTGCTCGTCCCAGTCCTGGCCGGGCGTCCAGTTAGGCACAGCAACACCCGCGTTCCGCAGCGTGGCAACAAGCTGATCAGCCAGCTTATCCTCGAACAATTTCGACGCCGAAACAATCGCTTCCTCGCGGGTTGGCGCGAGGATCTGGATTGGCTCCGTCAGGGCATTGCCTGCGGGTCGGATCGTGGCGTACCACCCCTCGGGGCGCGCAGGCTCCAGAAAGACTTGGAAGCCGAAGTGGCGGGCACGAGACTTGAGGGCGTTGGCGTCGTTAGCGATGTTCACAGGCAGGAACCCTACAGGAAGCGATTGCCGATCAGCCGACGTTGTCGATCGCGCGATCGAGGAACAACGCAGCCGAGATCAGCGAGAGGTGCGTAAACGCCTGCGGAAAGTTCCCGAGCGCCTCGCCCGATGCGCCAATCTCCTCGGAGTACAACCCGAGATGGTTGGCGTAGGTCTGCATCTTCTCGAAGGCGAGACGAGCCTCGTCGATGTTGCCGGACCGCGCCAGAGCCTCGACCCACCAGAACGTGCAGATCGAGAAGGTCCCCTCTTCTCCACCAAGACCATCGTCAGCAGCGAGCTCGGGGTTATAGCGGTAGACGAGCGAATCCGTCACGAGTTCGTCGCGAATCGCGTCGATCGTCGAGAGCATCATTGGATCGTTAGGTGCGATGAAGTGGCCCATCACCATCATCAGTGTCGACGCGTCGAGCACGTCGCCATCGAGCACTTGCACAAAGGCCTGGCGTTTCTTCGAATAGCCGCGCTCCATGACCTGTTCGTAGATTGCGTCACGCGTCTCGCGCCAACGAATACGCGGACAGGGAAAGCCGCGCGATTCGGCGATGCGGAGTGCGCGGTCGAAGGCGATCCAACTCATCACGCGCGAGTATGTGAAGTGCTGCGGCCCGCCGCGCACCTCCCAGATCCCCTCGTCCTTGGAATCCCAATTCTCTGAGAGCCACTCCAACAGCTCCACGAGAACCGTCCAGAGCTCGTAGTCAATCGGGGCACCCGACTTGTTGTACAGGTAGATGCTGTTGATCAGCTCGCCGTAGATATCGAGCTGTAACTGGCCAGCGGCACCGTTGCCGACCCGGACGGGCTGCGAATTGCGATATCCCGAGAGGTGATCGAGCTCGAACTCTTCGAGCTCGTGTCGCCCGTCAATGCCGTACATGATCTGGAGTGGTCCAGCATTGGACGAGTGCTGCTCGAGGGCGCGCTCCTTGAGGAAGGCCATGAACTGGCTGGCCTCTTCCTTAAAGCCGAGCTTGAGAAAGGCGAAGAGCGTGAATGACGAGTCGCGAATCCAGGTGTAGCGATAGTCCCAGTTGCGACCACCACCGATCGTTTCTGGCAGCGACATTGTTGGCGACGCGACGATTGCGCCGGTCGGCCGGTAACACAGCAGCTTCAAGACGAGGGCAGAACGACGCACCGTCTCGCGCCAGCGCCCGCGGTACGTGCATTGATGCAACCAGTCGCGCCAAAACTTCACGGTCTCGGCGAAGAGGTGCTCACAGACTTCGGGCGGAAATGGCCGCGCCGAGTGGCCGTCGTCGGGAACGCGCTCGAGGACGAACGTCAGGCGCTGGCCTGCTTCGAGTGTAAAGAAGGCATGGACGTCGCCACCATCTGTGGTCAGAGTGACGGGCGAATCGAGTGCGAGAGTGAGGTCGTCCGTCTCGAACACCACTCCGTGCTCATCCACCTTGATGGCGTGCTCGGTGCGACCGTAGTTAAAGCGCGGCGAGCAGTCGAGCTGAAAATGCATGTGCCCTCGCACGCACTGGACGGTGCGCACGATGCGGTGGCGATCTTCCTCCACCGAGCCGACGGGCATAAAGTCGACGAGCTCGCCGACGCCCGTGCTCGAGAGGAAGCGTGTGATCAGAACATTCGTGTCAGGCAGGTAGAGCTGTTTCGCCCGCACATCGCGATCCTGCGGGCCGATGCGAAACGACCCACCTTTCTCTTGGTCGAGAATTCCACCAAAGACGCTGGGCGAGTCGAAACGCGGACAGCAGTACCAGTCGATTTCGCCTTGCTCGGTGACGAGCGCTACCGAATGGAGGTCGCCGATGATCCCATGATCTTCAATCGCCGCGTAATCCACGCGAATCCCCCCTCTCCCTTGTGGAAGAGTCTACGCGGAATGCGTGCTGAGGTTGAGATCGGCGACGAGCCGATCCTTCGGCTTCAAGCCGACGGAGCGCTCGACGACCTCGCCGTCCTTGAACAGGGCGACCATCGGGATCGAGAGGACGCCGTACTGGCCGGCTAGGCCGGGCTCGGCGTCAACGTCGAGCTTGGCGATCTTGACCTTGCCCGCGTACTCGCCGGCGAGCTCGTCGATGATCGGCGACAGCGCCTTGCAGGGTCCACACCACTCGGCCCAAAAGTCGATCAGGACGGGGATGTCCGATTCGATGACTTCGCCCTGGAAGTTGGCGCTGTTGATCTCGAGTGCATCGGACATGTGGTGCTCCTTCAGGGGCAAAACCGTGGTGTTGAAGAGTATGCCGGGCGCGTCGCCCGTCTACCTAATAGACGAACGACGCGCCGCTGGCATTCCCGCTACTTCGTGTAGAGCTTGCTGAGTACGAACTTGCCGGTCGTCGCGTCAACGTTCAGGATCGCGACGGGAACGTTCGAGCGGTACCCGGTCTTCGGATCGATGGTGATCATGCCTGTGGCACCGGAGAGGTTCGTGATGCGGAACGCTTGCTTCGAAACGGCGCGGTAATTCAGGCTACCTGCACGTCGAATCGCGCTGACCATCGTGTAGACCGAGTCGTACGTGAAGATTCCCCATGGGCCGGGGTTGGTGTTGAACTTCTTGGCGTAGTTCTTGACGTACGCCGTCGACTTCGTGTTGCCGAACTGGCTGGGCGTCGGCACGCCACTAAACGTGCAGGCGGATGCTGCCGGAATGCCAGCCGCCTTGACGAAGGCTGCGTCTTGGTTGGCGAGCCCCATGAAGCACTTGGTCGGATGGTCGGCCTGCGAAGCGAGCAGGTTCTTGGCGATGATGGCGCCCTGCTGGGTAGTACGTGCTGACGTAGACGACATCAGGGTTGTTTGTCACGGCCTGCGCGACTTGCGCGCTGTAGTCCTTGCTCTTGGGATCGATCGGCGATCTTCGTCACCAGCACATCCTTTTTGTCGAGCGCCGCAAACATGCGGTCCGCCATGCCCTTGGTGTAGGTGTCGGGGTCAAACAGGATCGAGACTTTGCCGGCCTTCTGCTCGGTCATCCACTGGACCTCGACGGGCGAGATCTGAGAGTTCTTCGGCTGCACGGTGATGCCCAATTTCTTGGTGTCATCGGTCGAGGTCAGCTGGACGGGAAACACGCCGCCCGCGATGTAGATCGGCAGGTTGGCGAGGCCGACGGACGAGTTGTACGGTCCGATCAGTCCAAATGGCTTCTGCTTGACGAGGTTCTCGGCGACGGTTACACCAATCGACGGTGTTGCCTTGTCGTTGCCGGTGATCAACTTGATCTGCATCCCAAGCACGCCGCCAGCCTTGTTGATCTCGGCAATGGCGAGCTTCGTGCCCCGCAACATGTCTTGCCCATTGGCTGCTTGGCCACCCGTCAAGGGGCCTTCAAAGGCGAGCGTCAGCGTGCCTGCGCGTGGCGTCAAACTGCGCGCAGCAGCAACTGGGACGGCAATCGCTGCGATGGCAACGACCGCACACAGGGTCATAAGACGACGGCGCACGAGCGGCTCTCCCGGATTGAGTTTCGGGCAGTGTAGCGAGCCTCGCAGGGGGCAAACTCGCTCAGTGCCCAGCAGGCGCGTTGCCGCCGATGGGACGCCCAAATCCGCCGATATTCGAATTGAGCCGCCAGCCCTCATAGGTGCGTGCGCTAACGGCGTTGCCCGAGTTGCCTTCGATCGTGTCGATCGTTGTTGGCGTAGCTCGTCGCACGATGCCGACGTGGCCGGATCGTGAACCAGACAACGTCGCCTGGCTGCGGGTCGGCGGCGAGCCGATCGCGAAACGCACCCCGCTCGGCAAACCAACCCCGCACATCGAGCGTCC
>CAXNKU010000010.1:0-68928 GCA_964203045.1 Gaiellales bacterium
TGGATCTGTCGCGAGCAGTGCCACCAATTCCGACGCGTGGTAGCAGCCTGTCCGGTTCGCTCGGCGGCTACTGGTCGGTGGTGAGACCGTTGGCGCGCATCGCGCGGCGATAGTTGACCGCGACGGCATCGAACTTGAGATGTAGCTCGTCGGCGAGATCGAACGGCACGCGCTCTGGGCGCTGCGACTCGACGACGACCTGGTCCTGGTTGAAGATCACGTCTTCGAAGTCCTTCAGAACAGAATCGGGCTGTTCGAAGTTGTAGTTGCGACCAATCACGACGTAGCCACGGCTTGTGTCGGGCCCGCAGGGCTGCGAGGCGAAAAGGTAGACCATGCCGTCATGGCCGCCCCAGCCGAGGCGCAGCGCGATCGTGTACGGCAGGTGCAACTCGTAGCGCGAGCGTCGCGTCGGGACTTCGGTCTCCTCGTTGTTAAAGACGGGAAAGTCGTCCGAGTTCGGTGCTTCGGGCCGAATGATCTCGTAGTGCAGCACGTGTCCGTCGGTGCGCACCTCGTGCTCAGGGACGACGGGGCGTTCGGGATCACCGAGCAGGCCGGGGTGCACCCACGGGAAGTGGCCAAAGTCGGTGAAGTTCTCGAGCTGGCGCGAAGCATCCGACTCCCACGTGTACGGGCCGGTGTTGACGAGCACCCAACCATCCGTCTCAAACTCAGGGATCGCGGGCAAATCCCAGCGTGGCTCGTCGAGTGAGACCCAGATCAGGCCGTACCGCTCCTGGCAGTGGTGCGTTGCGATGCGCGCTTTGGCGGGCACCTTGGTCGGGTCGGCGAGCTGGGGGATTGCGGTGCAGCGACCATCGGAGGCGAAGCGCCACGCGTGATACGGGCAGATGATCTCATCGCCCTCGACACGGCCCAGCGACAGCGCGGTGCCACGATGGATGCAAAGATCCGACATCGCCTTGGCGGTGCCGGTCGAGTCGCGCCAGATCACGAGTGGCTCGCCGAGCAGGTCGGCCGGGATCGGCGCCTCCCCGAGCGTCTCTGCGAAGGCGACGGGATGCCAGATATTGCGGAGTGCTTCGGCGTTGCCGCGGGCAGAGGGGGAGTGCGTGGCCGGGGTGCTCATCGGAGGAGTATGGCCGAAGCGCGGCGGCTCGGCATGTCTAATCGGTCTGAATGATCAGCTCGGCGCGTTCGCGGGTCTGCTCGCGCGCGAACATGGTGTCTTCCTGGGCGGCCCAGCGCTCCCAGTGGGGCGCGAACATGTCGCCATCGCGGGCGATCGCGCGACGACGACGCACTGCGGCGCTGGCCTCAAGCCAGACGAGCAGGCTGAGGAAGGGAGCGGCAGCTGCTGTGCCTGAACCAACGCCTTCGACGATCACAATCGAGGTGGGGATGACCACCACCGGCTCGCCTTCGCACGACTGCTCCCAATCCCACGGCCGCACCGAGCCGTCCTCGCCGCGTGCAAAGGGCTCGAGGACATCGCGCACGAGTCGCACTGCGGCCTTGTCGAGCCCATCCCAGCCGGGGTAGATCGACTCCATCTGGACGAGCGTTGCGTCGAGCTCGCCCGCCAGACCACGGCCCAGCGTCGTCTTGCCACTGCCAGCCGCGCCGTCGATTGCCACCACGATGTGGCTCCCGCAGCGAAGGCTTGAGCTTGCGGATGTGTCCGGCGAGGGTGGCGGCGTCCATCAGGGTTTCGGTAGGTAGTCGTTCGTATAGAACGTGGACCAATCCGGGCGGGTCGCGACGGGCTTGCCGTCGGCGTCGGTCAGCAACTGATTGTCGTAGAGGTAGTCGCCAAAGGTCGTCCACATGGCGGGATCGACGATACCCACCTGTCCAGCGGTGTTGGTCAGGTAGCCGTCGCCTGCCAACATCGCCATGCTCTGCTCGACGATTGCAGGGTTCTTGAGCGTCTGCGGGTTCGCGGCGAGCAACAGTTTGGCGGCCTTTGCGGGATTCTCAGCTGCGTAGGCGTAGCCCTTCGTGGTCGCGGCGAGGAAGCGCTTGGCGACGTCGGGGTTGGCTGTCAGCCAGGCATTCGACGAGATGATTGCCGACGAATAGTTGGCCGGATAGCCGTAGTCCTCGGGGTTGAAGTACTTCATTGGCCTGTCGTTGACCTCGGCCTCAACGCCCTCCCAGGTGTTGGCCGAGATCGTAAAGTCGGCACTGCCGTTGTAGACCGCCTCGTAGGCGCTGGTGTTGAGCACGATCTTCTTGACCTTGCCTGTGCCGCCGTCGGCTTGGATGACGGTGGCTACCTCCGAGTTTTCGCCCGGCGTTCCAAAGCCTGCGTAGGTCTTGCCGTCGAGGTCTTTTGGCGACTTGATCGACGGGTCGTCGGCGCGGTAGGCCAGCTGGTACTGCTGCTTGGAGATATTGGCGAAGACCTGCACGACGTCGAGGTCGGAGGCCCGGGCGAAGGCGATGCCGTTCGCGTACGAGAAACCAAAGTCGGCAATGCCCTTGGAAACCAGCGTCTCGGGTGCCGTCTCGGCGTAGGGGAGCAGCTTGACTGTCAGTCCAGCAGCCTCGTAGTAGCCGAGCGCTTCGGCGACGTAGATACCGACGTGGTTCGTGTTTGGCGTCCAGTCGAGTGCGACCGTCACCTCGGTTGGCGTAGGCGTCGTGCTGGTCTGCGGTGGTGGTGCTCGTGGAGCCGCCACACGCGGCAACGAGCAGCGCGAGTACTGTTGTCGCAACCAGCGCGATCATCATTGTTAGTCGTGGTGGACGCGCGTTCTTCACTTCAACAACTCCCTCACTGCCGACGACACGATGCCGCTCTCGAACCTGATCCAAAGACCGCATCGGCCTGAGCTGCACGATACCGATCTTTCGCAGCTGGGTTGTGGGCGGCGGAGCCACCGATGAGTCGGGCCCGCGGGATACTCGAACGCGTCTGGCCGCCGCTGGTTGTGCTCGCCCTTGGGGTCGTGGCCTGGGAGCTCTACTCGCGTCTGAGTGGAATCGGCAACGCGGTTCTGCCACCGCCATCGAGGGTTGCGGAGTCGGGTTGGGCCGACCACGCGTCGCTGTGGGACAACACGCTGCCGACGCTGCGTGAGGTCCTGATCGGCTTCGCGCTGTCGCTCGTCTTTGCCTTCGTGGTCTCGGTCGCCATCGATGCCTCGGGCATCGCCCGCCGTTCGCTGATGCCAGTGCTGGTTGGCAGCCAAACGATTCCGCTGATTGTGCTCGCGCCGCTCGTGGTGATCTGGTTTGGCTTTGGCTTGACGCCAAAAATCTTGTTGGTCGCCCTCGTGACGTTCTTTCCGATTGTGGTCGGGCTTGTTGAGGGATATGCGTCGAGCGATCGCGATGCGATCACGCTGCTGCGAACGATGGGCGCCAGCTGGTCGAAGACGTTTCGCCTCGTGCGGCTGCCCGCGGCGCTGCCCGGCTTCTTCACCGGCCTCCGGATTGCCATCACCTACGCGGTGGTTGCGGCGATCTTTGCCGAGTACGCGGGCGCCGAGTTTGGCTTAGGCGTCTACATGCAGGGAGCAAAGGCGTCGTTTAGGACCGACCTTGTGCTGGCTGCGGTCGTCGTCTCGGCGCTGCTGACACTGGTCTTGTTTGCTGCCACGTATGTCGTGCAGGCCCTCGTGATCCCGTGGTACGCCGAGTCGAAGCGGGTGCCGCAATGATCGAGGTACGCAACCTGCAGAAGTCGTACGGCGAGCTCGACGTGCTCGCGGGTGTCTCGCTGCGTGTCGAGCAGGGCGAGTTCGTCTCGATCCTCGGCCCATCGGGCTGCGGCAAGTCGACGCTCTTCTCGATCTTGACGGGGATCGAGCCCGCCGACGGGGGCGAAATCTTGATCGACGGCGTGCCGCCAACCGAGCCGCGTCCATTTGCCTGGATGCCACAGTCGGATGCGCTCTTTCCTTGGCGAACCGTCGAGCAGAACATCGCGCTCGGCTTCGAGGTCGCGGGCGGGCTTGGTCGGCGCGAGGCCAGCGAGCGTGCCCGCGCGCTACTGCCGACCTTTGGTCTCGAGGGCTTCGCTGACACGCGCCCATACCACCTATCGGGCGGCATGCGTCAGCGCGCGGCGCTGGCGCGCACCGTCGCCCAAGGCCGCAACACGCTGCTGCTCGACGAGCCGTTCGGTGCCCTCGACGCCTTGACGCGCACAGACCTCCAGCTCTGGCTCGGCGAGATCTGGGCGCGCGAGCGCTGGACCGTCGTGCTGATCACGCACGACGTGCGCGAGGCCGTCCTCTTGTCGGATCGCGTCTACGTCCTCGGTCCACGACCGGGCACCGTAGTCGGCGAGTTCGAGGTGTCGCTGCCGCGTCCGCGTGGCATTGCCACGCTCGGCTCGCCCGCTGCCGCCGAACTCGAAGTTGAGTTGCTGCAGGCGCTCGGGGTTGGGCAGAGCGCGGCGCACTAGTTGTTCGGTCGATGGGCCTGCGAGACGAAGTGTGACGCGGGCGGGGAGGACATGACAACCGCGCGGATGTGGTGTCCTCGTGCGGCCCATTCGCTCGGGCTGGGGGGGACATGACAAACCGGGGTTTGTGGTGTCCCCCCAGAAAGCTGCGCCGAGCAGATTAGGGATGCCGATGTAGGGGGACACCACAAACCCCGGTTTGTCATGTCCCCCCAGCAGATGCCGCTACTCCGCCTGAGGACACCACATCCGCGCGGTTGTCATGTCCTCCCCCGAGTCGCCGCCACGTCTAGCTCCACCGAAGATCCTCGTAGAGGATCGTAGGTAGAACCCGAGCGCGCTACTCGGCGGCGAGCAGTTCGCTCTCGGTGAGATAGTCGCGCAGAAGGTGGGTTGCTGTGATGCCCCGAACAATTGCCACCATGTCGTTGAGGTTGAGTCGATTGACGGTGTCGCGGGGTCGGGCGCGCTGGTCGATTGCTGCGGCCGAGACGGCTGTCACCTCCCCACAACACGCGCGCGCATCTCCGTCAGCAACGGCTGGAAACTGCGCATCGGATTGTTTTTGGCGACTGGTGAGGCGGACGACGAGAGCGGTTTTGTGCGCAGCGTTCCACTCGTCGAACGAGACGACGACGTAGCGTTTTCGCTCCGTGGTCGCAGCAGCGTTGATGTAATAGATGTCGCCCCAGCGTGGGTAGTCGACGCGGCCGGCCGGTGGTCGAGCGAGCTTGGGGGGAGTGTTGAGAAGTCGTCGAGCTTGCACCAGTTCCGCAAGGCCCCGTTCGATGCTGTGAAGCAGCGTGTCCGTGGCAACGGCGACGATTTCTTGGGCGGCTCGTTGAGGTACGACGACGATGCGGGTCGGGTCGAATGCTTGTTGGTCGTCCCAGGGGTCGATGGTGGCGGTGGGGGAGGCCGTGGCGCGTGGCACGGCCGGCACCACTCCAACTCCATGCATGGCGAGGTTCCAAGAGGTCTTGGTCAGAACGAGCGCGCGGCCGAGCCCGTCGACCTGCACGATGGTGCCGCGTTGAAGCACGCGCGCCTACTGCGCGTCGGCGACTGCGAGCGTAAAGAGCTCGTCGATCGATTCGGCGTGCTCGGGGTCGGCGGCGTAGTCGGCGTAGAGCGCGCAGCGACGCGCCTCCTCAACCCGAGCGCGGCGAAGCAACATGCCCTCGATCAGCAGTTCCGTCAGCGCGCGGCGTAGAGAGAGTGCATCCGAGACACCGAACCGCTCTGGGTGTGCGAGCAGTTCGGCCTTGAGTTCGCTATCGACATCAACGGTGGTGGGAGCCATGCGCCAAGACTACCACTATTGGTTCAGATAGTGGTGCAGAAATTGGTTCAGAATAGATGCATCAACCAAAACCGCTGCGAGGCCCGACGACTCAGACAGCGTCGCGTACGAGCGGCGTGGTGGAGCAGTGGATACCGCCACCGTTGAGGTGCACCTTGTCGAAGGGAAGGATCTCCCACGTCACACCGTGAGCCTCGAGTGCGGCAAGCGTGCGGTCCGATGCTCCTTCAGGGAATCAGCAGTTCGCCCGGTGCGACAGCGAGGCCATTGACGATCCAGCCGTCATCCAGCGGCGTGATCTCGACGGTGTGGATGCCGAGTTCCTTAAGGGTCTGCAAAAACGTGTAGGGCAGTCCCATCGGATTGACCAGCGCGAGGTCCTTATCGATCATCAGGAAGCTGCGCGTCGATGTGGATGTCGTAGCCCGTCAGCTCGACGACGTGGAGCGTGACGCCCTGGCTGGCCAGCACCTCGCCCACCTGCCGCGCGCCCTCGGCGTTGACGCGCACGCCAATGCCGATCGCGCAGTTGGTCTCGTTGAGCCACGCGAACGAGCCACCCTCCATCACGCCCGAGCCCGAGATGGTGCGCAGGATTGGCACGCCGAGCTTGGCGAGCGTCTGCGTCGTCACCAGCTCTTCGCCGCGGCGAATGCGCGTGCCCATCCGGTTGACGATCGCACCGCCCTTGACCATCTGGACGGGGTCGCGTGTGTAGACGGCCTTGAGGTGCCGGTCGCCGACGCCCTCTTGGTAAATCACCTCGACACCACGGCGCTCGAGTGCCGCGACGAGTCCGTCGTGTTGGGCCTGCATGACCGGGATGTTCGGCGGGTCTTCGCTTTGGAAGTACCAGTGCTCGGCGAGGTCGCCGTACGAGCCAATCGCGTCGATGCGCTTGCTGGAATCGACGATGTTCAGCTCAACACCGGGCCGGTGCATGAGGATCGAACGGATCTTGCCAACATCGTTGTTGACGCCCCAGGTGCGGCCCCAGGTCGCAGTCTGCTCGGCCGCGTCCTCGAAGGTGGGCTCGCCGCCAATGGCGAACATCTTGACGGTCTCGTTGTAGACCCACATCGGGTCGAGTGGCTCGCTCATTAGTGTTCCTCCGGCCTACTGGGGTCTCTCCGTGCGTCTGGCAAGCGTACCGCGCAAGAGACCCTCATTGCGCGTTATGCTGCGCAGCGCGTCTTCGACGCTATGCCCTCTTAGCTCAGTGGTAGAGCACCTCCATGGTAAGGAGGGGGTCCGCGGTTCAATCCCGCGAGAGGGCTCTGGATCTAAGCCGAAAACCGGGAAGCGCTGCGAGGCGCGTGACCAACTCGTGACCCGTCAGCGGTAGACAGACGATAAGAGTAGAGAGTCGGTTAGGGCTAGTGATCGCCATCCGGATGATGCTGTGATTCATCTTGGGCGTCACGCGATGTGAGGTATCTTCTTCCCCATGAACGACATTGCGTACGTCGGCGGGAAGATCCACACTCAGGATGACGCCCAGCCGCTCGCGCAGAGCCTGCTGGCGCGGGGCGGGCGCATCGCCGCCGTCGGCACCACTGAGGAGGTGCTGGCGCTGGCCGCGCCCGGTGTTGAGACCGTCGACCTCGCCGGCCGGGTCGTGATCCCCGGCATCATCGACGCCCACTGCCACCTCGAGCTGACCGCGACGCACCTGGCCTACGCCGAGAAGGCGTTCGGATCCGAGCTCGGCTCGATCGCCCGCATCGTCGACGTCGTGCGTGAGGCGGCAGCCCGCACACCGGTGGGTGAGTGGATCGTCGTGCGTTCCGACGTCGCCGTCCAACGTCTCGTGGCCGAGCGCCGCCCGATCGTGCGCACTGACCTCGACGACGCTGCGCCCGGCCACCCGTGCGTGGTCTTCGCCGGCCTGCACACGGTGACGCTCAACTCAATGGCGCTGCGCGTCACCGGGCTGCTCGACGGCTCGGCCACGCTGCCGCGAGGGGCGGCGATCAACCTCGAGTCGGGGCGCGGCAAGGAGCTGTGGGACTGGCTGCCACTGCCGCGCTACTCGCGAGCCGCCATCGCTGACGCGATCCGTGACGAGGGCCGGGCCCGCTGGACGGCGCGCGGCGTGACCACGATCGCCGAGCTGCCGTTTACGCACGACGGCATCGGTGCGTTTCAGGATCTGCGCCGTCGCGGCGAGCTCCCCACCCGGATCGGCCTCTGGCTGCACACGCCACTGCTCGGCTCGGTGGAGCAGTTGACGGGCGCCGGCTACGAGACAGGCTTCGGTGACGAATGGCTATCGCTCGGCGGTATCAAGCTATTCGTCGACGGCACGGGCGCCGACATCGACGGCAACGCCGAGCTCGACATCAAGTGGTCACAGGACGAACTCGACCACATGGTGCTGACCGCCCACGTGGCTGGACAGCAGCTTTGGATGCACGTCGCACCGACCCTCGAGGCAGCCGAGATGGCGCTGCTTGCGGTGCAGCGTGCGCAGGCGGTGCATCCCCGCACCGACCACCGGCACCGCATCGAGCACATCGGCGACATGCGACCAAACGCCGACCTGTTGGGGCGAATCCGAGCTGCCGGCATCCTGGTCGTGACGACGCCGCAGTTCACCTATTCCTATGGTGATCTGGCGCCCGACGAGGCCTGCACGCCGCTGCGCTCACTGCACGCGCTGGGCTTCCGGCCGCCGGGCAACTCCGACGCGACCGGCACGCAGCGCGAGGCGCTGAACCCGTGGCACGGGATCTGGTGCGCGCTGGCCCACCGCAGCGAGAGTGGGGTCCACATCGCAGCCGGAGGAGGCCATCGACATGGCAGAGGCGATCCGCATGTTCACGCGCGACGCTGCAGTCGCCTGTCACATGGACGACCGCGGCGTGCTGTCGGAAGGCCGGCTGGCCGACCTGGTCGTACTCGATGCCGACCCGTTCACGACGCCGCTTGCCGACGTGCCCGAGATGCCGGTGGCCATCACCGTGATCGGTGGCGTCGCATGATGTTCTCGGCCAGCTCAGCACCGATGCGCCGCTGAGCGAAGGTGCGCATCGTGGCGACGTGCCGCTCGAACACGGGCCGCGCTTCAATCCCGCGAGAGGGCTCTGGATCTAAGCCAAAGATCGGGACACGGCGTGCGATACTTGACGCATGTCTGCTATCGAAGCGCCGATTCCCTCCACCACCATGAGCCGCTTGCGGCGCGCCAACATTGGTGCTGGCGTTTTCCATCTCGCCCAGATGATCCTGATCTTGGTGCTGGCGAATGACTTCACACTGCCGGTCACGGCGAGTTACTTGGAGGGGCCTCCCGGCTCGGCAATGACCGACCCGGTCGTGTTGTGGGATGTACGAATCGCGTGGGGTGTGGCGCTCTTCTTCGGGCTGTCCGCGTTGTTTCACTTCCTCGTCGCCACGCCGTGGTTCTTCCCACGCTACGAGGCTGGGCTGCGCGCCGGACGCAACTACTTCCGCTGGGTCGAGTACTCGATCAGCTCGTCCGTGATGATCGTGCTGATCGCGCAGATTCTCGGCATCATGGACTTCGCCGCCCTGATCGCGCTGTTCGGTGTCAACGCATCGATGATCCTGTTCGGCTGGCTGCAGGAGAAGTACGAGCAGCCCGGCGGCGGCATGTTGCCGTTCACATTCGGCTGCATCGCGGGCATCGTGCCGTGGCTCGTCTTCTTGATCCTGATCCTCAACCCCGGCTCGACCTCGACGAACGAGGTGCCTGGCTTCGTCTACGGCATCCTCGTCAGCCTCTTTGTCCTCTTCAATTGCTTCGCCGTCGTGCAGCTGCTCCAGTACCGGCAGGTTGGCAAGTGGTCGAACTATCTGCGGGGCGAGTGGGCGTACATCATCCTTAGCCTCGTCGCCAAGTCTGCGCTCGCCTGGCAAATCTTTAGCGGCACTCTGATCCCACCGCAGTAGGGTTTGGGCGTCCTCTCCGAGGGTTAGCGCTCGCGGACACTGACGACGACCTGATCGGTGGCGTCGTGAACGCCACGCTGCAATGTCTTCGGTACGACGCGGCGTTCGGTCTGCTTGGGGCCGATGGTCAGCGTCAGCTCTAGGCCGAGCGCGTCGCAGAGGCGGGTCATCGTTTCGAGCGAGGGATTGTGCTCACCGTCTTCGATGCGCGCGACCTGCGGTTGAGTCATGCCGACCAGCTTGCCGAGAGCGGCCTGAGTAAGCGCATGATCGCTGCGGTACTTGAGGACTGCGATGCCGATGGTTCGTGCGAGGACGCTGCCGTACCAGAGCTTTCGATACGTCGTATCGTCGGCGAGCAGAACATCGTCGAGTTGCGAGAGTGGAACATCAGCGGTGCGGCGACCCATAGTGTTCATAAAGATAGCATTCATGTAATGTTTTCCTTGTCGTCGCGCATAGCTCGAATGGTCGCGATTTCGACAGCGCGACGAAACCCCCGCGGGTTAGATTGCGCCTCCGGTGCGAGGGCGAGCAGATAGAGGCCTTGGCTGTCGCGCCGATAGAGCACGCGGTAGAGGCTGCGTCCGCGCCGTGGCCGCAACTCGCGCAAGCCGATTACCGCCTTTGTGCGGATTGCGCTTGACCATGGGTGGCCGAGCTGGTCAAACTCGATTGCGAGGATTTCAAACGCGTGGCGGATTGCTACTTCCTCGCGCGGGTGGCTGCACGCCAGACGTGTCAACTCGTCGACCAGAGCAGCGTGGAGGCGGAGCTGGCGATCCGGGACATTGTGGGTCACGCAGGCACCTTCATTGATCCGAGTGATCGCTGCTGGCACGCTGACTCGCGACAGGCGCGTGGTATCGGCCCAAGGTACGCGCGTCACGCAACGACTCCGCTTCGAGTGTGTCGAACGACTCCCCGCTGCGCGCACGGCCACGACGACCGGCTCAGGCGTGTAGCATCGACTCACGAACCGGTGGGGGATATGCGATGACGTTTGTTGAGGAATGCAAAGCGGCGGCAGGACCAGTCTGGGAGCGGTGGATGCACCATCCGTGGACAGAGGAATTGTTCGCTGGCACGCTGTCGGATGAGCAGTTTCGTTATTGGTTGATTCAGGACCTGCCGTACCTCGGCCAGCACATCACCACGCCGATGTATCCGAAGGTCCCACCGACGAGTCCCTTCATTGGCCTCTGCCGTGAGTATGCAGTGCGTGCACAGACAACACGCGTCGAGCTAGAGACGCTGGGCGACGTCGGCGATTTTGCAAAGACGCGCTGGGCGGCGCGACCGATGCGTGAGGGTGCGATCAACTTCTGGATCCGTACGGCCCACGAGGGCAGCTTCGGCGACATGTGCGCGGCGCTCTACGTCTGTTACTCGTTTGCCGATACGTTCGGTGGTCGCCTCAAGCGCGAGCAGCCGACGGGGCTACCGGCGCTGCAACAGGCCTGGGTCGAGCAATGGATTGATCCATATTTCGAGCGCCTTTTTGAATGCATCCGTGATGGCCTCAACGAGGCGGGCGAACATGCGACTGAGTTTCAGCGCGACCAAATGCGTTGGCTCTTCCTCCGTGGCACGCAGTGGCAGATCGGTACCTTCGATGTGTCGATGACCATGTCTGACCCGTGGCCGGGCGAGGGCGAGGAGTGCGGCGTGATGGCCGATGCTCCGTGGCTCAGGCGCCAGGTCATCGCACACGCCGATGAGTAGTTGAGCGTGACGGCACACTTCTGTGGCGTTCAACATCTGCAACGTCCACTGCGATAGCATCCCGCCATGGACGCATTGATTCTTGGTGGGGGAGGCATGCTCGGCCGCAAGCTGGCCGAGTCGTACGCGGCTGATCAGGAGGCGACCCTCAGTCGCCTTTCGCTCGTTGACGCGTTTATTGAGCCAGCCCCGCCCGCGGGTGCTGGCTTCGCTGTCGATTGCAGCGTGGCGGACATCACCGACCCGGCCGTTACTCAGCGTCTCGTCGCCGAACGGCCCGACGTGATCTTCCATCTCGCAGCAATTGTCTCGGGCGAGGCCGAGCTCGATTTCGAGAAGGGCTACTCGATCAATCTCGATGGCACGCGACTCTTGTTCGAAGCGATCCGTGGAGAGGGGGACGATTACTGTCCTCGCGTCGTCTTTACCTCGTCGATCGCTGCCTTTGGCGCGCCCTTTCCCGAGATCATTGACGACGAGTTTATTCTGCAGCCACTGACGAGCTATGGCGCGCAGAAGGTGATGGGCGAGATGATGCTCAACGACTACTCGCGGCGAGGACTCCTCGACGGTGTTGGTCTGCGGCTCCCTTCGATCTGCGTGCGGCCAGGTGCGGCGAACAAGGCGGCCTCGGGACTGTTTTCGAACATCATCCGCGAGCCGCTGAGTGGTCGTGACGTCGTGCTGCCCGCCGAGCGGAGCACGCGTCACTGGTTCGCCTCGCCACGCTCGGCGATCCGCTTCCTTCGTCACGCCGCGACCATAGACACGCAGCGACTTGGGGCGCGGCGCTGTCTCAACATGCCCGGCCTGTCGGCCACGATCGCCGAGGAAATTGAGGCCCTGCGTCGCATCGCCGGCGACGAGGTCGTGCAGCGCATCCACGACGAACCCGATGAGTTGATCATGCGAATCGTGGCAGGGTGGCCCAGCAACTTCACAGCCGCGCGCGCGCGTGAGCTCGGCTTCTCTGCCGAGACCTCGTTCGAGGAGATCATCAACGTCTTTATCGAAGACGAGCTCGGGGGACAACTACCGTGACGCGCGTTGCGATCGTGACGGGTGCCGGTCGAGGCCTCGGACGGGTCGTTGCGCTCGCGCTCGTCGCGGATGGCTGGACGACGATCGTGACGGGACGTGACCAGGCGATGCTGGATGCCGTCGTCGCCGAAGCCGGCCCGCTCGCCGACGCGGTCGTCTGCGATGTGACACGTGCTGACGATGTACGCCGCCTCTTCGACACCGCTGTCGAGCGGCATGGCCGCGTCGACCTCGTCTTCAACAATGCCGGTGTCGCAGCGCGGGGCGTGCCGATCGACGAGCTTGACGTGTCGGAGTGGCAGCGGGTGGTCGAGACCAATCTGACGGGCACCTTCCTCAGCATCCAGCAGGCCTTCCGGGTGATGAAGGCGCAGGTGCCGCAGGGTGGGCGCATCATCAACAACGGTTCGATCTCGGCCACGACGCCACGACCAAACTCGTCGCCCTACACCTCGACGAAGCACGGTGTGACTGGACTGACGAAGTCGGCCTCGCTCGATGGGCGAGCCTTCAATATCGCCTGTGGCCAGATCGACATTGGCAATGCAGCAACAGACCTAACGGCGCCCATGCGCTCGGGCGATGGTGTACCGCAGGCCAATGGGGAGCGCCTCGTCGAGCCGACGATCGATCCGCAACACGTGGCCGACGCCGTGCTCTACATGGCCAATCTGCCGCTCGCTGCCAATGTGCAGACGATGACGGTGATGGCCACGACGATGCCCTTCGTCGGTCGAGGCTAGTCGCTCGGACTGACAAACCGCACAGTCACTTCGCCGAGCGGGTCGTTGATGATCGTGACGGTCGAGCCTGCCTCAACCCAGTTTGTCGCGACGAGGCTGCCGAGCGTGACGACCTCACCCGCGCGCAGCAGTGAGCCGCGAGCATTGAGGCTATTGGCCAGCCAAGCCAGCGCCTCGAGTGGGTGGCCGAGAATGTCGCTGCCGCGACCAGAGCCCACCTCGCTGCCATCGATCAGCATCGTCGCTGTCGTCTGATCGAGGTCGTTCGGATCGAAACTGGCCTGCGCCTCGCCGAGGATGAGTCCGGCTCCGAAGAAGTCGTCGGCAATCAGCGTGGCGGCATCGAGCTGCCCGTAGTCGACGTAGCGGTTCTCCACGAGCTCGATCGTGGCGAGACACTCACTGACCATGGGCGCGAGCTCGCTGCGCACGTACGGCGTGCCGTTGGGATGGGGAGGAAGATCCACGCCAAGCCGGACCGCGACCTCGCACTCGACGCCAAACTGCGTCGTGCCGCGCGTCGTAACTGTCGCGGGGCTCTGGTGAATCTCGCGCTCGAGCACGCCGCCGGCGCTTGGGTTGTGGATATTGAGATACGCCTGCATGACGGGAGTTGTGCAGCCAATCTTGTGGCCCGCATACCCGCCCTCGCCGCGCGCGCTGAGCAGCGTGTGCAGTGCAGCCTGGATGCGATAGGCGCTTGCCTCATCGGGAGGACAGAGCGACGCCGGAAGGCTCGCAAAGCGGCCTCGTGCGAGGCGCGCGTCGGCTAAGACGTGCGCTGCCTCTTCGATCTTGGGCTCGGTCATCATGCTTAGGTGACGGTACGCCAATCTGCGGACGTCTGCATTGGAATCGCAAACTTCCGTGCGGTTCCGCTACCGTCACACCATGCGATCCACGTTGTTTTGTTCTGCCGTCGACGTTGCCGATGCGGGTGCCGCTCAGGTGCTCTCCGACGCGTGCGAACGCGCGGGTGTTGATGGTCTCTCGATCGCAACGTCGTACCACGCAGCACGCGACCTGCACCCCCACGCACGTGGTCGCCGGGTCCGATACCTCGCACCAGGACTGTGGCTCCCCATCGACGAGCAGCTCTGGGCGGGCAGTGCAATCGCACCGCAGCTCGCCGCCGATGCCGAGACCGCCGACGCAGTGATCGCGCTGGTCGAGGAGGCGCGACGTGACGGGCGCGAGGTCGATGGTTGGACGATCTTCCTCCATTCCGATCGACAGGGGCCGGCCGCTGAGGTTGGGGCCGAGCGCAATGTCTTCGGTGACGTCTACCCCGAGCAGCTCTGCCCCGCACAACCCGAATCGCGTGCCTACGCGCAGACGCTGGCACGTGCCGTCGTCCAGGCCGGCATGTCAACGGTAATCGCAGAGTCGCTGCACTACCACGGTCTCGAGCATGGCCTCCATCACGAGCGCTTTCTGTTCGAACCGGGCGAGGTCGTGCGCTTCCTGCTCGGACTCTGCTGCTGCGATGCCTGTTGTACAGCGGCGAGTGCCGAAGGCGTCGACAGCGATCGTTTCCGAGCCGAGGTGGCCCGCATCGTGCAGGCGACGTTCGACTCGGGCGAGCCAGCGCCCAGGCTCTGTCGCCACGCTCGCCGCTGCGGGCGAATTGGTCGACGGTGCGATGGCCGGTTGGCTGCGGGCGCGTCTCAACACGGTGACGACGCTGATCGCCGATGTCTCTGCTGCCTGTCAGGCCGAGGATGGTCGGCTCGTCGTCTTGGATTCGTCGGGCGCCGCCAAGGGCTACAGCGATGGCGAGCCGCAGGGAGACGTCGCGCCGACGATAGCCTGGCGCTTTGGACTCGACATTGCCGCGATCTCGGCACACTGCACCGTTGAGGCAATCGCCTACGCGCGATCGTCGGCTCGCATCTCCGACGATCTAGCCGCCTACCGCGCACTGGTTGGTGAGACGGCACCGCTCGGCGCAATCGTTCGACCGTTTGGGGTCGACTGCAAATCGGTTGAGAATCTTGCGGAGAAGCTCGACACGATTCGGGGCGCCGGTGCCACGCGCGCCGATTTTTATCACTACGGGCTGATGCCGCTCCCGACGCTCGACCGTATTTGCTCTGCCTTGAACGCGTCCTGACCCGCGCCACTCGGCGGCCTATCTGGGCTGCCCACGAGCCCACATCACGATCTGTGATGTCGGCTCGTGGCGGCGACTGTGGGGAGGACATGACAACCGCGCGGATGTGGTGTCCTCCCTAGAGGAGAGGCAAATCAATTCAGCACCGGCGATGTGGGGGAGGACACCACATCCGCGCGGTTGTCATGTCCTCCCCACCCGAGCAATCCAGCATCCCGCAGGCTCAGAGGCAGAACACTTAAGAGGCGAACGGTGAGCGCAGTGCGCGACCAGGGCAGTGCTCTGTTCGCTTGCCGTCGAAGACCGTCGGTACGCCGCCGAGCCAGACGTGGGGAATACCGTCGGGTGTCTGGCGCGGGTTCTCGTACGTGGCCGTGTCGTTGATGCGCTCTGGGTCGAACGCGACGAGGTCGGCGACCATGCCCGGACGCACGAGGCCGCGGTCGACCAGGCCGAGACGGGCAGCCGGAGCGCTCGTCATGTGGCGGACCGCCTCCTCGAGCGTGAGGATGCCGAGCTCGCGCGCGTAATGAGCGAGGTAGCGAGGGAACGTTCCCCAACCACGCGGGATGCGGACGGCCGCCAACCAGAATGCCGTCGCTGCCAGCCGTATGCGCAGGGTGCTGCATGATCGTTCGGACGTTCTCTTCGTTGCCAATCTCGTGCAACGCCGTCGCCATCAGGCGATCATCGGCTGCCAAACTACAGAAGAGATCCACCGGGCGCTCGCCCCGTTGGGTCGCGAGCTCGGCAATCGAGTGGCCGACGGCCCAGCTCTGCGCCGTATCGCCGACGCCACCAACGACGATCCACGACCAGTCGATCGGTACGCCATGGAAGCCATCGGTGCCGGTCTCCTCGAGCTCGACACGCAGCTCGCTCGCGCAGGCTGGGGTCACGCAGTCGAGCGATCGTCGGCATCGGCACCACCGGCAAAGGCCCAGCCGAGCAAGACCGAATGGACGATAGGTGTTGCCGGCAAGGTACGGGTAGGTGTCGAAGGTGATATCAACCCCGCGCCCACGAGCCGCGTCGATGATTGCCAGCAGCTCGGGTGCGCGTCCCTTGTTGTTCGGGAAGCCAAGGTGCGTATGCGCGAGATGGAGCGGAATCGCCGCGGCCTCAGCGGTGGCGATCGCCTCGGTGTAGGCCTCGATTGCGTGCGCGCCGTAGTTGCGATGGTGGGGAGAATAGAACGCGCCCGTGCCACGCAACACGCTACAGAGCGCGATCATCTCGTCCTCGTCGGCGAACATGCCGGGTGCGTAGGTGAGGCCCGCTGACAGACCGAACGCTCCCTCTGGCGAGGGCCTGGCGGACGAGGTCCTGCATCTGCCGCAACTCGTCGGCCGTCGGCGCGCGGTCGTCGGCGCCCATCACGAGCATGCGGATCGTGCCGTGACCGACGAGAAAGGCGACGTTCGTCGGTACGCCGGCGTCGAAGCGCGCGAGATAGTCGGCCACGCTCCGCCAACCACGGGGGTAATCGGGATCGCCGTTCCAGCCGGCCAGCGCACTCCGCAGCTCGGTCTCGACGACCTTATCCGCAGGCGCGAGGCTCAGCCCATCCTGGCCAATCACCTCGAGCGTCACGCCCTGACAGGCCTTCGCCTCGTGGGTCGGGTCGGCGAGCTGGACGAGATCGCTGTGCGTGTGCATGTCAATAAAGCCGGGTGCGATGACGAGACCAGCAACGTCGAGCGTCGTCGTCGCATCGCCCACGATCTCGCCGACCTCCACGATCTGCCCGTCACGGACCGCGACATCGGCGCGTACCGCCGGCGTGCCCGAGCCGTCGATCACCTGGCCGCCGCGCAGCAGCAGGTCAAACGTCATCGCACGTCATCTCCCGACTCGATCACGAGCTCGCGCGTCATCACACCATTTCCGGCTGTCAGACCACCATCGACCGGCAAGACGGCGCCGGTAATCCACGCCGCCGCATCGGAGGCGAGAAAGGCCACAGCCTGCGCGATGTCCTCCGGTTCGCCAATGCGTCCAAGCGGGTACCAGCGTTCGAGTCGCTCATAGAAACCTGGGTCGAGCGCCTGCCGGTCCTCCTGGACAGACGTGCGGATCGAGCCGGGCATGACCATGTTGGCTCGCACGCCATGGGGGCCATAGCGAACGGCAAGCGATTGGGTCAGGTTGATCAATCCGGCCTTGCCAGCCGAGTAGGCCTCGCCGCCGTAATACCCAGTCGAGTTGATCGATCCGATCGTGACGATCACGCCACGCCGCTTGGCCACCATCGAGGGCAGCGCGCGCTGCGTGGCGATAAAGGCGGAGGTGAGGGTGCCGTGGAGGTCGCGCTCCCACTCTTCGAGCGTCATCGTCATCGCACCATCGGCCCGCGCCGAGAAGGCATTGCAGACGACAAGGTCGACGGGACCGTAGGTCGTTTCGGCGAGCGTAAAGAGCTCGTCGACCCCGGTCTCGGTGCTGGCATCGCCCGCCACGCCAATGACACGGCGGCCAGCGGCTAGGTGCTGCTCGACGAGCGGAGCACAGCGCTCGGGCAGCAGGTCGTTGAAGGCCACGGCAGCACCCTGGTCTGCGAGCAGGCTGACGATCGCGTGACCGATGCCGGCTCCGCCGCCCGTTACTACTGCAACTCGTCCATCAAGCGTCATCTGGTTATCTCCCCGCCGTAGATTCTAGAATCAGCGCATGGACATTGTCGCCTTCGAGCAGTTGCTCGACGACCCGATCGACTGGCGCTACAAAGGCTTCCCCGTCGTGGATCCACCCGCCACGCCTCGCACGATCGCAGCCAAGGGCTGGAATATCTTGCGCGGCGATGTGCCGCTGCCGATCATGGCGATCCGCGAGGACTCGGTCGCTGCGAACATCGCAACGATGAAGGCGTGGTGCGCGACGCACGATGTGTCGCTCGCGCCGCACGGCAAGACGACGATGTCGCCCGAGCTGTTTCGTCGCCAGCTCGATGCCGGGGCGTGGGCGATTACGGTCGCGCACGCCGCGCAGGGTCGGGTCTGCGCAGCCTTTGGTATTCCCCGCGTGCTGATCGCAAACGAGGTCGTCGAGCCGGCGGCCGTGCGTTGGATCGGCGATGCGCAGCGGGCGGGAACTGAGGTCTGGCTGCTGGTCGACTCGGTTGCCGGCGTCGAACGTTTGGCTGCGGCTCGTGGCACAGACGACCCACCAATTCGGGTGCTGATCGAACTCGGTATGGAGCAGGGCCGTGCGGGGGCTCGAACGCAGGAACTCGCCGAGGCGGTCGCCGCCGCGGCAGTCGCTGCCGATGGGTTGATCCTCTCGGGCGTGGCGGGCTGGGAGGGACACATCGGCGGCCCCGATCTCGACGTCGTTGAACAACAAGTTGACGCCTATTTGCTGCGCATGCGCGCACTGGTTGAGGCGCTGGCCGCGGCTGGGCAGTTTGCCGACTGCGACGAGGTGGTCGTGACGGCTGGTGGCAGCGCCTGGTTTGATCGCGTCTCGGCGCTGTTGCGACCAACGATCGAGCGGCCGCTGCGGCTGGTCGTGCGCTCGGGCTGCACGGTTTCGCACGACGACGGTCTCTACCGTCGGCTGTCGCCCTTCGAGCGTGGAGCGATTGCGGGTGAGGGTCGATTGACGGCAGCGCTCGAAGCGTGGGGAGTCGTGTTGTCCGTGCCCGAGCCGGAGCTCGCAATCGTTGGCTTTGGCAAGCGCGACGTGCCGTTCGATATCGAGTTGCCGATCGTGCGCTGGCACGCGCGCGACGGCGTCGTGCGTGAGTCCGAGGGCTGTGAGATCACGGCCCTCAACGACCAGCATGCGTTTGTGCGCGGCAGCGGGATCGCCGACCTCGCGGTGGGTGACCTGATCGGGTGTGGCATCAGTCACCCGTGCACGGCCTTCGACAAGTGGCGGCTGCTCCCACTGATCGACGCCGATCGCACGATCACCGGCGCCGTCCACACGTATTTCTGATCAGCGCTGCAGCGGCCGCGGACTCGACAAATGCGAGTCCACGGCCGGAGCACTAATCGCCCTTGATGGGCGTACGATTACGGGTGCGCTCGGCACGCGACGAGGGGACCCAGCGGTCTGGATCGTCCAACGCAGCGGCATCGATGCGACGACACGCATTGTTGTACGGGCCGTTGATGACGTCGTCCGGATCGGCCTGTGCGCGGCGGGCAATATCTAGGAAGGCATTGCCAAACGTGTCGAGGTCGTCCTTTGAGAAAGACTCGGCTGGCTCGGGCGTGATCGGCTCGGGCACCAAGTACGGGTGGTGGCTCGTAAAGACCGGCTGCAATCCGTAGTCCGAGAGGTTGCGGGAGATGTCGGAACTGCCGACGCCTGTCTCTTCCTTGAACCCTTCGAGCGACCAGCGGAACTGCTCGAGTGGCGTGTTCGATGTCGGGAACGGCTGCGACATTCCTGGTACCTCACGCAGCAGCGCAGCGAGGTAATTGGCGTTGAGGACAGCCGTCTCGGCGACCTCGCGAATGCCGTCAGGGCCGAGCGCGAGGATCCACGAGTACGAACGCACTGCAATCTGCGCGTTGCCAACGAAGCTGCGGATCTTGCCAATCGATTCGGGTCGATTCCAATCCAGCTCGAACCGATCACCATGCTTCTCGACGACGGGAGCCGGGAGGAAGCGCACGAGGTCCTCTCGCACGCCCGACGCACCCATTGCCGGGCCCATGCCGTTGTGCGGCGACGAGAAGGTCTTGTGCATGTTGAAGTGGCAGAGGTCGAAGCCTGCCTCCTTCGCACGCGCGATACCCATCATGCCGTTGGCGTTCGCCTGGTCGTAGACGCAGAGTCCGCCGGCCTCGTGGACGAGGCGTGTGAACTCCTTGATGTGCGGGTTATAGATCCCGGTGTCTTCGGGGTTGGTGATCACGATGCCCGCCGTGCGATCGGAGAGCGCGGCCTTCAGCGCGTCGACCTCGGGATAGCCATTCGGGCCGGGGTAGAGCTGGACGATCTTGTAGCCGGCCGAGTACGGACCCGACTGGTCGCAGGGGTGCGAGAAGATCGACGAGATGATCTCGTTGCGCTGCTCACCCTCGCCGCGCGAGCGATGGTACGCGCGCACGATCGAGGCGTTGGTGTAGACAGCCGCCGAGCCCGAAGGGGGCTGCAGCGTGAAGCGGTCGAGGCCCGAGATCGCGCACAACATCTGCTCGAGGCGCCAGAGGATCTCGAGGATTCCCTGCACCGTGTCGACGTGCTGGAGCGGGTGCAGGCCAGACACCTCGGGCAGACGCACCAGATGCTCATTGACCTTCGGCGAGTACTTCATCGTGCAGGTGCCGAGGCCAAAGTCGACTGCAACGTCGTTGCCCATCGTCTCCTGCGAGAGACGCATGAAGTGGCGCATCAGCTGTGGCTGAGCGACCTCGGGCAGGCGTGGCGGCTCCGCGCGCTGGAAGTTCGCGGGGATGCCGCTGAGCGCGTCGGGCACTCGGGCCGTGATCTCTGCCTCCGGGGGCGACGGAATGTACCCACGCTCGCCGGGGGTACCAATATCCGAGAGCAGGGGCTCGTTCCATCGAGCCTGCTGAAACTGTGCGGTCATGCCAACACCTCCGTCAGAACTTCGACAAGTCGATCGATGTCGTCCTTCGTGTGTACCTCAGTGACTGCCCACAGCGACGAACGGCCGAGGGTCGGGAAATCGACGGACAGATCCTTGCCGCCGTAGATGCCATGAGCACGCAGTGCGTCATCGACGGCGCTGACCTCATGGTTGTCGTACGTGATCACAAACTCTTTCAAGATCGGACCACTAAAGCGTGGTCCGGTTACACCGGGGATCTCGCCAAGGCGCTCCGCCGCATAGCGCGAGCGCTGCATCAGCCCCTCGCCAAGCTCGCGCAGCCCCTGCGGTCCAAGCAGGCCGAGGTAGGCCGCGGCCGTGATTGCCCACAGTGCCGTGGTGGTGCCACCATTCTGCGATCCCTCACCACGCTTGACGTAGTGCGTGCGATCGAAGTTGAGGTAGCCGAAGCCGTTCTGGCCGGGCTCGAGCGTCTCCGTCTTCGCAAAGATGAAGGCCGGGCAGCTCTCGATTACGGCGGGATCGTTGTGGAACGCGAGGTAGCCAGAGAGGCCACCGCCGTAGCTCATGTGCATGCCGAGTGGCTGGACATCGCCGACTGCGAAGTCGGCACCAAACGAGCCGGGTGCGGCGAGCAGACCGAGGCCTGTCGGATCGGCACCAACCACGGCGAGGGCGCCGTGCTCGTGGGCAAGCTCCACAACCTCTGGAGCCTGAAAGTCGACAACGCCGAGAGCGTTCGGATATTCGATGTAGACCGCAGCGACATCGTCGGCGAGCGCGGCGCGCAGCGCGTCGAGATCGAGCAGCCCGGTCTCCTCGTTGAACGGGATCTCGTCGACCTGAACGTCGTGGCTGAGATAGTCGGCGAATACGAGCCGGCGATCGAGCAAGAGTGCCGCTGGCACGAGAACGCGCTTGCGTCCCGTCAGCATCACGCTGCTCCGCAACGCCATTGCGGCGGCGGTCGACCAGTCGTAGTTCGGCGTCGTGACCACGTCGAGCTCGACGAGCTCGGCCATCAGATCCTGGAACTCCCAGAGTGCTTGCAGGCGCCCATGGTCGCCGTAGGTGTCGCCCGCATACGAGGTGACGAACTCACCGCGCCGATTGATCTCGTCGCAGACGGCAGGCACCTCGTGCTGGTAGCAGCCGGCGCCGAGGAAGCTGAGCACCTCGGTGGCTGGCGTGTTCTTGTTGAGAATCCCGGTGACGTGACGACGCAGTCGTCCCTCTTCAGGGATGCCTTCCTCCATTGGCAGGCGCTCGTTGTAGCGCAGCTCCTTGGGAACCGTGGTGTACAGCTCCTCAGTTGACTTGGCACCGATGATCCGCAGCATCTCTGCGCGTACCTCCGGGGCCGAGTTAGGAATGTAAGGATGGGGCATTGCAGTCACTCCACTCGGTAAATGGTCTCTTCGTCGTAGCCCGTGACCAGCTTGTGCCAGCCACGCAGCTCGGTATCTGTCGCTTCGTCTCCGGTATCGACCAACAACGGTCGACCTCCCAATGCTGCGAGTTTGGCAGGTGTTGCCACCACGGTCAATCGAGTCAGGCCGGCGCGACGCAATACGGCCGGCGAGAGCTGCTGGTTACCGCGACCAAGCACAAACCCCTGGCCGCCGATCGGCGTCACCACGGTGGTGGCACCGTCGTCATTAAGGGCGGCGAGCAGCTCGGCTTCCGACCCATCGTGGACGACGACCTCGCCATCGCGAACGAGGTCGACACCGAGCAGTGAGGTCTGCAGACCGAGTGCCGCACCAATCGCCGCGAGTGTCGTGCCGCAGCCGAGCAGGAGTGTTGTGCCCTGCATGCGCTCGGCGACGCGATCCGCGATACCGCTCACGGTCGCCTGGTCCTCGTCGTTGCTTGGCGACTTGGTCCCAGCGACGAGACCCGGACCGAGTGGGACGCGGAGCGTGCCGTAAAGACGCGGGCCAACACGACCATGGGCCGTGCCGCTGTCGTCGAGATCGACCACCTCCGCCACGCGCTCGCGGCGACGACCCACGTACCACGCGGCCGCCAACTCGCCGGCCGCCCGTGGCGACTGAGCAAACGTTGCGCTCTGAATCTTGACGCCCGCCGGGATGCCGAGCGCGACGATCGTGTCTCCGACCGTGCTGCAGACATCGCGTGCCGTGCCATCGCCGCCGGCGAAGAGGATCAGCTCGACGCCTGCCGCTGCGAGCGCGGCGACGGCGGCACAGGTATCGGCTGCCGTCGATTGTGTCCCGTCAATGGCTGCTCCCACAACGAGCGTTGGCTCGCGCCCTGCGAGCAGCATGCTGGTCTCGCCCATGTCGCCACCCGCGCAGGCGATCGGCAGGTCGGGTGGTAGTTGTCGGAGCGCGAGCGCGGCGCGTTCATGCGCGTGGGGGATAGCACCTAACGCACGCGCCTGCTCGACGAGTCCGTCGGTGCCCTTCAGTCCCACGCTGCCGCCAAGGCCCGCGACGGGATTGACCACGAGACCGATCATGCGTCGTTCAGATGGGCGGCGAGGCGATCGGCCGCCGTTTCGATCATCAGCTCGCCGAGCTCGCGCGTGGCGGTGGTTGGATTGCCGTAGACGCCGCTGGGCGCTTCGGTCAGGGGACGGGGCGCACGGATGATCGGGTCGCTCGAGCCTGGACCTTCCGACAGCTCCTTGCCAGCCGGCGCCGGCAGGCGTTCGTCGACGGCGAGCCCACCGAGGTACAGCGCGATCGAGGTCTCGACCTCACCGGCATGCCCCACGCCACCACCATCGCTTGGCGACAGTGCCTTGATGCGCTCGGGGTCGACGAGCGTCCAGTAGGAGAGGAACTCGACGATCGTGGTGTTCGCGACGAGGCCGCCGACAGCCGTCACTGCTGGTCCGATATTGCCGGCATGGCCATTGACGATTGTCAGTCGCTGAAAGCCCGCGGCGGCAGCCGAGCGTGCCACGTCGCTGACGAGCGAGACCAGCGTCGTGGGCGAGAGCGACCAGGTCGCACCGAGCGGGAGCCAGTGGTCGGACGAGCCGAACGGCAGGCCAGGCAACAGCGCGACATCGCGCGGGCAGCGCTCGGCAGCGCGATCGCAGACGGCCTGTGCCGAGGCGAGATCGAAGCCCGTCACGAGGTGGGTGCCATGCTGCTCGGTCGAGCCAATTGCCCACAGCGCCGGCACACCGGCGGCGGCGAGGGCGCGTACTTCGGGGGCAGCGAGCAGAGCGAGACGATGCGCAGTCATGGCGATACGATAGTCAGGTGAGGCACGCCGTCAACCAAACCTTTGCCGCCATCAGCGCCGCGTTGGCTTCCGACTGCCTCGATCGGCTGGGCTTCCGGGACCACGTGCTCGACCCTCGTGTCGTCGCACTCGAGCCGGGCATGCGCGTGGTCGGACCTGCTCACACGTTGCTCGCGAGCGACCAGCCTGGCGACGCCAGCGACCCGTACGCGGGCGAGATTGCCGCCGTTGACGCGATTGGTCTGGGCACCGTCGTGGTCATCAGTACCTGTCGCGAGGCCGCGATCTGGGGCGAGCTGCTTGCCACCAGCGCGACGGCCCGCGGTGCGGTCGGTGTGGTCAGCGACGCACCCGTACGCGATACGCAGCAACTCTGCGCGATGGGCTTTGCCACCTTCTGCGTCGGTGCATCGCCACGCGACTCGCAGGGGCGCGTGTCGATCGCGGCGCACAACGTGGCGATCACCTGTGCGGGCGTCGAGATTGCCCCCGGCGACCTGATCGTTGGCGATCGCGACGGCGTCGTCGCAATTCCTCAACAGGCGATCGACGAGGTGGTTCGGCTGGCGGGGGAGAAGCTCCAAGGCGAAGACACGGTGCGGGCAGCACTTGCCGCCGGGCAGACGTTGCGTAGCGTCTTCGACGACTACCGCATTCTCTAGCTCCGCCGCCGTCAACTTTGCATAGGGGCCTGACCCCAAAGCAAAGTTGACCTGCGCCCACTCGCCGTGCTTGGATTGCGTCCACGAAGTCGTGGAGAAGGAGGAGCCATGGGTGGATTCGAGCGAGGCCAGTTCGATCACATCGGAGTCGTCACCGAGGAGCATCAGCACGGCGAGACGTGGGTCGAGGCGACGCGGGTGTGGGTCACCAACCCGCGTGCTCATTCGCACCACGTCGAATTTTTGCGCTTCGAGCCCGACACGCCCGTCACCGGACCACTCCGCACCGACCCGCACGTGGCGTACCGCGTGACAGATCTCGAGGCCGCGATTGGTGACGACGAGGTATTGCTCGAACCGTTCGTGGTGGGTGACGGTTTTGCCCGCGTTGCCTTCGTCCGCGTCGGCGGAGCACTCGTCGAGTACATGGAATATGCAGACCCCAATGAGGAGGGATGGTTCTGATGAACAATCGACTAGCAGGACACACAAACTCGTACCACTCGTACGACTTCGATCAGGCGTTGACAGGCATCGTCGAAGCCGGCTACGACGCGGTCGAGTTGACCGCCGTCCTCGGCTGGACTGAGCACGTCGATCTCGATGCTCCCCAGGCCGAACTGCGCGCTCGTCTCGCGGACTACGGTCTCGACCTGACGGTGCTCAGCGCACACTCCGACCTGACGACACCGGAGGGCGTCGAGCTCGGCATCAAGGCCGTCCGTTGGTGCGCCGACTACGGCGTCCCCGTCATGAACACCGCAATCGGTGGGCACTCGAGCCAGGACGAGAATGAGTCGGCGTTCCTCGACGGCATCACGCGCCTAGCGGAAGCAGCCGACGACGCTGGCGTCGATGTCGCCCTCGAGATCCACGGCGACATCATGGCCACCGGCGCCAAGACGCTGCCGCTGCTCGAGCGGATCGGCCACCCACGAGTGCTGGTCGCCTACGACACCGCGAACTGCGAGTTCTACGGTGACACCGCCGCGGCCGACGACATCGCGACGATGCTCCCATACCTCAGCAACGTGCACCTCAAGGACAAGCGCGGCGGTCCCGGCGTCTGGGACTTTCCAGGTCCAGGCGACGGTCACGTCGACTTCGCCGCCATCCTTGGTGTGCTTGAAGCCGGCGGCTACACAGGACCCGTATCCGTCGAGATCGAATTTCAAGGCGAGCCGTGGCCTCCACTGGCGGAGGTGACAGAGGCAATGGCGCGCTCGCGCGTGCATCTCAACGCGCTCGGGCTCGGATGATCGGCGTCGCGATTCTCGGCTCGGGCTTTATGGCCCGTACGCATGCCGCCGCTTGGGCGGAGCATGCGGATCGAGCCGAGGTTCGCGTCGTCGCCTCGCGGACGATCGAGGGGGCGGCCAAGGTCGCCGAGATCTGCGGGGCCGAGGCCTCGGACGACCTGCTCGCAGCGTTGGCACGCGATGACATCCAGGTTGTCGACATCTGCCTGCCGACGCCGCTCCATCGTCCGATAGCCGAGGCGGCGTTCGCAGCCGGTTGTGACGTTTTGCTTGAGAAGCCGATTGCCTTGACGATCGAAGACGCTGAGGCGATTATCGCGGCGCGCGATGCGAGTGGTCGCAAACTGCTGCTCGGATTCGTACTGCGCTTTTGGGCCGAGTATGAGGAGCTCGTGCGTCAGGTCGCGGCTGGCACCATCGGCACGCCACAGGTCGTCAGCACCTTGCGTCTGTCGGCACCGCCCGACTGGAACGAGTGGATGTCTGATCCCGAGGTATCGGGAGGTGTGGCTGTCGATTTCCTGATCCACGACATCGACCAGATCAACCTTCTGCTCGGCCGGCCACTGTCGGTGCATGCCCGTGCCGTGCTGGCTGGTCCGCACGATGCGCCGCAGCACATGATCGCGACGATCACGTGCGAGGGTGGCATCGCGACTGCCGAGGGCGGGCTGTTGCTGCCCGCCAGTTACCCCTTCACGAGTGGCATGCGCGTGCTGGGAACGGGCGGCGTGATCGAGTACCCGTTCTCGGCCGCGCCGAGCGAAGATGGCGGAAACATCGGTGGCGTTGATCAAGCAGCGAATGCGCTGACGGTCTATCCCACGACTGGTGCGGCACGCACGATTGACGCTGCGGGATCCGATCCATGGGGCCGCGAGGTCGGCTACCTGATCGACTGCATTGCCTCTGACACGACCCCTCAGCGCGCGACGGGCGAGGACGCGCTGCTCGCCTTGCGGGTCGCCTTGGCCGCAAACCGCTCGTTGCAGAGTGGACAGTCTGAGCAAGTTTAGACTGTAGAGAAATTGCTACTTGCATTCTCTGAGTTGTGGAAGTTACAGTAACGCCGAATGGAGACGAGGGAGAGAGATCGAATGAAGACCGGACTTGTTTGGGACGAGCGTTACATGTGGTGGGACACTCGTTCGGGTGCCGCCTTCATGCCGGCCGGTGGCTGGCTCGAGCCGGGTGAGCACGCCGAGAACCCCTCGACCAAGCGCCGCTTCAAGAACCTGATCGACGTCAGCGGTATGGCCGATCACCTCGTCCCGGTCAAGCCTCGTATGGCGACGGTCGAAGAGGTCGAGCGCTACCACACCAAGGAATACGTCGCTCGCATGAAAGAGCTGAGCGACACTGGTGGTGGTGATGCCGGCGAGATCACACCCTTCTCCGGTGGTGGTTTTGAGATCGCCCTGCTGGCTGTCGGTGGCACGCTGATCGCGATCGAGAAGGTCGTCAGCGGCGAGCTTGATACGGCCTACGCGCTGGTGCGGCCTCCTGGCCATCACGCGCAGAAAGATATTGGCCGCGGCTTCTGCATGTTCTCGAATGCCGCTCTCGGTGCGATGCATGCGCGACAGGCGCTTGGCCTTGAGCGCGTCGCCGTCGTCGACTGGGACGTGCACCATGGCAACGGTACCCAGTGGGCGTTTTACGACGACCCATCGGTGCTGACGATCTCGCTGCACCAAGATCGCTATTTCCCGATGGACTCCGGCATGGTCGACGAGGTCGGCGAAGGGGCAGGCGTCGGTGCCAACATCAATGTGCCGCTGCCAGGAGGGTCGGGCGTCGGTGCGTATGTCAGCGCCTTCGAGCGCGTCGTGGCACCAGCACTCAATCGCTTCCAGCCCGACCTGATCCTCGTGGCCTCGGGCCTCGACGCCAGCGCGCTCGATCCGTTGGCTCGACAGCAAATGCACTCTGACGGGTACCGCCAGTTGACGCGGGTGTTTATGGACACCGCCGCGGCCAACAAGTCGCACCTCGTCTTTACGCATGAGGGCGGCTACTCCGCGGCATACGTGCCGTTTTGCGGACTGGCCGTACTCGAAGAACTGACCGGGCATCGCACGCCGGTCGAAGATCCGTACCTGCCGATCTTTGCAGGGATCGGTGGACAGGATCTGCAGCCGCATCAAGCGGCTGTGATCGATCAGTCGGCTGCGCTTGTGGAGAACGTACCGACGCGTTAGTACCCCGCTTCCAGTTGGAAGCACAACCTTGGAGGGAAGATTCATGATCGAAGGAGAAGAGGGCGCAACCCCCGCTGACGAGATCGTTCAGCAGTCGGTTCGACGTCGCACATTTCTGAAGGGTGGTGCCGTTGCCGGTGCCACGTTGATGGTCGGTGGCGTGCTCGCCGCGTGTGGAGCCGCCGATGACACCAGCGGTGGTGGCGACGCAGCCGCCAGCGGTGACGGTGGCGGTGGTTCGAAGGCCGACTACGTAATCGGTTGCCTGTATCCGCTGACCGGAGCCAATGCTGCAGACGGTGAGCAGATGACGAACGGTTCCGACCTCGCCGTGCAGGAGATCAATGCAGCTGGCGGCATCGGCGGTCGCATGATCAAGCGCGAAGTGCTCGATACAGACATTGGCAGCCCTGAGCAGATCCAGCAGAACTACCAGAAGCTGATCGACATGGGCTGCGACTCCATCATCAACGGCTACCTACTCGCATGGGACGCCGCGATGGACATCGCCGCGCAGTACGGCGCACCGTTCCTCAACGCGTCGACGTCTCAGGCTCAGTGCGATCTGATCAACTCGGATGCGAAGTACAACTGCATCTTCCACGTTGACCCGCCGGAGACGTGGTACGGCCGGGGCTTCCCCAAGTTCCTCAACGATCTTGAGGCAACGGGCGCCTGGAAGCCACGCAACAAGAAGATCTACATTGTCGAAGGCAACGTGCCTTACTCCCAGGTGATCTCGAAGGTCACGCAGGAGACGGCTCCCGAGTACGGCTGGGAGATCGCTGGCGTCGAGCCGATGGGTGCTGGTGCCATGGCCGACTGGGGCCCAGTCCTCTCGAAGGTCAAGGCTGCCGACGCGGCAGTTGTCATGAACACGCACTACCTGCCGTCCGAGTTGGCGACGTTTACGACCGGCTTCGCGGCCGATCCGACCGACTCGTTGCTCTACGTGCAGTACGGCGCTTCGGTGCCGGAGTACCTCGAGCTCGCAGGAGACTCTGCCAACGGCGCTATCTGGGCCACGGTGACGGGTGTCTACGGCGATGCGATTGGCACGACCTTCGCCGAGCGGTACGAGACGGCGTTCAGCAAGCCTGCGGGCTACTCCAACTCGGGTACTGGCTACGACGAGGTCTACATGCTGGCCACCGTCTGGGCGATGCTCGGCGATTCGAAGGACTTCACGAAGGTCAACGACTCGCTGCGCAAGATCATCCACCGCGGTGTCAACGGTGGCTACTTCCTGCCGCAGAACTTCGGCCTGTCCTTCCCGGCCGAGACGCCGGACATGAGCCTCTCGCAGGCTCATCTGTTCTTCCAGATCCAGAACGGTGCGAACGGCACGATCATCGCGCCGGCACCGTTTACCAACGGTGAGTACGCTCCTGCCCCTTGGCAGAAGAGCTAGTCGCGGTACGGCCCCAGAATGCTTAGCGGACAAAACATCCGAAAGACCTACGGGGCCTTCGTCGCCCTCGGCGGAGTCTCAATCTCCGTCGAGGGTGGCAAAATTCTTGGTGTGGCCGGGCCTAATGGTGCCGGCAAGACCACGCTGTTTGACGTGCTGACGGGTCGGGTCAAACCCGATTCGGGCAGCGTAATGCTCGACGGCGTCGATGTCACCCGGCAGGGCGCGTTCAAGCGTGCCCGGCGCGGACTGGCCCGGACGTTTCAAGCCCCACTCGTACCGACGTCGTTGACGGTGGGCGAGGCACTCGAGGTGGCCCGCACGGCGTACTCGCCGCGGATCGATAAGACCGACGAGGCTGCGCTTCGCGCCCTCACCAATTTCACTGCACCCGACAGCAAGCTTGCTGGCTCGCTCGACACGCTCGATCGTCGCAAGTTGCTGCTGTGTTCTGTCTTGCTCCACAAGCCGAAGGTCTTGCTGCTCGACGAGCCGTGCTCCGGTCTCCTGTCCGACGAGATCAGCGAGATCGAGACGATCATTCGCCGCCTCGTCACCGAGACGGGCATGGCTGCGTGTGTTGTCGAGCATCGCCTCGAGATTCTCGAGGCGCTGGCCGAGCAAGTGCTCGTGCTCGATGCGGGCGACGAGATCGCGCTGGGCTCGCCCCACGACGTCTTCCAAGACCCGAAGGTGCGCGAAGCCTATTTCGAGGCTCCGGGAACTGCCGCATGACCCCTGTTTTAGAGATCAAGGGCCTCGAGGCCGGCTACGGCCCACTGCGCGTCCTGCACGGCATCGACCTGACAGTTGCGGAAGGTGAGCGCGTTGGCATTCTCGGCCTCAACGGCCACGGCAAGACCACAATGCTGCGCGCAATTGTCGACCTCGTCGATTGGCGACAGGGCGAAATTCTCTATGACGGTGAGTCGATCATGAAGGCGCCGACGTTCGCGCTGGCGCGGCGTGGCGTCGTCTTGATGCCGCAGGGCGATGCCCTGTTTCCTGGCCTGTCCGTCAAGGACAACCTCGACTCTGGTGCCTATCCCGGCGGCACGTGGCGTAAGCGCAAGGAGCGTCGGGACTATGTCTGCGAAATCTTCCCGCGCCTCGGTGAGCGCCTTAATCAGGTGGTCGGCACGCTTTCGGGTGGCGAGCGGCGCATGTGCTCGATTGGTCGAGGCCTGATGAGCGAGGCGCGACTCTACCTTGTCGATGAGCCGTCGCTCGGACTTGGGCCCGGTATCGCGAAGGGTATCTGTGACACCCTGATGGCACTTGACCTGCAGGGTGGTGCACTACTAATCGCTGAGCAGAACCGTCTCCTGATTGATGGCAGAGTGGATCGCGCACTTCGCATGCACGGTGGAGAACTAACGCCGGACACCGGCGAGGATGGGGTGCACTGATGACCGGAGTTCTCGTCACAACTATCAATCTGACTGCGATTTACGCGCTCGTCGCCCTCGGCATCTCCCTGACCTGGGCTGGACTTGGTTTCCTCAATTTGTCGGCGGGTGTGATGTACGCAGGTGCTGCGTATGGTGCGTGGCTCGTCTCGACGGAGATCACGACGAATGTCGTCGTTGTCCTGCTGGGCGGCATCCTGACCGGCGTCCTGTTTGGTGCACTGATCTGCTTGACCGTGTTTCTCCCACTCGATAGTAAGCCGAACTGGGAGATCCGCACGCTAACGGCGACGCTCGCACTCAGTTTCATAGGCGTCAACCTGTATCAATGGAAATTTGGGCCGCAATTCAAGCAGTTCGAGCCGCTCTTTTCCTGGCTCCCCCAGTTTCGTCTGGGTGAGGCACTCGTCAAGTCGACCGTCACGGGTACGGTGATTGCCACAGCGGTTATCGTCACGATCGTACTGATCTACCTTGGATCGTCACGGATCGGACTCGGTGTGCGGGCGTTGACGCAGAGTGTGGAGGGTGCCGCGCTGGTCGGCATCAACCGCCGCACATCCGCCTTTGCGATCCTCGGCGTCTCCGGCGCTTTCATCGGACTCGCAGCAGTGCTGCTCGGGCAGACGTTTTTCGTTGAGCCGAATTCGGGTTACGTGCCGCTGATCAAGGGCCTGATCGTAGCTCTGCTGGGCGGTCTCGGCTCGTTGCGGGGTGCCGTCATAGCGGCCTTTATGGTTGCTCTCTGCGAGGCGTTGACGCTGCAGTACTTTGGTGGCGCTTGGGTTCTGGTGACGCTCTTCCTGCTGATCTCGATCGTCTTGATTATTCGTCCGCGTGGCGTGGCGGGCGTCTTGGAGACGACTCGTGCCTAAGCGTTCGACTGATCTTGTGCATTACGCAGTACTGGCGGTCGTCTTTCTGATCGCGCTCGTGGTGCCTTTTGTCTTCGGGACACTCTCGATCATCGGCTCGATGACGGTGTTCCTGCTGCTCTTGTCGTGGAGCATTTCGTGGCGCCAGGGCGACAAGGTGTCGTCGGATGGCAAGACAGATCGCTCGTCGTGGCTCTTCTGGGGCATGGCGGGTGTGATTGCGATTGTCATTCCGCTGGTCGCTGGCACGCCGTTTCTGCTGGCGACGATGGTCGCATTCTTTATCTATCTGACGTGGAACACGATGTGGGGTCTCGTGCTCGGCACGGCGGGGCTGCAAAGTTTCGCGACGGTTGCGGTGGCAGGTATCTGTGCGTACGCAGCGGCGTATCTGACGATTGATATCGCCAGTTCGAATGCGGCTGCGGCCGGCGCTGAGTGTTCTGGTAACCGACTTTTCGGCGTGCCTGTATTGGAATGGTGGGTCGCTGTTCCTGTCGCAGCCTTGGTTGGTGTCCTCGTCGGCTTCCTCATTTCGCTGCCGGCAATTCGCTTGAAGGGCATCTACTTTGCGCTCTTGACGATCGGTCTCGTGGAGCTCTGCCGTGCGTATGCGGGTCAAGACAAGTGCAACCTTGGCGGCGCGCAGGGCCTGTACGGCGCCTCGAGCTTTATACCCAGCGACATGATGGGCTCGCTCGATGGCTACCGCTATGCCTACGCTGCTGGCCTCCTGATGGTCGCCGTCTCGTTTTTGATTTACTGGAAGATCAATTACGGTCGGCTTGGCCTGCTCTTGCGCACTGCGCGAGAGAGTGAGCCGGTCGCCGAAGTGCTCGGCGTCAACGTGGTTCGTGCCCGTATGTGGGTCTTTCTGATCTCGTCCGCCATGCTTGGCGTTGCCGGCGGCTTCTACGTCGCCTACTACAAGTCGGTCTCACCAAATTTCTTCAGCTTCTCGACGGTGCTGTTGCTCTTCGCGATGATCATGATTGGCGGTATTAACTCGCCTCGGGGCATTCTAATTGGCACGATGTTGTTGACCTTTGTGGATCGTCGCTTCGTCGATGTCAGTCCGCCAGAGGCGCGCTTTATCTTTATTGGTCTACTGCTGCTTGCAGTGACGCTGCTTGTCTCGAACGGCCTAGTCTCCGTTCCCGAGCAGCTCCGTCGCCGTCTTGAGGGTCGGGGACAACGCGGCTCTGGGCCGTCTGCGGACCCGCCCGAAGAGCAGGGGGCGATCGAGCAAGAAGCCCACATGCCACCGGGGTCACGCCCCGGTACCGGCTAGACCATACGCCCCCGCGGCACGAGGAGGATCCCGACCATGGCCGAACAGGAACTCGTCACCAAGGTGACGACTGCGATTGATGCGCTCGCGACCGAAATGATCGACGCGCTGTCCGAGGTTGTGCGGATTCCCAGCATCAACCCGAAGTACCCCGGCCAGGTCTATGACGAGGTCGTCGGTGGCGAGGGCGAGGTCAGCAAGGTCTTTGCACGACACTACGAGGCGCTGGGCGCGAATGTCGATCTATTTGCGATTGAGCCGGGCCGCGAGAATGCCGTCGGCGTCGTCAAAGGCGCTGGTGGTGGACGCTCGTTGATCTACAACGGCCATGTCGACGTCGTCCCGGTCGGCGATGCCGCCAACTGGACGGGCGGCGATCCGTTTAGCGGCAAGATCGACCACGACCGCGTCTGGGGTCGCGGTGCGACCGATATGAAGTCCGGCATCATGGCTCAGGCCTTTGCCGCGCGTGCGCTCAAAGAGTGTGGGATCTCGCTGAAGGGCGATCTGATCCTCGAGGCTGTCGTCGGTGAAGAGGTGATGGACCACGAGTGTGGTGTCACCGCCACGATTAAGCGTGGCTACACCGCGGACGCCGCAATTGTCTCGGAGCCGAGCTCGCCACCGTCGCCACTCGCAGTGGTGCCGATCTCGCCTGGGCTGCTCTGGTTCTCGGTGACGGTCTCTGGCAAGTCGTCGCACTCGTCGATGCGCGGCAACTCCTTCCGCGCCGGTGGCGATGGTGCGAGTGTTGGCGTCAATGCGATCGATAAGGGCGTGCTGATCTTCAATGCGCTGCGGCAGCTCGAAGACGAGTGGGGCCTCACCAAGCAGCATCCACTATTCCCGCCCGGCCACTTCACGATCCATCCTGGTGTCGTCGTCGGCGGCCCTCATGGCGTGATGGTGCCGTTCTTCCTGAGCGAGTTTATGACGATCGACTATTGCGTCTGGTATTCGCCGGACGACAATCCCGAGGACGTCAAGAAGGAAATCGACCTCCACATCCATCGTGCGGCTCAGCTCGACACGTGGCTGCGAGAGCATCCGCCGGTCGTTGACTGGAAGATGAATTGGCCAGCCAACACGCCGGATGCCGAGGAGATTACTGGCATCACGGTGAAGGCGCATGAGCAGGCCGCGGTCGGGTCGCGCTTCGCGGGCACTCCCGACGTGGTTGGCTTTGCGGCGGTTGAAGACTGCACGTGGTTGACGCTCGGTGGCGTGCCCGCCATCTCGTATGGGCCGGGCGATTTGCGCGTCGCCCATGCGGATGACGAGTACGTGATGATCGACGAAGTCGTGACGGCCTGCAAGACCTTTGCGGTCGCTGCCATGGATTGGTGCGGCGTAGCCTGAGTCTGGCCCATGCCAGATCACATCGAAGGGATTCGGCATGAACGCGAACGAGTTTTCGTATCAGACGACAGCAGAGTTGGCACGGCTGGTCGCGACCAGTGAGGTGACGCCGGTCGAACTCGTCGAGTGTGCAATCGAGCGCATCGAAGAGCGCAATCCGTCGCTCAACGCCGTCATCTACAAGGGCTATGACACGGCGCGCGCCGAGGCCAAGGTGGCCGAGGCCGCCGTGCGCGATGGAGCGCCGCTTGGTGTCTTGCATGGTGTGCCGACGCTGATGAAGGACCTGTTCGACTTCAAGCCGGGCTGGAAGTCCACGATGGGTGGCATCCCCGCGCTCAAGGATCTCGTGATCGACGCCTATTGCGTCTGGGCCGAGCGTGTCGAAGCGGCTGGTGGCATCATCGTCGGCAAGACCAATAGTCCCGTGATGGGCTACCGCGGCGTCACCGACAACCCACTGTTTGGTGCCACGTGCAACCCCTTCGATACGGCGCGTAACCCAGGCGGCTCGTCGGGTGGCAGTGCGGCGGCGGTGGCTGATGGTTTGGTCTCGTTCGCCGAGGGTACTGACGGGGGTGGCTCGATTCGGATCCCCTCCGCCTGGTGTGGCACGTATGGCTACAAGGCGTCGTTTGGTCGGGTGCCGCTCGTCATGCGCCCGAATGCCTTCGCCGGGACGCAGCCAACGATCGTCGAGGGGCCGATTACTCGTACGGTTGAGGATGCCGCGCTGGTGATGACCGCGCTTGGCGGTTTCGACGGGCGTGATCCCTATAGCTCGCGCGAGACCGTCGACTACATGGGTGCGCTCAACCAGTCGATCGAGGGCATGCGTATTGCCTACAGCCCCGACCTGGATGTGTTTCCGATCGATCCACGTGTCGCGTCCACTGTCGCCACTGCAGTCAAGGTCTTCGAGGAGGCTGGCGCGCATGTTGAGGAGGTCAAGCTTGGCCTCTCGATCGACCAGCTCGAGTTGGCCCGTCTGTGGTGCCGCATGATCATGCCGCTCAACATTGCTGGCCTTGATGCTTTTGCGGCAGGTGGGCTGGACCTGATGGAGGGCGACAACCTGCCGCCGGTCTATCGCGAGTGGGTCGAGACCTGCCGCAACATGGGCCTCGCCGATCTGCAGCGCGATAACGTCATGCGTACTGAAGTCTTCGACGCGATCCAGGGCGTCTTCGCCAACCACGACATGCTCGTCACACCGACGCTGTCGGCAATGCCACCGCTCAATCAGCCTGGCGGCGACACGATGGGTCCGTCCGAGGTCAATGGTGTTGCCATCGATCCAAGCATTGGCTTCTGCCTGACGTACATCACGAACTTCTCGCATCATCCGTCGGCATCGATTCCGGCCGGACTGTCGGAAGGGTTGCCGGTCGGCATGCAGCTGATTGGGCCGTCCGGAGACGATTCGGCGGTACTCGCAGCGAGCGCTGCCTACGAGCGCCTCCGCCCGTGGCTCGATACGTATGAGATCTGCCGTCAGCGGCCGATCTAATCTCGCTGCGCGACGCCGCTTGCGCTAAATCCCGAGTCCGTCCCAATAGGCTTTCGAGCGGCGTGCTTCGGTGATGCACTCCTCGAAGGGGGGCCAGTTGTAGTCCGTAAACTCGATCTCCATCGAGACGGGTCCCGCATAGCCGGCGTCATCGAGCGTGTGCAGGATGCGCGGAATGTCAATCTCGCCGTCACCAAGGGGCGGGAAATCCGCGACGCCCTTGCCGCCGCGCTTGTCCTTCAGGTGGAAGTGACCAAGGTAGGGGAGGGCCAGTACGAGGTCTTCCTCGGGGATGGCCTCCGTGTAGTAGACGACGTTGCCTGGGTCGTAGTTGATACCGACCCACGGGTTGTCGATCTGGGCGAGGATCTCACGGCCAATTGCGGCGGTGGGCAGCAGGTTCGAATCTGTCTCAATGCAGAGCCGGATGCCCGCCTCCTCAGCCTCCTCGGCGATGGCACGCACGTTCGATATAAACGCGGCGATCTCCTCGGGCGTTTCGGCGTCACCCGTAAACGTGTTGAGCACGCTGATGCCGAGTTCTTTGCCAGCCCGCAGCACGTTCGTCAGGCGCTGGCGCCCAATCTCCAAATGGAGCGGTGCGTGCCCACTCATCGAGATGCAGTTGAGGCCGTACTGATCGAGCAGGCGCTGACAGTTTGCGATCTCAGCTGGGCCAAGATTGTCGGGGTCGAGGTGCTCAAGGAAGTCCTTGACGGCGCCAATCTCGACGTTCTTAAAGCCCGCTTCTGAGAGGCCTTGAAGCGCCTGTTCAAGCGTATAGGGCAAGAAGATGATCGACGAGCCGGTCTGAGTCCAAGCAGCCATCACGAGCCTCCAGTGGTTGTTCCACACCAGTCAAGTACGGCAAGGGCAAGAGCCTTGGCCGAGAGGGTGAGTTCATCGACGAGCACAAATTCGTTCATGCCGTGGGCGATCCGCAATTCGCCCGGGCCGTAGACAACCGCTGGGATACCCTCGCGTTGGTAGAACGTCGCATCGCACGCTGCGCCAAAGTTGGAGGGGTAGTCGGGTGTCGGGTCGGGCTGTCGCGTGCCAGAAATCTCGGCGTGCGCGGCGACCATCGTTTGGGTAATCGGCGCCGACCATGGCTGCTCGTAGCCCTGCCAGGAAAGGTGCCACGTCAACTCGGGTGGGTTTTCGCGCAGCCACGGATCGAGCTGGGCTGCATGGTGCACCTGGGCCGCGATCTGGGCCTTGATCAGCTCGGGATCGATCGTTGGGCTATGCCACGCGACGTACTCCACGCGGGCGCGATCCGCGAGCGAGGCGGGAAATGGCATCCCGGCATCGGCGTGGAGCACGTTGGGTCCAATCGTGAACCACCCGTGGGAAAAATCGGGGTGACGCATGTCAACGCTCCACTCAGCCTCGAGTTGCTGGAGGGCTTGCACGAGTGGAATCACCTTCTCGACAGCGTTGACACCAATCGATGCGCCTGGTCCACCGGGGCGCGTTGCCAGTGGGCGATTACCGCAGTGGGTGGCCTTGCCGACGATGGAGAGGGTAAACACGAGTGCGCTCGGAGCCACCGAGTTGACGCTGAGCGGGTACGGGATTGAGGAAGGCTCCGTGACGATCGCGCCGTCGGTCCGGTTACCTGCGCGAATCACGGCGGAGGTTCCAAGATCGTGTTCCATCATCTCCTCACCGATTACGGAGTGGAGATGTAGATCGCCGGCGAGTTGGACACCACAGTCTTCGAGTGCCTGTGCGACCGTCCACATGGCTGCACCAGAGCCCTTCATGTCGGTCGAGCCAATGCCGTAGAGACGACCGTCGATGATCTGCGGGTCCCACGGATTGCCGGTGACCCAGCCTGCCGGCTCGACGGGGGAGACGGTATCGACGTGTCCGTTGAGTGCGAGCGAACGACCACCGCCTGTGCCTTTGCGAATGCCGACGAGGTTCGAGCGCTCGGCATCCTCCGCGACTCGACTGACTGTTAGCCCTGCCGCCCGGTACGACTCTTCGAGCAGATCGTTGACCTTTGTCTCGCCGCCAATCACCTCGTCGTGCACGACGCCAGGAAGCGTGGGGTTGCGCGAGTCAATTCGCACCATCGCCTGTGTCAGCGCGATTGTCTCCGACGCCAATTCCTCAATTCGACGGACCACAGCAGCTTCGATGTCATTCACGTTTTGCCCCTTACGGTCGCTACGTGATGACTCTAAACCACGCCGATCACAGATGGAAGGGCGCGTTTCTGCGGTGTGTCCTGGCTATGCGGGCAGTATGCCTTCGAGGATCACGAAGTCGAATGCTGCGATGTCTTTGCGCAGCGCCACGGCCGTTTGGTAGGCCTCGGAGTGATAACACTCGAGCGCGGCGGCATAGCTTTCGAATTCGATCACGACGGTGGCGTCTCGCCCGGAGCCTTCGGCCTGTTCAAACTGCCCACCCATTGCCAGCACCTTCGGCTTGTAGTCAGCGAGAGCCGGGCCTGCTGCAGCCCTGTAGTTTTCAAACTCCACCGCGTCGAACACGGTGTTGTGGACGACCCAGTAACCCTTTGCGATATCAGTCATGGCGCGAGTATAGACGCCTGTCTGATCGCGCGACCGCCGTCTTCAACTTTGCTTTGGGGTCAGGCCCCTATGCAAAGCTCGCGAACTTGCAGCGAACTTTGCATAGGGGCCTGACCCCAAAGCAAAGTTGAAGACGGCTGGGAAGCGGACTAGATGCCGAGAATCTGGGCCTTCTTAGCCGAGAATTCGTCTTCGGTCAGGATGCCCTGATCACGCAGTTTGGCCAGCGCCTCGAGCTGAGCCGTCAAGTCGTCCGCTGGGGCTGCTGCGGGAGCGGCCTCTTGAACGGCTGCGGCCTGCTGTTCGCCGGCTGGCGGCATTCTGCGCCGCGTACTTCTGCTGCTGCTTATTCGAGACCGCGTTGGCGGTACCAACCACAACTGCGGTGCGCGCCATGGCGCCCACCAAGCCGGGTCCTCGTCGTCGTCCCATCATGGTGCTGTTCCTCCTACGCGTTTTCGACCGCGGCAAAGGCAGCCGCGACGATGGATTCGGGGATGTACTCACGAGCTACGACGAAACCGCCGGAGTCTTCGATGGCGCTGGAAAGACGCTTGGCCCAGGTGTGCTCCCAGACGATGATCGCGGCGGACGAACCGGGCGCAACCTCTTCGGCCAGCAGGTGAATGTCTTCAGCACTGAGCAGGTCGACGGGATCGTCGTGGAAGCCGGCGAACTCGGGCGCGTGGATGCTGGCATCCTCGATCTCGAACCAGGCCATGCTACCGTCCTCACCCTTGGTGACAAAGGCAAGATCGAGCACGCGGATCGTGTCGTTGTCCATTAGTTCTCTGAGGGCCGGGGCGACCTGACCATTAAATTGACTTCCCGGAAACGAGAAGACGGCGATTTCTACGGGGCTCACAGGCACTCCCAAGTCGGCGTTACTTCGCGAAGCATAGCCATCGCGGAATGGTGTAACGGGAGTTGCTACCGGTCCGATACACGTGTGTCTTAGAGGTTGTTCGCGTAATCGTCCGACACGAACGCTTCGACAGCCGCCTCGTCAAGTTCGCTCAGAGCGATGTGGTCGCTCCAGACCTGAGCGGGGCGTGGCAGAGCGTCATTGCTCGACCACTGCTCCGGCTTCCAGAGACCCGAGCGCATAAATGCCTTTGCGCAGTGCTGAAACGCACACTCGACCGTAACGCCAATGCCGAGTTCGGCTGGCTTGCCACCCGTTTCGAGGCCTTCCAATAACGCGGCATCACGCGTCACACAGGCTCGGCCTCGAATCCGCAGCGTCTCGCTCCGACCGGGGATCACAAAGAGGATTGCAACGTCGCCGCCACCAACGATGCGGTGGAGAATGTCGATCGTCTTGTTTCCCGCAGCATCGGGGATCACGAGACGGTTGCGGTCGAGCACGCGCACGAAACCAGCCGGGCCGCCGCGCGGCGAAACGTCGGTGCCATCAGCATCACTGGCGGCGATCACCAGAAACGGCGAGTGGGCGATCAGGGTCTGGCAGTGCTGATCAAGATGATCGATCGCCTTCTGTTGCACCGCATCGTTCGGCGGACCGTAGATAGCCTCGAGGTCGGCGATCGAGGTGATCAGGCTCGGAAACTCCGGTGGCGTTGGCATGCGTCGATACTAGCGGTTTGGCGCGTGCAAATCAGGTTCGATTGGGCTCGCAGTCGAGCGCGCATCGCGACGATCGGCGGCGAGGCGGATACCGAGGCCGATCACGGCGCCAAGGATCGCAAACGGTGCGATCGCGCTACCCGAGCCACCAATCAGCAGCGCACCGAGGAGAGCCGACGTCGCCGGCAACTTGATCATCGCCGCGGTTGCCGCAGCAATGCCCGCTGCAGCGAGCGCACTGACGGAGACATCGGGCAGAAGCAACGCGCCGCCAACGGCAACAGCGACGCCGAGGAAGGTGGCAGGGAAGATCGGTCCACCACGAAAGCCACCGCCGAGCGCAACGGTGTACGCGATCGCTTTAAAGATCAGGATGGCGAGCACGGTAATGACCGATGTCTCGGTGATCAGCCCGGCCATCCCGTACTCGCCGCTGAAGAGGATCTGGTCGATTTCGACGTCGAAGCCAAGCATCGCAGCGGTGAGCGCAGCGGCGGTCACGAGCGCACCGATGTACAGGGCAGATACGGGTCTGCGCTCGGCAACGCGGCCAAAGCGCAGCCCGCCCTCACGCGCGATCAACGTGACGATCCCCGCGAGGATTGCGACAGCTGCTGCACCAGCAAGATCGCCAACCGCGATGTCGTTGTACGCCGGCATGCCCGGCACGCCAAGGCTGTGCGTGCCCACGCCGGGAATGCCTCCGATCCCGACTTGCACGAGATAGCTCGCACCGAGCGCAACGAGGACCGGCAAGATGAGAGCGCTAGGGGCCAGACCGAGTGCCGCAAACTCGAGGATCATGAAGGCGGTGATGAACGGGTTGCCAAAGACGGCGCCGATCGCCGCCGTGCCACCGAGGAAGGCGCCGGCCTGCTTAGCCTGAGCATTCTTAGAGCGACTCAGCAGGATCAGTCCGAGCGCCGAGCCGAGCACGATCAGCGGCGCCTCAGGACCGAGGGCAATACCAAAGATAAGCGACGCGATCGCAGCCAGCAAGATGCTCGGCACAATCTTCAGGGGGTTGTCGAAATGGAAGCCCGTCAGTGGCCCACTACCGGTGTGGCCTGGCAGTCGCTGAGCGATCGCGACGAGTGTCGCGCCGACGAGTAGCAAAATCGCGGCCCACCACCACGGTGCCGATGCGTAGCCCATGGCATCCGGCAGCGACGAGAAGACCAGTGTCTGTAGTTCGTGCACGACCAAGAGAAACGCTGTAGCGCCGATTGCGGCGACGATGCCCACGACAACGGCAATCATCAACAGGAGCGACATGCTCTTGGGGGAGGGGGTCTCCATCGTGGCGGGGGCGGACATGGAGGAATCGTGCCATGCGGCGCGCGGCGCGGGCAGATACTGGATACGTTCGAATCCTGACTGCACAGTCAGGATTCGTCTATGCTGCAGGAATGAGTTCGCAACACGTCTCCCTCGCCGCCGAGTTGTATCGATCGCCAGCCGCCTTCGAGAGCGAGATCGACAGCGTCTTTCGTCGCAGCTGGGCCTGCGTCGGGCGCGCCGAACATGTCGCCGAGCCTGGCGCCTACTGGGCGACGGATGTCGCGGGCCAAAACATCGTCATCGTGCGCGACCACGACGGCACGTTGCGGGCGTTCCACAATGTCTGTCGCCACCGCGGTTCACTGCTCTGCAACGCCGGCACCGGCACACTGAAGCGCGCAATCAAGTGCCCCTATCACTCGTGGGCGTATGCGCTCAATGGCGAGCTGATCGGCACGCCAAACGTGCGACCCGACGAGATCGACCGATCAGCCTACGGCCTGCTCGACATGCCGGTCGCCGAGTGGCAGGGCACGCTCTTTGTAGATCTCGGTGGCAAGGCCGGTTCGTTCGACGACTACCTCGCGTCGCACGACGACGAGCCACTCACGATGGAGCGCTTCAACCTCGGCGCGCTACGCATTGCGCGCACGACGACGCGCGAGGTCGCAGCCAACTGGAAGATCGTCGTCGAGAACTATCGCGAGTGTCTGCACTGCCCGACCGTGCACCCCGAGCTCGTCGACATGGTGCCCACGTATCGCTCGGGTCGCATTGTCGACGGCGCGCGCTCCGACTATGGCGTGAGCCTCAAGGAAGAAGCCACGGCATTGACGTTGTCGGGCACGAGCCCCGTGCCGCACCTACCGGGGCTGACCGAAGAAGAGGGACGCTCCGTCTACGGGGCCTACCTATTCCCCAACTCGATGCTCGACGTCTTCGGTACGTATGCGAACGTCACAACCCTCTATCCGCGAGGCGCCGATCGCACCGTGGTCGTGACGGATTATCTGCTGGCGCCTGACACGATCGCTGACGCCTCGCTTGCAGAGGGCATCGACGGTCTCGTCGAGTTTATGGAGATCGTCATTGCGCAAGACGCCGACGTCGCCGAGCGTGCCCAGCAGGGCATCGTCTCTCGCGCCTTCGTGCAGGGTGTCTATCCCGAGAAGGACGATCCGTTGCATGAGTTCAACGAGCGCTACCGCGCGCTCGTTGCCGAATCTGAGTAGCTCGACCGCTACCGAATAAACTGGTCGACGAAGTCTTCGCCGAGACCATTGGCCTTGTAGGCCTTCTTGCAGTGTTCGATCAGGCCGACGTTGTCCTCGACATGCTCGACCTTGCCGTCGTCGTCGATGTAAAGGACGGGGCCGAGGATCGCGAAGAAGGTCTGCATCTCATCGCAGTCGTCGGCGACCGTCAGCGTGTGAACCTCGCCCGGCGGCTCGAACACGTAGCTGCCAGTCTCGGCGACCCACGTGTGCTCGAGGTAGCGCCAGCGGCCCTTCAAGACGAAGCCGTGGACGGGAGCGGGATGGCGGTGCCGCGAGAGTACGCCGCCCTTGCGGACACGCAGTACCTCGCCGTGACCGCCGGTGTTCATATCGAAAAAGAGTGGGCGAAACCAGACGTTGGGCTCGATCTCGACCCAGATACGCTCATCCGTTGGCTCGGGTACGACGATCTCGGGCTTCATGCCGAGATGCCCCATCACGGGCGGGTCGTAGTGGACGTGCTCAGACTTGGGTGGTACCCAACCGATCATGCGGTTGGTGTCGATCTCGATGTTGGCGAGATCTGGCATTTCAGGCATCTGTGGTCTCCTCGGTCTCGCTCTGCAGACGAGCAATCAACGCGTTCTTTTGTTCATTATCCAGCTTCGACAACTCGTTATTGAGAGCGGGCTCGTCGACGTGCTGATTCCACCAGTCAACTGCATCGGCACCGAACAATGCCCACTTGCCAACGAGGATGCGCGTCACCTCATTCGACGGAGCCATGATCCAGCCGGCCTTACCGTCGCGGAGGATGCGTTCGATCTCGAGCCCCTTGCCGTAGCCACGGCCGCCGCAGACCTGCAACATCTTGTCCGACGTCTCCCAAGCGGCCTTCGCCGCCAGCACCTTTGCGGGCAACGACCATTGGGTCATGCTCGCTCGCGGACGCGCATCGGGGTCGGTCTCGTACATCTCCCACGAGCCGTTGTCGGTGCGGCGATCGAGTTCTTGTGCGAAGGAGTACGCATAGAGGCGCGAGGCGAGCACGTCGGTCAGGCACGAGCCAAACGTGTCTTGTACGGTGGCGTAATCGGCGATCGTGCGGCCGAATTGCGCGTGTGAGCGCTGAGTTGCGTGCTGCTTGCCGACATCGAGCGCTGCCATCGCCAGGCCGTTATAGGCACCCGCGTACTGGACGAACGCCAGGGGATCGATCGCCTCATCGTTGCTGGCCGCACCGTCACCAGGCCAACCGACGATCCGGTCAGCGGGAATCACGGCGTCGATCTCAACGGGCCCTGAATGGTTGGCGTGCATGCCGAGCGCGTCCCACTGATCCTTCTTCGCATCGACCTCATCGGGGTAGAGCAGAAAGACCGCGAGGTCCGAATAGTCGCCGGCAAAGTCGGGACTCGTCGTCTGCGTCAAGTACCACTGGGCGTAGCCGCACGAGGATGTCCACGCCGCCTTCTTACGGACGTGCCAGCCAGCCTCAACGCGCGTGGCACCCGAGGTCTTCGGATACCAGAAATGGCCGCCCGTCTCGGGGTCGGTGTACGAGGCCGTACCGACGAGACAATCCGAGTCGATGCGCGAGATCAGATCTTCGATGTGGGCATTCCCGGGCGCGCGAAAGACGAGGCCCGCCAACGCCACCATGTGCATCATGTAGATCACAGCCGTCGAGGGGCAGCCATAGCGGGCGAGCGTCTCCGTCAGCATCAAAATGCCAACGTGGTTCTCGCCGCGGCCACCATACTTCTTCGGCACGACCGCTCCGAGAATGCCGAGTCCGGCGAGCGCCTCGATGTTCGCCTGTGGGTAGGCGCCCGTTCGATCGCAAATGATGGCCTGCGGGCGAATCACGCGTTCGCAAACCTCGATCAGCTGGGCTTGGATGGCTCGTTGGTCGTCAGTCAGAAACCACTCGGGCTCCCACTCTCGATTGAGTCCGCTGTACGGACCCTCGCCCCACTGGTGTGCCAACGTCTCCGTCATATGATCCTCCGCTACTGAGTCTGGGGGAGGCGGCGATCAACCGCTATCAAAAAGGTGCTGCGTTAGGTGGCGCCGTGCGGTTACAACGCGTCGCGATAGGCCGTCGGCGGAACGCCAACGTGACGCGTGAAGGTCGCCGTGAAGTGGCTCTGCGACGCAAAACCGACAGCGTGGGCAACCTCTCCGACTGGAAGCGTGCTCGCGGCTAGCAGCGTGCGGGCACGATCGATGCGGCGGATCGTCAAGTAGCGGTGAGGCGTAACGCCCGTGCTCTTGTGAAAGCCGCGGGCGAAGTGGGCGCGGCTGACACCCGCAGCGGCCGCGAGGTCGTCGAGCGTGAGTGGTGCAGCGATGTCTTCGTCGATCAGCGCGCGCACATGTCGCAATTGTGCGGGTGAGAGCCCACCAGGCACCCGTCGCTCGCGCGGATTCATGGCGCAGTGCGTCCGCAGAAGGTGGAGAGCCACGGCGTGTCCCATCGACTCGGCGAACAAATCGCCAGCAGACTGCGGTTCGCGCATCTCTTCGGCGAGCAGCCGTGTGGCCTGACGCAGAAACGGGTCCTCAAAGGCAAAACGTTCGATCAGCTCGGGGGAATCGAAGCCAGCTTCGGTCGCCACCTCGGCCAGAAACGCCGGGTCGATGTACAGGTGGAGCTCATCGGTCGGCCGATCCCAACGCCAGGTATTCTCGCGTCCCGCCGCGATGATCAGCGAGTGGCCGGGACGAAAATCGGCCTCAACGCGCCCCTCATCCGTATCACGCTCGACATGCAAAGGGCCCCGCACGGTGAAAGAGATGTAGTGCATGTCGAGACCTGGAAGCGTGAGCCGATCGGGTAGCTCGCTAAAGCTCCACATACCGACACCCACGCCGCGCCAACGCCGTGGGCGCGCCTGCAACAGGTCCTCGCCGCCGAGGTGGCCAACCCAGGTGGCGGGGGAGACGGGGGCGGCTGGCATCCATAGATCCTAGTGCCATTCGGGCGACCCGTATCGGGAGCGCCTAACTGCGATCGTCCCCGTGGTGAGCTACGACGCGACGGGCTCGGGGCGCCGGATCGTTGCCGACGCCTCGATCACGAGTTCGTCGAAGCCCTCGCCGCCCGCGTCGATCATGTCGAAGAACTGGCGACGTTGGCGAGGAGCCCAAAACTTGTTGAGGTGCTCGGCGATGCCGGCCACACCCTCGTCGTGAGGCTTCGAGTGGAAGAACGTGGCAATCTGGTTTGCCTCGCGGAGCATCTTGGCCTCAGTCGCCATGAATCAGCTCGCCGTCATGCTCGATGCGACGGGATTGCTCGGCCTGCTGGTTGTACTCCTCTTGCCAGTTCGAGCGACCCGTCGCCAAGGCAACCTGTACGGCCGTGACCTTGTACTCGGGGCAGTTCGTGGCCCAGTCCGAAAAGTCGGTCGTGATCACGTTGACCTGCGTGTCGGGATGGTGGAACGTCGTGTAGACAACGCCCGGAGCGACGCGCTCGGTGACATCCGCGCGGAGCGAGGTCTCGCCGGCACGCGAGGCGAGGCTAACGAGGTCGCCGTGGTTGATGCCACGCTGCTCGGCGTCGTGCGGATGGATCTCGAGGACGTCTTCCTCGTGCCAGATGACATTCGCCGTACGGCGCGTCTGTGCACCGACGTTGTACTGCGAGAGGATGCGGCCTGTGGTGAGGAGGAGCGGGAAGCGTGGGCCCGAGCGCTCGTCGGTCGCGACGTATTCCGTGTTGATAAACCGGCCCTTACCGCGGACGAAGCCGTCGAGGTGCATGATCGGCGTGCCCATCGGTGCCTTCTCGTTGCACGGCCACTGGACCGAGCCGACCTCGTCGAGATGGTCGTACGAGACACCGGCAAAGCTTGGCGTGGTGCGCGCAACCTCGTCCATGATCTCGGACGGATGCGTATAGGTCCAGTTGAGGCCCATCGCGTTGGCGATGCCCATCGTGACTTCCCAATCGGCAAAGCCGTTCTTCGGAGCCATCACCTTGCGGACGCGGTTGATGCGACGCTCGGCGTTCGTAAACGTGCCGTCCTTCTCGAGGAAGGTCGAGCCTGGCAAGAAGACGTGCGCGTAGTTGGCCGTCTCGTTGAGGAACAGGTCGTGGACGACAACGCACTCCATCGCGGCCAGACCGGCGGCGACATGGTGCGTATCAGGATCGGACTGGAGAATGTCCTCGCCCTCGATGTAGATGCCCTTAAAGGTGCCCTCGACAGCGGCATCGAGCATGTTCGGAATGCGGAGACCGGGCTCCTTCACGAGCGTGACGCCCCATTCCTCTTCGAAGATGTTGCGGACGTCTTCGCCCGAGATGTGGCGGTAGCCAGGCAACTCGTGCGGGAAGGAACCCATGTCGCAGGCGCCCTGCACGTTGTTCTGGCCGCGCAGCGGATTGACACCGACGCCGGGGCGACCGATGTTGCCCGTCAGCATCGCGAGATTCGCAATTGCCATCACGGTCGTCGAGCCCTGGCTGTGCTCGGTGACGCCGAGGCCGTAGTAGATCGCACCGTTGCCACCCGTGGCATAGAGCCGGGCCGCACCGCGGATCGTCTCGGACGGAACGCCCGACAGACCCTCAACGACCTCGGGGCTGTGGCGCAGATCGGTGACGAACTCCATGTACTCCTGGAACTCGTCCCAATCGCAGCGCTCGCGAATGAACTGCTCGTCGTAGAGGGCCTCGGTGACGATCACATGCGCCATCGCTGTGATGACTGCAACGTTCGTGCCCGGCTGCAGTGGCAGGTGGAACTGCGCCTCGATGTGCGGCGTACGGACGAGTGCGATCTGGCGCGGGTCGAGAATGATCAACTTGGCACCAGCGCGCAGGCGCTTTTTCATCCGCGAGCTGAAGACCGGATGGGCCTCCGTCGGGTTGGCGCCAATCAGCACGATCACGTCGGTGTGCTCGACCGAGTCAAAGTCTTGGGTGCCGGCCGACGTGCCGTAGGCCTGGCCGAGGCCGTAGCCCGTGGGGGAGTGGCAGACGCGGGCGCAGGTATCGACGTTGTTGTTGCCAAAGCCCTGGCGGACCAGCTTCTGGACGAGGTAGGTTTCTTCGTTCGTGCAGCGGCTCGACGTGATGCCACCGATCGAGTCGATGCCGTGCGTCTTCTGGATCGAGGCGAAGCGTTCGGCGACGAAGGCGTACGCGTCGTCCCACGAGACCTCGCGCCACGGCTGATCGATCGAATCGCGGACCATCGGCTTGGTGATGCGATCGGGATGGCTGGCATAGCCATAGGCAAAGCGGCCCTTGACGCAGGAGTGGCCACGGTTGGCCTTGCCATCCTTAAACGGCACCATGCGGATCAGCTCGTCGCCGCGCATCTCGGCCTTGAAGGAACAGCCGACTCCACAGTACGCGCAGGTTGTGACGACGGAATGCTCGGGGATGCCAATCTCGACGACCGACTTCTCCATCAGCGTCGCGGTCGGGCAGGCCTGGACGCAGGCCCCGCACGAGACACAGTCAGAATCGATAAACGACTCGTGTGCACCGGCTGAGACGCGGCTCTCGAAGCCGCGACCCTCGATCGTCAAGGCAAACGTGCCCTGCACCTCTTCGCAGGCGCGGACGCAACGCGAGCAGGCGATGCACTTCGACGGGTCGTAGGTGAAGTACGGATTCGACTCGTCCTTCTCCATGTAGCGGAAGTTCGACTCGCCACGCACCTTTGGGGTGAAGTGGTTGGCGTCGACGTTGTAGCGAACGCTGCGGAGACCGACGACGCCGGCCTGCGTCTGCAGCTCACAGTCACCGTTGGCGGCGCACGTCAAGCAATCGAGCGGATGGTCGGAGATGTACAGCTCCATCACGCCACGACGAATCTTCTTTAGCTTCTCCGTCTGCGTGTGCACGACCATGCCGGGCGTCACCGGTGTGGTGCACGAGGACGGCGTGCCGTTGCGGCCGTCGATCTCGACGAGGCAGAGGCGGCACGAGCCAAACGCCTCGACCATGTCGGTGGCGCACAGCTTTGGGATCTCGATGCCAGCTTCCATCGAGGCGCGCATGATCGACGTGCCCTCGGGCACCGTCACCTCAAAGCCGTCGACGTTGAGCGTGACCAGCGTCTCCGAGGTGGAGGCGGGTGTGCCGTAATCGATCTCGCGAATCAGACTCATGGGGTTCTTCATCGGGTTCTCCTACTCGGCCTTCTGCGCAGCAGCGGTGGGCTTGAGATCAGTGCGGAAATGGGTAATGACACTCATGACGGGATACGGCGTAAAGCCACCGAGCGCACAGAGCGAGCCGAACTTCATCGTCTCGCAAAGGTCGGTGATCAGGGTGATCTGCTCGTCGACGTCGGCGCCAGCGGCGATCTCGTCGAACGTCTCGACGCCACGCGTCGAGCCAATGCGGCATGGCGTGCACTTGCCGCAGCTCTCGATCGCGCAGAACTCCATCGCGAAGCGCGCCTGCTTGAGCATGTCGGCGGTGTCGTCGAAGACGGTCACGCCGGCATGGCCAATCAGGCCTTCCTTGGCGGCGAAGGCCTCGTAGTCGAAGGGCGTGTCGAACAGCGACTCTGGGAAGTACGCGCCGAGCGGGCCGCCGACCTGGACAGCCTTGATCGGGCGGCCGCTATGCGTGCCGCCACCAATCTCGGTGACGAGCTCGCCGAGCGTCATTCCGAAAGGAGCCTCGAACAGGCCGCCGTGCTTGATGTTGCCGGCCAGCTGGATCGGAATCGTGCCGCGCGAGCGACCAACGCCGTACTCCTGATACTGGGCTGGGCCCTCAGCGAGGATGACGGGCACCGACGCGAGCGAGATGACATTGTTGATCACCGTTGGCATGCCAAAGAGGCCCTTGTGTGCAGGCAGTGGCGGCTTCGAACGCACCACGCCACGCTTGCCTTCGATGCTGTTGAGCAGCGAGGTCTCTTCGCCGCAGACGTAGGAGCCGGCTCCAACGCGGACCTCGATGTCGAAGGCTTTGCCCGAGCCGAGCACGTCGGCGCCGAGCACGGTGGCGGCGCGCGCCGTGGCGATCGCCTCTTCCATCGTCGCGATCGCGTGCGGATACTCGGAGCGAATGTAGATGTAGCCCTTGGTCGCCTCGGTCGCGAGACCAGCGATTGCCATGCCCTCGATCAGGACGAACGGATCGCCCTCCATGATCATGCGGTCGGCGAACGTGCCGGAGTCGCCCTCGTCGGCGTTGCAGACGATGTATTTCTGCTCGCCCGCCGTGTCGAGCACGGTGCGCCACTTGATGCCGGTCGGGAAACCTGCGCCACCACGGCCACGGAGGCCCGAGTCGGTGACGGTCGTGACGACGTCAGAAGGGGTCATCGCAATCGCGGCCTTGAGGCCAACGAGACCGCCGTGGGCCTCGTAATCGACGAGCGAGACTGGGTCGGTAATGCCGCAGCGCGCGAAGGTGAGGCGCGTCTGGCGGGCAAAGAAGGGGATCTCCTCGGTGGCGCCGAGTGCGAGTGCGTGCGACCCACCAGTGAGGAAGTCGGCATCGAACAGCGAGGCGACGTCGGCGACCGCAACGGGGCCATAGGCAATGCGGCCAGCGGGCGTATCGACCTCGACGAGCGGCTCAATCCAGTGCATGCCACGCGAGCCGTTGCGCACCACGCTGGCGTCGAGGCCGCGCGAGACGATCTCGTTGGCGACGGCGGCAGCAACTTCGTGCGCGCCGAGTGCAATCGCGGCGGCGTCGCGAGGGACGTAGATGCGGACGGTCATGCCGTCACCTCGGCGACCAGAGCAGCAACCTTGTCGGCATCGATGCGACCAATCACGCGCGACTCGTCGAGAATCGCGGCCGGGGCGCAGGAGCAGAGCCCGAGGCAGAAGATCGGTTCGAGCGTCAGTGCGCCATCGGCGGTCGTCTCATGAAAGTCGATGCCAAGGTTGGCCTTGATGTCGGCGGCAATCTGGTCGGCGCCAAGTGATTGGCAGGCCTCGGCACGGCACAGCTTGAGTACGTGCTTGCCGGCCGGCTCGCGGCGAAAGTCGGGATAGAACGTCAGCGTGCCGTGAACCTCGGCGCGTGCGATGTTGATGGCGTTGGCGATCACCTGCACGGACTCCTCGGGCACGTAGCCAAAGGAGTGCTGAACGGCATGCAGAATCGGCATCAGCGGACCCTCGAGGTGCGTGTACTCAGCGGCGATCGCCGCGGTGCGCTCCTTGATTTCGCTGGCTGCTGCCATCAGACGTTCGCCTCCGGGGCTCTGCGGTGGGGGCACTCCGCTCGCACACAGTATTGCGCGGTCGAAAACCCGGTACCAATCAGAAGAACCTGTTGCATGATAGGCACAGACTATCTAAAAACAGCGAAACAGCGGTTTGGGATAGCCTAAACGTGTCTGGTGCGGCGGAACGCGACATTCTGGGCCCGGGCCCAAAATGTCGCTAATGCACCGCTTGACCGCGAGCAATCCGGTCGAGCGTGCCCTCGAATTGCGTGGCTAACAGGTCGGAAGGAGCGAGTTCGCGCATCTCTTCGAGGCGGTAGCGCTCGACGCGGGGCTCGCCCGCACCGGCCTCCTGCAGAGCGGCAAGACGGGCCGGTTCGCCAAGCCGACGATTGCGGTGATCGGTGTGCATCAGCTCGAAATCCTCATACGAGCACTCGGCCGTTTCGAGATAGCCGGCCTCAATTGCAGCCGCGACGAGTTCGCTGCCCGTCGTCGTGCGCTCGACGACGATGTTGACTCCAGGGGCCTCGTTGTGGGTCGTCTTGCCATCGGCATCGAGGATCCAACCATCAGGAGCCGAGATGTCTGCGAGTTCGCCAATCGCATCGGGGCAGATCTTGCAGCGCCATTGTGCGTCGTACCGCCACGGTGCGTCCCGATCGAACCAGGCCTGTCGGTAGGTGATATCGAAGCGCCGGTCGCCGGCCTCCACGCGCGTTGGCCCGGGCCAGCCCTCACCGCGGAATCGAAACAGCGTCACCTCATCGGGCTCAATGCCGTGTGCTTGAGCAATGCTCTCAGCCGTCGTCACGTTGGGCACGCCCCCGCAGAAAATCGTCAGGAGATACGGGACCTGCGTTTCGACGCGCGGATCATGACGCGCCAGATTGTGGATCGCCGTGACATCGCACGGCTTACCGATGACGGCGAACCGCTCGCCCTCGTCTAGCAGTTGCTGTACGTGCACGAGCGGCGCGGCTGGGCCGTAGCGCGACTGCGCCGCCACCAGCGTGCTCTCACCCGGTCGCGAAATATGCGCGTCCGTCAGCATCGGCTGGGTGGGGGAGGTGCGCACATGCAGCACCGCAGTAACCCTGCCCGAATCGAGCAAGAACTGTCCAAGCGTGGTCAAGACGCCACCCGCGGCAGCCGTAAATCGCACCTGCGGATCTGCCGCCCAGCCACGCTGCATTGCCCGCAGTGGACCCCAAATCGGATCGAGCGTGGTGCCCGCTTCGAGCGTCGCCGGGTCGGGGCCAATTGCGGTCGCACCAGGACAGACATCGACGAGCAACGCATCCTGTTCCGGCGAAAGCGGGTCGCCAAACTGTGGACGCAGATCGCCGCGCTTCGAAAGCGCCATCGTCAGCTGATTAGGCGCGAGTGAGGTACAGATGCCACAGCCCACGCAGAGCCCACCATCAACGACATCCTTCAGAGTCGTGGGCTGGCCGCTCATCCGAGCACTATCGTAGCCCGACTAGAAGAGGTCGCTAGGACCGCCGTCATCGATGCCATCGAGCCCCTGGTTGGGATCCTCGTCGACGCCGTCCCACTGATCCATCGCATCGCTCGCACCACCGCCACCCCATTCGCCGGAGTCGACACCACCAAAGTGTTCGTCTGCGACGTCGTCAAGCGGACCACTGAAGACCTGCACCGAGAGGTCTTGACCGGCGGCGAGGAGTGCCACCGTTGTGAGGCCACGACCAAGCTCGCCGGTCCGCATCTCCTGCGCAAATGGTGCGACGCCAGACCGGATTGCCGTGCACGCCTCCTCGGCCAACTCGGGCTGCACATCCAGCCAGCCGCCCTCGATCGAGTCGACGCCGTCAGCGCCGCTCTCGAAATCCGCCAGCCACACGCCGCCACCCTGTGTCCACGTTCGAATGTTCATGTCTGCTTTCCGCCGATCGCCATGGAGTATCTCAAGACCCGCAACAGCATGCCGATCGCTAGTCCGATTTGCGTGCTTGGACGGCTGCAAGCAACGCCGATTCGACTCGTTCGTGCCCCTGCTCGACCAGCAGATCGACGAGCGCCGGCTTGCGCAGCGAACTACCCGGTTCGAGTCCGAGCTCTGCCTCGAGCTCGGCGACCCACAACGCCTGTGCCAGCAGGTAGGTCTTCGACTTGTGTGGATCGCGGGGCGCACGCAGGTACTCAAGGGTCACCACGTCATCCGCATCATCGGCCACCCAGATGCCCCACCACGGTGGCAAGCCCGCGAGCACTCCGGCGAGATGCTTCTGCTCCGTCACCATCACGAGGTGGCGGAAGCGGCTGCGAAAGCGGCGCTTCTGACCCGGCAGGCGCTTCAGCGAATCCTGCGCCGACTTGATCTCAATGCCCGTCAGCACACCATCCAGCATTGCGGCCATGTCGATACGACGATCACCAAACGTCACCTCATCGACATAGCCGATGCCAGTAGCGTCGAAAACGGCGTGCAGGTGATTACGGATTTCGGTGTCATGCATCGCTGGTCCTGTCGGGGAAGCTTGGCATGGGCTTACGGGGGACACCACAACCGCGCGGATGTCATGTCCTCCCTGGTTGATCGCGCGAATACTCCTTGCGCTGCTGCAGGGAGGACACCACATCCGCGCGGTTGTGGTGTCCTCTCTGCGAAACTCCAGCCATGGCTGATGAAGAACGGATTCCCTTCGCTTGGAACGACCACGTCAACGCGTTTGAATCGATCGCGGTTCTCGTTGGCGAACTTGTCGGCAGTGGCATGCGGCCGGCGGCGGCGTTCGAGCAGGCCTGGGTCGACGTCGATGTGCCAGAGGACTATCGCGACAAGTTCTGGCGCGTCGCCGTCCCGACGATCGCCGAGTATGCAATCCAAGAGGGTGGCGTGCCCAGCCTTGCCGGCGTCGATCTGTCCGAGATCGATCTCGAGGAGGGCGACTTGCGCGGCTTCGACTTTACGGGAGCGAATCTCGCGGGGGCATACTTCGCCAAGGCGCTGCTCGACGGCGCCAACTTTACGGGCGCGGATCTGACCGACACCGATTTTGCCGGTGCCAGCCTAACCGGCGCGATCATGCCGGACGGGTCACTCCACTCCTAGCAACGGTGCTCGGGTGGCCTAGAAGTCGTCGTCGTCTTCGTTGCCGTACGTAAACTCGTTGTACTCCTCGGCAGACAGCGCATCAATCGCGGTGTCGTCATCGAGCGGATCCGGAGCGAGTGGGACGAGGTTGTCTTCGTCGCGTTCGTCGGGCTTCACGGTTGCCTCCTGTGGCGAGAGTGTGGGCGAGATCGATGCTGATCAAGATAATTGTGCAGACAGCGATCCCGATGATGATGCGTTGAGTGTCCATGGTGCAGCGTCGGCGTCATCCACCGCATGCTTATGGGTGCACCCCCGGTCGTGACCAAGTCGTTACCAACTGCCGCTCCAGCGACCTCTACGGCGCAGGCGCAGCGAGCACTTTGCCCGGGTTCATTAGCCCGAGCGGATCCATCGCATCCTTGATGCGACGCATCATCGCCATCGTCTCCGCATCGTGCTCGATCGGGAGGTAGCGAACCTTGCCCGACCCGACGCCGTGCTCTCCGGTGCACGTGCCCTCCATCGCGATCGCGCGCTGCACGAGGCGATCGTGCAACGCCTCGGCCGCCTCGACCTCCTCGGCACTGGTCGGATCGACCACGATCGTGAGATGAAAGTTGCCATCGCCAACATGGCCGACGATCGGTGCAAACACGCCAGAACGATCGAGGTCGGCGCGCGACTCTTCGATGCATTCGGCTAGCCGCGAAACCGGCACGCAGACGTCCGTCGGCATGCCCCGGCAGCCTGGGCGTAGAGCGATCGTTGCCTCATAGACCTGATGGCGGGCCGACCAGAGGCGCTTGGCCTCAGTCGGATCGGTTGTCCACTCGTAGCCCTCAGCGCCATGTGCTGCGACGACTTCGCCGAGCGCAGCGGCATGCTCCTGCACGCCCGCGACCGAACCGTGCAGGTCGATAAACAGGGTTGGGCGTTCGGCCATTGGCAGCTGCGACCGCAGCACGATCGCATGCATCGTGACCTCGTCGAGCAGCTCGATTCGCGCGACGGGGAGCCCCATCTGGATCGTCTCGATCGCGGCCTCAACCGCATCGCGCACGGTCGGAAAATTGACGACGGCCGACGCTGTCGCCTCGGGCAGCGGGTACAGCTTGACGGTCAATTCCGTGATCACACCAAGCGTGCCCTCCGAACCAATCAAGAGGTGCGTCAGGTCGTAGCCAGCGGACGACTTGCGGGCCCGCGAGCGCGTGCGCATGATCTCGCCGTCGGCCGTCACGATGGTCAACGACAGCACGTTCTCGCGCATCGTCCCGTAGCGCACAGCAGTCGTTCCCGAGGCGCCGGTGGCAGCCATGCCGCCGAGCGTCGCATCGGCACCTGGGTCGACGGAGAAGAAGACACCGTCCTCGCGCAGCCGCGCCTCGAGTTGACGGCGTGTCACGCCGGCCTCGACCGTGGCGTCGAGGTCCTCTGGGCGCACGGCGATGATGCGGTTCATGCGGGTCAGGTCGATCGAGACACCGCCATGGAGTGGTGTGACGTTGCCCTCCAGCGACGAGCCAACGCCAAATGGGACCATCGGCACGCGGCGCTGATTGCAGACGCGGACAACGCCCGCGACCTGCTCGGTCGTGGCGGGAAAGACGACGGCGTCTGGCAACACGGTCTCGTGTGCCGATTCGTCGTGGCCGTGCCGGTCAAGCTCGCTTGCCGAGGTGGTGACGTGTTCTTCACCGACGACCGCGGCGAGTGCGGCAACGAGTTCTGTCGAATCGCTCATGGGCGAAAGCGTAACCGCGCAGCGGCGAGGTCTTCGGGTGTATTGACGTTGACCAACGCATCGAGGTCGGCCGGGACGAGGCCAGGCAAGGCCAGCAGGTCGGCCTCGTCAAGGATTTGGCTGGCAATCCGGTCGGGCAGCGCGTTCGCGCCGCGTACGCCTTCGGCCAGCAAGGCCGAAACTGTCGCCAGCACCGACGTGCGATAGACCGCGGCGAGTGGGTGGCGGTGTCCGTCAGCAATCGGCACGACGGCATCGAATTCGTCCGTCAGTGCAGCAAGCAGTCCGCGGACGAAGGTGGGATGGAGGAGAGGCAGATCGACGCTCGCCACGAAGACCACGTCTGCGCGATCGCCGATCGCGATCAACCCCGATTCGAGACCACGCAATGGTCCCTCGTCGGCGACGGTATCGTGGACACACTCGACTCCGCTGGGTAGTTCGGGCAGCGCTTGACCGACGGCAGTCACGGCCACGACCGGAGCAGCACCAGCCGCGCTCAGAACGTCGGCGACATGAGCAGCGAGCGGGCGCCCAAACCACTCGAGGTCGGCCTTGGTTGCGCCCATGCGGGTCGAAGCACCGCCGAGCAAGAGGATCCCGCCGGTCTGCATTACGCGTCGCCGCGGCAGACCGCGGCAAAGCCGGTACCAATGGCATGCCCGACCAGCGTGGCCGAGGCATCGGCCAGACGGGCATCGCGCTCGAGCCGATCGGGGTCGACGCCGTTACGAGCGAAGAAGGCAGCCGTCTCGAGGAGCACCGTGCCGTCGAAGTCGCCGCGGATCGCACGTGCCAGCGCATCCGCGAAGAAGATGGGAGTCTCGGGGTGACACTGAAACGCCCACGTCTTTCCGTGCCGCAAGGCCTGGATGCTGGCATCCGTCTCGATCAAAATTGTCGAATCCGCTGGCGCAGTAAAGGCAAAGGCATGCGCGTGGAAGCTCGAGTACATCTCCGGGATGCCGCGCAGCAGTGGATCATCCTGTGCGGCGGGCAGCGTGCGAACGTCGTGGTACGCGAGCTCCTGGTCGCACTTGTAGACATCGCCGCCGAGTACTTGGGCGAGCAACTGTCCACCAAGGCAGACGCCAAGCACGGGCAAATCCTGAGCCAGGGCGTCTTCGATTGCGCCGCGCGCACGGTGTACCGCCGGATTGTCATCGATCGGATCGGCGAGCCCGGGCAGCACGATCAGGCCGTCATAGCCCGCCATCGAGGGCACATCGTTGAAGGCCATGTGCGTGTCGAGCTCGGCGCCGGTGCCGTAGAACCCGTCACCAATTCGACCGAGTCCTTTGTCGACGTCGTTCTGCACGACGAGAATGCGGAGGGGGGAGCCATGCTCGCTCATTGCGGCAGGCTATCAGCCACTGCTAGGGTCAGCAGTATGAAAACGTGCTGCGTGATCGGTGCAGGCGTCGCGGGACTGACCGCGGCAGATAGTCTCGCCCAGAGTGGCGTCGAGGTTGTCGTCCTCGAGGCCCGCGATCGCGTTGGCGGCCGGGTCTGGTCGGACCGGCTTGCGGGTGGCGGTCTCGTCGAGCGGGGTGCCGAATTTATTACCGCCGGGTACGACGCCACCGACGCGATGGTCGAGCGCTTGGGCCTTGCCTACGCAGGCATGGGCATTCGCTATCCCGACCGCGCCCTACGCCCCGACCCAGGCATCGACCGAGCCGAGGCGCTGCGCGTCGCCGGGCTGGTTGAGGCCGCCGCGGCTGCCGCCGGTGCGGACGCGATGGCGATCGACATTCTTGATGCGGTTGTCGAAGACGCCCGCATTCGCGAGCTGCTCGCGAGTCGCGCCCAGAGCGCCTCGTCCGTGGCACTCGAACTGTTGCCGGCAGAACGCCTGCGCACGATCGGGCACCTGCTTGATGACGGAGAGACGCGGCGCGTTGTTGGTGGTAATCAGCAGCTCGCACTGCGACTCGCGGAAGGGCTCGGGGCTGCGGTGCGTCTCTCGACGCCCGTGCTGCGGATCGAGCATGGCCCGAACGGTGTGCGCGTCCACACAGCGGACGACGTGATCGAGGCTGATACTTGCATCGTCGCCGTGCCGCTCGCCGTTACCGAGCAGATCGCGTTCGATCCACCTTTGTCTTCGGAGCGTCGTGCCGCGATGGCGGCAATCCCGATTGGGCAGGCCGCGAAACTCGCAGTGCCCGCTGATGAGCCGGTAGCAGCTGCGGCGATCATGTCGACGCCCGGCCGCTTTTGGGCCTACACGTCGGCGTGTGATGAGGTCGGTGGCACGGTCGTTGGCTCGTGGGCCGGTGCCACGCCTGTGCTCGATCTACTCGAGGTCGACGAGGGATCGACCGTCTGGGCACGCGAGATCCGGGCGCTCTGGCCCGAGTTGCCGGCGCTCGATATTGACGCCGCGAGCATGACGGTCTGGCGCTCCGACCGTGAGTGGACGGGCGGTAGCTACTCCGCGGTCACTGGCATTCCCGACGATCGCGATCGCCACCCAATCGGTGACGCGATCGGACGCCTCGCATTTGCAGGCGAGCACACCGCACCGCGCGATTGGACGGCCACCATTGAAGGCGCTATCCGCAGCGGGCAGCGGGCGGCAGACGACATCCTCAACACACTTGGAGACGCACAATGAGCAAGGCAATTCGACTCGCAGCAACCGACCTCGACACCGTCGAAGCGGTCCTCGAAGATGGTGCGTTGGCAAAGACCGTCGTCCAGCTCGACTCGGGCGGCGGGTTGTCCTCGGGCGTCTGGGAGTCCGAAGCCTTCACGTGGGACACCGACGGCTACCCCGTCGATGAGACCTGCGTGTTGATCGAGGGTGTCGTTGAGTTCCGCTACCCGGACGGCACGATCGAGACGTATGGCCCCGGCGAGGCGTTCGCGATTGCCAAAGGCACTCCACTCGTCTGGCACCAGGACGGCACGGTCAAGAAGTTTTTTGTCATCCGCGAGAGCTGAGTAGGCAGCGGGGCTGACCCCTTCTGTTCACTCGACGTAGAGCGAGGGGCGCGGCTGGCCGAGGATGGCGCGTGCCGCGTCCCGACCTGTGCGCACAGCGCCCTCCATGTAGCCCGCTGACCAGTGGTCGGAGCCGGCCACGTAGAAGGGCGGCTCATGCGTGCCATGGAGGGGGCCGACCGCCATCAGATCGCCGGGCTCCCAGATAGCGACATAGCCGAGCGTGTAGGGGTCGGTGCCCCAGTGCCGCCACAGCACCGCCTTCGCCTCAACCGGACCACACAGTCGTTCCAGCGAGTCGAGCAAGCCCTGCGTCAGGGTCCCGGGCGGTGCGGCATCGATGTACCCGCGCTTCTCCGGGCCGAGCAGGGATGACAGCGTGTTCTCACCTTGCACCCAGAAGCCACCGACCGCGTGCTCGGACACCGCCAGACCGTTCCAGCCGACGCGGCGCCAGACGGGCTCGTCGAGCACGGTGATGCCCTTCGACGCCAGCGCCTGACGCTGGCGATGGAGCGACCGTACGCGCTCTGTCGAGAGTCCGGTGATGCCGACGCGGCGTAGCGGGCCGACGGGCAGCGCACAGACCACCGCATCTGCGGTCATGACCTCGCCGCTCACGAGCGTGACGACGCACGGAGAGCCCACGTGGATCGATGCGACGGGCGCGCTAAAACGGATCCGACCCGAAAGCTCGGCCTCGAGCGCATCGACAAGCACGCTCGAGCCGCCCTGTACCTTGAGGTTCTCCCACTGGCTGTAGTTCGTGTTGAGGACGCCGCCGACGCTGGCAGCCGCGCGCGCCCAGGACAGCACCGAACTGCGCTCGAACGTGCCTCCCGCCGAAGCGAAGGCCTCCGCTTCGAACAGGCGGTACGCCATCCACGTCGGCTCGAGCGACCGAATCAGCGCTCCGACCGAGAGATTATCGAGGCGTTCGGCGTCCGGATGTGACCACGGGTCGGCAGGATTGACGGTGGCCGCGATGCGCAGCATCTCCTCCTGGAGACGCTCGAAGCTCGCAAGATCCGCCTCCGTCAGCCACTCCTCGCCGATGTGCGCGCCATCGAGCATGTCGTAGCCGTTCTCTCCCGACTCGTCGGTGTAGCTCGGCACGATCTCAAGCCCGAGCTCGGCCGCGAGTTCCAGATAGCCATGATGGACGGTGCCAATGATCTCGCCACCCATCTGCAGCACGCGTCCGTCGTCGAACTCCATGCCCTCGACACGACCACCGACGCGCGCACGCGCCTCGACGATGACGACGTCCGTTCCCGCGCGCGCCAGATCGCGGGCGCAGGAGAGTCCACCGAGGCCTCCACCGACAACTATTACATCCGACTTCATGACAACCTCATTCGTGAGAAGGGGGGGCTACCGGAACGGCGCGCGCGTGCCCGGTTGAGGAAAGGGGTTAGACCAGGCGCGACCGCCGTCGGTCGTGGTGATGCTGATGCGCGCCCACTCCCAGAATTCGGGTGCATCAAAGCGCGCGGCGATGATCAGGCCAGCGCTGTCTCGTTCGAGGATCTCGCCGCGATAGTCCGACACTGCGGGATCGGCATTAACACGACCGCCATCCCACGCGCCGGAGTGGAGCGTGACGGCTGAAGCAGGCGAGCAGCGCACAATCATCTTGTCGCCGTCGGCTCGGAGATCGAGTAGCTCGGGTCCCGTGGTCGAATAGAACGCGCCGGAGCGCAGCGCATTGAGCACAGCCTCACGCGAACGCTCTGCAGCTTTGACGATGGTCCAACCGAGTCCTGCGTCAGACCCGATCGGGGCGGTTGCCTCGTGTGAGTCGTCGGTCGCGATGCCCTTGATCGAACCGCCGAGCTGGCGCGCGTGGTCCCACTGGACCTCGGAGAGTCCATTGCCCTGCTGCGCCTCGCATCCGCCGTTGAACACCTCGAGACCCGAGAGCGCTGGGGCGCTCAGATAATCGTCGGCCGTCAGGCAGCTCCAGCGCGGGTGTGCGAGGTACGCGACACCGCCGTGGTCCACGACCCACTGGGCGCAGGCTGCGATCGACGAAAACTCCTCGCGCGGCTCGGGCAACTCGTCAATGCCGAGTGCCAGCACCTCGGCCTCGAATGGCGCGCGATCGAGCTTCGCGGAGAGCTCACTCGCAGGGATCATCACCATCGACGAGGACTCTCCGATGGTCAGTCCCCAATGATCGGTGATCGCCAGTACGTCACAGCCGGCCTGCTCGTAGTGCGCGACGAGCTCGTCGACCGTCGGAGTGCCGTCCGATTGGTCGGTATGGCAGTGCAGCTGGCAACGCAACCATTCGCCCGGAGCTTCAAAGGGATTCACACGTGCGACCGTAGCATGCTGACTGCGCTGTCAGTAATCGCGCTCGTCGGATCGGTGCCATCGGTAGCGCGGAGGGTGAGTGCGCTCTACGCTTCAGCGCTATGGCGGAGAAAATCACGGACGAAGAAGCGGTCGAGCGTTCGTGCGCCGACGTCACTACCGGCGAAGCTCGGTACCTGATGGCGCTGCTCGACATGCAGCGCGATGGCACGACGGGCGATACGTCGCAGGCGGGGCTCGCGCGTCACCTTGCTGTGTCGGCTCCGACTGCACTCGAGATGCTGCGCCGGTTGCGTTCGCTCGGACTCGTTGAGGATAAGACCGTGCACCTGACACCTGCCGGTGCGAGCGCCGCGCTGGTGCTCAGCTCGCGTCGGCGTGCGGCGCTCGCGATCATGCAGGACGTGCTTGGGTTGGAGGGCGAGGACGCCGAGCACGAGGCGGCTTGGCTGGCAGCCAGCGCGTCGCCACTCCTCGGGCGGCACCTCATCTCGTGGCGCGCCCACGGAAACTCCAGCTCCTAAGCGCGGGCGTTAGACGGTCGCGGTCGCAGCAGCGGCCACGCGCTTGGCGACCTCTGCTCGGACACGCGGTGCGACTTCGTTGCCGAGTAGCTCGATGCTGCGAAGCGTTGCCCCATGGTCCGTTGGTGCGGCGCTCAGCTTGATCAGAAAGCGCGTGTTGCCGAAGACGGCGTGGTAATCCAGGAGCTTCTCGACGACGTCGTCGACCGAGCCGATCAGGAGCGCGCCGCCTGGATCGCACTCGCGCTCAAAATCGTCGCGCCCGCGGGGAGCCCAACCACGCTCGCGGCCAATCACGTTCATCATCGAGTTGTACGTGGGATAGACGAGATCGCGGGCCTCTTGGGATGTTTCGGCGACAAAGCCGTGTGCGTTGATCCCGAGTTGCAGCGTCGCGGGGTCGTTCCCATACTCGCCCCAGGCTTGGCGGTAGAGGCGCGTCATCGGCTCGAAGTGGGCGTACTCGCCACCGATGATTGCCAGCGCCAACGGTAGTTCGAGTGCCGCGGCGCGCACGGCGGATTGTGGCGTGCCACCAATTGCGAGCCAGATTGGCAGCTCGTCTTGGAAGGGGCGGGGGAAAACGTCGCGACCATCGATCGAGGGGCGGTGAACGCCTTGCCACGTGACGGTCTGGCTCTCGCGGAGTGTCAAGAGCAGATCGAGTTTCTCCGTAAAGATCTCGTCGTACTGGCTGAGGTCTTGCCCGAAGAGAGGAAACGACTCGATAAACGACCCACGCCCAGCCATGATCTCGGCGCGTCCCTGAGAGATCTGGTCGATCGTCGCGAATTGCTGAAAGACGCGGACAGGATCTTCCGAGCCGAGTACGGTGACGCCACTCGACAGGCGAATGCGCTCCGTGCGCGAGGCGGCGGCGGCCAGCACTGTAGTGGGCGACGAGATCGAGAAGTCGGCACGGTGATGCTCGCCGAGCGCGATCACATCGAGACCAACCTTGTCGGCCAGCTCGATCTCATCGAGCAGATTGCGGATTCGGAGGCCTTGGTCGATGCGAGCGCCGGTGGCGGCATCGGGCATCGAATCACCAAAGTTGTAGAGGCCAATCTGCATGACGATGACAACGCAACGAGACCTACAGATAGTCCCATCACGCAGTTGCGGACATTTTGGGCCCGGGCCCAAAATGTCCGCCTACGTTTCGCATCGTGAAACCGCCCCTCGCGAGGCCAGTGGCCGCCTCAGCGTGACGAATACGTATTCGTCACACGCGGGTGACGCGTTTGTCACACGCCGAGGTCGAGTGCTGCGAGCACGCCGGCGAATTCGTCGACGATGCCGGCGTGCTCGGGCTTCATCAGCGTCGAGCGCAACACCGTCACTGTTGGCTGGTCGGCTTCGAGGCCAAGGTCGTTGGCGCTGACCACGAGCTTCGCAACATGCCAGCCACGCTCAGCGAGTTGCTGGAAGGCGATGTCGGTCGCCGCGCTGACGGCGCTTGCCGTGGTGCGGGTTGGGTACCAGCAGACGATGTCGAGGTCGGGCTCGAGCACGAGCGTCCAGCCGTTGAGCAGGCGGATGTGGTCGGCGAGTGCGAGGGCGGCAGAACGCGCGCCGGCGAGATGGCTACCGAGTCCCTCGCGTGTGAGTGGCACCGCGCGCAGGGTTGCCCAGAGCGCGGCGGCAGCAGCACCAGAGCGCGAGCATTCGAGGCTGATCTCTCCTGGATGGAGTTCGTCGCTCGTGAAGTACGTGTACGGCGAATCGTGTTTGTAGAACCGCCCAACGCTCGGATCGCGGAAGACGATGCAACCACACCCGTACGGCTGAAGGCCGTGCTTGTGCGGATCGATGGCGATCGAGTCGGCGCGGGCAAGGGCATCGAAAGGCGTGCGCGCTACGCCAGGTGTGCCGCCGTCGGCGAGGATTGCAAAGAAGCCGCCGTAGGCAGCATCGACATGCAGGCGGGCTGCGTATTCCTCGCAGAGATCGGCGATGCGGTCGATCGGGTCGAGCACGCCAAGTCCGGTTGAACCAAGCGTCGCGACAACGGTTCCAACGCCACCGTGCTGCAGGCGCTCTTCGAGTGCTGCCAGATCGAGCGTGCCGTGGGCCGTCGCCGGGACAGTCTCGTGTAGTGCGCCGACGACCTCAGAGATGCGTGCGTGCGTGTAGTGCGCCTGTGCGCTCGACAGCACGACCTTCTCGGGATGCAGGCTGCGCGCGACCCAGAGTGCTTCGAGGTTCGCGATTGTGCCCGACGCCGTCAGATGCGAGAGGTGCGTCTCCTGGTGCAGCATCCGTGCGATCTGATCGACGGCCTCGCGCTCGAGATGTGCGGTGGCCGGTCCGCCATCGAAGGCGTGGTTGTTCGAGTTGAGCAGCATTGCCATCGCGTACCCCGCCCACGCCACCGGATGCGGCGGTTTGAGCATCTGCCCGAGGTACTGGGCATCTGCAAACGGGTACGACTGGCCGAGTCGGTCTGCCAACTCAGCGAGCGCTTCGACCCACTCAGCTGGCGGCTCGCCGCCGTCGTGCGTCAGTGACGCGAGCGGCAGTAACTCGCCGCCACGCCGATGAAGACGAGCGATCTGGTCGGATGGAAGTTGAGGCTCAGACACCACCGCCATCGTACGCGAGGCGACATTCTGGGCCCGGGCCCAGAATGTCGCCTCTGCCAAATCAGCTGCCGTCACTCGACTCTCGTTTGGTCCCGGCCTGTAGCATGGCGCGGTGACTCCAGCGATCCCAGACGACGTTCGTGCACGCGACCTTGTTGGGTATGGATCGGACCCGCCACAGTGCGGCTGGCCGGGCGGGGCAACGGTTGCTGTCAACCTCGTCGTGGTTTACGAGGAGGGCTCCGAGTCGTCTGTGCTCTGGGGTGACGAGCGCAACGAGGGCTGGGGTGAGTACGCGGGGGAGGGCCCCCAACCGCCTCGGCGCGACCATGGCAACGAAGGGCACTACGAGTACGGGAGTCGAGCGGGGATCTGGCGTCTCGCCCGGATCATCGACGAGGCCGGCGTGCCCGCCACGATCTCGGCAACAGCGACCGCGCTCGAACTCAACCCCGGGGTCGCCGCGTGGATGAACGATCGCGAACACGATCTGCTTGGACATGGCTGGCGCTGGTTGCCGCCGTGGAGCATGGATGAGGCAACAGAGCGCGAGCACCTTGGCTACGCGATCGAGACCTACGAGCGGGTCTGTGGTCGGCGTCCACGCGGCTGGAACAGTCCGTACTCGGCCAGCGATGCTACGCGCCGACTGCTGCTCGAAGAGGGCGGTTTTCTCTACGACTCCGATCCCTGCTCGGACGACGTCCCCTATTACGCGGACTGCGATGGGCGGCAGCTGCTCGTCGTCCCGTACTCCAAGACCTACAACGACAGTCGCTACCTCGCAAGCCCCGGCTTTGCGAGCCCGCGCGATCACCTCGAGCTATTGACGATGGGTCTCGACCAGCTTGTCCGTGAGCAACGCACCGCGATCATGACCGTTTGTATTCACGCTCGCTGGACAGGGCAGGCGGCTCGTGCGGCCGCACTCCGTGCGTTCCTTGACCACGCGACGAAAATCCCCAGCGTGGCCTTTATGCGCCGCGATGACATCGCGCGCTGGTGGCTCGATACGGTTCCCGCCAGTTGAGGCTCCTGAGCCGTATGCTCCACCTCAATGTTCCGTAACTCTTTCCCGCGTCTTGAGCCCGTCAGCTCTGACGGTCTCGCCACCATCGAGCGTGGTTGGATGCGCCTCGTGTCCGAGATTGGTGTGCGTTTCGATCATCCGGAAGCGGTGCGGACTCTGGTTGAGGCGGGTCAGCGTGCCGAAGGTGACATCGTCTTCTTCGATCCCGAATGGGTGCTCGAGCAGGTCGCCAAGGCGCCGTCGGGATTTACGCTCCATGCCCGCAACGCTGCCAATGACATCCAAATCGGCGGAGACCAAATGGTCTTCCTGCCGGTGCAGGGTCCGCCGTTTGTCCGGCGTGGCCTTGAGCGGCGCGATGGAACACTCGCCGACTTCGACGACTTCTGTCGGCTGGCCCAGACGCTGCCAGATTTTGATTCTGTCGGCAGCCTGCCGTGCGAGCCCAACGATGTTCCGCTCGATTCGCGCCACCTCGACATGGTGCGTAGCATCGCGATGCTCACTGATAAGCCGTTCGGTGGCGGTGCGGTCTCGGTCGATGCTGCTGAAGACGCACTAGCGATGGCGCGCATCATTTTTGGTGATCGGATGGACCGTGAGATCTGTATCTACACGAACATTAACGTCAACTCTCCGCTGGTCTACGACGGTCGCATGCTCGATGCGTTGATGATTTATGCGCGTGCGCGACAACCCGTCTTGATCGTGCCTTTCCTGTTGATGGGGGCGATGGCTCCTGCCAGCACGGTCGCAGCACTCGCCCAGCAATTCGCTGAGGCTCTGACCGGAATCGCTCTGATGCAGACGATCAATCCTGGCTGCCCTGCCGTGCTTGGCTCGTTTCTATCGACGACGGATATGAAGAATGGCTCGCCGGCTTTTGGAGGTCCCGAATCGCATTTCGGTCTGCTCGTCTCGGGGCAGCTCGCACGTCGTTACAAGCTGCCGTGGCGGGCGGGTGGCGGGTCCCTCACGACGAGTCCGGTGCCCGATGCGCAGGCCGCGTATGAGGGAATGAACACCATGCAAGCGGCATTCCTGGCGGGCGCCAACATCGTTATGCATACCGGTGGCTGGCTCGAAGGCGGGCTCGTTTCCTCGTTCGAGAAGTTGATCGTCGATCTTGACATCGTGCGCACTCTGCGAGCCGAGTTCACGCAGCTCGACATCAACGATGACGCACTCGCGTTTCGTGCTCACGACGAGGTGCGCCATGGCGGCCACTTTCTCGGCGCCGAGCATACGATGGAGCGTTTCCGCGACTGTTTCTATCGTCCACAGCTCGCCACGACCGACAACTTTCAGCGCTGGTCGAAAAATGGCGGGCTCGATGCGGCGGCCCGTGCGACAGGGATTTACGAGGGCCTCCTCGCCGAGTATGAGCAGCCGCCGATGGCCGACGCGATGCGTCAAGAGCTCGACGAATATGTCGTTCGTCGCCGCGCCGAACTCGGCGACTAGTGCCTCGACGTCAGGCCGCGAAGCACACCACTTAGGAGTGGAGTGCCTCGACGTCGTCGCAGTGGTGTTTGGCGGCACGGACCGACTCGGTGTCCCAGAGGTTGCCGACTAGGCGGTGCTTTGGCGTGCCGACGACGATGGAGGTCGGCGAAAACTTCTCGCACACGGCCGTCATGCAGGAGCCCTCTGGTCCAGATGACGCCTGTGGGGTCGCCTCGAGACCAGTGGCCTTGGCGGTGGCGCACATTGCGACAGCGCGTAGGCTCGCGTCGTGGTCGCTTTCGCCAGGGACGAGTTCGAGGCCGAGGCCATGTCCCATGGTCGTGTCCATACCACCGTGCGTGACCATGACGACACTGGTCGCGCCACGTTCTTGCGCTAGGGCTACTACCCGCTGCGCGACGAGATCGTCGGAATCCGTATCTGAGGAGAAACCCAGGATGCTAGTCATACCCTTGTTGTACACCCGCGACCGCGGCATTGCCACTGAGGTGTTGCTGAGCAGTGCAGTGCTTGGTGATCGTCAGAGGCGGCAATGTCGATAACATATGCCGATGCTCGGTGACCAGAGTCACGTATGACAGGCGGCCACGGAGCTAGCCACGGGCATGGCCACTCGCAGATGCACGGCCCACGGTGGCTTTCGGTCACCACGGTCACGATTCTTGGAGTTGCTGCTGTCCTCGCGGGCGTGACTGCGTGGAAAAGCGCCGTGATGCAGGGGCATGCGGTGGAGAATCTCACGCTTTCGTCAAAAGCCACCACCGACGCGAATGCTCTCACGCAAACGGCTGAGCGCAGTATGACGACGGAACGCCAACTGTTTATCGATTTTCGTTCTGCTCTCGACTCGAACAACAAAAATCGCTCCGTGATGATTTACGGAATGATGAATCCGAATACGCGCGCAGCGATCGGTTGGTGGCGCGAGCAGCCGGACACGAGTCGCCCAACGTCGCCGTTTGTCTCCGCAAATCCCTCGTGGGATGCGCCTGGAGTGATCATCGACGCGAAAGCGGCCTTGGACAGGTCCGACGAATACCTGCATCTTGCTGAGTTCCAATTAGGTCGGGCCCATAGTCTCGAGTTTTTAGCTGCTCTGTTGACGATTGCATTCCTCGCGAGCGGTCTTACGCCCCTCTTTGAATCGCTGCGGTCGCGTATCTCGTTGATTGCGGTCAGCACAACCGTAGTCATCGCATGTCTGATTGGCACTGTGGTGTTCTGGTGACCAAAACTGCCCTCCTTGTTCTTGTGATGGGCGTCGTGGCCGTCGTTGCGGGCGCCTGTGGATCGTCAGTGGGAGGGGAGCAGCAGGCCTCGTCGACCACCGCGTTTAAAGGCACTAACTGCGACGGGACGGTTGCGGTGATGCTTCCGTATGGCCGCTTTGGTGCCACGGATTCGGTGCAGATGAATTGGGCGCGTGTCTCGCTCGATAAGTTCAACCAGGATCACAACACGCTGTTCACGTTTGAGCCAAGTAACGTCGATTTTGATCCCGAAGCGGGTGTCAACGAGGCGAAACGAATCGTCACGAACCCGAACGTGATTGGGGTGGTCGGTCCCAAAACATCGGTCGTGACGAAGGCGGTGGGTCTGATCTTCGACGCTGCTGGTCTTGTCTATGTCTCGCCGTCGGCGACGAACGCCACGCTCACCGATGGCAAGCTCAAGGGTTTTTATCGGGTGGTTGCGAGCGATGCCCTGCAAGGCCCCCGGATGGCCCAGTTCATTGAGGAGGAGCTAAAGCCGAAGACGGTGTTGGTCGTCGAGAACGATGAGCCGTACTCGAAGGGGCTTGCGGACAGCATCGTGGAGACGTTGACTGCAGTGGGCATCCCCACTCAGCGCATCACGGTCGGTCTCGAACAAAAGTCGTATCAGGAGGTCGTCGCGCAGGTGACGGATTCGATCAATGTCGTCGCGATGCCGCTACTGATCGCGACGGATGCTCAGCGGCTTGCAAATCAGCTCCGGGCGGGTGGAAAATACCCCGCGTTGATTGGCGGAGACAGTCTCTTTGTGGGGGCGTTTTCGGCCCCGGGCGCCTACGTCTCTACCTATGCTCCCGACGCGTCAAAGTCGCCCGAGGGGAGGGAGATCATCAATCTCTATCAATCGATCTTTGGCACGTTCGAGGCCTACGGTGGTCCAGCCTTCGTGGCGATGCGGGTTGTGTTGACGGGCTGCCCTGACTGCGTGTCAGGCAAATGGGGACGTCTCGCGAAGCGCCGTCACGGAGGCGCTTCCAGGTGTGCGCTTTGAAAGCAGGATTCTCGACAGTTGGGTTGCATTCGATGAGCGCCACGAATTGAAGGATGCCGTCGTGCATATTTATCAGGTCGGTCCGCGCGGTTTCGAACTCGCCGACTGAGCACGCTGAGGTGATCGGTGCTGCGAGTCGCAGCACGGTTTGTGTGAGGGGCTGTCGAAGCCCTGAGCATCGTCGGCTAGCATCGTCTGTATGACGCTGACGCTTTCCGATCCCGACCTCTTC
>CAXNKU010000011.1:0-65609 GCA_964203045.1 Gaiellales bacterium
CGCCACCCACGTCTCGGCCATCATGCTGCTCGTCGGCACCCCGATGATCGCGATTCTCGGTGTCCCTCAGCTGCTGGATCAAGATTTTTCGAATGTCGCACCCGGAGACTGGTTTGGGCTCGGATACGCGTTGGTAGCGTCGCTGATTGTCGCGAACCTGCTCTGGTTCATTGCGATCCACAAAGCGGGCACGGCTCGGGCGGTCGCATTGATGCCACTTCAACCGTTCCTTGGCGTCATCTTCTCGGCGCTCCTGCTCGGCGAGCGGCTCGACTGGAAACAGCTTGCGGGCGGCATCATCATCATCGTTGGCATCATCATCGCCGTGCGTTCCGTCCATCCGGCAGAGCCCGCACTCGAGCCGCATTCGGCGGGGCAGCTGGAGTAGCGGCGATCAGCTTTGCTTTGGGGTCAGACCCCGAAGCAAAGTTGGACGAGCGAACTTCGCATAAGGGTCTGACCCCAAAGCAAAGTTGATCGCCGGGGAGTTACCAGACGTCGCCAAGCGCGACGCGAATCTCTTCGCCCGAGACACCGCTTGCAGCGCGCGAGCAGAGGAAGGCGATCACGTCGCCGACCTCCTCGGGCTCGACGACACGGCCGGCTGCATACCCCGCGTTGCGTTCGGCCCAAACTTCGGCGACCGACCGGTTTGTCTGCTGCGCGGTCGCGACGGCGCTGCGCTCGGACATCTCCGTGCGCACCCAGCCGGGGAGCACCGCGTTGCAAGTCAATCCGTGTGGGGCACCGTCTTGTGCGACAACGCGCATCATGCCCAGAAGCGCCGCTTTGGAGGCGCTGTATGCGGTCATGCCTGGGGCGCCAACGGTCGCGGCAGTCGACGCCACCATTACGATGCGCCCGGCACCGTCAGCGATCAGATCGCTCCAGGCTTCGTGCATCGTGAGAAACGGCGAGTCGAGGTTGATCGCCATCGTCTCGCGCCAGTCTGCAGCCGTCAGGTCGGCCACCGACCCGTCCCGTGCAGAACCAGTCGCAGCGTTGAGTACGAGACCGCGAATCGGCCCCTGGCGACGCGCGATTGCAACGGCCTCGCAGACGCCGGCCTCGGTGCTCAGATCGGCAACCTCTGTGCCTTCGCGGCCCGAGCGCGAGATACCCACGACGGTCTCGCCCGCGTCACGCAAGGCACGCGCAGTAGCGAGTCCGATACCCGTCGAGGCGCCGGTGACGAGGAAAACAGCCACCGGTGTGTCTACCTAGTCGCCCTGCTCGACGAAGTACTTGCCCGACTCGCCGTCAGCGAACCAGCGGGTCGTGACCGTCTTCTTGCGGGTGTAGAAGTCGACGCCATCGGTGCCATGTGCGTGCAGGTCGCCGAGGAACGAGTCCTTCCAACCCGAGAAGGGGAAGAACGCGACGGGAGCAGCGACGCCGACGTTGACGCCGATCATGCCGACCTCAACCTCGTGGCGATAGCGGCGGACGGCCGCACCGGACTCGGTAAAGATCGACGTGCCGTTGCCGTAGCGCGAGCCGTTGACGAACGCGATTGCGTCGGCCAGGGTGTCGACCTCGATCACGCTGAGGACGGGTCCGAAGACCTCTTCGCGGGCAATCTCCATGTCGGCGGTGACGCCTTCGACGATCGTCGGACCAACGAACGCACCTTCTTCGGAGAGTCCGGTCTGGCGTCCATCGACAGCCAGCGTGGCGCCGGCTGCGAGGGCGTTGTCAATCATGCCGCGGATGCGATCGCGCGCATCGCAGGAGACGACGGGACCAACGCTGGTGCCCTTCGTCATGCCGTCACCGACGGTCAGAGCCTGGGTGCGGGGGAGCAGCTCCTTCTGGAGGTCCTTCCACGCGCCACCAACGGCGACGATGATCGAGCCGGCCATGCAGCGCTGACCAGCAGCACCGAAGGCGCTACCGATGATGTTGTCGGCCGTCTTGTCCATGATCGCGTCGGGCATCACCAGCATCGAGTTCTTGGCACCACCGAGCGCCTGGACGCGCTTCTTGTTGGCAGCAGCACGCTCGTAGATGTAGGCGGCAGTCGAGGCCGAGCCGACGAACGAAACGGCGTCGATGCCCGGGTGGTCGAGGATGCCATTGACGACATCGCGCGAGCCGTTGACGAGGTTGACGACACCGTCGGGAAGACCGAGCTCGTGGATGATCTCGAACACGATCTGCTGCGTCATCGGAACCTGCTCCGACGGCTTGAGGATGAACGTGTTGCCGCAGGCAATTGCGAACGGCAAGAACCACATCGGCACCATCGCGGGGAAGTTGAACGGCGTGATCGCAGCGCAGACACCAACGGGCTGGCGGATCGTCTCGGTATCAACCTTCGTCGCAACGCCTTCGAGGATGCGTCCCTGCATCGTCGTTGGGATTGCGCATGCGGCCTCGACCATCTCGATCATGCGGCCAACCTCGGCCTGTGCGTCGGGGTACGTCTTGCCCATCTCGCTCGTCGCGGTTGCGGCGATCTCGTCGGCGCGCTTGACGAGCTGCTCGCGGAAGCCGAACAACCAGCGGGCGCGCTCAATCGTGCTCGTGGCCTTCCACGCTGGGAAGGCGGTGCGGGCAGCCTGAACTGCGGCGTCGACATCGTTGGCGCCCGACAGTGGGACCTGCGCCAAAACCTCACCGGTCGCGGGGTTTGTGATGTCAAGCAGCTCGGAGCTGGTCGACGGCACCCAGCCACCGTTGATGTAGTTCGGCAGGATCTTCGTTGCGGTAGCGCTCATAAGTCGGTACACCTCAGGGACGTTGGTCTCCGGATGCTACAAGCGACTGCTAACTGGCGGTGCGCTCCATCAGCTGACGCTTGACCCGCGCGAGGATCGCGCCGACGCTGCGCATGCGCAGGGGCGAGACAACATCGGCAAGACCCATCCCGGAGGCAAAGTCGGATGGGGTCGACAGGATCTCGTCAACCGTGCAGCCATCGAGGCCGGCGTGGATGATGCCAGCGAAGCCCTTCGACGTCGGCGCCTCGTCCGGTGCGGCGAAAAAGAGATGGACGGCATCGCCCTCGAGCTCGGTCTGTACGAAGAGCGGCGTCTGACATTCGTGGACACGTTCGAGCTCTACGCCCTGCAGGCGCTCGGGGAGGTCCGGCAGGTCGCGCGAATACTCGAGCAGCAGGTCGAGTCGCTCGGTGCGATCAACCTCGGCGAACTCATCAACGATCGCTTGCAGACGGGGGGGAAGAGCGTTACTCACCGGGTCTAGGCGCTCGGCTTCTCGATCGGCACGCGCACGGCGTTACCCCATTCGACCCACGAGCCGTCATAGTTGCGGACGTTCTCGAAGCCGAGCAGGTGGGTGAGGACGAACCAGGTGTGGCTCGACCGCTCGCCAATGCGGCAGTACGTGATTACCTCGTCGCCGTCCTGCAGGCCCTGCTCGTCGCCGTAGATCGCGCGTAGCTCGTCGGCGCTCTTAAACGAGCCATCGTCGTTGGCGGCTCGCTTCCAGGGCACGCTCTTCGCAGTTGGCACGTGGCCGCCGCGCTGTGCACCCTCTTGCGGGTAGTCCGGCATGTGCAGCAGCTCTCCGGAATACTCGCCCGGCGAGCGCACGTCCACGAGCGGACCATTGCCAATGTGGGCGAGGACATCCTCTTTAAAGGCACGGATCGTGGCGTCATCGCGCGGCACGATCGGATACTCGCTCGGCGTGACAGGCTCGACGTCGGTCGTCATCGCGCGACCCTCGGCAACCCACTTTGCGCGACCGCCATCGACGAGGCGGACATCCTCATGGCCAAACAGGCTAAAGACCCAGAGGGCATACGAGGCCCACCAGTTGAAGTTGTCGCCGTAGATTACGACCGTCGTGTCGCGCGAGATGCCGCGCGCCGCGCACATGGCAGCAAAGCCCTCGGGGCTGATGTAATCGCGCGTCGTCGGGTCGTTGAGGTCGAGGTGCCAGTCGATTTTCTGGGCGCCGGGAATGTGGCCCGTGTGAAATAGCAGGACGTCCTCGTTCGACTCCAACACCACGAGACCAGGCGTGGCCAGGTTGTCCTCGAGCCACTGGGTCGTCACGAGACGAGCAGGGTGGGCGTAAGACTGGAGCTTGGCGTCAGTATCAGCGGAGAGCGTCATAGGATCCTCGAATAGATGAGTGGGTCACGTTGCGCACACGTGCGAATGGTAGGAGCGCTTGGCTGTTCTCGGGTCAGGCAGGAGCAAGTCGGTCCACGATGTCGTCAAGCGGCCGCCAGAAGACTCGCCGGGCGATCCTCGACGTCTGTAGGGCGGAGAAGTGGCCGAAGGACATCGAGCGTGTCGAGCGCAGAAGCTCGAGCGTGGATGGGTGCGGTGCGATGCTTCGTGCGATCTCCTTGGCACCACGACTGCCGACAACCTGATCGCGGTCACCGACGACAAGGGAGACCGTGATCGACGGTGAGAGCACGAGCGGGTCGGGATTACGTCCTCGTACGAAATAGGGAAACACGCCATAGACGGCTGCTGGAGCCGGGATCTTCCACGCCTCCGACTCGGCGGCGGCGATCACGCAGATTCCGGCTCCGAAGCTATAGCCGGCGAGGATCAGTGGGCCGCAATCGTCGCCCAGTTCTGCAAGGCCTTCACGCAGGCTGGACTCCGCGTTCGCGAGCATCTGCTTGCGGCTGGCACGGAGGCTGCTCTGGTAGCGCGGAAACACGACAGCCACGCCGGAGTCCGTCAGGTGCTGGATCCAGGCGAGGTAGTTGCGCGGCGAGCGGTCACTCCACCCGTGCAACAACGCGACGGTTGCACGCGGCGTACCGATCGGCAGAAACAGGTCGGCCGCCCGCTGTGTCTCGAGTCCGCTGCACGCAGAGCGAAGCGAATTGAGAGCTAGGGTGGGGAGCAGCGTCTGCACGGTCTTCCCTGTACTTCGCTCAGCACAGACCGGACGGCCTGTTTCGAGAAATTCTCGTGCTAGAGCTACGGCGCCGCGAGTTTGTCGATGAGCCGATCGAGTGGGAGCCAGAACGCGCGCTGAGCGGCGCTGTCGGTTCGCTTTGGTGCCAGGTGCTCGAAGACCATCTCGGAGGTCGACGAGAGGGTGCGAATCGTCGCGGTGTGCGGCGCGATCGCAGTTGCCAATGCGGTTGCGCCGAAATCGCCAACGACCGCGTCGCGATCTCCCACGAGCATCGTCACGGGCGTCTCTGGTGGCACCGTGCCGAATGGTTCCGGTACGACCGGCGGCATGGCCGGGAAAATCGCATAGATCGCTGCGGGCACGGGTACGTTCCAGGCCGCAGCATTGGCGCCGTAGACGACGGAGTAGCCGCCACCAAGCGAATAGCCGACGGCGATGACGGGACCGGCTGGTGGTGCCTTGTCGAGGCCGTCACGAGTTGCGGTCTCCGCATCGGCAAGCATCTCTGCGGGCGAGGAGACGACGCTGCGCTGATAGCGCGGAAAGATCACCGCCACGCCCTCGCTGTTGAGATGCTCGATCCATGGGAGATAGTCGTCGGGCTCGATGTCGGTCCAGCCGTGGTACAGGACGACTGTCGCGCGCTCGGCGTTCTTGGCGGGAAAGACATCGGCGGTCGCAGTCGGATTGGAGCTCGTCGATGCGGGTTCCGTGGTGGTCGCAGGACTGCTTGTACTCGACGACGACGCACCTCCACAGCCGGCGAGGAGAAACAGGGCGAGGAGTGGAAAGAGACGGCGCATTAGATCTGAAACAACTCACCCTGGGCGGGACCGGGTGCGGTCGAGACGGGTACCTGCGCATCATGCAGCAACTGACGCAGACGGTCCGCGTTGTCGGGCCCCTGGGTTGCCGCGTTGGTATTGAAGACCGCGTAGAGGCGGCTCGTGGTCTGAGCGAGTTTGCGCAGCGGCTCAACCCATTCTGTGAGTTCTGCGTCCGAGTACAGGTGATCAAAGCGCGACGAGGCGCCATCGCCATGGTGGTTCCAGGTCGCCGCGTTGCGGCCATGGAAGCGCACGTATCCCGTTTGCGTGGTGGCTGCAACCACGGTCTCGACCACGTTGTTCGACGAGACGTGCGGCGCATCCACAGCGACATAGGTGAGATCGCGCTCACGCAGGCTGTCGAGCGTCTCGTCGCGCAGGTCGCCCGAGAGCCAATCACGCTGGCGAAACTCGACCAACAGTTCGGTGTTGGGGAGCGCTGCCTTGGCATGCTCGATGCGTTGCCACGACGCTCGGCCCGGTAGTGCGGATGGTGGCAGTTGAAAGAGCACGCCACCGAGCTTGCCGGCCTGGCGCAACGGCTCGAGCGAGCGCGCGAAGCGGGCGAAGACGCGGTCTCTGAGGACGTCGGACGGGACGACGTGGCCACGCGCTGTCACCTTGTCGACGAGGGGGCGCAGATCGACAGGCAGTTGCTCGGGGCGGACGGCATGCCCGGTCATCAGACCAAAGGCCTTGATGTGAAAGACGAAGCCGGGTGGCGTGCGCTCGGCCCAGTTGTGGGTCGTGCGCTCGGCTGGGATGGCGTAGTACGACGAGTCCACCTCGACCGTGTCGTAGTGCTCGGCGTAGTACCGCAGGCGCGCCTCAGCGGTCGTCGTATGAGGCGGATACCAGTCCGCGATCAGTCCCTTCTCCACCCACGCACACGTACCGAGGCGGACCGTCGCGGTCACTGCGGTGGGTGTTCGGCGATCCAGTGGCGGGCAATATCGACGCGGCGCGTCACCCAGACGTCTTCGCGGCCAGCGATGTGGTCGAGGAAGCGGCGCAGGCCATCGATGCGTCCAGGGCGTCCGACGATCCGGCAGTGCAGCCCGATATTCATGATCTTCGGTGTCGTTGCGCCCTCGCGATAGAGCGTCTCGAAGGTGTCGATCAGATAGGTCGAGAATTCGTCGGCGGTGCGGAAACCATTCGGCGTTGCGAAGCGCGCATCGTTGGCGTCGAGCGTGTACGGGACCACGAGGTGGTTCTTCTCGCCCACGCGCGTCCAGTACGGCAGCTCGTCCGAGTAGTCGTCCGAGTCGTAGAGGAAGCCACCCTCCTCGGCCGCGAGGCGACGGGTGTTGTAACTAAAACGTCCGGTGTACCACCCGTAGGGGCGCTCGCCCGCTGCGTCGGTGATCAGCTTGATGCAGCGGTGAAGATGGTCGAGCTCGGTCGCCTCGTCCATCTCGTGATAATCGATCCAGCGGTAGCCGTGGCTGCAGACCTCGTGGCCCGCGGCGGCTGCGGCGGTGACGGGGGCGGGGTTGAGCTCGATTGCTTTGCCGACGGCAAACATCGTCAACGGCTGCTGGTACTCCTCGAAGGCGTCGAGGATGCGCCAGACGCCAACGCGGCCACCAAACTCGTAGATCGACTCGGTCAGGAGGTCGCGCCCTGGTCCCCCGGGGCCTTGGATCTCCGTCAGGTAGGTCTCGCTCTCCGAGTCGCCGAGCAACGGCGTGCGCTCGCCACCCTCCTCGTAGTTGAGGACAAAGCTGACGGCCACACGTGCACCACCAGGCCAATTGGCTTTCGGGGGCGTGTGGCCATAGCCGATCAGGTCGCGTGGCTGCAAGGTCATGTCAGGAACGTTAGGCGAAACTCGGTGCGACGACACGAACGCGGCAAACCCCGGGCCGGGTCGAGACCAACGGTTGACGCGATCCGCGTCGCCTACCCTATGCGGCATGGACCCGGACGCCCCAATTGGCATGTTCGACTCGGGCGTGGGTGGACTGACGGTCCTGCACGCGACGCTCGTACGTTTGCCGCACGAAGATGTCGTCTACCTCGGTGATACCGGGCGCTTTCCGTATGGGCCGCGGTCGCAGGACGAGCTGATCTCCTATGGGCGCGAGCTGACCGGCATCCTCGTCGAGCGGGGTGCCAAGCTGATCGTCGTGGCCTGTAACTCGGCGACGGCGGCGGCGCTGCCCGTCTTGCAGCGAGAGTCGCCGGTGCCCGTCCTCGGCGTCATCACCCCCGAGGCGCACGCTGCGGTGCAGGCAACGCGTCTGCGCAAGGTCGGCGTGCTCGCCACCGAGGCCACGGTCAACAGCCAGCGCTACGTCGAGGCAATCCACGATCTCGACGCCGGCATCCAGGTGACGCAGGTCGCCTGCCCAGGTCTCGCCGAGTCGATCCAAGGCGGCGAGCCCTATTCGGAGCGCACGCTCGAGTTGGTCAAGCAGGCGTGCGCGCCGCTGCGCGAGGCCGGTGTCGACGTCGTCGTGCTCGGTTGTACGCACTACCCACTGGTCCGCCACATGCTGCAGCGAGAGCTCGGCACCGAGGTGCACACGATCACCGCCGCGGAAGAACTCGCTGAAGAGATCGCAGCGACCCTCGCGCGCAAGGGCTGGCAGCGTGGCGACGACCATCGCGGCGAGTACCGCTTTCTCGCGACCGGCGACACCGAGGCTTTCCGCGAGGAGGGTACGCGCTTTTTGCAGTTACCGATTGGTGACGTAGAACACGTGGCCGTCGCTGATTCCTTGTAGGCTGCGACTGTTCCACCTTGCTTGCGGCTCATGATCTGCGCTCGAGCCAATGTTCCAACGAATGGGACCTCGTCTGTCCTGGCACCACCCTAAACCGGTCGTGTTGGGCGGGGGACCCACCTGCATAAGCAGGTTCGACGGGAGATGGGTCGCGGCAGGGTGGGACAACTCAGCCCGGCGCTTGCCGGCGGCCTGCCACGCCGCAGTTGTTCGTGCGGTGCGACAATGCGCGCGTGATCTACCTCGACCATGCAGCCACGGCGCCGCCCGACCCCCGCGTGGTCGAGGCGATGTTGCCGCACCTGACGGAGCGCTTTGGCAATCCCTCGGAGCCGCACGCGCTTGGACGGCAGGCGCGCGCAGACCTCGATGCAGCGCGCGAAGAGATCGCCTCGCTGGTGGGTGCAGATCCGGCCGACGTCGTGCTGACCGGTGGTGGTACCGAGGCCGACAACCTGGCCGTGCTCGGCCGGGCTCAGGGAACGCCGGGGCGGATGGTCGTCAGTGCCATCGAGCACCCAGCAGTGCGACGCACGGCAGAGGTGTTGGCGCGGCGTGGGTGGGAGATCGCAGTTGCGCCTGTGTTGCCAAATGGGCGCCTCGACCTGATCGAACTCTGGGACCTCGTGCAGACCGGCGACGCGCTGGTCTGTGTGATGGGCGCAAGCAACGTGACGGGTGTCGTGCAGCCAATCGCCGACATCGCTGCGATCTGCGCCGAGCACGCAGTGCCCCTTCATGTCGACGACGTCCAGACGGCCGCCGGTGCCGAGCTTGACCTGTCCGACCTGCCTGGGCGCGTGACGATTGCACTCGCTGCCCACAAGTTGGGCGGGCCACGAGGGGTTGGAGCGGTGATTGGCTCGGGCGTGCAGAGCCTGGATCCGATCGTCTTTGGTGGTGGACAGGAGTCGGGTCTGCGCCCGGGCACCGAAGATGTCGCGGGCGCTGTGGCCTTGGCTGCTGCGTTGCGGATTCGACAAGGCGTCGAGGCACCGGCCGAGCGCAGCCAGCGCGCCGCGCTGCGCGACGACCTCGAGGCGCGGCTTGGCTTGCCGGTGGTCGGCGCGGAGGTCGAGCGACTGCCTGGACACGCCTTGCTGTTGACCGGCTATCGCGGCGACACCGTCGTGCGCCTCTTCGACGAGCGCGGCATCGCGATCTCGGCGGGCTCGGCATGTGCGAGTGGCGAGACGCTGCCCGACGCTACGCTGACCGCGATGGACATCGACGACGACGCGGCCCGTAGCGCGATCCGCATCACGCTTGGACCGACGACGACCGCCGCCGACATCGACGCCGTCGTCGCCGTCTGGACAGAGCTCGCGCCGGCGCTGCACGTGGCGGCAGAGGCCTCGGCATGATCGATCTCTCCCGCGCTGGTGCAGTTGCCCAGCCCGATGGCGAAGGCCGGGCAGGTGGCGGTCGCTGCAACGACCGCGTGCGCTTTACGCTCGGGCTCGTCGGCGACCGTCTCGAGCAGGTGCGCTTTGGCGCCGATGCCTGTGCTTCGACGACGGCGGCAGCGGCGTGGCTCGCGGCGCGTGCCGAAGGTGGAAGTTTGCTCGATGGTGCTCGGCTCGGATTGGCCGAGGTGCTCGCAGGTGCGACGATCGAACCGACTGGTGCGGAGTGCGCACTAACGGCGGTTGATGCCTTTCACGCTGCGATTGGCGATGCCGTGGCGCGCGGTGCCGTCGTACCAGCCGATCCCAACCGCGTTGTCGTTGCGATGAGCGGTGGTGTGGACTCTGCGATGGTGCTGACGCAGACCGTTGCCGAAGGGCACGAGGCCGTCGGCGTGACGCTGCGTCTCTGGATCGACCCTGAGGCGCCGTCGCCCGAGCGCGCGTGCTGCGCACCGTCGGCCGTACGTGCTGCCCGCGACCTCTGCCACCAGAACGGGATGCCACACATCGCGCTCGATCTGCGCGACGACTTTCGAGCCGCCGTCGTCGATCCATTCGTGGCGGGCTACGCAGCCGGCGAGACCCCAAACCCATGCACGACCTGCAACGGAGCCTTTCGGTTCGACGCGATCGACCGCGTCGTCCAGCGACTTGGTGCATCGACGTGGCGCACGGGGCACTACGTGCAGCTGGTCGACCATGCGGGTACGCCACTCGTGGCGCGCGGGGTTGATGCCACCAAGGATCAGTCGTACATGCTCGCCCTCGTCGATCCAGAGATTCTCACGCGGGTGCAGTTTCCCCTCGGCGCGCGCAAGAAGGTCGACGTGCAGCACGAGGCAGCCGAGCAGGGCTTGGCAGCGGCTAACGCACTCGAGAGCCAAGAGGTCTGCTTTCTCGGTGGCGGCGCACTCGCACCATTTCTCGAGCGCCAGGGCGTCACGATGACGCCCGGGCCGATCGTCGACGAGGACGGGGTCGAGCTCGGCACGCACGCCGGGGCTCTTGCCTACACACCTGGCCAGCGGCGCGGTCTTGGCGTCTCGCGCGGCACCGAGGCGCTCCACGTTCTGCGCATCGATGCACCAGCGAATACCGTCATCGTGGGCACCGTTGGGCGACTCCGCCGCCGCGAGGTTTCACTGCGTGACGTGCAGGTGCGGGCCGACACACCGCGCATCGACGCCTGCTTCCGCATGCGCTCAACTCCTGTCGCTGGTCGACTCGAACACGGTCCCAATGCCACCGGCACCGTCTACCTCGAGACCGATGCGCACCAGATCGCCCCGGGCCAGGTTGCCGCCCTCTACGACGGCGAACGGATCGTCGCGGCGGGCATCGTCGCGGGCTGACGGGCCGCGATCAACTTTGCTTAGGGGTCAGACCCCAAAGCAAAGTTGACGGGCTCTGCTCTGCGAACTTGTCGGTCTAACTTGGCTTAGGGGTCTGACCCCAAAGCAAAGTTGATCCCTGCCGTGCCGGCATCGCGTACCCTGCGGAGGCAATGCTGGCCCACGAGATCCGTACCGCGTTTCGAACCCACTTCGAGCAGAACGGTCATCTCGTCGTGCCGTCGGCGAGTCTCGTGCCTGCCTCGCTCGATCCGTCTGTCCTGCTGACGACCGCAGGCATGCAGCCGTTCAAGCCGTACTTCCTCGGCGTTGAGCAGCCGCCGCAGCAGCGTCTGACGAGTGTGCAGAAGTGCTTCCGCACGACCGACATTGACGAGGTCGGTAAGACCGCTCGCCATCTGACCTTCTTCGAGATGATGGGCAACTTTTCGATTGGCGACTACTTCAAGGCCGGCGCGATCGAGTTTGCCTGGGGGCTCGTGACGGGCGCCTGGGGGATCGACCCCGCCAAGGTCTGGATCACGGTCTTTGCCGGCGACGAGCAGGTGCCCGCCGATGACGAGGCGCGCGATCTCTGGCTCGCGCAGGGAGTGGAGCCGGATCGCATCGTCGGTCTTGGTCGAAAGGACAACTTTTGGCAGGCCGGCCCGACCGGGCCGTGCGGACCGTGTAGCGAGCTCTATTACGACCGTGGCGCCGAGCACGGCTGTGGACGCCCCGTCGGCGCCGACGGCTGTGCGCCTGGCTGCCACTGCGATCGCTTCCTCGAGTTTTGGAACCTCGTCTTTATGCAGTACGACCAGGCCGAAGACGGCTCGCTGACACCGCTCCCCAACCAGTGTGTCGACACGGGCGCGGGCGTCGAGCGCGTTGCGGCCTTGCTGCAGGACGTGCACTCCGTCTACGAGACCGACGGCTTCCAGTCGATGATCGCGGCAATTGAAGAGTGGACGGGTACGTCGTACGAGACGGGCGGCATCCACACGAAGGCGCTGCGCGTGCTCGCCGACCATGGTCGCGCGATGACGTTTCTCGCCGCCGACGGTGTGCTGCCCGCCAACGAGTCGCGCGGCTACATCCTGCGGCGCGTCATCCGCCGCGCCGTCTCGCATGGCCATCGTCTGGGCATCGAGGGCGCGTTTCTGACGCGTCTCGCCGACCTTGTGATCGCCCAGCTCGGCGACGTCTATCCCGAGCTCGTGCAGAATCGTGACGACATTTTTCGCATCCTCAACGGTGAGGAAGAGCGCTTCCTGCGCACGCTCGAGACCGGCACGGCGCTGCTGGACGATTGCATCGCACGCGTCCGCAGCGAGGGCGGCGTCGCGATCCCCGCGGCCGAGGCCTTCCAGCTGCATGACACCTTTGGCTTTCCCTTCGAGCTGACCCAAGAGCTCGCGGCCGAGCAGGATCTCTCTGTCGATGAGGCGGGCTTTGCCGAGCTGATGGAGAGCCAGCGGCAGCGCGCTCGTAGTGCTGCCGGCAAGGGTGGCGGTGTCGACCTTGATCGCGTGGCGTCGTTCGCCCGTGCGGCTGGTTTTGTGACCGCCTTCGTTGGCTACGACGAACTTGATATCCGCACGCGCATCGGCGCGCTCGATGACCTCGGTGAGGGGCGCTTGGCAGTCAAGTTGCGCGAGTCGCCGTTCTACCCTGAGGGTGGTGGACAGGTCTCGGATGCCGGTTCGATCGAATCCGATACTGGGCGTGCAGCGATCGTTGAGGTGATTCGCTTCGACGGTGATCAGACGTTGATCGTGGTGGTCGAGCGCGGCACGTTGACGGATGGGCAGGAGGTGCGCGCGCTCGTCGATCCGAACCGCCGCCGCCCAACGACCGCGAACCACACGGGCACGCACGTGCTGCATCGGGCGTTGCAGGAGGTGCTTGGCGACCACGTGCGCCAGAAGGGTTCCTCCGTTCGTCCCGACAAGCTGCGTTTCGATTTTTCGCACGACAGTGCTGTCACCGCCGATGAGTTGGCGCGGGTCGAGGACATCGTCAATCGCGTTGTCGTCGAAGGGCATCGCGTGTTTACGTTCGAGACGAGCCAGGACAAGGCGCGCGAGCTCGGCGCGATGATGCTGTTCGGCGAGAAGTACGGTGACGTCGTTCGGGTCGTCGAGATCGAGGGTTTCTCACGCGAGTTGTGTGGCGGCACGCACGTCTCGACGACGGCGGAGATCGGCCCGCTGCGGGTGACGTCCGAGTCGAGCGTTGGCCAAGGTGTGCGGCGCATCGAGGCGATTACGAGCGGCGTGGCGATCGAGCAGTTGCGAGCCAGCGAACGGGCAGCCGACGAGGCAGCCCGCGCCCTCAAGGTTGCGCCCGAACTGCTGCCCACGGCCGTACGCGAGCTGCAGGCCAAGGTACGCGAACTCGAGAAACAACTGAAGGCTGGTGGCGGTGGCACGGCAGCCGACGCGCAGGTTGAGGCGCTCGCTGCGGGTGCGGTTGCACACGGTGGCGTGCAGGTTGTCGTCGCGAGTGTGGGCGAGATCGGTGCGGATGCCCTGATGGAATTGGCAGATCTCTTGCGCGGCAAGCTCGGCTCGAGCATCGTGATGCTGATCGGCGAGAGTGGGGGCAAGCTGCAGCTGGTCTGTGCTGCAACTCCAGAGGCTGTGGCGGCAGGGGCCGATGCGGGCGCCGTCTTGAAGGTCGCGGCGCCGCACGTTGGTGGTGGGGGCGGTGGCAAGCCGAACCTTGCGCGCGCCGGTGGCAAGGACGCCAGTGGCATCGAAGCGGCGCTCGAAGCGGCTCGCGGTGTGCTCGCCGAGCAACTCTCGGCCTAGTTCGCGCATGGTGATGGCGCGTTCGCGCGTGTTGCGCGCGGTGCGGGCGGCTAGGGTGCGCCTATGAAAGTCTTGGCCCTCGACTACGGCTCGGCGCGAACGGGACTCGCGATCAGCGACGCCTCGGGTGCGCTGGCTCGGCCACTCACGTTTGTCGAACGCATTGGGACGCCCGCGGGCCTTGAACAACTGTTGTCGGTGATTGCCGAAGAGCAGCCAGAGTTGTTGCTGGTGGGGTTGCCCGTGTTGGCCGATGGCACGCGGGGAGCACAGGCCAACGCCACGCTGGCTTTTGTTGGCCGCCTGCGGGCGGTCTGCTCAGTGCCAATCGAGTTTGAGGACGAGCGCTTTACGAGTCGGATTGCAGAGACGAAAGGAGGAGCCAGCAGCCTCGACGATCGTGCCGCTGCCGTGCTCCTACAGGGATGGCTGGATACCCACCACAACCAGTAAATCGCCGCCGTCTGCTCGCGCTCGCCGTCGTCATCCTTGCCGTGATCACCGTGCTGGCAGTGGCCTGGTGGGGTATCACGAGCCTCGTGAGTGATCCAGCACCGACGCCGGGAACGCCCGTCGTGGTGACAATTCCACAGGGATCGAGCGCGACGCAGATCGCGGAGATTCTTGCCACGGCAGGGGTCGTCAGCGATGCTGGCGCGTTCGTGGAGCAGGTCGTCGCCGATGGTCTTGGGGCGGCCTTCCGTCCGGGCACGTACACCTTCCGCACGAACGAGCTGTATCGGCGGATCGTCGAGCAGCTCAACGCGGGGCCAGCCGAGTCGTCGGCGAGCCAGCTGGTGATCCCTGAGGGCTATGCGATCTGGGATGTCGAGGCCGCCGCTGCGAAGGTCGGCATCACGCCGAAGCAGTATCAAGAGGCCTTGGCGAATCACAGTCCTCCCGAGGGGTTTCTGGATGCTGGTGAAGATGCTGCAACGTTGGAAGGGTTCCTGTTTCCCGCTACCTATGACGTTGGCATTCCAGCCGACGCCGACCAACTCGTCGAGGACCAACTCGGCGCGTTCGAAGCCAACGTGGCTTCCGTTGATTTCTCCTATGCGGAGTCCCGCCAGCTGACGCACTACGACGTCCTCAAGATCGCCTCGTTGATTGAGCGCGAGGCTCGAGCGCCCGAAGATCGACGCAAGGTGAGCGCAATCATTTACAACCGACTCAAAGCCAACATGCCGACCGGTATGGAATCTGGCATTCAGTACGCCACGGGCGCTTGGGGCATCTTGACGGCCAGCGATCTCAAGCTCGACTCCCCCTACAACCTCTGGGTCAAGCGGGGGCTCCCACCAACACCGATCTGTAATCCCGGCCTCGCTTCGATCGAGGCGGCTGCAAACCCGGCTAAAGTCGACTATCTCTACATGTACGCAATCAAGGGTGACGCCAAGGGGCGCCACTATTTCACTAATAACTACGAAGATTTTCTGCGGTACCAGAAGGAGAATCCCTACTCGTGATTAGCGGCACCACTCGACTACTCGGCGTGATTGGCGATCCCGTCGCGCACTCGCGCTCGCCACGGATGCAGAACGCGGCGTTGCAGGCGCTTGGGCTCAACTGGGCGTACGTGCCGCTGCCAGTCAAGGCAGCAAACCTCGAGAGCGTGCTGCGGGGGCTGCAGGCCGTCGGCTTTGTCGGTGTCAACGTGACGGTGCCGCACAAAGAGGCCGTCGCCCAATTGGTCGACGAGCTACGTCCAACGGCGCAGGCGAGTGGCTCAGTCAACACGGTGATCTTTGCTGAGGATGGCCGATTGATTGGCGATTCGACCGATGGTCCGGCAATCGCCGCCGCGGTTGCCTCCGAGATCGAGGAGACCTATCGAGGCAGCGTGCTTGTGCTTGGTGCCGGCGGCTCCGCGCGTGCTGCTGCGGCTGCCCTCGCGCAAGATGGTTGTGTGGTCCAGATCCATGCCCGTCGCTTCGAGGCAGCCGAAGCGCTTGCTCGCGATCTTGTGGGAAGCGGAAACGTCGTGGCCGTCGCCGAACTCCCCGATCCGGTTGGTGGCGTCGTCGTCAACTGCACACCGGTTGGTGCACTCGTCGATCCGGACGGCATGCCGCTGCCGGCCTCGCGCCTGCTCGATGTGCGGGTCGTCGTTGATCTCGCCTATCGGGCCGACGCGACACCGACGCCGCTGATTACAGCCGCTGCGGAGGCCGGTTGCGCTGTGGTCGATGGTCTTGAGGTGCTGGCCCGCCAGGGTGCGAAGGCACTAGAGATCTGGACGGGTGAGTCGGCGCCGCTTGAGGTCATGCTGGCCGCCGCCCGCGGCGACTGAGCACGTGGTCGCACTCGCGACAGCGATTGGCGCCGTGCTGGGAGTGGTGGCTGTTTGGCTGGTGGTCTGGCTGCCAAAAGGAATCGACGAGCGGCTCGAGCAGCCGGCCTGGACGCAGCTGGCGACGCGACCGGTTCTGCTGGTGGTGGTTGGCGCGACACTCGGTGCAGCGCTTGGCCTGCTCGCGCCGAGTGGGGTAGAGCTCGCACTCGGACTGGTGCTCTTGGCCGTGCTCTTGCCGGCTGTCGCGATCGATATCGCGTGGCGTGTGGTGCCAGACACGCTGGTGGTGGCCGGTGCCGTCGGTGCGCTCGTCGTGCTGGCGTGGTCGCGTCCCGAGGTGCTCGTTGAGCACGTGTTGGCGGGCCTGATTGCCGGTGGCGTGGCGCTCGGTGTGGCGATGGTTTCGCGCGGCGGCTTTGGCTTCGGCGATGTCAAGTTGGTCGCGATGTTTGGACTCGTGATCGGAGCAGCCGTCCCCATTGCGATCGTGATTGCCTTTGGCCTAGCGGTGCTGATCGCGATACCTATGCTGGTGGTGCGTGGACGCGATGCGACTGTGCCGCTGGTGCCGTTTCTCGCTGTTGGAGCACTCGTGGCGGTGACGGGCAAGGTTGCCAGCCAATTCGTGCTCTAACTGCACGATGAGACTGTGACACAACCGTGACCTTCTGTTGAGAAGATCGCCACAATTTGCGCGTACTCTTGAGAGCAAGCAACGGTCCCTCCCTCAATATCGTTGCCCGACGAGCCCACTGGGCCGTCTGGTCTCAACCGTCGTAAGGCGGATCCTCCCACCTCGAGCGTCGCGCCCCTAGCGGGCGCGGCGCTCAGAGGTTTGGAGAGCCCTACGATCCCCGGTATGGCTCCAATTCGCCAGGTCGCCCCCGGTGGGAACGTTGAGTTCGAGGTTGACGCTGCTTCGCAGCACGCCGCGTGGCGTGTGGCGGGCAAACGGGCCTCGGTCACACGAGCACGAGCCGTGGCGGGTGATGAGGCCGTTGACCGCATTCTTCGCGACGTCATCGCACAGTTGCGTGACACCGCCGTCACGGCCGGCGAGGACAGCGCAGCACTCCGCAGCTTTGCCGCCACAATCTGGGCGGGGCGGAACGGTGGCGCTGCCACCGTGGCAAGCGACCAGTCAAACCGCCTCTTCTAGCCTCGGCCTCAAAGCGCAATCAGCTGCGTAGCGTGGATCCAAGGCGGACATGACACGTGCGCACTTGTCATGTCCGCCTTGGATGGCGGCCGCGCTGTTAGGAGCCGCTGAGGACTGCGAGTTCGTCGAGGGTCGCCTGGAAGAGGCGAGCGAAGGTGGCAGCGTCCACGGGCTTACCGGCTGCCGAGATCAGCGCATCGAAGGCGGCGATCGTTCGCCCGTATGAACCGGGGGCCAGCGCCGTCAGCGAGGTGCGGCTGTTGGTCAGGTTGGAACGCGCGCGGATGATGCGCGCCTGCGCATCGGCATAGGCCGTCACATTCTCGATCGTCCCAGCCGGCACGGCCTTGTCGTAGAGCGGCTTGGCTGGAGCAAGCTCGACGGTTACTGCCTTGGCAGTCGAGCGTGCCTGGTCGGCCAATGTCTGCAGGTTCGGGGAAGAAGAGCGGCCGACGTACATTCCCGAGGCGAAGCCCATCGCAATCGCGAGGATCGCGACGATCGCGACGACTGCGATCAGGCGGGGCGTAAATTCGGTGCCACCGTCGTTTTGCCAGGCGCTCATGGGTCACAGCATGCCGTAGACGGGGCCTCAGCGGCATATTTAGGGTACCCTTCGATTTGTGTCTAGAGCACTCAGCCTCCAGCTCGAATCGGTGACGCGTCGGTTTGGCGCCGTGGTGGCGCTCGACAGCGTCTCGCTCGAGGTCTACAGCGGTGAGATCCTTGGCATTCTCGGTCCCTCTGGCTGCGGCAAGACGACGCTGCTCAACCTGATTGCCGGCCACATTCGCCCGGATCTGGGCTCCGTCACCATCGAGGGACGCGTCGTCGCCAGTGGCGATACGTGGGTCACTCCACAGGATCGCCGCGTGGCGATGGTGTTTCAGGACTACGCGCTCTTTCCCCACCTAACAGCCGTCGAGAACGTCTGCTTCGCATTGCCAAAGGCCCAGCGCAAAGATGCTGCTGCGCGTGGCCGCGAGTTGCTCGCAGTGCTCGACGTCGAGGAGCTCGCTGAGCGTCGACCAACCGAATTGTCCGGAGGGCAGCAGCAGCGCGTCGCCCTCGCTCGTGCCCTCGCCCAAGAGCCCGAGCTCGTGTTGCTGGACGAACCGTTCGCGAGCCTCGATCAGACGACGCGCGATGAGGTGCGCACCGAGATCATCGGACGCCTGCGCGAGACGGGCCTTACCTGCATCTTCGTCACGCACGACCAAGAGGAGGCGCTGTCGATCTCCGATCGTGTCGCCGTCATGCACGCAGGACAGATCCTCCAGGTCGACGAGCCCGAAGTGCTCTACCGCAAGCCTTTCTGTAGCGAGGTGGCCGATTTTATGGGTCGCGCTAACGTTGTCGAGGGAGTTGGTCGCGGCGATCATGTGGACACTGCGCTCGGCGCGTTTGCGCTGCTCGGTAGCGTCGTTGGCCCCGTCCGCGTCTTTATTCGCCCCGAGCTGGTCGGTGTGGCGCGAGACGAAACCGGTTCGGCCGTGGTCGAATCGCGCGACTTCCGCGGCCACGACGTCGTCTACGGGTTGCGGCTATCCGATGGTTCGCTCACCTGGGCTCATCGTCCAAGCATCGACATGGTGGACGTTGGTGATCGTGTGCGGATTGATCCCCAACCCGGCCACGCCGCGCTCGTGCCCGTTGCCTGGGACACGCCTCCCAATTAGGGGCGCGGCCGCGCCTCCGGGCGAATCAGCAGGAAGTAGACGGGGATCGCCGAGATCGCGATCAGCAGCAACGCCGGTATTGCGGCCGACGAGTACTCGGCGACGTTGGTCTTCTGCCAGATGATTGTGGCGGGAGTCTCGAACCCGTTGGGACGCAGCAGGAGCGTGGCTGGCAACTCTTTGATTGCCGTCAGCACTACGAGTGCCGCACCGGTCAGAACTCCGGGCGCCGCCAGCGGTAGCGTCACCCGAAACAGCGTCCCGGATGCCGAGCGACCCATGCCGCGCGCGGCCTGTTCGAACCGAGGATCGACGCGCTCCCAGCCGCTCCGCGCGCCACTAATCGCCTGTGGAAGTAGACGGACGACGTAGGCGAGCACGACCAGCGCGACTGTCTGATACAGAAACGGTGCGGTGCGAATTGCAAAAAACACAAGGCCGAGGCCAACCACGATCCCTGGTAGCGCGTAGCCGACGTAGGAGACGCTCTCGATCCAGCGCGGCAGCCTTCCCGAGGAGCGCGTGACGAGCGCTGCAACCGGCAGAGCTAAGACGAGGCAGACGATCGCTGCAGCCGTGGAGACGCCGATTGCGTTGGCGGCAGCGGGCAACGCATCCACGAGTTGAGTAAGCAGGCTCGCGTCGCCGATCAACGTGAGCGCCCACCAGATCAGAATCGCGAGTGGGAGAATTAGCGCCAGGCTGATAATCGTGATGACGAAGGCGCTCGCGCCCAGCCGGGCAGTCCGTCCGAGTTCGAGGGGAGTGGTCGCTTCGCGTGCGCGCACGCGACGTCGAGCAGCGATTGTCGAGCCGCGAATGGTCCACTGCTCTGCGCCGACCATCAGCAGGGCAAGCGCTGCCAAGACCAGCCCGACGGCGGCGGCACCGGCCGGATCGTAGAGCGCGTCGTAGCGTAGGAAGGCCTCGCGGGTGAGGGTTGTGCAACGCAGCAGGCTGACAACACCGAAGTCGCTCATGGCGTAGAGGGCGGCGAGCAGCGCACCGGCGATCACGGCCGAGCGGATTTGAGGGAGGGTGACGCGTACGAACGTGTCGAGGGACCCACGCCCCATGCCGCGGGCTGCCTGCTCGAGCGCCGGATCGACGCGGCGGAGCGCCGCCGCTGTCAACAACAAGACGTAGGGATAGGTAAAGAGTACGAGCACGATTGTCGAGCCGAGCAGGCCGTCGATGGTGGGGAGGCGAAACACGCCGAGCGGTTCGAGGGCCTGGGCGAGCAGTCCGCGTGGTCCAAGTGCGCCGAGCAGCGCGAGTGCGCCGACATAGCTGGGAATCACCAGCGGGAGTGCGCCCAAAACGAGGGCTACTCGACGCAGCGGGAGGTCCGTTCGGATTGTGAGCACCGCGAGTGGGACGCCAATACCCACAGCGCCGACGGCGACGAGGATCGCCAGCACAAAGGTACGAATGGTGGCGGGACCAATCGTGCTGGCTTCAAGTGATTGCAGACCGCCACCCGCTGTCGCGCGCGCGACGAGGTACACGATCGGAGCGATCGCAATGAGCAGCGCCGGAAGTGCTGCGAGCAGTAGGAACTTCCGGCGGGCTGCGCCTGCGGGCGATTGACTCAGTTGACGAGCCCAGCCTTGCGAATCATTGCGATCGTAGTTTCGAGGTCGTCGGCGAGCTTGGCGAGGTCGACATCGGGCCCGGGGTGCTCTGCGAGCGGTGGCAGTTCTGCGGAGCGCTCAAGGCCCGGCTGGGCGCTGTTGAGTGGATACTCGCGCTCCTCCGCGTCGTTGGCGAAGAAGACCTGGCCCTTTGTGAGGAGCCAGTTCACGAACGTCTCTGCGTCCTGCTTGTGCTTGGTCGTAGCGAGGATGCCGACGGCCGAGACGTTGACGAGGGAGCCGGGGTCGGTTGGGTCGAAGTAGTGGTTCCCGAGCGGAGCGTTCGGGTCGCTACCGAGCTTCTCGTACAGGTAGTAGTGGTTGACGAGGCCGGTATCAATTTCGCCGGTGGCGATGGCATCGACGATCTGACCGTTTTTCTGAAACGTCTTGGCATGCTGGGCGAGACCATCGAGGAACGCCTGCGTCTGCTCGTCGCCGATCGTCTCGCGCAGGGCGCTGACGAAGCCCACGAACGAGGCGTTGGTCGGTGCGACTCCGACGTCGCCGAGCTTCCAGTCTGGGCTGGCGAGGTCCAGAACGGAGGCTGGCAGCGCGTCGCCTTGGACACGGTCGGTGTTGTAGGCGAGCACGCGAACTCGTCCGGTCACGCCGACCCACCGACCGGCGGTGTCGCGGTAGCGGGCAGGGACGAGCTCGAGATCGGCCTGTGGGAGTGCGGTCAGCTGGGGATCAATGATCCCAATCGAACCAGCATCTTGGGCATAGAAAACGTCGGCGGGGGAGGCGTCGCCTTCTTCGCGAAGCGTGGCGGCCAGTTCGGGCGATTCGCCCCACCGAACGTCTAGCTCGATGCCCGTGTCCTTCGTAAACTGGGCGTAGAGTGGCTCGACGAGCTCCTGCTCGCGTCCAGAGTAAACGACAAGTTTGCTGTTTTCGGTTGACCCGCCGCAGGCGCCGACAATCAGCGCGGTGAGGCTGAAGAGCGCGATCAGCAAGGGGAGGTGTCGTCGGGTCATGGCGTAATCGTTCCGTTTCTGACTAAAAAGGGTCTACATAAGGGCGCCCTAAGGGGTCGCACGAAGCCACATTAGGGCAACCTAATCAATTCGTCAAATCTGACCACTCACGAATGCGCACACGAACGTAAGCGGAACCAAAGCCCGCCTGCCGCGATACCCTGTGGGAACAAATGACGCTCTCCTTCGTCACCTCTGGCCAGTCGCATGGTCCCGGCATCGTTGCGATCCTCAGTGGCCTGCCCGCGGGCATCCACGTCGACCGTGACCGCTTGCAGCGCGACCTTGCTCGTCGCCAGGCCGGCTATGGACGATCGCCGCGCCAGTCGATCGAGACGGATGAGGCCACGATTCTCGGTGGCATGCGACACGGTCGCACGATCGGTGGTCCCGTCAGCCTGATCGTGGAGAATCGAGATCACGCCAACTGGGGTGCTGCCCAAAGCGCTTGGGCCGTGACGGAAGAGGAGCTCGCCGAGGTTGCGGCGCGCCGCACACGCACTGTCGTTGTGCCGCGCCCCGGCCACGCCGACCTGTCGGGCGTCATGAAGTACGAGCTCCCTGATGTGCGTGACGTGCTTGAGCGTGCCTCGGCCCGAGAGACGTCTGCACGCGTGGCCGTTGGTGCGATGTGCAAAGACCTGCTCGATGCGATTGGGATTAGCGTCCACGGTCATGTCGTACGTGTGGGTTCGGTCGCCACCGCGCCCAACGCGGCACTGACCGCCAAAGATTTCGACGTCCTCAGTGATCGCCAAGTCGGCTGCATCGATGCGGACACCGACGCCAAGATGGTGGCCGAGATCGAGCAGGCCAAGAAGGATCAGGACACGCTCGGTGGGATCATCGAGGTGCGCGCGTTTGGCTGCCCCCCAGGGCTCGGCTCGTACGCCTCCGAGGAGCTTCGGCTTGACGCTCGCATCGCGGGTGCTGCCCTTTCGATCCAGGCCATGAAGGCCGTCGAGATTGGTGAGGGTTGGGAGAACGCGACCTTGCGAGGCAGCAAGGTCCACGACGAGCTGCACTACGACAATGGCTATCGCCGCGACACCAATCGAGCCGGTGGACTCGAGGGCGGCATGACGAATGGTGAGCCCGTCATCGTGCGCATCGCCATGAAGCCGCTGCCGACCTTGATGAAGCCACTCAAGACGGCGACGCTCGACACGCACGAGCCGGCCGAAGCACTGGTCGAGCGTTCGGATACCACGGCGATCTGGGCTGCCGCAGTGGTCGCGGAGGCCGTCATCGCCTTCGAGCTGGCGCGGGCCGCCAAAGAGAAGTTCGGTGGCGACGCGATCGGCGATCTCGTGGCCGCCCACCAGCATTACCTGTCGCGCATCCCCTGGTCGCCGGCGGCCCCGTGAGCGCGCGCCCCGACGTCCTCGTCGGTTTCATGGGCGCGGGCAAGACGACGGTCGGGACCGAACTAGCTGCGCTCAAGGGCGTTGACTTTATCGACGTTGATCGCGAGATCGAACGGCGCACGTCGCGTTCGATTCCCGACCTGTTCGCCGACGGCGAGGAGACCTTTCGCGAGCTTGAGGAGTCTGTCCTCAGCGAGCTGATCACGAGCGGTACCGCCGGTGTGATCGCCCCGGGTGGCGGTGCGCTGACCCGACCGGGTACTCGGCGGCTGCTGGCCGAGCACGCACGCGTGCTGTGGCTCGACGCGCCCTCCGAGGTACTGTGGGCGCGCGTCGAAGCGGATGGTGGCGCGAAGAGTCGACCACTCGCGGTCAACCACCACCGCTTCTCCGATCTTCAGCATCAGCGCGAAGGGCTGTACGAGACGGCTGCCGACGCCATCATTGATGCGGCCGCGCCGCCGTCCGTGGCAGCGATTGCCTGTCGCGACTCGGGTATCGTGCGCGCCGGTGCGCTCGACCGGCTCGCCGAACTCGTCGGCGAGCGCCGCGCCTTTTTCGTCATTGACGCGCCGGTTGCTGATCGCGTTCCCGAGCTGGGGGAGCGCATCGTGCTCCCTGGCGGCGAGCAGGTCAAGAGCATGGCGACGGTCGAGCAGTTGTGGCGCGCGTTCGCCGCTGCCGAGTTGGAACGCACCGACGTGATCGTTGCCGTCGGTGGCGGAGCCGTGACCGACGTCGCCGGCTTTGCAGCCGCGACCTTCCGTCGCGGCCTGCCGTGGATCTCTTGTCCGACAACTCTGGTTGGCCAGGTCGATGCTGGGATCGGTGGCAAGACGGGCATCGACGTCGCCGCCAAGAATGACGTCGGCTCGTTTCATCCGCCGCTCGCCGTATTGAGCGACCCCACGCTGCTCGGCACCTTGCCGCAACGCGAATGGGCCGCTGGCTTTACTGAGGCACTCAAGTCGGGACTCTTGGCGGGCGATTCGCTGTGGGAGCATGTGCGCAAGTGGCCCTCGACACGCGGGGAAGACCAGGCACAGGCAACGTTGATTCGTCGTTCTGCGGCACTCAAAAATCGCGTCGTGGCGGCAGATCCGAAAGAGGCGGGCGAGCGCGCCATCCTCAACCTTGGACACACGATTGGTCATGGCATCGAGCACGCGGCAGCCGGCCGCTACCTGCACGGTGAGGCGATTGCGATTGGCCTCGTGGCCGCGCTCTCCTTGTCCGTCAGCGAAGCGGGTCTATCGCCTGCAGTCGCGGCTGAGGTCGTTGCTCTACTCGCACGCCAGGGGCTTCCGACGGTTGCCGAGGATGTCGCTGTCGACGCCGTGCTAGCAGCGATGCGCTCGGACAAGAAGCGCAGTGCTGGTCGTACGAAGTTCGTGCTGCTTGAGGCTCCGGGGCGTGCCGTTTGGGGCGTCGATCTCGACGATGCTGTCGTCGAGGCCGCGGTTGCCGCGGTCTGTCACAGCTAGTCACGAACGGCGTGGTGCGAGCCGCGTAGACTGCACGCATGATCGCGGTCTTCAACGGAGTCAACCTCAACATGCTCGGCCAGCGCGACCCGGCGCAGTACGGGACGCTGACTCTGGGCGAGCTCGAGAGCAAGATCTATGAGTGGTCGCGCGCGGCAGGCACGACGGCGCGCTGCTTTCAGACCAACCACGAGGGTGCCTTGATCGACCACATTCACGAGTGTCGCGGTTGGGCGAGCGGCGTGATTATCAACCCGGGTGCGTGGACGCACTACGCCTACGCACTGCGCGACGCCCTGGAGATCGTCACCGTTCCGATTGTTGAAGTCCACCTGTCCGATATCAACGCCCGTGAAGAGTGGCGGCGACAATCGGTGATTGCCGATGTCGTCGCGCACCGCATTAGTGGCCACGGCGAGGACGGATACCACGAGGCGATCACCTGGCTGATGCAGGCGACGAAAGGTGTCTGAGCACACCCAGCGGCTCGCTCGGGCCGTCGCGGCACTAACCGAAATCGACGCGCTGATCATTACGAACCTCGTCAACGTGCGCTACCTGACGGGCTATACCGGCTCGAATGGCATCGTCGTGTTGTCGGCTGAACGAGCTGTGCTGGTGACCGATTTCCGCTATCAAGACGCCGTCGAGCCGCTCCGCGCCCTGCTTGACGTAGAAATTCTTGACCGCGATATCGCGGGGCGAACGATTGAACAGCTGGCCGAGTTCGCACCTGGCTGCACGAGCATTGGCTTTGAGGGTTCGATGCCGTACGCGCTGGTCGAACGGCTGCGCGCACTCCTGCCAAGCGGCGCTCAGTTCGTTTCGACAGAGGGGCTGATCGAAGCGCTTCGGCTGGTCAAGAGTGCAGCCGAGATCGCGGCAACGCGGCACGCATCCGACATTCTCGAAGTTGTTTACTCCAACATCGCGCAGGGCCAACTGGTCGGGCGTACGGAGGTGGCAGTCGCCTGGGAGATCGAGCGCACGATTCGCGAGGCCGGCTTCCCCGCGCTCTCCTTCGAGCCAATCGTGGCGAGTGGTGCCCACGGCGCATTGCCTCATGCCGAGCCGCGCGACGTCGCCATCGAGCGAGGTGCGCTGGTCGTTGTCGACATCGGCGCGCAAGGCGAGAGTGGCTACTGCTCTGACTGTACGCGCACCTTCGCGGCGGGTGGCGCTCCCGATCCGGCTGCTGCCGCGGACTACGCGCTCGTTTTGTCTGCCCAACTCGCTGGTCTGGGTGCCGTGTGCGCGGGCGCGATCGGTGGCAGTGTCGATGCGACGGCGCGCACGGTAATCGAGGCCGCTGATGCTGGCAACCTCTTTGGACATGGTCTCGGTCACGGCACCGGGCTCGAGGTCCACGAGGGACCGACGCTCCGCAAGGGATCCGAGGACGTGCTCGCAGCAGGCCAGCTTGTGACGGTCGAGCCCGGCATCTACCGCCCCGGCAAGTGGGGGATCCGAATCGAAGACCACGTCGTCGTGACCGCGTCTGGGCATGAGATTCTGACCGGCTTTACCAAGGACCTCGTCGAGACTGCCGGGTAGAGCCTGATCAACTTTGCTTTGGGGTCAGACCCCTAAGCAAAGTCCAGCTTGTTGATCGAAGAGGGCCGAGATCAACTTTGCTTAGGGGTCTGACCCCAAAGCAAAGTTGGACCGCTACCCTCTCCGACATGGCCGAACACGTTTCGACGAACCAATTCAAGAACGGCATGCACATCGATGTAGAGGGCACGATCTATCGGATCGTCGAGTTTCAGCACGTCAAGCCCGGCAAGGGTGGTGCGTTTGTGCGCACCAAGTTGAAGATGTTCAGCACAGGCGCTGTCGTCGATCGCACCTTCCGCGCTGGCGAGAAGTTTCCGCGCATTCTCACCTCCGTCGCCGACATGCAGTTCCTGTACGACGACGGCACCGAAGTCGTGATGATGGATACCGAGACCTTCGAGCAGGTTTCGTTGTCGCGTGCAGTCTGCGCCGACGACCTGCAGTGGTTGAAGGAGGGCGACACGGTGCAGCTCTTGTCGGTCGACGACAACCCGGCCTCGTTGCAGCTGCCTGCCTCGGTCGAGCTCGTCGTGACCGCAACGGAGCCAGGTGTCAAAGGCGACACCGTCTCGAACGTGATGAAGGCCGCCACGCTGGAAACCGGCGCCACTGTGCAGGTTCCGCTCTTTGTCAACGAGGGCGACACGATCAAAGTTGACACCCGCGAGGGTCGTTACATGTCGCGCGCGTAGCCGTTCCGCCTCTAGGATCGCTACCCTTTCATTCTGATGGCTCGTCTCGTCGACACCACCCTGCGTCTTTTGGCGCAAGACCCGATTGCCGGTCGCGTACCCACCTCGCTTCAGCTTGAGGCCTGCGAGTTGCTGGACAGCGCTGGTTTTCACGTCCTCGAAGTGACGGGCGGAGGCTGTTTCTACAGCGCCGTCAACCGTGGCGTCGAGAGTCCGTGGGAGCGCATTCGCAACCTCAAGAAGCGTGCCACCCAAACACCATTGGGCATGGCTCTGCGCGGACGCTTCCTCGTCGGCACGCAGCCGGTTGAGCAAGATCTGATTCGCCGTTTCGTCGACAGTGCTGCCGAGTCGGGCATTGCGGTCTTCCGCATGCACGATCCGATGAACGACCCGGAGGATCTCGTTGGGCCTGCCGAGGCTGTGCGCGAGACGGGGGCGCGCCTGCACCTTGGTCTCGTCTACGACGACCACCCCGACGGTGCGCAGCGCCTGATCGACCGTGCGCCCGCGTTGGCCCAACTCGGTGCCGATCGCTTGCTGTTGCTCGACCCGGCCGGCGCGCTCGACCCATCCCGGACGGGCGCACTGATTACTTCATTGCGCGATGCCGCTGGCATCCCGGTTGGCCTCTATCCGCAGGGTCCGGGTGGCACGTCACTTGCCGTTGCGATCGAGGCAGCCCGCGCGGGCGCCGATCCGATTTCTGTTGCCACCTACTCGCTGGCGGTCTCGGGCCATCGGACGAGTTCCGAGCTGCTCTGCCAGGCCGTCGATGGCCTCGGTCTCGAGTCGGGGATCAACCAGGGCATTCTCTGGGAAGTTGCAGAGTTGCTCGATCGTGCACTCTTTGCGGACACGACGCTGCCGCCGCCACTGTCCGCTCACGTTTCGCTGCTTGCTGCGATCAAGGGTGTGCCCGCCGGTTTGGTTTCGGGGGTTGAGCGCAAGCTCGCCGCGATCGATGCCAGCGATCGCTTGGCCGATGTGCTCGATGAGGTCCAGCGTGTGCGCGAGGATCTTGGCTCGCCGCCCGCCGCGTCGCCGCTCGGCGATGTCTTCGTACGACAGGCGATCGACCACGTTCTTGAAGGGCGCCGTTGGCACTCGATCGACGGCGAGATGCGGGCACTGATTCGCGGCGAGTGGGGTCGCCCGCCGGCTCCCGTCAACCCTGAGGTGCTCGCACTTGCCGAGGCCGGCAATGGTGGTGCTTCGTCGATGCCCGTTCCTGTCGATCTCGAGGGCGCCCGCGCCGAGGCCGGCGAGCTCGCCACCAGCGAGGAAGAGCTCTGTCTCGTGGCGCTGTTCGGTGAGGACACGCTGCCACTGCTCGAGCGTCTGCGTGGCCGACACAACGCGATCACGCCAGGCGCTACGAACGAAGAGGACGATCGCATCCGCAGCCTCGTCGAGGTGCTCGAGGAGACCGGACTCGGCGAATTGACCGTCGAGGAAAACGGCACGCGAATTACGCTGCGCCAGCAGAGTCAGGTCCAGCAGGTTGTGGCTGCGCCGGTTGCCGCTGCCGCGCCCGAAGCCGCCGCAGCACCGACCGGCACGCAGATCACAAGCCCGATGGTTGGCACGTTCTACCGCTGTGCTGCTCCCGGCGAGCCTGCCTTCGTCGAGGTTGGCACCACCGTGGCCGTTGGTCAGGTGCTGTGCATCCTCGAGGCCATGAAGCTCTTCAACGAGTTCAAGGCCGAGACCGCCGGCACGATCAAGAAGATTCTCGTGGAGGATGCATCGGCCGTTGAGTATGGCCAGCCGCTCTTCGAGATCGACCCCAGCGGAGTCTGAGGCCACCGGTGCTGCGTCGCTGCCTCGTTGCAAACCGGGGCGAGATCGCCGTCCGGATTATTCGGGCTTGCCGCGAGCTCGGGATCGAGTCGGTCGCCGTCTACTCGACGGCCGACAAGGACGCGATGCACGTGCGTCTCGCCGATCGTGCCGTCCAAATTGGACCGCCCGCTGCGGCTGACTCGTACCTTCGTGTCGACCAGCTCGTCTCGGCGGCATTGACGACGGACTGCGATTCGATCCATCCTGGCTACGGCTTCCTGGCCGAGAGTACCGAGCTCGTCAAGGCCTGTGCCGAGCACGATCTGGTCTGGATTGGTCCCTCCGCAGAGGCGATTGAGACAATGGGCGATAAGGCGGTTGCGAAGGACACCATGCGCAACGCTGGTCTACCGCTCGTGCCTGGCTCGGCTGGGCGTCTATCGGGGCCGGAAGAGGCCGCGATCGTTGCAGCAGAGGCGGGCTACCCGGTGTTGCTGAAGGCCGCAGCGGGCGGTGGTGGCAAAGGGATGCGCCTCGTGCACGGCCCCGACGAGGTGCGCGACGGCTTCCTTGCTGCGAGCACCGAGGCCGAGGCCGCCTTTGGCGATGCCGGCATGTACCTCGAGAAGGCTGTCCTCAACGCGCACCACATCGAAATTCAAGTGATGGGCGACGGCGAGGGTGGGGGACTGATTCTCGGCGAGCGCGAGTGCTCGATCCAACGCCGGCACCAGAAGCTGATCGAGGAGTCGCCCTCGCCGTTTCTCGCCGCCGCGACGCTAGAGACCATGAAGGCCGCCGGCGTGGCCGCCCTCAAGGCGCTCAAGTATTCGGGCGCCGGGACGATCGAGTTTCTGGTCGGTGAGGACCAGTCGTTTTACTTCATGGAAATGAACACGCGGCTCCAGGTTGAGCATCCCGTCACCGAGCAGGTCGCGGGCTACGACCTCGTGCAGGCGCAGTTGCTCGTCGCCGGCGGCGAAGGCGTGCCACCATGGGACGGTGAAACACGTGGCCATGTGATTGAGTTCCGTATCAATGCTGAGGATCCGATGCATGGCTTTCGTCCGGCGCCAGGCCGCATCGAGAAGTTTCGACCGCCACTTGGACCAGGCATTCGTATCGACACGTTCGTCGAGGATGGCGCGACCGTGCCGCCGTTCTACGACTCGATGATTGCGAAGCTGATCGTGACCGCACCGACGCGCGAGGCTGCACTCAACCGTGCCGCCCGAGCACTCGACGAGTTCGTGATCGAAGGCATTCCAACCACTATTCCACTGCTTCGAGAGATCGTCGACGAGCCAACGTTTCGTGCGGGCCGCTACACCACCACGTATATCGATGAGGTTGGCCCGTCGTTGGCAACCCTCGGGGAGGCCTAATAATGGCCGCCGCTGCAGAGGTTAAGGACACCGACGGCTCGCGCCGACAGTCGCGTCGAGCCGCCGTGATGCTGCTCTACCAAGAGGACATCACGGGGTATCCAATGGAGCAGATCGTCACGCAGCACGAGGTGGACGCTGCGCGCCCATTGCCCACCTATGCACGCTCACTGATTGATGGTGTTCATCTGCACCGCGTGGCGCTCGACGAGGAGATCGACGAGCGCGCCGACGGGTGGAGTCTCGAACGGATTGCTCCGGTTGAGCGGGCTGTGCTGCGCGTTGCCCTGTTGGAACTTGATCAGGACGATCCGCCTGCTGCTGTCGCAATCGCGGAGGCAGTGGCGCTGGCCAGTCGCTACGCGTCACCCGAGGCCGCGGCGTTCGTCAACGGGATCATCAGTGCCGCGGCCCGTACGCGCGGCAAAGGGCGGTAACCTCCGGTTGATGAACGACGTCGACCCCTTTGACGAATTGGTTGTGCGGCTGGAAACGGCTCGCACGCGACTCGATGGCGTCGAGACGCCCGACGATGCTGTAGCGGCCCTCGAGGAGCTTCAGGAGACAGCGCGACAGATCTCCGCCGAGATCGATCGTCGCCGTCGCGCCCTGTCGGATGAGCGTGGCGATGAAAAACTCGACCTCCTCTGATCCCACGGCGATCGCGCGGCTGGGCGCGCTTGCTGAGGCAGCGCTCCAGGCCTCCACCGGTGGCGCGATCGGCACGGATCCCGACCTTGCACCGTTTGCGGCGGCACTGCGCTACCCGCTTGCTGCGGGTGGCAAGCGATTGCGACCGGTTCTGCTCTTGGCAACCGTCGAGGGGTTGGGTGGCGATGTCCAGGCGGCACTCCCGAGTGCCTGTGCCCTGGAGTTGATCCACACCTTCTCGCTGGTGCACGATGATCTGCCGGCGCTCGATGACGATTCGCTGCGCCGTGGCCTGCCAACGACACACATCGAGTTTGGTGAGGATGTCGCTATCCTCGTCGGCGACGGACTGTTCGCGCTCGCCTTTCGTCTGATCGCGGAGGCGAATGAGACGACTGCTGAGGCACGGCTGGCAGTTCTGGCTGAGCTCGCCCGGGCAACGGATGGCATGGTCCGAGGCCAGTACCTCGATCTTCGACCGGTTGCCAACCCCGACGAGGCCTGGTTGCGGAAGATGTGTGGTCTCAAGACGGGCTGCCTGATCGAAGCCGGCGTCACGATGGGGCTCGCGTTGGCTTCCGCTGATGCCCAGACGACGGAGTCCTACACGGCGTTTGCAACCGAACTCGGTGTCGGGTTTCAGATCGTTGACGACGTGCTCGACGCCACGAGCACCACAGACACGTTGGGTAAGACGGCGGGCGCAGATGTTGCAAACGAACGGAGCACGTTCGTCACCGTCTTGGGTCTCGACGAGGCTCAGGCTGCCGCTGAGCGCTCCTGGCAGAAAACGGAGCGCCTGCTTGCTGCGCTCCCTGGCAACCCCGCAGCGCTCGCGGCAATCGCCAAACGTATCTACCACCGCGATCGCTGAGCATGGCCGATCGTCCTGCGCGCGAACGGCTCGACCAGGCATTGGTAGCGCGGGGTCTCGCGCCGACTCGTTCGAAGGCACAGGCCTACGTCTTGGCCGGGCTCGTGACGATCAATGGCGAGCTGGCCCGTACGGCAGGACAGGCTGTTCAGACCGACACGGCGATCGTGGTGCAGGATCTCCCTCGCTTTGTCTCCCGCGCAGGTGACAAGCTCGACGGCTTTCTGACCTACCTCGAGTGGGATGTGACGGGTGCTGATGTGCTCGATATTGGGGCGTCGACCGGGGGCTTCACGGACTGTGTTTTGCAGCGCGGGGCTGCACGAGTGATCGCGGTGGACGTTGGCTATGGGCAGCTCGATTCGAAGTTGCGCAATGACGAGCGCGTGACGGTCATGGAGCGCACGAATGCGCGCAGTCTCGATGCGGAATCGCTCTCCTATACACCAGACCTGATCGTCGCTGACGTCTCGTTTATTTCGCTTCGCCACATCCTCGGGCCTGCGTTTGCGAGTGCTCGAGCGCCCTGGCGGGCAATCGTCCTTGTCAAGCCACAGTTCGAGGCGTCGCCCAGTGATGTTGGCAAAGGTGGCGTCGTGCGCGATACAGCGGTACGGCGACAGGCAGTTGCCTCGGTCGCCCGCTACGCTTTAGATCTCGGCGCAGTACCTCTGACAGCCCGCGACTCCGGTCTACCGGGTCCCGCCGGAAACCACGAATATCCTCTCGCCATCGTCTCTCACGACCACCCCCTCGCCCATGACTCCAACTCCGACCCCGAACGCATCGCCCTCGAGGCAGTCCACGATGTCTAGCGTTCGCCGTGTCTTGCTGGTTACGCACGACGACCCATCGATCACACGCGCGGTCTTGCCGACCTTGGCGGCGGCGATCACAGGCCGTGATGTCGAGCTCGTGCTCGGCGAGGAAGAAGTTGAGAAGCACCCCGACCTTCGGCCCGTCAGCGTCGATCGCCCCGACGAGGTCGACCTCGTGCTTGTCTTGGGTGGCGATGGCACGATGCTGCGTGCGCTACACCGCGTGATCGGTCGCGCGATTCCATGCGTTGGTGTCAACTACGGCACCTTTGGCTTTCTGACTACGCTTCGCGCCAACGAGCTCCCAGACAACCTCGAGCTGATCCTTGGTGGCGGACTCGAAGTCGTCGAGCTGCCAACGGTTGCAGTCGAGACGCCCGATGGGCGCTTTGTCGCGATCAACGATGTGCTGGTCACCGCCGACATGCTGGGCCGGATGGCCGTGCTCGAATGGGCAGTCAACGGCGTGCAGTTGGGCAAGCTCGGCTGCGACGGTGTGCTCGTCTCGACACCGACGGGTTCGACGGGCTACAACCTCTCTGCCGGCGGCCCTGTGATCAGCTGGGGCGTCGACGCTTTTGCTGTCACCTTCATCGCGCCACACGCACTCGATGGGCGGCCGCTGATCCTCGCGCGTGGTCACGAGGTCGAGGTGGTCTCGCGCACGCGTGGCACTGCCAGCAGGGTCGTGGTCGATGGTCATCCCGTTGCCTCGCTCGAGTCGGGTGCAATGGCGACGATGCGAATGGCCCCGGAGACTGCACTGTTGGGCATCCTTCCGGACCGCCCATTTTTGTCTCGCTACCGCGACAAGTTCGGCCACTGACCGTGCTGGAGCGGCTTCGCGTCGATAACCTCGTCGTGCTCCGCTCGGCGGAAATTGAGCCCGCGTCCGGGATGACGGTGATTACCGGCGAGACTGGAGCGGGCAAGACGATCCTTGCTGGTGCACTCGGGCTGGTGCTCGGCGCAAAAGGCGAGGCTGGCCTCGTTGGTCCGCACGGCGACGAGGTCTACGTCGAGGCGGATTTTCGCATCGACGAGACGATCCTCGCCGATCCCGCGTTTGTAGGAGTGAGCGAGCTGATCGACGATATCGATGATGGCCTGCTCGTGGCTCGCCGTGTCGGTCGTGACGGCCGTGGCCGCACACTCGTTGGTGGCAGGAGCGCTACGCGTGGCGCCTTGGAAGACGCGGGTGGGCGCATGGTTGGCGTGGTCTCGCAACACGAATCGCGGCGCCTCTCGAAGCCGGCTGCACAGCGGGCAATCTTGGACGCCTTCGGTGGTGAGGCACAGGACGGAAGGCTCCGCACGATGGCTGCGGCCTGGCGCGACTTAGTGGCAGCGCGTGCTGCACGCGAGGCGGCAGAGCTCGAGGCCGCTGGCTTGGCGGGGCGGGTCGCCGAGCTCGAAGGGATTGCCGAGCGGATCGCTGCCGTCCAGCCACAGGCAGGCGAAGACGATGCGCTTGAGGCCGAACGGCAGCGGTTGCGTTACGCCGACGTGCTGGCCGATGGCACGCGCACGGCCGCCACGTTGTTGTCTCCCGACGATGGTGCGGGTGCACTTGGTCTGACCGGGCAGGCGGAACGCGCCGTTCGTTCGGCCGTTGACCGCGATCCCGATCTGTTATCGGTTGCCGAGGAGTTGCGCGAGGTTGTGATTCGGCTCGAGGAGGCATCGCGGACGCTGCACGCCTACTCCAACGAGGTCGAACACGACCCTGAGCGCCTGCAACAGGTCGAGGGTCGGCTCGATCTACTCGCCGACCTCGTGCGGCGCCATGGCACGCTCGCTGCGGCGATCGAGGCCGGCGAAGAGGCCGTGCGTCTGCTCGCCATCGTGCAGGGAGAGAACGGTGGCGTAGAGGCCGCCCGCGCCGCCGAGGTAGCCGCGGCGGCTGCGGCGACGGCAGCGGCTGCTGCCTTAACGAAGGCGCGGGGACAGTTGGCACCGAAGCTCGCCGCGTCGGTGCAACGGCACCTGGCCGACCTTGGCATGGCGGATGCAGAGGTGCAGATCGAACTGGGCGAGCGCGAACTTGGCGCCTCCGGGCACGACGAGGTGCAGATTCTCTTGGCGCCCAACCCCGGATTGGCACCAGCCCCGATTGCAGAGGCGGCCTCGGGCGGCGAGTTGTCTCGCGTGGCGCTCGCGCTACGGGTCGCAGCCCACGACCGTGCTGCCGTTCCGACCCTCGTCTTCGATGAGGTCGACGCGGGAGTTGGTGGAGCAACAGCCGTCGCCGTCGGACAGAAGTTGCGCGAACTCGCCGAATCCACGCAGGTCATCTGCATCACGCATCTCGCGCAGATCGCGGCGCTCGCCGATCGTCATTACCGCGTGCTCAAAGTCCCGGGCGATCCAACCGAGACGACGATCGAACTCCTCAACGACGCTGGCGTCGAGGCCGAGCTCGCACGCATGCTGGGTGGCGATGAGACCGCGGAAGAAGCGCTCGTGCTGGCTCGGCGAATGCGCTCAGACGTTTCGTCGTAGACTCTCGTACGCGCGCGACGACTCTCGGAGGACGCACGATGCAGGTGATCGATCTTTCCCAGCCGCTCGGCCCCGCCACCACGCCGTGGCCCGGGCAGGAGCCTTTCTCCGCCCGCGTCGACGCAACCGTCGCCACCGATGGCTACTTCATTCGGCGGATCGATATCAGCGAGCACGTCGGCACGCACTTCGATGCCCCCGCACACTTCCACGCAGAGGGCATCACAGTCGACCAGATCCCCGCGGACAAACTGGTGGTTCCCGCTCGGCTAATCGACGTCGCGGACCGCGTTGGTGACGACTCGGACTACGCGGTCTCGGCTGCCGACGTTGAGGCCATGGAGGCCGCCCATGGTCGACTCCAGCCGGGCGACGCGCTGGTCGTGCGAACGGGTTGGGATCGCCACCTCGGCGATGGGCCGCGCTACGTCTCGGACCTGCGTTTTCCTGGCCTTGGTCTCGATGCAGCCGAGCTCGCTATCGAACGTGGCGTGGTGGGCATCGCGATTGACACGCTCTCGATTGACCGAGGAGTAGCCACAGATTTCGTCGTGCACTACCGCACGCTGCCTGCTGGTCTCTGGCAGGTCGAGGGCCTTGTCGGACTCGAGCGGCTACCGGCAGTTGGTGCACTTTTGATCGTCGGCGTGCCGCCGATTGTCGGCGCCTCGGGTTTCCCAGCGCGCGTGTTGGGCCTCGTCCTCTGACGCGACTGGGGCCGACCATCCGACACCCTGCCTAGGATGCTTCTTGACGACGACGGAGGATCGAGATGGCGGAGACCAAGACCCGGTACGTGTTTATCACCGGCGGTGTCGTCTCCTCTCTCGGCAAAGGTATCACTGCCGCCTCACTCGGTCGGATTCTGAAAAACCGCGGGATGCGCGTCGCGGTGATCAAGCTGGACCCGTACATCAATGTCGATCCCGGCACGATGAGCCCGTTTCAGCATGGCGAGGTGTTCGTCACTGAGGACGGTGCCGAGACCGACCTCGACCTTGGCCACTACGAGCGCTTTATCGACGAGAACACGTCAAGACTCTCGAACGCCACGGCCGGCGCGATCTACGACAGCGTGATTCGTCGCGAGCGTCGTGGCGAGTACCTCGGTTCGACGGTTCAGGTCATCCCGCACATCACCGACGAGATCAAGCGCCGCGTCTTGCGTGTCTCGGAGGCCGAGGCCGTCGACATCGTGCTCGTCGAGATTGGCGGCACCGTCGGCGACATTGAGAGCCTGCCGTTCCTCGAGTCGATTCGTCAGTTGCGCAACCAGGTCGGCAAAGACAACGTCTGCTACGTGCACTGCACGCTCGTGCCGATGATCGAGGCCGCGGGCGAACTGAAGACGAAGCCGACGCAGCACTCGGTCAACGAGTTGCGGCGCATCGGTATCACGCCCGACATCGTCGTCTGCCGCGCCTCGCACCCAATTACGCGCGACCTCAAGGACAAGATCGCACTGTTCGCCGATCTCGAGCCGAGCCGCATCCTCGCCTGCGAGGACGCCTCGAATATCTACCGCGTCGCGCTTGCGCTGCACGATCAGGGCTTTGACGATCTCGTGCTTGAGGGCTTTAGGATCGAGGCGCCTGCTGCCGATATGTCCGAGTGGGAAGCACTCGCCGACCGAGTCGATGCCCTGACGGGCGAGGTTCGGATCGCGATCGTTGGCAAGTACATCCAACTCCAAGACGCCTACCTGTCGGTCGTCGAAGCGCTCAAGCACGGTGCGATCCATCATGGCGCGGTGCTCAAGCTGGTCTGGCTCGATGCCGAGGCCGTGCTGCGTGGCGAGTCACGTGAGGAGCTCGCTTCGGTCGACGGCGTATTGATCCCCGGTGGCTTTGGTGGCCGAGGTGTTGAAGGCAAGATTGCCGCGACGCGCTTCGCCCGCGAGCATCAGGTGCCATTCCTCGGCGTCTGTCTCGGTATGCAGATCGCGGTTGCTGAGTTTGCCCGTGACGTCGCGGGCATGCCCGGAGCGAACTCGACCGAGTTCGACCCCGAGACGCCCGCCCCGATCGTCGACCTGCTGCCCGAGCAGAAGGACGTGCGCGACATGGGTGGCACGATGCGGCTCGGCGCCGAGCCGATCACGCTCAAGGTAGGCACGAAAGCGTTTGCGGCCTACGGCGAGGAGACGATCTACGAGCGTCACCGGCACCGCTATGAGGTCTCGAACCTCCTGCGCCCTCAGCTTGAGGCGCATGGGCTGATTGTTTCGGGCACGTTTGCGTCGAAGGATCTCGTCGAGATTATCGAGTTGCCAAACCACCCGTGGTTCGTTGCGAGCCAGTTCCACCCCGAGTTCAAGTCGCGCCCAACCCGCCCTGCACCGCTGTTTCGCGATTTCGTCGGAGCCGCAGTTGCCTATCGTGACTCGACGCCGGCCGAGACACGCCAGGCAAGCGCCGCTTCGACCACGGTCTAACCGTGGATACCGCGCTCGAGTTGTTCCTGGCGCTCGCGCGACTCTCCACGCCGCCAGGGGAAGAGCGCGCTGCGATTGATCTCTGTCGCGAGGTGCTCACCACCATCGGGATCGAGTCGGACGAGGACGACGCCGGCTCGCGGATCGATGGCAACGCAGGCAATCTCTACGCACGGATTCCGGGGACGGTCCCCGGCACGCCGCTGTTTTTCAATGCCCACGTCGATACCGTGCCGCCCTCAGCGCCGATTGAACCCGTCGAGCGTGACGGGTTCATCGTCAACGCCAACGACACCATCCTTGGCGCCGACAACAAGGCCACCGTGGCGGGCATGATCGACGGCATCCGGCGCGTGCTTCGCGAGGACATTCCGCACGCTGGCATCGAGTTGCTGATCACGGTCCAAGAAGAGATTGGGTTGCTTGGTGCCAAGGAGTTCGACACAGATCGCCTCGTGGCACAAGTCGGCTTTGTCTACGACGTTGACGGACCACCGGGTCGGGTCGTGCTGCGAGCCCCTAGTCAACTGTCGATGAACATCACGTTTCGCGGTAAGGCGGCCCATGCTGGCATCGCGCCCGAGGAGGGTCGCAATGCGATCCACGCCGCGGCGAAGATGCTGGCGGACCTCGAGATGGGGCGACTGGGCACCGGTAGTTCCCGCAATGTCGGGTTGATCAACGGTGGCAGCCAGCGCAATATCGTCCCGGAGACCTGCTCGCTCCAGCTCGAAATGCGGAGTCTCGACGACGCGGAGGTCGTGAAGATCGCCTTGGAGACGGTCGCGGCCGCAAACGCGGCAGCGGCTACCACTGGCTGCTCAGTCGAGCTGGCTCAGACCCGCGAGTACACGGCCTACGGGTTCGCGGACGACGCGCCCGTCGTCGCCCTCGCCCGCACCGCGCTGCTCGCAGCAGGCTGCCAGCCGAGCATGATCGAGACGGGTGGTGGAGCAGATGCCCACGTCTTCAACGAGCGTGGTTTCCAGTGCCTCAACCTCTCCAGCGGCATGGAGGCGATCCATTCGGCCGACGAACACATTGCCGTGGCCGACGTCGAGGCGCTCTCGCGCATCACTGTCGAACTGATTCGCGCCGCAGTCGCCTGACCATCTCGTGGAACAGAGGCGCCCGAACGGGGTACTGAGCGATACCATCTAGGGGTTCCCAGTTCTGATCGTGTCCCGGAGGTGCTTCGTATGCGCGTAGGTGTCGTCAAAGAGATCAAGAAGGACGAGTACCGAGTCGCACTCACGCCCGCTGGCGCGCGCGAGCTCGTGCTTCACGGCCACGACGTTGTCGTCGAGACAACCGCCGGCGATGGCAGCTCGTTCGACGACGCTGCCTACGTCGCCGCGGGTGCGTCGATCGCTGCCTGCGACGACGTCTGGGGCACGTGCGACATGGTGATGAAGGTCAAGGAGCCGTTGCAGCCCGAGTACGCCAAGATCCGCGACGGGCAGATTCTCTTTACCTACCTGCACCTTGCTCCCGATCTCGAGCTGACGAATGCGCTGATCAAGACGGGCGCCACGTGCATTGCCTACGAGACAGTCGAGACGGACGATCGCAAACTGCCGCTGCTCGCTCCGATGAGTGAGGTCGCCGGTCGGCTAGCGCCACAGATGGGTGCGCACTCGCTGGAGAAGCCGAAGGGTGGCCGCGGCATCTTGCTGGCGGGTCTGCCGGGCGTTGCGCCAGCCAAGGTTGTCGTGCTTGGCGGTGGCATCGTGGGTTACAACGCTGCGCTGATCGCTGTGGGTATGCAGGCAGACGTCTGGGTGCTGGAGCGCTCGGTCGACCGCATGCGCGAGCTCGAGAACATGATGGACGGGCGCATTACCTTGGAGATCTCGAACCGTCAGATGGTCGAAGAGGCAATTGCCGATGCAGACTTGGTAATCGGTGCCGTCCTCGTCGCTGGCGCGCGCGCCCCTCGTCTGATCACGAAGGATATGCTCGGCGGGATGAAGCCCGGCTCTGTGCTCGTCGACGTGGCGATCGACCAGGGTGGCTGCTTCGAAACGTCGAAGCCCACGACGCACTCCGATCCAACCTACGTGGTTGATGGTGTCGTCCACTACTGCGTGGCAAACATGCCAGGCGCAGTGCCGATCACCTCAACGCGTGGTCTGACCAACGTGACGCTGCCGTACGCCGAGCTGCTCGCCAACAAGGGTCTCGACGAGGCAATGCGCTTCTCGAAGCCGCTCGCACGCGGTGTCAACGTGATGGCTGGCAAGATCACAAATCAGCCGGTCGCCGAAAGCCACGGCCTGTCGTACACGCATCTCAGTGATCTGATCGACGGAGTCGACCCAAGCGTCTAGGTCGATCAACTTTGCTTTGGGGTCAGACCCCAAAGCAAAGTTGATCGCGTTCGTCATTCCGTCGGGGTAGGGGAGGACGTGCCATCGCGTCCGCGAACTTCCCCGTTATGCAGGATCCGCGGATCAGCGATTTTCTCGAGGCATTGCAGCTCGAACGGGACGCCTCGCCGCACACGATCACGGCCTACCGCACGGATCTGGCCGACCTGCAGGTCTTTTTGACGGCGAACGATTTGGATCTCGACGCGGTGACGGGTGTCGATCTCGAGCCCTATTCCTTGGCCTTGCAGGAACGTGGGCTGGCGCCGGCGACCGTGCGTCGTCGTCTGGCAGCAGCGCGCTCGTTGCTGCGCCATCGCACACGTGAGGGTGCGCGTACCGCCGGGGTGCGCGATGTGCCGTTGCCCCGCGCGCCACAGGCACCGCCGCATGCACTCACGAGCGAGCAGACGATTGCGCTGGTCGAGCACCCCGACAACACTCCGCTCGGTCTCCGCGACCGTGCCGTCCTCGAGTTGCTCTACGGCGCGGGGCTGCGCGTCTCCGAACTCTGCGGCCTCCGCCCCGGTGACCTCGACGGGGAACTCGGTCTCGTCCGCGTGCTGGGCAAAGGCGGCCGCGAGCGAGTCGTGCCGTGCGGCGGCCAGGCCGTGCGTGCGGTCGAGCGCTACCTCGCTCGCAGTCGGACCCATCTCGGCGCACGGCAAGACGTGGACGCCTTGATCGTCAACAATCGCGGTGGTCGCATCACGCGCCGCGGTGTCTTTCTGATCGTCCGTCGTCATGCCGAGCCGCTTGGCCTGCCCGAGTGGGTGGGTCCACATGCGCTGCGCCACGCCTTCGCGACCCACCTTGTCGAGGGTGGCTGCGATCTGCGCACCGTCCAGGAACTGCTTGGCCATCAACGCATCGCGACGACGGCAATCTACACGCACGTCGCAGGTACGCATCTGCGCGACACATTCTTGGCAGCCCACCCGCGCGCTCGGTCTACATAGGCGCACTCGTGGTGCGAGATCGCTCGTTGCGCGCGCGACTGTGTGCGTTCCGGTTCTGAGTAGACGAGGCAACACTGGGTATGTGCCTGACGAATACACGCAGCACGCCCAATTCCGCCGCGGCGAGCGCCGTGTGCGTCGAGAAGCCGTTGTAATGGTCATGCAAGAGCCGGACAGAGAGACACTCCTCAATGCGGGGCTCTGGAATGAGCGCTGGCATTCGCAGCGTCGTTATGGGGATCGCGTATTGCACGTGATCTGGGCGCAGCGTGACGAGGGCGTCTTGGTCTTCACCACGTGGTGGAAACCCACTCCGCAAGAAAGGAGACGACCCACGCGATGAAGTACGATCGGACTATGACCATCAGTGCATACACGGCACCGGGTGAAATTCTGATGATTACGATTGCAGCGGGCGAGATTGAGCAGTGCGAAACGATCGAGCCGACAGTTGCCGTGATTGACCTGGATGCCGACGAGCGAGTGCTCGGGATAGAAGTGCTCGACCTGGCCAAGTTCGACTTAGACGCCGTCGCCACAGAGTATGGAATCGAGCTGCTCGTACCCGAGATTCGAGCGGCAATTTCGGCGGCTAAGCCCGGCCCATAGACGACGCCGACTAGGCTGCAGGCATGCCCGAGTTGCCTGAGGTCGAGACCGTCCGTCGTCGCCTCGAGCCTCACGTCGCTGGGCGCCGCCTTACTCAGGTTGAGGTACGTGACGCGAAACTCGTGGGACGCGACGATGCACGACGCGTCGAAGAGCGCCTGGCCGGTCGCACGATCCTCGCGATCGATCGGCGTGGCAAGTACCTGTTGTTCCGGCTTGATGGTGAGGAGACGTTGATTTCTCACCTACGGATGACTGGCAACTGGTTGCTCTGTGCGGATGATGAGCCAAGGTTCACGCGTGCTGTTCTGACCTTCTCGGATTCCACACTCGTCGCCTACGCAGACGCGCGTCGCTTTGGGACGTGGGACCTGTTGACGAACGACGAAACCGCCGTGTACCTCGCCGCCCGCTTGGGACCCGAGCCGATCGACAGCGATTTCGACGGTGCCGTTCTAAAAGCGGCCTTTGCGGGACGCCGAGCGCCCGTCAAGGCGCTGCTGCTCGACCAACGACTGGTCGCGGGCGTCGGCAATATCTATGCCGACGAAGCGCTCCACGCGGCCTGTATTCATCCCGACACACCCGCCGGTCGACTGCGCCAGCCACAGTTGGACAGGCTCGCCGTGACCGTGCGTGAGGCACTCGAAGAGGGCATCCGTGCACAGGGTGCGTCAATCAGCGATTTCCGCGATCCGCAGGGCGGCTACGGCTCGATGCAAGAGCGCTTTCGCGTCTATGGCCGCGACGGCGAGCCTTGCATCGTGTGTGGGGCCGAGATCATCAAAACGCGCTGTGCTGGGCGCGGCACGCACGTCTGTTTGACGTGCCAACCGAAGCCACGGCGGTCGGGAATGCCGCGGCCAAAACGGACGTTGAACTAGATGTGAAAAACGTCATTGTCTACTCCGCTGATTGGTGTCCCTTCTGCACGCGCGCGAAGGCGTTGCTGACCTCGCGCGAGATTCCGTTTGAGGAAATCAACGTCGATCGCGTGCCTGGTTTCCGCGAAAAGCTTGTCGAGATGACGGGGCGGATGACGGTGCCGCAGATCATGGTTGACGGTGAGCCCGTTGGCGGGTTTGACGAGATCGCTGCGCTTGATCGCAACGGCGAGCTGCTGGCGCTCGTCCAGGACTAATCTCGCGGTGGCCGGCGCGTACGCGACCGAGGCAATTGTCCTACGGTCGTTTCGTACGGGCGAGGCCGATCGCGTCGTACACCTCCTGACACCGGGTTTTGGTCGGGTCAACGTGATCGCAAAGGGAGCCCGCAAGACGACGGGAAAGATGGGCGCGCGGCTCGAGCCATTGACACGCATCGATGCGATTGTGCAGCCCGGTAAGAGCGATCTCTCGACGATTACCGGTGCCGACGTGCTGTGGTCTGGCGATGAGTTGCGTCGGGATCCGATCCGTGCGCTTGCTGCGACGGGCGGCATCGAGGCGATCGTGCGGCTGTTTCCCGAGCCCGAGCCAGATGAGCGACTGTTCCGTGGCCTGCAGCGGTACCTCGAGGCGCTGACGGAGCCGCTCGGCGACGATGTTCGTGGTGCTGCCGACACGATTACGCTCGGCTTTGTCTTGAAGCTGCTGGCGCTTGCAGGCTGGCGCCCAGAGGTCGCTGCCTGCGTGGCGTGCGGAGCGCCGGTCGCTGTCTATGACGCGGCGGCTGGCTGTGCATTCTGTGCGACGTGTGGCAGTGGCAGCCCGCTCGATCCGATCGCGGCGCGTGCTGCGGCCCAGTTATTGGCCGAGCCACTTGGTGTCGTGACGACGCCCGCTCCCGTCGCTCGTGCGGCCATTGCCCGTGTCTGCCGCGAGACCGCCGAGCACCACGGCGGCGTGCGACTGGCCCTGCTTGGCCAGGGCGTTACGGCGTAATCGTCGAGAGCTGGCCCTTCTGGCTGATCAGCCAGAGTTCGCCTGCAGGGTCTTGGCCAATCGCAGCCAGCTTGGGTACGCGTAGACCTGTGTCGACGAGCTTTGCGTCCTTGCGCAGAATCGACCAAATCCGGCCGCTACAGCTATCGCCGAAGACGTAGTTGCTGCGCAGCTTTCGAATCGTCTTGCCTCGATAGACCGCGCCGCCCACTGGGTTGCAGCCATAGGCCGTTCCATAGGACGTGACTGGTGTGACGACCGTGCCGGCAAGTGGTTGTGGCGTGTAGGGCTTCGTGCCGTCAAAGGCGCGCCAGCCGAGGTTGGGGAGCGGCGGTGCAGGGTTCGGGATCCAGTCCACCTCTTCGTCCGCGCCCTGGCTGGGATCGATGATCCACATACTTCCTGTACGCGTATCGAACGAGAAGCCCGGGTTGCGTACGCCCATCGCCCAGACAGGCGCCTGTCCGAGCGTGCCATCGGCAAACGGGTTGGTCGACGGGATCGCATACGGGGTGCCGGCATTGACGTCGATCCGGAGGATCTTGCCGAGCAGCGTGTTGGGGTTTTGGGCCCGGTTGCCGGGGTCGCCACCAGAGCCGCCGTCGCCAATCCCAACGTAGAGAAAACCGTCTGGTCCGAACGCGAGCTGGCCACCATTGTGATTGGCATACGGCTGGCGAATCGTCAGGAGCGTCGTTGCGGAGCCCTTCAGAAAGTGTCCGTACTTGCCTTTGCGAAAGCGCACGATCTGGGTGTCGCCGGCCGCATCGGTGTAGTTGACGAAGACGAAACCATTGTCCTTATAGAGCGGGCTATACGCGATTCCCAGCAGGCCACGCTCGCCGCCCTGTTGGCCGACGCGGTCGGTCAGGTTGGCGAGGACGTTGACCTTGCCCTTGGCGATTGCAACCACCAAGCCGTTGCGCTGTGTCACGACGGGCCATTGGTTATCGGGACGAAACGTCAGGGCGGTGGGGGAGGTGACCTTCGTCGCGATCGACGTTAGTGAGAGCGCCTGAGCGCTCGAACCGGTGATGGCGACGAATGCCACGGCGGCAATGGCGAAGGTTAGGACGGGGCGAAACACGCTCTCAGGGTATCTGCGTTTTCCCCGGGCGGGGCATCCAGCGGGGGGAAGTGGGTAGCCTTCGCCTGTGCAGACCGATGCGACTCCACTCACGTTTCAGGATCTGATCCTGCGCCTGCAGGCTTTTTGGGCGGCTGAAGGCTGCGCGATCGTCCAGCCGTATCACACAGAACTTGGCGCCGGCACGATGAATCCTGCGACGCTGCTGCGTTGCCTGGGGTCCGAACCGTGGGCGACGGCATACGTTGAGCCTTCGATTCGACCGACCGATGGCCGCTATGCCGAGAATCCGTATCGGTTGCAGCACTACTATCAATTTCAGGTTCTGATCAAGCCCTCGCCCGATGCGATTCAGGACTCGTATCTGCGCTCACTGGCTGCCATTGGCATCGACGCAGCCGCGCACGACGTGCGCTTTGTCGAGGACAACTGGGAGGCGCCGACGCTGGGCGCCTGGGGCACCGGTTGGGAGGTCTGGCTCGACGGTATGGAGGTGACGCAGTTCACCTACTTCCAGCAGGCCGGGGGTATCGATTGCGACCCAATCTCTGTGGAGTTGACGTATGGCCTCGAGCGGCTCGCCATGTATCTCCAGGGTGTCGATTCGTGTTGGGATCTGACGTGGGCGCCGGGCCTCTCCTATGCGGATGTGCATGCGCGCGGCGAGCGCGAATGGTCGGCGTATAACTTCGAGGTCGCGGATGTCGCGGGCCTCGTGCGAGCCTTCGACCATCACGAGGCGGAATGTGGCCGTTGCCTCGAGGCTGCGCTACCGATCCCGGCCTACGACCAGGTCTTGAAGTGCTCGCATGCCTTCAACCTGCTCGACGCGCGTGGTGCGATTTCGGTGACTGAACGCGTCGCCTACATCGGACGTGTGCGTGCCTTGGCTCGTGCCGTCGCCCATGCCTACCTCGGGTTGGAGTTGTCGTGACGGCTCCGCTGCTAATCGAGCTTGGGTGTGAGGAGCTGCCCGCGAACGCCTGTCGCGTCGCCGAGCGCGAGGCGGGTCTGACGATCGAGCGGCTACTGACGGAGCGTCGTTTGACGCCGACCGCGGTCGAGGTCTTCGTGACACCGCGCCGAATCGCGGTGATCGCCGAGGGCGTGCCAAGCGAAGCGCCAGCAGAGACCACTGTTCAGACGGGGCCGCCGGAGAAGGCAGCCCGCAACGAAGATGGTTCGTGGTCGAAGGCGGCGGAGGGATTCGCGCGCAAGCACGGGTTGACCCCGGAGCAGCTCGAGGTGCGAGACGGCCTGCTGACCGCAACCGTTTCGGTCGCTGCCGAGCCACTCGCCACCCATGCTCAGGCGCTCGTCGATGGGCTGATCGAGGGCCTGCAGATGCCCAAGAACATGCGCTGGGGCACGGGGACGCTGCGCTTCTCCCGACCGATTCGCACGCTCGTCGTGCTGTATGGCGACACCGTCTTGCCGGCCGAGGTACAGGGCGTGCAGAGTGGTCGCCTGACACGTGGCCACCGTCTGTTGCAACCCGAGCTCGAGCTTGCCACGGTCGATGACTACGTCTCCGATCTTGGCGGCGCCGGCGTTGGTGTTCGCACAGGGGATCGCCGCGAAATCATCGAGACGCTGCTGACATCGCTGGCGAACGTGCACGACGCAACCTGGGACGATCCCGGCCGCGTTCTCAACGAGGTGGTCTATCTCGTCGAGTGGCCGCGCGTCATCGACGGGTCGATCCACGAGCGCTACCTCGACCTGCCAGAGCGCGTGCTGGTGACGGCGATGCAGTCGCATCAGCGGTATCTGCCGTTGCGCGGGTCGACAGGCAAGTTGCGACCCGCCTTCCTGACCGTCGTCAACTCTCACCCAGAGGCCGATGAGATGGTGCGCGCTGGTAACGAGCGCGTGCTCGCTGGCCGTCTCGACGATGCCGTCTTTTCGCTCGCAAAAGATCGGGCCCGCGGCATCGAAGCGATGGCGGCCGAGCTCGATCGCATTACCTATCACCAGCGCCTCGGCACGTTGGCCGACCGCACGGCGCGCCTGGAGGCGCTCGTCGCGGCGGTTGCCGACGGTGCCGACATTGCGGGTGACGATCGCACGCATGCCCTCGAGGCTGCGCGTCTGGCCAAGGCCGACCTTGCTTCCACGCTGGTCGGCGAGTTTGCCGAACTGCAGGGCGAGACGGGCATGGAGTACGCCCGCGCGGCCGGTCAGCCAGAAGCGGTGGCGCTGGCAATTCGCGAGCAGTATCAGCCCGATGGCGCGGGGCGGCCCGTGCCCGAGACGCTCCCTGGTGCACTGCTTGCCCTGGCCGATCGCTTCGACCAACTCGTGGGCGTGGTCGCGATTGGCGAGCGCCCAACTGGGTCGCGCGATCCGTACGCCTTGCGCCGAGCCGCTGCGGGCATCGTCGAGATTCAGTCACGCTACGGCCTCGCTCTCGACCTGCCCGCCCTGGTCGCCGAGACGCATGCTCTGCTGGTCGCACAAACTGCCGACCTCGAGCTTGACGCGAGCGCAACGGCCGAGATTGTGGTGCCCTTCATTCTCGATCGGGTGGATCAGGCGCTCGGCGATGCTGGCGTGCCCGTCGATGTGCAGCGTGCGGCACGCGGCGCAGGTCTTGTCGACCCCGCCCGTCATGCCGCACTCGCGCAGGCGCTGCATGCCGCAGCAGACGGAGCAGAGTTGGCCGCGGCGCATGCTGCCGTCACGCGCTGTAGCCGCATTGTCGAGAAGGAAACACCTGCCGACGCCCTCAATGCTTCCTTGCTGAGTGAGGCCTCCGAGCAGGCGCTGGCAGAGGCCATTACGACGCTCGCGCCGCGGATTGCCACCGAGTCGGATCCGATCGCTGCACTGCGCGAGGCGGCTGCACTAGCGCCGGCAGTCGATGCACTCTTCGAGGGTGTGATGGTCCTTGCTGAGGATCCTGCCGTGAGAGCTAATCGTGTGCGCCTTGTCTGTGACGCGCTGGCGGCCTTCCAACCAATCGGCGATCTGACGAAACTGCAGCGATGAGCGACCAGCCTGTCGAGATCCATATCGTCTCGGACTCCACGGGCGATACGGCCTCGCGTGTTGCGCGCGCCGTGCAAGCCCAGTTCTCTGCGTCGCCGGTCAAGATCGTGCGCCACCCGCGCGTCACCACGATTGATGGGCTGCAGGCTGCCTTTTCCAAACTGCGGGGTCCGAGCAAGGCAGCGGTCTTCTTTACGCTGATAGATCGTGATCTGCGCGACCGAGCGACCGAACTCTGCGAGCGTCATGGTCTACCGTCGTGCGATCTGCTCGGTGCTCCGCTCGAGGCGTTGCAGCAGGCGTCGGGCAGCCAAGCCGAACTCGTGCCGGGACGTCCCGTCGCGTTGGAGATCGATTACTTCAAGCGCGTGGCAGCGATGGAGTTTGCCGTCAAGCACGACGATGGTCTTTCGGGTGAGGGGCTCGACGAAGCCGACATCGTGATCGTCGGTGTCTCGCGTACCGGCAAGACGCCACTCTCGATGTACCTCGGCTACCTCGGCTACAAGACGGCAAACATTCCCTTGGTGCCGGCAGTCGAGCCGCCGCAGCAGCTCTTCCGGATCGATCGCGCCAAGATCGTTGGGCTCACGATCGACCCCGAACGATTGCAGCGCATCCGTGGCCGTCGGCTGCGCGCGATGGGTGGGCGCGCGCGCAATAACTACGCCGACCTAGCCAAGATTCTCGAGGAACTCGACGACTGCACGAGCGTCTTTCGCAAGCTTGGCTGCCCCGTCATCGACGTCTCAAACCTCGCGGTCGAAGAATCAGCGTTACGAGTCATAAACTTAGTCGAAGAGCGATCCCACGACGAAGAAGAGGAGGCCGGCAATGTCGTTTCGTGAGATGCGAATTGCTTACCGGAATGGTGAGCTGTCCGAGGCCGCCGCCGGCGACAATCCAATCGACCTCTTCATGGCGTGGATCGAGACGGCGCGTGGGTCGGGTGCAATTCTCGAGCCGAATGCTATGACGCTCGCAACGGTTGGTGCCGATGGTGCGCCGTCCGCCCGCATGGTGCTCCTCAAAGAGGTCGACGACGACGGCTCGTTTGTCTTCTACACCAACCGGATGGGCCGTAAAGGGCTCGAGATTACCGCCAATCCCCGGGTGGCCCTCGTCTTTTGGTGGGAGCCGCTTGAGCGCCAGGTTCGCATCGAGGGCACGATCGTCGAGACGAGTGCCGAGGAGACGGCCACCTATTTTGCCTCTCGACCACGCGAGAGTCGGATTGGTGCCTGGGCTTCGAACCAGAGTCAACCGATCGCGAGTCGTCAAGAGCTCGAACAGCAGTTTGCCTCGGCCGACGCAGAGCATCCTGGCGAGGACGTGCCGGTGCCGCCATGGTGGGGTGGCTACGCCATTCAGCCGACTGCGATCGAGTTTTGGCAGGGGCGGATGGGCCGCTTGCACGATCGCCTCTCCTACACGCTTGAGGGGCGGCAGTGGTCTCTGACGCGCCTACAGCCGTAGCGTGACCGGGTAGCCTCTAGTCATGCCGAACAGTCGCGTCGTCGCTTCCAGCATGGTCGAACAGACGTGCGACATCCTGCGCGAACGGATTCGCACGGGAGAGATTCCGCCAGGCACGCGCCTGCGGCAGGAGGTGCTGGCCGAGGAGCTTGGCATTTCGCGGACGCCCCTACGCGAGGCGATGCGACTGCTGGCAGCGGACGGCTTGGTCGAGCTCGAGCCAAACCGTGGTGCGATTGTGACTGCCCTGCGGCACGATGACCAGGTGGCGTTTTGGGAGGCGCGTCTCGCTCTCGAGCCAGCCGCCGCGCGGCTCGCGGCGGAGCGTCCGTCAGCGAGCGGTGTCGAGGCAATGCGCACGGCAATCGCCGAGCAGCGTGCAGCACGCGCGGACGATGAGGGCTTCGCGGCCAATCGGGCCTTCCACTTAGCGCTCGTGGCAGCCGCCGGTAATCCTCACCTCGACCGCTTCGCCGAGGCGCTCTGGATACGCACGGTTGGGCAATCTATCTACGCCGCACAGGCGTCAGATGCCACGGTGGTCGCGGCCTACGCCGATCAGCATGCCGCGATGCTCGCCGCCATCGAGAGTGGCGATGCCGAGCTAGCCGAGCGGTTGACGCGCGAACACATTCTCGCCTCGCCCGTTCCCGAGGCGCTCGGGACGCCCCAGACGTAGCGTTGGGGGCGGATCCTCGATAGTCGCATCACTCGTTGTCGATACGAACGTAATCTAGGGCGACTCGCGATCTTAGGGAGGACACCACAACCGCGCGGATGTCATGTCCTCCCTACCACGATTATCGTGGGCCACTCAATGCGCTGCGTGCAGGGAGGACATGACATCCGCGCGGTTGTGGTGTCCTCCCTAGGAGACTGTGCCGTCGAGGATCTGAAGCGTCTTGAGGTCCGAGTAGAAGTCGAGGGCGTAGTCGCCACCCTCGCGACCGATCCCACTGATGCCCGCTCCGCCGAAGGGGGCTGTCAGGTCGCGGACGAGGAAGCAGTTGACCCAGAACGTGCCGGCGCGGACGGCGCGACCAACGCGGTCAGCGCGCTCGGCGCTGCCGGTGAAGAGGATGCCGGAGAGGCCGTAGGCCGTGGAATTGGCGAGCTCGATCGCCTCGGCCTCTGTGGCGAACGTCTGAATCGTCAGGACCGGGCCAAACACCTCGTGTTGCACGACCTCACTGTCGTTCGACTGCGGACGTATCAACGTCGGCTCGTACCAAAGCCCACCAAGTTCGGGCTGCTGCCCGCCACGAACAATCTCGTCGCCTGCACTACGAGCCCGCTGGACAAAGCCATCGACGCGCGCGAGATGATCGGGATGGATGAGGGGGCTGATCGTCGTTGCCTCGTCGTGGGGATCGCCGAGGACATGGCGATCGACCTGCACATGGAAGCGGGCAAGAAAGTCGTCGACCACAGACTCTTCGACCAAGAGGCGGGTGCCGGAGAGGCAGACCTGGCCGGCATCGTCGAACTGCAACGCTGCCTTGGCGGCAGCGGCGTCAAGGTCGGCGTCGGCGAAGACGAGGAACGGATTTTTGCCACCGAGCTCGGCCGTAAATGGCACGATGTTCTCGGCGCCCGCATGGCCAATGTGGCGAGCGGTCTCCGGCGAGCCAGTAAAGCTCAGGCGCCGCACGCGGGTATCTGCAACGAGGGCTGCGCCGACCTCTTCGCCGATGCCCTGGACGAGATTAAAGACGCCGGGTGGGAAGCCCGCTTGGTCGACGAGGTCGAACAGCATCGAGCACGAGAGGGGAGACCACTCAGCGGGCTTGAGCACGACGGTGCAGCCTGCCGCCAGCGCGGGAGCGGTCTTCCACGTCGAGAGCATGAATGGTGCGTTCCACGGGGTAATCACGACGGCCGGGCCGCTCGGATTGCGCACGACGCGGTTCGTCGTCCCATTCGACTGCCACAAGTCGCTCTTCGTACTCGCACGAGAGGTCGGCGTAGGCTCGGAAGTTGCGTGCACCACGGCCGATTACTCGGGCCTTCAGCGAACGCTCGAGCATCGCCATGTCCCAGCACTCAACCTCGGCGATGTGGTCGACGTGTGCGTCGATCAGTTCGGCGAGTCGATGGAGATACGGCGCGCGTCCCTCGGGACCAAGCGCAGACCAGGCCGGAAAGGCGCGAACAGCAGCACTAATCGCAGCGTCCGCGGTAGCGGCGTCGCCGCGACAGACGTTTGCGAGCAGCGAGCCGTCGATCGGAGACCGGTCCTCGAAAGTGGTGGGGCTACCGACCCGGGCGCCATCGATGTAGTGCTCGGGCGAGACGGTGTGCCCATGAACCTCGACGCGAGCGCTCACTCGCCGCTCCGCAGATCCGCAATCGTCTCGAGATCGTCGACGGTATAGGCGAAGGTAAAGCGATACCCCTTGCCGAGCTTGACGGGCGCCAGCGACGTGTGTTCTTCGTTGGGTGCGGCGCCAAAGTTGAGCGTTGCCTCGCCCTCCCAGATTGCTGAGATCGAGCGGTCACTACTGATTGCACGCACCAGCTCGTGGACCGCGGGATTGTGATGCTGCCCTGCGGCGAGGCGCGGAAAGTGGCGGCGATTCACGAGCGGTGGCGCGTTATGAAACGGCCCGCCGGCACTCTCGCCCGTCAGCTTGACGGTTGCCTCGATCAGACGACGATCGTTGGCGGCCATCGTGCAGCCAAAGGTCGAGCCGGCGGCGATCGCAGGATCGGCCAACGTGCCGAGGCCGAAGGTTCGCGTCATCCAGACCGAGCCAAGCTTCTTGGGAAAGCCCTGGATCCAGCCGCGCATCAAGGCGAAATCGCGATCCACCCAGATGTACGGACAGGTTGTGACGGCCTCGCCATCGAGCGTGCCGTTGACGACAATAAAGGCCTCTTTGTACTGGCTGCGGGCAGGGTCAATCAACTCGTTCTGGTCGGTCGTGCAGGACTGCCAGTCAGCAAAGATCACTGCAGCGCGCCCAGCATCCTCGGTTAGTGGCTCAACGCCAGGCGGGAGGACGGCGGCAACCGCGGCCGGATCGGCCCAGTAGTCGACCACAACGAAGTCGCCAACGTAATGCCACGGCGGCGGCGGTACGAGGTTTGCGCGACCCTCGGGCGAGAGCGGGAGGCTGTAGCTGTCAGTCATTGCTGGCTCCGTTCGATAGCGGCGAGCTCACGATGGCTCGGCCGGGGGAAGGGGGATGCCCTGCGCCTCGCGTTGGTGCCGCTCCGAATCGACCGCGGCATCATCGAAGCGGAAGTAGGAGCGTGGCGGCAGGATGCCCCAAGTGTTGGAACCGAACGGATCGTCCGACCACTCGCGGGGAGTGTGGGGAAGGCGCAGGATCTCCATGTCGCAGTAGAGCTCGACGAAGAGGTTCTCCTCCGGGATCCGCACGTACGCGCACAGGTTCTGAGCGAGGCCGTGACGCACTGGTCCCCAACCAAGCCAGCGACCGTGGCGACCAAGATGGTCGAGGAAGATGCGGAGCTGGCCCCAATCGACGATGTCAAAGGCGATGTGGTGGAAATGCGCCGGCCCCATGCCGACGATCGCCATCTGGTGATGCTCGGCGTGGAGATGAAACCAGACCCCGGCCTCGCCAAGAAAATCCGAGATGTTCATGCCGAGGACGTCGACGTAGAACGCCGTCATCTCCGCCATGTTCGGGGCGAGCACATTGACATGGCCAAGCTTGCGGGGATGGAAGCCGGGCAGGGTGCTCGTGCGGCGACCGGGCGGTGGCAAAAGTTCTGCTGCGAGGCGCTCTCGATGGGCGATCAACTGGACGCCGCCACCCGAAGGGTCGACGAAACGCAGCGAACCATCGGCTTCGCGGTCGTAGTGCACGCCGCAGGCATCGAGGTGGGCAGCCGCGGTGTCGAGCGAGCAGTTGGCAGCGAGTTCCCAGCCGGTGTGGTCATGGTCGGCTTCGCGGTCTTCAACCAGCTCAAGGCAGTAGTCCTCGGAGTCGCACGCGAGCAGTGCGCGTCCGCGCTCCTTGGCGACAATCGTCAAGCCAAACTGGATCGACCAGCGCGCGGCGGCCTCATCTACGTCAAGCACGCGTAGACAGGCATGGTGCAGGTCGTGCAGCTGGATGCTCATCAGTCCACCTCTCCAGCGGCAACGCGCCGCTCGGCCTCGTCTTCTGGAATTGCGAGCGCGACATGCAGCGTGTTCGCGGACGTCTCGGGCTGGTCGCCGGGGCCGCGCAGATCAACATCCCAATCGACGACGGTGTTGCGCAGAACGGGCAGCCCTTCAATCTCGACCTCGACGACGTCGCCAACAGCCATCGGGCGCGAGTTGGCGGGTGTTCCGGTCAACACGATGTCGCCCGGCACGAGAGTGATGACGCGACAGAGATCGGCCAGTTGGTAGCGGTAGTCCCAGATCAGATCGTCTTGGTCGCCCTGTTGGACAACCTCGCCATTGATGCGCGTGGTGAGCGTGAAGCCCTGGTCGGGGGTCCACTCGTCGGCCGTCACCATCACGGGGCCGAGCGGAAGAAAGCCGTCCTGGCCCTTGACGCGCAGCATCGAGCCGCGATCGGCGTGGCGAAAATCGTGGAGGCCAACGTCGTTGGCGGGCGCAAAGCCGGCCACGTACTCGTGCACCTGTTCCGGCTTGACACCCTTCATCTCGCGACCAACGATGACGGCAATCTCTCCCTCATAGTTGAGAAAGCGGGTGCCGTGCGGTCGACGAATCTCGCCAAGATGACCATTGAGCGTCGTCGGAGGCTTCATAAAATAGGAGGGCTCGGGTGGCGTCTTAGCCTTGTACTCGGTCAACCTGGACTGGTACGTCAGGTGGACCGCAAGGATCTTGGACGGCTCGGCTGGTGCCAGCCAGCAGGCCTGATCAACCGCCACTGCATCGCCAGAATCCAGCTCGACGGCACCGTCGATGACGGTGCCCCAGTGTGGGGTCAGGTTGTGGAGAATGCGAGCGCGTTGCATCAGTGGTGGTCCTCAGTTGGGGGCGTGGTGAGAGGATTGCGCATTGCGGTCTCCGGCAGGCATCGTACGGGAGCAAGGCCACTCGGTATGACTTTGGGCGCATCTGTCATCTGGATATTGTATCCAATTACGTGTCGGAATGGAACCCAAACCGCCGTCCCACGGAAGGACTTGTCCGACCGAACAGCGAAGATCCTCGCACGGTCCGTAACAGGACACCATTTACTCGGTAACGAGTGATTCCAGGGGGAGAGACCATGGGAGCGCAAGCAAGCGGAGGGGAGAAGCTCGGTAAGGGCAATCTCACCCTCATCGATGTGATCGCGCAGTCGATCGGGTTTATTGGACCCGTCTTTGCTGCCGCGTTCTTCATCCCCACGATTGTCGGAGCGTCGCTGAACGGCAAGGGGGCAGGCATCGCCAGCCCCGTCTCGATCATCATCGCGATGATTGGCATGTGTGCGGTGGCGTGGATCATCTCGCGCTTTGCACGGCGCATCCACGCTGCGGGCTCGCTGTACGACTACGTCACCGAAGCCTTTGGTGAGCGGATCGGCTTTGTCGCCGGCTGGGTCTACTACGGCGGTGTGATCGCGCTAACCCTGGCAATCGGGCTCGCGTTCGGTGGCTTCTTGCACGACACGCTGTTCTTCAACCACGGCGTCGAGTTGGAGTGGTTCTGGTACTCGATTGCGTTCTGGGTCGTCGCTGCGGCGATGATGATTCGCGGCGTTGCGATCTCGACACGTGTGCAGCTCGTGCTCGGAGTCGGCTCGTTCCTGATCATCCTCGCCTTCTCGATCTGGGTGATCATCAAGGTCAGTGGCGACGGTGGCCTGAGTGGCGCGCCGTTCAATCCGAGCTCGTCTGACCAAGGCTGGAATGGCATCTTCTTCGGAGTGCTCTATGCCGTGATCATGTTCATCGGTTTCGAGAGCTCCGCGAACCTCGCCGAGGAGACAAAGAGTCCGCGCAAGCACCTACCGCTCGCGATCTTCGGCTCGTGCATTGCCGTCGGCATTTTCTACATCATCGTCACGTACGCCCAAGCGGTTGGCTTTGGTCTTTCCGTGCAGGACTGGCTGGCAGCATTTCCGCCGCTCTATGCGCTGGCGGCCGATCCTCGCTTCGGTAGTACCCTCTTCGGCGAACTGGTCCAGTGGATTGTCGTGATCGACATTGCGGCCGTCGGCCTCGGTACGGCAGTCGGCTCGAGCCGTGGCGTCTTCGCGCTGGCCCGAGACGGTCGCCTGCCCAAGGTGCTTGCTTCGGTTCATCCGAAGTACAAGACACCGTGGATTGCCTCGACTGCACTCGCGGTTGCCTCGATCATCTTGATCATCATCATCGCTGCCACGAATGGCTTGATGACGGTTGGCGAGATGGATCCGGGTCAATGGTTCCCGATGTTTAACTGGCTCGCCACGTTCGGCGGCTTCATGCTCGTCGCGGTCTACATCGCGATCTGTGTTGCTGCCTTCAAGGGTATGCCCGGCGAATCGCACGGTCTGCTGGCACTCGCCGGCATCGTCGGTGGCCTCGTCTCGATCGGCGCCATCTACGGCGTGATCGTGCAGTTCGCGGATGTCCCCACGTACAACCGCATCTGGTGGGTTGCCGCGCTCTGGCTGCTTGGTGGCGTCGTTGTGATGCTGATCCTCAATCAGATGGGCCGTCTGCGAAACAAGACGGTCTAAGGCTCGTCGAACGCGGGGCTCGGGACTTCGGTCCCGGGCCCTTTTTTCGTTTTGGGAGCTCTTCGCGTACCCTGTGCTCGTTTGGCGATTGGAGATTGACGATGGCAATCCAGGCAGATCCAGTGGTCGACCCCGAGCGCCGCGAGCGTCTGCTCGCCATCGTCGACGAGCTCGGACCGGCCTTCCGTGAGCGAGCGCCGCGTTACGACCGCGAGGCATCGTTTCCGTTCGAGAACTTCGCCGATCTCTACGCTGCCGGGTTCTACGGACTCTGCATCCCGACGCGGTATGGCGGTCTAGGGGCGAGCTTCAACGATTACATGCAGATTGGTGCGGCGATCGGTGCTTATTGCCCGATGACTGCCCTGACCTTCAACATGCACACGCAGACGGTGCTGTGGACAGGCATTGCCGCCGACGATCTTGACATGAGTGACGCGCATCGCGCGGCGCACGAGACGACACGTGCCGAGCTGTACCGACGCATTCTGGAGGAGGGCGCTATGCAGTCGCAGCCCCTCTCCGAGGGGATTGCCCAAGGCGCCACGCGTGGTTTTGCGACGACTGCCACCCGCGTCGAGGGTGGCTACCTGATCAACGGCAAGAAGATCTTCGCCTCGTTGTCCGGTGCGGCGACGGATTACAACATCACCTGCGTCGAGACGAGCGAGGACGAGATTCTATTTCTTGCCGTCTCTGCGGATGATCCGGGAGTCGAGATCGTTGGCGATTGGGATCCGCTTGGCATGCGTGGCACGGTGTCTCGCACGCTCTTGTTCAAGGATGCCTTCGCACCCGATAGCGCGGTCCTCTTGCCGCCGGGTCTCTACAACCAGCTGGCCGAGCGCTGGTCGTACGTCTACATGACGTTGACGCCCGCGTATATGGGCTTGACGAAGGCCGTGATCGATTTCGTCCAGGAGTACCTTTCGTCGCAGGCACCACCCGGCATCACGTCGCGCCGCGAGGTGCCACAGAAGCAGCAGGGCTGGGCCGAATTGCAGATCATGTACGAGCGCAGTCGCGCACTGTTTGACCGGGTCTGCGACGAGGCGCGCGTTGACCCGACGCCAGAGATGTTGCGTCGCGCTCTGGCTGCCTCGTACACCGTCATGGAGACTGCTCCTGAGGTTGCATCGCTGGCGATCCGAGTCTGTGGTGGGCTGTCGCTGCTGAAGGATTTCCGTCTCGAGCAGTACTACCGCGATGCGCGTTGCGGTTCGACGATGCTGCCGTGGAGCGCTGAGGTTTGCCTGCACCGCCTCGGGCGGCACGCGATCTTTCCTGACGACGAGCAGTAGACGTGGAGTTGCAGGACGTCGATGGCGCGCCGATTGCCTGGCGCGAGCTAGGGGAGGGCGAGACCGTGCTGTTTCTGCACGGTCTGGGGATGACGCGGACGGGGTGGGATGCGGTGATGCGGCCGCTGGCCGAGGGCTATCGCTGCGTCGCTTGGGACATGCCTGGTTACGGAGCGTCATTGCCGCTCGAAGATTTCAGCCTCGAGGCGGCTGCCGATGCGGCCGCGAGCCTGATCGCAGACTGTGGTGGCACGGCGCATGTGGTCGGGCTGTCGATGGGTGGCATGGTCGCGTTGCAGCTTGCGTTGCGCCACCCCGGTGTGGTGCGTTCCCTGGTGCTCGTCGATACGAGCCCGGCCTTCGGGTTGGACGGCACCGATCCCGACGAGTGGCAGGCGGCGCGGTTGGCACCACTGCTCGCTGGTGCCCAGATCGAGGATTTCGCCGAGCCGGTCTTGCGTGGTGTGATGGCCCCCGATCCAGATCCGGCGGCGGTGGCGCTCGCAGTGCAATCGATGTTGCGGGTTCCGATCGCTGGGCTGATGCAGACGATCGCGGCATTGCCTGCGCACGACGTGCGCGCTCGCCTCAAGGAGCTCTCCGTGCCCACGCTGGTACTGGTCGGCGAGCTCGACGAAGAGACTCCGTTGGTCTATGCGCAGGCCCTCGCTGAGGGCATCGCTGGTGCCGAACTCCACGTGATTCCGGCGGCAGGACATCTGACGCCGTTCGAGGCACCGCTGGCATTGGCCTCTCGGATCGGCGACCATCTGCAGGGAATGGAGTCGCACTAATGGAACACCGCACCTTCGATGTCTTTCGTCAGCAGCTGCGCGCCTGCTCGTTGACGGCCGGCGAGACCGTGGTGGTGTTGAGCGAGTCGACGAGTCGGACGGCGCTGGTCGAGACTGCGCGGTTGGCCGCGGAAGATCTTGGTGGGCACGTTCTCGACGTCGTTGTCCCGACGCCCGCGAATCCTGGTCCCGTCGCAATTCGCTCGACCGGAGCCTGCGTCGCACTGCAGGGCAACCCGGCGGCGCTCGCGGCTCTCTGCGCCGCCGAGCTCGTGATCGACTGCACCGTCGAAGGCCTTTTGCACGCGCCGGAGCTCCCCGCAATCCTCGGCGCTGGAACGCGCGTCCTGATGATCGCGAACGAGCTGCCGGAGGCGTTCGAGCGCTACGCGCCCGACGACGGCACGCTTAAGGCTCGAGTGCTCGCCGGGCTCGCGACGATGCGTGCTGCCACGGAGATGCGGGTCACCTCGGCCGCAGGTACGGATCTACGCATTCAATTGGCGGGTGCCTTCACTGCTGGCTCGTGGGGCTCCACGGATGGGCCGGGCACAATCGCGCACTGGCCGGGTGGGCTCGTCGTCGCGTTTCCCGCTGCGGGCTCCGTCGAGGGCACGCTCGTGCTGGCGCCAGGCGATGCGAACCTGACCTTCAAGGAGTATCTCCGTGAGGCTGTCGCGCTCACAATCGTGGGCGATCGCATAACGAACATCGCCGGCGACAGCGTCGACTCAGACTTGCTGCGGTCGTACCTCTCAGCGTTCGCCGAAGCAGAGGCCTACGCCGTTAGCCATGTTGGCTGGGGGATGAATCCGGCTGCGCGTTGGGACTCCCTGGTCATGGTCGACAAGGCCGACACGAACGGCCTCGAATTACGTGCCTTCGAGGGCAACTTCCTCTTCTCGACCGGCGCCAACGAAAACGCCGGTCGTTTCACGCGTGGGCACTTCGACTTCCCGATGCGTCACTGCACCGTCACGCTCGACGGCACCGTCGTCGTCGACACCGGCCGCCTGATCTAGTCCACTAATGTCCAGAAGGGGTCAGGCACGATCTGGACATTGGCTGACGAGCTAGCTCGTCGATCAAGACCATTTCGACGAGGGTTTCGATCTTCGAAGAATCGTTGGTCCACGCCTTATTAGGTCGCTAGAGCACCAATGTCCAGAAGGGGTCAGGCACGATCTGGACATTGGCTGACGAGCTAGCTCGTCGATCAAATGTCCAGATCGTGCCTGACCCCTTCTTGACATTGGTGCTGAGCGTCAGTTCTCGCCGAGCTCGAACATCGCGTCGAGATCGTGACGCGAGTAGGCGCGGAAAGCCGGCAGCGTCTCGGTTCGGGCGATACCTTCGATCGAGAGCAGGCCGGAGGTGACGAGGTCGGCCATCGCCTCGTTCGAATTGACGCGAACGATCGCGACGAGGTCGTAGCGGCCCGCCACCGAATGGACCTCGGAGACACCCTCAGTCGTCGCGAGTCGGTCGGCGACGTCGGCCAGTCGGCCACGTTCGACGTCGATCAGGACAAAGGCCCTAACCATGCGGCGCAGTCTACTCCGCGTCCCACAGCTCGGCCTTGATCGTCTCCCACGCCTCGCCGGGATCGCCCGGCACGGCGGGGACGTAGCGGGCACCCTCGTGCTTCGTAAAGGGTGGCGTCCAGGAGCCGCGCTTCTGCAGCCGCTTGATGTTGTCGCGATAGACCTCGTCGACCTCGGCGTGCGACTTTGGCTCGTCTTTCAGCCAGAGGTTCTTCGGGTGAATCGGCTCGTCGTACATGTCCTTGAACAACTCGGTGCGCAGATCTTTCATCCAATTGGAGTTGAGGTTCATGGCACGGAAGTTACGCAGCGCTTCGATGTCGATGACGCCGGCGCAGAAGCTGTTCGTTCCGCTCTGCGAGAGGCCAAGCACGTGGCCATTGAAGTCCACGACGTGCCCACCGCCGCCACCGATGTCGTAGGGCTGCTCCATCTTCGGATGCACGTAGACGGGGCCGACGTTCGGGCAGACCATGTACAGCGAGTTGAAGTGCGCGTGCGCACGGTTTTGCAGCAGCCAGGTGCCACCAGCGTCGGGTCCGGCTTGCGTCATCGGCACGGCCTCACTCGGGCGATAGACGACCTCGGCGCCATTGAACGCCAGCGCGCGAATCGCCTCGGGGTACTCGCCATCGGAGCAGCAGATCGTGCCGATGTTTCCGATGTCCTTCGTCTTGAGCACGGGGTAGAAGGCGTCGAGGCCCTCGCCGAAGACCTCAACCCAACGGTCGTACACGTCGTGTGGGGTGGTCGAACGTTCGCGGCACCAGAGATGGTTCTTGGCGGCCTTGTGCACGATCTTGCCGTTCGGGCCGAGCACGAACAGCATGTTGAAGAAGCGGTCGTCCATCACCTCGGGCAGGCGCGCCTTGCACTGTACGACGATGTACGTGTCGTACTGCTTGGCGAGTGCGCCGAGGCGCTGCGTCTCGGGGCCCGGCAGGTCGATGAACAAATCGCGGGCTGCGACGGTGTGGGGAATGTCGAAGATCTCGTCGGTAAAGCCCGTCAACGCACCCTCGGCAAGCGCGATCAAGCGCACGGGCATGTTGATGCCGATGATCGAAACGGCCGCGTGGATGGCATCCTCGATCACGTCGAGGTTGCGTGTGATCTCGCTGCGCTTTGAGATGCCGCGAACCACTGTCGAGAGTCCTACTGCCATGTAGGGCGCTACGGGCCCTGTCTGCTTTGCCATGTTCGACCTCCGCTGGGCATCGTACGGCACACGAGGCACGCGTTGGCTTGACGTCGGGGGACACAAAGTGGATAATGGATCCAATCTCTTTGGAGGAGCGCTTCAGATGGCAGTAGTCGAGACGGGCGCAAACGTTGCAGCGCGCACTGGTGCACAGTTTCTTGAGGGTCTTCGCAACGATGCGGATCGTGAGATCTGGATCGGTGGCGAGTGCGTCAGCAACCCCATGGACCACGAATTGCTGCGCCCTGGGGCCGAGGCGATCGCCCGTGTCTACGACACTCAGCACGAGCATGCCGAGATCTGCCTGGCGCCGAATCCTGATGACGGCAGGCTTGTCAACCGCACGCATCTGATTCCCCGCTCGAAGGACGATCTCGAAAAGCGCCGCGCGTCGATGGAGATCATCTCTGCTGCAACGGGCGGCATGATGGGGCGCGTCCCGGACTACCTCAACGTCACGTTCGCCTGCTTTGCTGGCGCCTCCGAGGTGTGGGCGCGGCGCGGCAACGAGCGAGGCGCCGAGAACATCGTCAACTATCAGAAGTTCATGCGCGACAACGATCTGTCGACGACGCACGCGATTATGAATCCCGTCTCGGATCGTTCGAAATCCGAGGCCGAACAGCTTGGTGGCGAGATTGCGCTGCACAAGGTGGGCGAGACGAGCGAAGGCATCATCGTGCGTGGCGCGCGGATGCTTGCGACGCTGGCGCCGTTCTCGGATGAAATCACGATCTATCCCGGTTCGGATCTGGGGCCAGGCGACGAGAAGTTCGCGCTGGCCTTCGCGATCCCGATGAGCACGCCGGGCCTGCGCTTTATCTGTCGCGACTCGTTCTCCAAGCCGAAGAGCACGTTCGACTATCCGCTCAGCGCGCGCTTCGACGAGATGGACGCCGTCGTGATCTTCGACGACGTTCTGGTGCCCCACGATCGCGTCTTCCTCGATGGCGATATCGTCGGCTACTCCGAGGTCATCACCGACTCCGGCTGGCGCGGGCACATCATGCATCAGGCGTTTACACGAGCCTATGTCAAGCTGATGTTCGCCTTCGGGCTTGGCCATGCGATGGCGACGATGACGGGCGTTGGTCGCTTCGATCATGTCCAGGAGAAGCTCGGTCAGATCTGGAACATGACGGAACTGACGCGCTCGGCGCTCGTTGCCTCCGAAGCCGACTCTTATCTGGATAGTCATGGCGTCTGGTATCCGCACGATCGTCCGTTGATGGCGTTGCGCGGAGAGATGCCGAAGTGGCTGCCGAAGACGCATGAGTTGCTGCAGCTGGTTGGCGGCGGCTCGTTTATGGCGACGCCGTCCGAGGCCGACTTCAACTCACCGATTCGTGGCGACATCGAGAAGTACTTCCAGGCCGCCGGGGGTGACGCCGAGCGTCGTGTGCGCGTCTTCCGTCTCGCCTGGGACTTCATCGGCTCGGATCTTGGTGGGCGCAGCGAGCTCTACGAGCGCTTCTACCTGTCGGATTCGTGGCGCATGACGCAGCTCGCGTACCGCACGGCGGACACGACGTTCGCCGAGTCGCTGGTCGAGCAGTTCCTGCACGACTAATCGGCTAGCGCCTATGAGTTTTTCAATCTAGATTGCCGTCAGGCTTCGCGCTTTTACCTGCGTCGCACGAAGGTAGCCTGGAGTGGATTGTCGAGCCCGTTGATCAGGCGCATCGTCTGGCGCGGTCCCGGCGCGGTGTAACGCTCGCCGGCTGTCGGCGTGGCGCCCGGGCCACCGTCGTTATAGAGCGGGTGGTAGCCGTTGCCTTGGGCGGGAATCCGCACGGCGATCAGCTTCCGCATCGCGGCCTCGCTGCCCTTCAGCACGATGTCGATCTGGTTCTCGCTGTCGTCCTGCAGACACTCGTTGAACTGCTTGGGCGTCGCCTTGAGGGTGCGGTCGGCAATGCCGACGACGGTGATCGGCTCGCCGTCAATCAGGTATTCCTGGTTTGCCTGCATCAGCGGGATCAGCTTGCCCGACTCCGAGCGCGCCACCAGCTGGAAGAACTTCCGGTACTCGTTCGGATACATCGCGCTGAGGCCATTCGGCGAGAAGGCACCACCGATGGTTGCGATGCGCACGCGGTACTGGGCGTCTGCACCGAAGATTTCGACACCGTCATTGGGGAGCAGGCCACCGCTGAGAATCGCTGGTCCGCCCTCGCCCTTGGTCGACATGCGGGTCAGCTTGGCTGCGATCATCCGCGGACCTGTCCACTTGGTGGGGTCTGAGGACTGCGTGTCGTACGGGGTGCGATCGTTGGTGCCCGTCATGCCGATTGCGCTAACGAGACGCCCCTTCGATCCCACCAGCTGCAACGGTGTGTCGTCGGCGATAATCGTGACCGAGACGGGATAGATCGCTTCTGGGTGGCTCTTCGGTTTGCGGTTGGCGAACCGCTCATCATTGAGCACAACCGTGGTGCCTTCGTTGTATTCGAAGTTCGGGCCGACCGAGGCGTTTCTGACGTCAGTAATGACGGTGCCATTGTTGAGCGTCACCGCGAAGTCGCTGCCATTGAGCGTGCTCGGACGGGGTGGCCACGAGAACTGCACTTGGACGACATCCATGCTCGGAAACGCGTACTTTTCCCCCCAGGCGCTGAGGTATTGGGCAAAGCCGATCGTGGTGGTGAATGCCCACGGCTTCGTGCGCCATTTCTTGTGAGCCACGCAGGTGACGTTGTCGTTCCACGCTCCGCCCGCTTTCAGCACGGCTGCGCGCGCGTCGGCGTACGACTGGTTGGCCTTGGCACTCGAGTCGAGGTCGGGTGCCGCAATGATGTCGGCAAAGTTGAGGCTGATGCCCATGATTCCAGGCGTCTTGCTCCACATATCCGAGGCAATCAGGACGTCGCGGTGCTGTGCTTGGCCGACCGGGCCATAGTCATCCGTCTGCGCAGTGGCTGGTCCGGCCAGCGCGAGCACGATGACAGCGAGCAGGGCGATTCGGAGGTACAAACGACGAGCTGGCATGACGGCTCCACGATCGGGGTTGTTCAAGCCTATCTCCTATGGGATGGTCGCGCTGGCGGAGCAGTGACCTAAGCGGAGTCGAGCCCCTCAGCAATCACGAGATCGAAGCGCGCCGCATCCTTGCGCAGCTCGATCGCGGCCTGATACTCGGACGAGGCGTAGCAATCCTTGGCGACCTGATAGCTGGGAAACTCGACGATGAAGGAGCGGCCGTGCGACTGTCCCTCGACGTGCTCCGTGACGTCGCCGCGAATGATCGCGTGGCCACCATGGTTGGCAATGATCGCGCCTGCCGTCTCGCGGTAGGGCGTGAACCCCTCTGGATCGGAGATGTTGGCCGTGACGACCCAGTAACCCTTTGGCATTGCGTATCCCTCGTTCGAGAAGATCGTTGCTTCGAAGGCAGACTAGTCGGAGAGCAGTAGCTGGGCGATGCGTTCGCCCGTCATCACGGCGGGCAGGTTCGTATTGGCGCGCATGATCTGCGGAAACAGGCTGACGTCGCCGACCACGACGCGCGAGAGACCATGCACGCGTCCACGTTCGTCGCAGACCGCATCGGGGCCGGTACCCATCTTGGCGGTACCAACTGGGTGGTAGTAGTGCGCGACATTGGCGCGGATCGCATCGTCGGTAGAGAAGTCCGTGACGGCCTCGCCGACGTGCTCCGCGACTGCGGGATGGTCGAAGATCTCGTTGGCCAGCACGATGCCGTCGCGCAGGACGGCGAGGTCGTGGCCTGCCTCGTCGTGGAGGTAGCAGTGGTCGATGACTGGCTGTGCCTCCGGGTCGGTCGAGGTGATATCGATGCGGCCCCGGCTCTGTGGCGTCACGCAGGAGACGACGATGCCGACGCGGCCATGGAGCTCGTGCGTCTGGTCCGCGGCCAGCACGGGGAACACGTGCAGGTCGAAGAGTCCGTCCTGCGCCTGCGATGAGATCGCCTTACCGAGGGTCTGCTCCTCCGGCAGAAATCCGGCTGCTGCTGCCGCGTCAATGTCTGCCTGCAGCGCCGCACCAATCGCCCGGTCAACGAGGACGAGAGGTTGATCGTGCAAGTTGGCTCCGACACCTGGGAGATCGAGCACTGGCTCGACACCGACGGCACGCAGGCGCTCAGGATCGCCAATGCCCGAGCGCTGCAGGATCAGCGGTGTGCCGTAGACGCCCGCAGCCAAGACGAGCGTGCCAGCCTCGAGCGTGACGGCTTGGCCTTCACGAACGGCGTGCACCGTGACACCCGTTGGGGTCTCCTCAAAACGATCGACAAGCGTACGATCGAGAATCGTCAAATTCGGCAGGTCTCGCACCGGGTCGAGGTAGGCGAAGGCGGCATTCCAACGCGTCCGACCAACGACATTGATGGACTCGAGACCAAAGCCGTCGTTGCCGTCAAGGTCGCAGAGGTCGGAGATCATCTTCCAACCGAGCGCGCGCGTCGCCTCGAGACAGTGGCGATGGAACGGCACCGCCTCCGCCTCCGTGTAGGTGCGCCCCAGGCGTCGTAGTCGGCGCGATGACCAACTGCTGCAATGGCACCGTTATGAGCAGAGCAACCACCGATCACACGAGCGCGCTCAAAGCTCCAACGCCCATCGCCGCCCGTGTAGCCCCAGTCATGCGACAGCGCGAGCGTGGTGGCATCCATCAGATCGACGGGCCAGCCAGGCGTACCGTGAGGGCCGTAGTCGGGACCGGCTTCGACGAGCAGAACGTCGCGGCCAGCCTCGGCCAGTCTCGCTGCCAACACGGGGCCGGCTGTGCCGCCACCAACAATCACAAACTCGGCTGCACGGCTCACGGTGCGAGGTCCTCCCAGACAGTCGTGCCCCACGTAATCGCCAGCACGGTGCAGTCGTGCCCGACGGCCGCACCGTGGTAGTGGCGCTCGTCGGCCGGGGCGTCGACGAAGGTGCCCGGCAGCAGTTCGGTCTCGCCAGCTTCGGTTCCGATGCGGCCCACTCCACTGATGATCAGCAGCTTCTGCCCACCGGGATGCGAGTGCCAAAACGTGACTGCGCCATCAGCAAACGAGACGCGGGCGATATCGGGACGCCCAGCCGTTTCAGCATCGCTCAACATCTCGAGGTTGACGGTGCCGGTGAAGCGACCGCCGTAGAGCTCTGTCGTGGTTCCGTCACTGACAATCCGCATTGCGCCTCCCGAGGTTTTGGATAGTGTCGCTGATGCAGCCGGTTCGCGCGATTATTCGTCGTAGGCAACGCGTGGGAATCAGGGTAGCCCCGGGACAGTCTTGACTAGGCTGCAGCCAACGACCTCGCTGGAGGCGCAGCGCATGAAGCAGTATGTCTACGACCAATCCGAGGGATCCGCCGAGATGCGGAACCTGCTCGGAGGCAAGGGAGCCAACGTCGCAGAGATGCAGCGCATTGGAGTTCCCGTGCCCGATGGTTTTACCGTCACAACTGAGGCCTGCGTCGATGCAATGAAGGCCGAAGGGGCCTGGCCTGATGGACTCTGGACA
>CAXNKU010000012.1:0-47110 GCA_964203045.1 Gaiellales bacterium
TCGCGTTCTCATTGACTTGATTCTTGAGACGGACTGCGGCTGCCGCGCGGGCGGCCGAACCGTAGAAGACGACGACGCAACCGGCGAGCCGGGCCGCCTCGGCCTCAGCCGTGGCGGTGTTCGCCCGCTCGGCAGCGACGACAAGCATGGTGCTGGGAATCGCCGCGGCCAGCAGTGCGGCCGAGCCAGGCACAGCCCCGACGGCGTCAAGTACACCAACGAGCGCACCGAGCAGGAGTCCGAGCGCGCCACGCGGTTGAAAGCCAGCCTCCACGACGACACACGGTGCACCGGCCGCATCAGCGCGAGCGGCCAACGCTCCGCCCGCCGTCACGGCGATGCGCTGTGCGCCAGACCTTCCAGCCTGGTCCCACCAGTCAAGCGTCTCGGCGGTTGCACCGGAATATGAGGTGCAGACGACCAGCGTGTCCGTGCCAATCCAGCCCGGCAGACTCGTCGTATCGACAGCCACCACGGGGATCGCGAGCTGGTCGGCAAAGAGCGCGGCCAGCAGCCGTCCGCCCGCAGCAGAGCCCCCGAGACCACACAGCGCCACTGCCTGCGGACGAGACGCTGCGATACCGGCGGTCGCTGCCGCAGCGAGACCGCTCGCCAGTTGCCGCGGAAAGTCCAGCGCCTGCTCCAACATCGTCTCTGGTGCCATCAGTGCGGTCTCCGCTCGTCGATCAAGGCCTGGTCCGAGCCGACAATCTCGCCGGTACCGAGCGCCGAGTCAAGCAGCGATGAGCGCTCGCCCACTGTTGCCCCACGCCCCACGACGCTGCGCTCGATCGTCGCCTCCGCCCCAATCTCAACACCGTCGAGCAAGACAGCGTTGCGAACCACGCTGTTCACGCCGACTCGACTCGCGGCGCCGATCACAGCGTCCGGACCAATCGTGGCCCCCTCAGCAATCTCTGCGCCGGCGCCAATCGAGACGGGCGCGATCAGCTGGGCGGCGGCCGCTACCGTCGCTGTCGGGTCCACCAAGAGCGCAGTCGGCGATCCGCCCAGACGGGTCTGGACCTGACCACCAATCGCATCGGCGTTGGCAGCGAGATAACTCTCCAACGTGCCAATGTCACGCCAATAGCCCTCGGCCTGGCAGGCGATCAGTCCATTGCCAACCAGCAGCGGAAAGACCTCACGCTCGATCGACACCATGCGGTCAGCCGGCACCAGATCGAGCACCGACGGATCGAGCACATAGGCTCCAGCATTGACCCACCACGGTGCGGGGCCAAGCCCATCCGCGTTCGGGGGCTTCTCAACGAAGCGTTCAACATTGCCATCCTGATCGCAGACGACGACACCGAAACGCGTCGGGTCGTCGACCGGTGTCAGGCCAATTGACGCTGTCGCGCCAGCAGCAGCATGAGCACGAACGAGGGCGCCAAAATCGGCATCGCCCAGCACGTCGCCGTTGAGCGCCAAGAAGGGATCATCGACTCGACCGGCAGCCGCAAAGCGGATCGCACCCGCCGTGCCGAGCGGCTCGTCCTCGACCACGACCTCAACCTCGAGTCCTGGCGGCGGCGTGCCAATACCCGCCCGGAGGCGCTCGGGCAGGTAGCCACACGAAAAGATCACGCGCGTGACGCCGGCGGCAGCCAGCCGATCCAACAGCAGCGAGAGAAACGGCACGCCACCAATCGGCAGCACAGGCTTTGGTTCGTCAAGCGTCAGCGGACGCAGGCGGGTCCCCTCGCCCCCAACCAGCACGACCGCGATCACGCCTGACGCAGCTCGCGTTCCGGGTCGCGCTCAGCACGACCAATCGGCACATACGTAAAGCCCGCGGCAACGGCTTCGTTCGGATCGAGCAGGTTACGACCGTCGACGATCAGTGGTCCACGCATGGCAGCGTGCACCTCCGCGGAAAGCACGGCTCGAAACTCCGGCCACTCCGTCACGATCACCACTGCATCGGCGTCCGTCACGGCCGCCAGCATCGAACCGGCAATCTCGACGGCTTCGGGCAACACGCCACGTGCGCGCTCGGCCGCCACCGGATCGAAGGCCACAACGCTCGCGCCTTCGGCGATCAAGCGCGAAGCGAGCACAATGCTCGAGGCCTCGCGCATGTCATCCGTGTGCGGCTTGAAGGCCAGTCCGAGCAGTGCAACTCGACGCCCACGCAGCGAGCCAAGCCGATCCTGCAACTTGCCGATCACACGGCGCTTTTGCAACTCGTTGACCTCAATCACGCTGGCCAGCAACTGGAACGAATAGCCCGTATTGCCCGCAAGTTGCTTGAGTGCCGTGACGTCCTTCGGGAAGCAACTACCGCCATAGCCAATGCCTGGCCGCAGGAAGCTCTGACCGATGCGCGAGTCCATACCCATCCCGCGCGCCACCTCCTCAACATCGGCACCGACGCGTTCGCAGACGTTGGCAATCTCGTTGACGAAGGAGATCTTCGTCGCCAGAAATGCGTTCGAGGCCAGCTTGATCATCTCGGCCGACGCAATATCGGTCGTCAAAATCGGAGCGTTGAGATCCTGATAGAGGCGCGCCACGCGCTCCACGTCGTCCGGCCGATCCCCACCCACCACGACCCGGTCGGGTTGGCGAAAATCGGCGACCGCCGAGCCCTCGCGCAGAAACTCTGGGATTCGAGACGTAGCCAACATCTTGGCGGCCGCGTGCATCCAACTCGGAGCGCACGCGAGTGCCTGTGCCCACCGGCACGGTTGACTTCATCACCAGCACGGCGCCTTCAGCGCTGGCCGGCAACGCCGCAATTACAGCCTCCACGCGGGAGAGGTCGGCATCGCCCGACGCAGTCGGTGGCGTATCAACGCAGATGATCGCAATGCGCGCATCGCGGAAGACGTCCTCCATGTCGAGCGTAAACGTCAGCCGCTCAGCGTTCCGCTGCAAGAGCTCGGGAACCCCCGGCTCGTGGATCGGCACCTCACCGCGCTGAAGCATTGCGACGCGCTCCGGCACAATATCGCGGCAGACGACGTGATGACCGAGCTCGGCGAGACAGGCTGCAGTCACGAGCCCCACGTAGCCGACGCCGATCACCCCGACGGTCTCGCGTGTGCTCACCGCGTCACCGGCTTGAAGCTCTTCGCCATCGCAATCATGGCTGAATTCGGAATGCGCCCAGTCAACGAGTTCTCCAGCCAGTAGCTGATGCCATTTTGCTTCCACCCGACGCGTTGCAGCGACGGACCGTTGAAGTAAAGCAGGAGCTTCCGACCCTTGTAGTCCCGCGTGGCAGAGGGACCATCGAGAATCGGCGGGGCCTCCCACTCAATCGCCTGAACGCCAAAGACTTGGTCGTAGGAATCGGCCGAGTACGTCACGTAGACAGCCCTGTGGCCACCCGACTTGTAGACGCGGGCAGGTGGCTGGCTCGAGAAGAGCGGGTCGCGCGTCTGAGCACCGGCGTACAACACCGTTGGCATCATCAACGGAATTCCGGCCTTGCGTTGCGCGTCGCGCCAGATCTCAATGTCGCGCGTCGGGTCGCGATTGATCTGGGCCTCCTCTTTCGGCGGCAACATCGCAACCTTTGGCGGCGCAAGATCGCCGGTGTAGGTCTTACCGACCACGACGACCACGGGCTCCCGAACGTTGATGCCGTTTTGCTGCATCTCTGCAATCGCAGGCGCGTCAAGCGCCTTCGTGTCCGAATCGCTCCCAAACGCCTCTGCGATCGCTGTCGCCGCCTCTTTGGCACCCTTCGTCGAGCCGTCGTAGTAGACCGTGGTGTGCAGGTACTGGACCAACGAATCGCCGGCGCTGTGTGCGGCCTTCCAGCCATTTTCGACCAGCTGCCACGCCGCATCGGCGGCTGCAGCGGGCGTGCCATTGCCGTTGCGGACCTCGATGCCAATCTTTGCCGCGTCGTACTTGGGCTTGACGATCTTGGCCTTCGTGTCCTTGCCCACGTCGCGGTTAGCGATCGCCTGCCCCGACTGCATGTCGGGGTTGAGGAACTGATCAACCGCGGTCTGCACGGCCTGCGGCGAAGCCTCAAGCTTGCCAGGGTTCGTCGCCGAGCTCGAGATATCATCGAGCCGCACCTGGAACGTATTGCCGCGCGGAATGCTCCCGATCAGACGACCGTACTCGAGCAGCGTGCGTGCATCGGCAGGCTTCTTGTTCGAGCCAAGGATCTTGAGGTTGTCGCGCATAATCGAGATCAGTTCGATGATCCGCGAGGCGAAGCCCCAGCGATCGACACGCTTCTTGAACTCCCGCACAAACGTCTGCTGGCGCGCGAGGCGCACAAGATCCGAGTCGGTGTGGCGATAGCGCGCAAAGGCGAGCGAGTTAACGCCATTGACAAGCTGGTAGCCCGGCTGAATATTGATCGACATGTAGTTGGTCTCGGCACTGCCGTCATTGCTGTTGTAGTAGCGGCGATCAACCGGCAACCAGACACCGCCAAAGGTCCCCACAATGCGTTGGAAGGCCCGGAAATCGAGCGGAATCAAGTAGTTGATCTGAATGCCCGTCAATTCCTTGACCGTTGCCAACGCCAACGGCTCCTGACCGAGCTCGTAGGCCTCACTGATCGGACGCCTGCCATACCCCGGCACGTTGACGATCAGGTCGCGCGGGAACGACATCATGGCGATCGACTGCGTGCGCGGATCGATGCGCACCATCATCATCGTGTCTGAGCGGCCGGGCCCTTGGCCAGGGCGGCGATCTTCGCCAATCACAAGTGCGGTGATTGGCTGGTCTGGCAGCGCAACAGCGAGCCCCGATTCTGCGGCCTGCTGCTGCTTGTCGGAGGTCTGCGTGATTGCCGTCACCGTGTCTTGCAGGTACCAATAGGCATAGCCACCCGCAGCGAGCCGCTGCCAGCAACAGCACACCGGCAACGATGCCAACCACCTTCGGCCAGCGTCGCCGCGGTCGCTTTGGCTTCCGTGCTGTAAATCTTCATTGCCCCAAGCGTGCCGCCGCTATCGCCAGCGGCCGCTACCGGCCCCGCGGGCGGTGCTGGTGGCGCACCGTCAGCGCGATGGACGTTCATTGCCGGCTTCGCGGGCAGAGCCGCGGCGGCCTTGGCTGCCGCGGCAGCGACGACTGCCGCCTCTGTCTCCGCAATCGCGGGCGCCGCAGCTGCCGGATCGTCGGGCGTCAGGGCCTCAACAGCGTCGTCGGGTGGGGGCGTAGGCGTCTCCACAGAGCAGAGCACTCGAGCGACGTGACTCAACGAACCACGTCTCTGAGCGGTGTTCTGAGTATACCCACGGTCATCCGTGATTCCTTGCTGATGGCTCACTGAATGTAATCCGGGCCCTGATCTGCCAGTATCCGCGCCATGGCCCGCGCCTCGCAGATCGCCCTGGTTCGTCATGGACAGACCGAATGGAGCCTGAACGGGCGCCACACAGGCCGCACCGACATTCCCCTGACCGAGCAGGGTCGCGAAGAAGCCCGCGCCGCCGCCCCACTCGTGCAGGCACTCGAGATCGACCACGTGCTGACGAGTCCGTTCCAGCGCGCACGCGACACCTGCGAGCTGCTCCAACTCGGCCAGCCCGCCACGATCGACCCCGACCTGATGGAATGGGACTACGGAATCTACGAGGGCATCACGACAATCGAGATTCGCGAGACTGTGCCGAATTGGACCGTCTGGTCGCACCCCTGCCCGAACGGCGAGACTGCTGACGATGTCGCTGCCCGTGTGGATCGGGTGATCGCCTCTGTTCGCGCAGAAGAGGGCACGACGCTCGTCGTTGCCCACGGCCACGTCCTGCGTGTGCTGGCCGCTCGCTGGCTCGGACTCGACGCGAACGCCGGTCGCTTGTTTCGCCTCGACACCGCCACCGTCTCACTGCTCGGTTGGGAACGCGAGACACCTGTCGTGCTGCGCTGGAACACGCGCGGCGCCTAACACCCTTAGACGACCTTAGCTGCGCGCGACCATGTCGACCACGACGGGGCAGCCCTCAAGACCTGCGGCTTCACGCAGCCGATTCTCGAGGAAATACGCGTAATCCCGGGTGATCAGCTTGCGATCGTTGACCGTAATGCGAAACCGCGGTGGTCGCGTCTGGACCTGCGCGCCGTAGATCAGCTTCAATCGTCGACCATGGACGAGCGGTGGCTGACGGGCCGCAACGGCGTCTTGCAAGACACGGTTGACGGCTGGCGTGGGCATCCGGCTCGTATAGGCGGCGTAGAGCTCCTCGATGCGATCGAGCAGACGGTCGAGGCCGCGCCCCGTGATCGCCGAGGTCGTCACGATTTGTGGTCGCTGTCGGAGTTTGCGCTCGATCCGTAGGCGTAGGTCGTCGAGATCGATCTCGGTCGCATCCCATTTGGAGACCACCACGAGCGTGGCACAGCCGGCCTTGCGGGCCGCGTCGGCGACATCCAGATCGTGATCGACGAAGCCCTCTTCGCCATCGATCAGGACGAGCGCGATGTCGGCATGCTCGGCGGCGGTCAGCGCGCGCTTCTCGCTCCAATACTCGACGTCCTGGCGCAGGTGGCGCTTACGTCGCATACCAGCCGTATCGACGAGTCGAAACGCGGTCTCACCACGCACGAGGCGAGTGTCGATCGCATCGCGCGTGGTACCCGGAATGTCCGAGACGATCACACGCGGCTGACCAATCAGAGCGTTGAAGAGCGAGGACTTGCCGACGTTCGGACGCCCGAGCACGGCCACACCGATCTCGTCAGCGACGCGCTCCATCCGTGCCGCATCCGGCAACTCGGCGAGCCCTTCCACGATCAGATCCAAGAGGTCACCACTGCCAGAGCCGTGGATCGCCGAGACGGGAACCGGATCGCCAAGACCGAGCTGGTGGAACTGCAGCGCATTCGTATCGCCCTGCCCACCCTCAGCCTTGTTGGCCACGAGAATGACGGGGTTGCGCTGACGTCGGAGAATCTCGGCAACCTCAAGGTCACCGGGCATCACACCTGCCTTGGCATCGACGACAAACAGCGCCATATCGGCCTCTGCAAGCGCCGTCCGCGCCTGATCAGCGACCTCTTCCGCCATCAGCGTCTGGCCTCCAAAATCAATACCACCCGTATCAACGAGACGGAAGCGCTTGCCGTTCCACTCGACATCGACGTCCTTGCGATCGCGTGTCACACCGGGCTCAGAATGCACGACGGCATCGCGACGACCCGCAAGCCGGTTGCAGAGCGTCGACTTGCCGACGTTCGGATAGCCGACCACGGCGACGACGCCAATCAGCGGCAGCTCAGAGGGGACCTCCCCCTCCTCGTTCGCCTCGTCGTCAAACTCGTGTCCGCGTTGTTTACGCGACCGTGGTGGCTCTCGTCCGCTCACTGTCCACCATCCGTCTCTGCCGGGGCTTCCGGCGGAATTGCGTACTTTGGTCGCCCGGCGCGATCTGCGCTCTCGGCAAATGCCTGCAGGCGCCGCAACTCGGCGCCAATCTGTTCTGCTCCCGCACGGTACGCCTTGCTGCCCCGGCCGGAGATCATGATTGGTCGTCCAAACGTGACACTGACGGGCGTCCGTGGAGCGTCAACAACCTTATCGGTGCCATGGATATAGACCGGCACGACAGGCGCACCGGCTTGGGCGGCGATCATCGCAGCGCCTGCCCGCACTTCGCCAACAGCGTCCGTGTGATGACGCGTGCCATCGATAAAGATGCCAAGCACGTCACCCCGCGCCAGTACCTCCTTGGCCGCTTCGAGGGCACCGCGATCGACCTCACCACGCCGCACAGGAAAGGCACCCGCATGCGTGATGATCCTGTCGACGACCGGGTTCTCAAAGAGCTCGGTTTTTGCCATGTAGAAGATCGGGCGGCGCATCGCCGAGCCGAGCACAAAAATGTCATAGAACGACTGATGGTTCGAGGCGAGCACCACCGGCCCCGTCAAGGGCACTCGCTCGCGACCCCAGACGCGCAGCTTCGAAAACAGCGTGATCGGGCCACGAACGAGGAACCACCAGACGTTCCACGAGCGTTCGGGCGTCATCACCTTGTAGCCGTCCCACCGCATTTCGCGCTCGCTCATGCCTGCTCCTCAACCAACGCAACGATTCGTTCGATCACGTCGGCGCTCGTCAGACCGTCGGTCTCGACCAGCACGCTGTCCTCGGGTACCAGCATCTGCGCAGCATCCTGCCGATCGCGCTCAAGCGCAACAGCACCAGCCTCTGCTCCACGCTCGGCTGCTCGTCGACGCTGGCGCTCCTCCGGCGAAGCGTCAAGCCAGACTTTCAGCTCGGCCTGAGGCCAGACGACCGAGCCAATGTCTCGCCCCTCGGCGACCGCATCGCCCTGCGCAAGAAACGTGCGCTGCTCGCCGCGCAACGCCTCGCGTACCTCTGGCAGTCGCGAGACGCTCGAGACAGCCGCGTCGACTGCATCGGAGCGTAGCTCGGGATCATTGAGACGAGAAGTCCACTCCTCGTGTTGCGCCACGAAGATTGGGTCAGCACCGGTTTCGAGCGCGACGAGTGTGACGGCGCGATACATCGCACCCGTGTCGAGGTAGCGATAGCCGAGGCGCGTTGCCAGCGCCTTCGACACAGTCGACTTGCCGGCACCCGCGGGCCCATCAATCGTGATGATCATGATCGCCGCACCGCAATCGCTGCCTCAATCATGGGACGAAAACCAGGAAACGAGACGTTGATGGCGTCCGGATCGATAATCGTCACACCCTGCTCGGAGTAGAGGCCGGCAATGGCGCCCAGCATCGCGATGCGATGGTCACCATGCGATTCGACGGTGCCGCCACGCAGGCGCACAGGTACGCCACGTATAAACCACCCATCGTCCTTGACTTCGATGTGTCCACCAACGCTCCGGAGGGCATCGCGAACACTCTGCAGGCGGTCCGACTCCTTGACGCGCAACTCGTCGGCACCACGCACGCGAGTGCGACCGTGCGCTACGCAGCCGGCAAGGGCAAGAATTGGCAGTTCGTCGACGAGGCTCGGGATCTCCTCGGGACGAATACTCGTCGCCGAGAGCTCTGCATGGGCAATTTCCAGGTCCGCTACCGGCTCACCCGCCTCGGTCGTGCGGCGATTAAACAGCGCGACCCGTGCGCCCATCCGCTCGAGCACATCGAGCACGCCGGTGCGACCAGCACCAATGCCGATGCTGCGGAGAAAGATGCGCGACTCGGGAATGATCGTCGCCGCGACGATCAGAAACGCCGCCGACGAGATATCGCCTGGCACTTCGATCTTGTCGAGCTGCAGTCGTTCGACCGGGTTGATGACCACGCGACCACCCGTCGTGTGGACGGTTGCACCGGCAGCGCGCAACATGCGCTCTGTATGGTCACGCGTCGCCGTTGCTTCAACGACCGTGGTCGGTCCGTCCGCGCGAAGAGCCGCCAGCAGCAAGGCAGACTTGACCTGCGCGGAGGAGACCTCCATCACGTGCTCCATCCCGACCAGCTTTTGACCACCCTGCACAACGACGGGCGGGCACCCCGCCGTCGTCTCGATGCTGGCACCCATGGCGCGCAGCGGGCCGGCAACGCGCTCCATCGGGCGCGTGCGAATCGACGCGTCACCATCGAGCGTGAAGACTCCGCTTGGCTGCATCGCCAGAATGCCGCTCAGCAGCCGCATCAGCGTGCCTGCGTTCTGCACATCGATCGCACCGACCGGAGGCTTCAGTCCCGTCAGTCCAACACCATGCACGGTCAGACGGCCAGCGCCGTGATCGTCAATCTGGACGCCCAGTGCGCGGACGGCTTCGAGCGTCGCACGCGTATCGGCCGAATCGCCCCAGCCCTCAACCTCGACGGGGCCGTCACAGAGCGCGCCAATCAAGAGCGAGCGGTGACTGACTGACTTGTCGCCATTGACCACGAACTCGCCGACCAACGGACCCGAGCCCAAAACCTTCCAAGGCGCGTTCACTCGGCACCACCCTGAGTGCCACCGCTGATGGCATCGCGTGTGGCGATACAGCCCGTGGCCGTCAACAGTGCGACGGCTCGCTCGGCAGTAGCCTCACCCGCGATCACAATCCGCAGCTCGCCACCGCGCTCGGGCGAAATATGGCTGAGCGCAAACTCTTCCATGTTGATTCCACCGGCCGACAGCGTCTGCACGATCGACGAGATCGCACCCGGGCGGTCAGACACCGAAACCATCAACTCGTGCAGATCCTCAGGCGCAGCACGATGGGCCTGGGCAAGCGCGGCGCGGCGCGCTTCACCCGCCGCACCAATCCACTCCTCAAGAAACGCGTTGTCCGACGTGCGCAGTGCCTCTGCCACGACGCCAAGGCGCGCCTGGGCGTCCTCCACGGCAGCCAAGACAGCCTCACGATTGTCGAGCAAGATATCGACCCAAATTGCAGGGTTCGCACCAGCCACGCGGGTCATATCACGAAAGGAGCCGCCGGCCGAATGCAGCGGACTGTGCCCGTCAACATCCGCGTCGGCAACTTGGACGGCGAGGACGTTCGCGAGCACGTGCGGAAAGTGGCTCGTCAACGCGACGATGCGATCGTGGGCGGCAGCGTCGATCACGACCGGGCGTGCACCGATCGCCGTCACGAGCGCATGCAGCGACGCGAGTCGTGCTGGCTCCGATTCGACCGAGGGCGTCAAGAAGTAGGTTGCACCGGTGAACAACTCGGCCCGCGCGTGTGCTGCGCCATGGGCCTCCGAGCCACAGATCGGGTGACCACCAATAAAGCGCCCACGTCCTGCTGCAGAGACGGCGGCAACAACCTGGCCCTTGGTTGAGCCGATGTCGGTGATCGTGACGGACGCGTCCGTAGCCGCAACAACCGCCTCGACGACACCCGCAATCGCCGACACGGGCGTCGCGACAATCACCAGCTCGGCGCCGGCACAGGCCTCGACCAACGAGCCTGCAACCCGATCGACGCAGCCGCGCTCGAGCGCTACAGCTGCCTCGGCAGGGTCCAAATCGAACCCGGTCACGTGCGCGCCTGCCTGCTCGCGCAGGGCGAGGCCGAGGCTGCCACCCATCAGACCGAGGCCGGCGATCGCGACCTGCATGGCCGACCTACCGACTGGGCGTCCGGCCGGTGACAGCGAGCAGGCGCTCGATGTCGGCGACGAACGCGCCGAACTCCGCCGAGGGAATCTGCTGGGCCGCATCGGACAGGGCGTGCTCAGGCGTCGGATGCGTCTCCACGATCAGGCCATCAGCGCCAGCGGCGACAGCAGCCATCGCAAGGGGCATCACGAGTGAACGCTTGCCAGCGGCGTGCGATGGGTCAACGATGATCGGCAGGTGCGTCTCGGCCTTGAGCACGGGAATCGCACCGACATCGAGCGTAAAGCGCGTTGAGCGCTCGAAGGTACGAATACCACGCTCGCAGAGAATGATGTCGTCGTTGCCTTCTTTGGCAACGTACTCGGCGGCCATCAAGAGCTCCTCAACCGTCGCGGACATGCCGCGCTTCAGCATCACGGGGCGCGGCGCGCGGCCGACCTCGCTGAGCAGGTTGAAGTTCTGCATGTTGCGGGCGCCGATCCAGATCATGTCGACGTGCTCGACCACATCTTCCAAGTCGCGGGCGTCCATCAGCTCGGTCGTGACCGGCAGACCAACCTCGTCGCCGACGGCACGCAGGATGCGAAGACCCTCGAGGCCGAGGCCCTGGAAGGCGTACGGCGAGGTGCGTGGCTTGTAGGCGCCACCGCGCAGCACGACGCCACCGGCGGCCTTGACGGCCTGGGCCGAGGCGAGCGTCTGCTCGTAGGACTCGATCGAGCAGGGACCGGCCAGCATCGCGAAGTTGCCGCCACCAATCGGGCTGCCACCAACGGTCACAATCGTGTCGCGCGAACGGAACTCGCGGGAGACGCGCTTGTACTCCTTGCGGAGCGGAACAACCTTCTCGACGCCGGCAACGGCCTCGAGCGGCAGGCCCGCCACGATTGCGCGATCGCCGATCGCACCAATCACCGTAAACTCGCCGCCAGCATCAACATGGACGCCAGCGCCGGCCTCTTCGATCAAGGTCACGACGTGCGCAACCTCAGCAGGCGTCGCGGACGCGCGCATGACAACGATCAGTTCAGGCGCACCAGTTGCGGGGGCGTTAGCACTCACGGTCGCGAAGTATACGATGCTTCGCGATCTCAGCCCCCAGCAACAGCCTCACGGAGCGCTTCGACCTCATCTGGACGCAGTGCACGGCACGAACCAACCTGCAAACGACTCAGCCGCAGCGGCCCGTAGGCGATGCGCTCGAGCTCGTGAACGGGGTAGCCGACCTCTGCACACATACGGCGAACCTGCCGATTACGACCCTCTTTGATCGTGATCTCCAGCTCGGCACCACCCGAGCGCGTACCGATCACCTTGACCACCGCTGGTTGCGTCTTGCCATCGTCGAGCTCGACACCACGCTCGAGGCGACGCACGGCCGTCGGCCCCGGCAGCCCACGAACGACCACGCGGTACGTCTTGGGCACACCGTGGGTCGGGTGGGCCAGCCCATTGGCAAGCGCACCGTCGTTCATCAAGAGCAAGAGCCCACTGGTGGCGGCGTCGAGGCGACCGACCGGGACGACACGCTCGGTGACGTCGACGAGCTCCATCACCGTTGGGCGGCCCTTCTCGTCGCTGAGCGTCGTCACGAAACCCTCGGGCTTGTTCATCATCAGATAGACGTGGCGCTCTTCTTCGACCGCCACACCATTGACCGTCACGACCGCGTTCGGACCAACTTGCGTGCCCGGCTTGGCAACCACGCCATCCACACGCACGCGCCCTTCGGCGATCAAGGTATCGGCACCGCGACGCGAGGCAACACCACTCTGGGCGAGGAACCGATTGAGTCGTACGGTGGGTGTCGTGTCGTCGCTCACAGCGACACCGTACTCAGGCTGGGTGGTCGGCCGCGGCGGGCTCGTGAATAGCGATGCCCTGCGTGGCTGCCATCGCCTGCAATCGGTCGCGCACCTGAGCCGCATCGGGCAGGTCGTCGCCGAGCTCGTCGAGCAGCGGCAGCGAGTGGCGCCCCTCCTCGAGTCCGAAGACGCGATCAAACCGCGTGGTGGTGCGATAGAGCAGTGGATTGCCAGGCCGATCCGAACGTCCTGCCTCTTCGATCAGGCCGCGTTCGAGCAGGCTCTGGACGGGATTGTCCGCCGCCACACCGCGGATACGGGCGATCTCGGGGCGGCTTACCGGTCCGGCGTAGGCCACGACAGCCAGCGTTTCGAGGGCGGCGCGAGAGAGTGGTCGCTGCGACAACTGGTCGAGCAGATGGGCGCAGGCCATCGCCGTGTCGTCGGCCGCACGCAGTGCCCAGCCACCCGCAACACGTTCGAGCACGACACCGGAGTTGCCCTGCGTGTGCCGCTGGCCGACGTGAGTGAGCGCCTCTTCGATGTCTGGCTCGGACAAGCCAGCGGCTTGGGCCAACGCGCGCTCGTCGAGTGGCTCCGACGAAACGAACAGCAGAGCCTCAACGATGCGCGCGTTCGCGCTCACGCAGCAACACCGATCGCGACGGTCTGGCGCCCGGTTGCGCGCATCCGAATCGGTGCGAACGGCGCGTCCTGCTCGGCCGTCACCTCGCCGCCGCGAATCAGGTCGAGCACGGCCCAGAATGCAGCGGCCTGTTCCGTACGGTTGAGTCCCTTGACTGCATCGTCGAAGGTGCAGGTGCCCGTCTCGCGCACAGCACGACGCACGTGGTCGAGCAGTCGACTGAGCGGAATGCGACGACGCAAAACGTGGATCGGCTCGGACACCTCGTCCGTCCGGGTCAGGACCAGTCGCAGCGCAGCGGCGAGCGCGGTGGGATCGCCCGTGCCGGCATCGTCGAGCAGCGGACGCGGCGGGCGTAGTGCCGGCGGACCCGAGCGGAACACGCGCAGGCCAACCTCACCAAGACGCTCGGCCAGCCAGGCAGCAGCAGCCTGCGCACGGGCATACTCGGCCAAGCGCGCCGCGAGCTCTTCGGCGGCCTCCTGAGCATCCGGCATGTCGTCGACCTCGTCGGGCGTCAGCAAGAGGCGGATCTTCAATTCGAGCAGAGCGGAAACCAGTACGAGGAATTCGCTGGCGCTCTCAAGATCGAGCTCGCCCTCCTCCTCAATCTGCGCCAAATAGCGCAGACAGACATCGGCAACCGGCACCTCGCCAAGATCGACGACGTCGCGCAACACGAGCGCAAGCAAGAGGTCAAACGGACCCGCAAAGGGCTCCAGATCGAGTTCGAGCGCAAGTGCAGACGAGGTTGCCATCCCCGTCACGGTAGTCGCGAGGGCGGACGGCATCGCGACAAACGAGAGCAAACACCACACGTTGACAAACGAGAGCAAACCCCACACGCTGACAAACAAGAACAAACACCACACGCTGACAAACAAGAGCCAACACCACACGCTGACAAACAAGAGCCAACGTCAATGTCCAGAAGGGGTCAGGCACGATCTGGACATTTGATAGACGAGCTAGCTCGTCATCCAATGTCCAGATCGTGCCTGACCCCTTCTGGACATTGACGCCCTCACGACGACACCACGCGAACGTGACGACACTACGCGAACGTGACGACGCGACGCGAACGTGACGACACTACGCGAACGTGACGACGCGACGCGATCGTGACGGCGCTACGCGATCGTAACGGTGCCGACCGAGGCGCTGATCTCGGCGAACAAGGCCTGGTCTGGGCGCACACGGAAGCCTGGGCCGAGGCGGAGGCGCCGATTGCCCGAGGAGGTCTGCAAATCGACGACGACGGGGTGGTCGCCGTGGTACTCCTCGCAGATGCGTCGCAGGCGCTCGATCGCGTCGGCGGGCGCGTTGCGGGCATCGACCTCGATGCGGACGATGCCGATGATCGCGACGGCATCGAACTCCATCACCTCGAACGCGACGAGCTTCGTTTCGCCTCCCCCACGCTGATCGACGCGACCCTTGACGATCACGATGCGATCCTGCTCGAGCAACGGTCGGGCGGCCGTAAAGGCCTTCGAGAAGACGACCACCTCAACCACGCCCGTCGTGTCTTCGAGCTGGACGAAGGCCATCGGATCGCCCTTCTTCGTCATCGTCTGACGCACGGAGGAGACGAGGCCGCCAATCGTGACGGTCTCCCCCTCCTTGCGATTTTCGAGCTCGCGGATCGGTACATCGACCTTACGCCGCAGCTGGTCGGCGATATCCGACAGTGGGTGACTCGACACGAACAGGCCGAGTGTCTCGCGCTCGCCCGCCAAGAGCTCCTTCTTCTCGAACTCGCCGGCCGGAACCGGTGGATGCGAGCCGCCGCCACCGCCACCAACCGAGGCGTCCGCCAGACCCTCAAAGAGGTTCGTCTGGCCTGCGTGACGATCGGCTTGAGCCTTGCGCCCCGACTGGACCGCCTGATCGAGCACGAGCAGCATGCCGCGGCGCGGATCGCCCGTCGAATCGAGCGCGCCGGCGCGAATCAGGCTCTCCAAGACGCGACTCGAGACGTGCTGCGCATCGACGCGCTCCGCGACATCCCAGATCGAGACGAACCGCCCGTCCGTCTCGCGCGCCTCGATGATCGCCCGCACGGCGTTCTCGCCCACGTTCTTGACGGCGCTCAGCCCAAAGCGAATCTTGCCCTCGACGACCGCGAAATCGCGCTGCGACGAGTTGACATCGGGTGGCAGCACCTCAAGACCCATCGACTCGCACTCGGCAACGTAGAACGGCACCTTGTCCTTGGTGTCCATCACGGACGAGATCAGCGCCGCCATGTACTCGGCGGGATAGTTGGCCTTGAGATAGGCCGTGCGGTACGAGATCAGGGCGTAGCAGGCGGCGTGAGCCTTGTTGAAGGAGTACTCCGCGCTGCGCTCGTTCTCGACCCAGAGATCTTCGGCGACTTTACGATCGACACCGTTGGCCTCGCAGCCAACCATGAACGGTTCCTTCAGCTTGCTCATCAGCTCGGCGTCCTTCTTACCGATCGCCTTGCGAAGGTCGTCCGCGTCCGCAGGTGTGAAGCCTGCCAACTCCTTGGCAATCAGCATCGATTGCTCTTGGTAGATGTAGACGCCCTTGGTCGAGGCTAGGATCGGCTCGAGCCGGGGATCGGTATAGGTGATCACCTCCTGCCCGTTGTTACGGCGTGCGTACGTCGGAATATTCGCCATCGGACCTGGGCGGTAGAGCGCCACCAGTGCGATCAGATCCTCGAAGACCGTCGGCTTGACTTGACGCAACGCGTCACGCATGCCGGTGCTCTCGAACTGGAAAACGCCCGTCGCGTCGCCCTTGCGGAGCATCGCGTACGTCGGCTCGTCGTCGAGTAGAAGATTGGCGATATCGATCTTCGTGCCGCTCGACTGCTCGATCACGCGCACGGCCTCGTCAATCACGTCGAGGTTGCGCAAACCAAGGAAGTCCATCTTCAGCAGACCGAGCGCCTCGACGTCGCCCATCGCATACTGCGTGACAACTTCGGAGTCGACGCCCTTACGCTGCAGCGGCAGGTACTCCATCAGCGGGCGATCGCCGATCACGACGGCAGCCGCGTGAATCGAGTCTTGCCGCACTAGACCTTCGAGTGGGCGCGCCATGTCGATCAGCTGCTTGGTCGTGATCTCGCGCCCATCGTCGGAACGCCCGATCGGCGTGGGATCGTCGTACATCACCCGCAGCTCTTGGCCAGGCTTAAGGCTCTCGTCAAAGCCAACCTTGACGCCGTCCGGGATGCTCTTGGCAATACGGTCGACGACGCCGTAGGGAAGGCCCAGCACGCGCCCAGTGTCGCGCGTCGCCTGCTTGGCGGCGAGCTTGCCGAAGGTGATGATCTGCGCGACACGGTCGCGACCGTACTTCTCGACGACGTACTGCATCACGCGCTCGCGGCCATGGACGGAGAAGTCGATATCGATGTCTGGCATCGACTTGCGTCCTGGGTTGAGGAAGCGCTCGAACAGCAGGTCGTAACGAATCGGATCAACGTCGGTGATCTCGAGGCAGTAGGCGACGATTGAGCCCGCGGCAGAACCACGGCCCGGACCGACCCCAATGCCCTCGCGCTTAGCGAAGCTGACGAAGTCCCAGGTCACGAGGAAGTAATCGGCGAAGCCCATCTCGCGGATCGTCTGCAGCTCGAAGTTGAGGCGCTGACGCAGGCTGTCATCGGCGGCTGGATAGCGCTGGATCAGCCCGGCCTCGCACAGGCGCGTCAGGTAGACGAAGGCGTCCTCGTCGTTCGGCACGTCGTACTTCGGCAGCCGAATCGCGCCGAGCTCGAGCTCGAGGTTGCAGCGCTCTGTGATCTCGAGCGTCGGCGACAAGAGGTCGCGACCATACGGCTCGAAGACGCGCTTCATCTCGTCGGGCGTCTTGAGGAAGAACTCCTTGTTGGGAAACTTGAAGCGCTTGTCGTTGGCGAGCACGTCGCCCGTCTGGACGCAGAGGAGCACCTCGTGCGGGTCGGCGTCTTCGGCACGGAGGTAGTGCACGTCGCCGGTACCGACGGTTGGTAGCCCCAGCTCGTCGGCCAGCTTGAGCAACACCGGATTGACCTTGTGGTGCTCTTCGAGGCCTGCATCTTGGATCTCGACGTAGACATGGTCCTTGTCGAAAATCTGCACCATCAGGTCGAGCTCGGCCCGTGCCGCAACCTCGTCGTCGCGCATGATCGCCTGGTTGACGCGACTCGCCAAGCAGCCACTCAGGGCAATCAGGCCCTTCGAATGCTGAGCAAGCAAGTCGAGGTCGACGCGCGGCTTGTAGTGGTAGCCCTCGAGGTAGCCGAGCGTGACGAGCTTGACGAGGTTGTGGTACCCCTCGAGATTCTCGGCCAAGAGCGTCAGGTGCGCCCAGTCGCGCCGGCCCGGCGGCTCCTTCGCCCGGCGGTCTTCGACGAGGTAGATCTCGCAGCCAACGATCGCCTTGATGCCAGCTTTCTTGGCGGTCCGATAGAGATCCACCGCCCCAGCCATCGAGCCGTGGTCGGTCACCGTCACGGCCGGCATCTCGAGCTCTACCGCGCGATCGACAAGGTCCTTGATGCGGCAGGCACCATCGAGAATCGAGTACTCGGAGTGACAGTGGAGGTGGACAAACTCAGCGGACACGGAGAACGATCCTACCGCCCGGGGCGGCGGCGCGTGCTGGCTCTCGGTTTGTCGATCAGCTTTGTTTTGGGGTCAGACCCCTATGCAAAGTCGATCAGCTTTGCTTTGGGGTCAGACCCTTATGCAAAGCTGACCAACATTTGGCGAGTCAAACTTTGCATAGGGGTCTGACCCCAAAGCAAAGCTGATCACCAGGTCCGGCCCCTCCGTCGCATCCGCCCGATACCCTCCACCTATGTCCGGAGCGATCGAAGTCCGCCGCGCGACCACACGTGATGTTCGTGGTATCCGCGCCCTCGTCGACCAGTACGCGGGTCGCGTGCTGCTCGAGAAGGAGACGGTTACGCTCTACGAGGGCGTGCAGGAGTTCTGGGTTGCCGTCGAGGGCGAGACGATCGTTGGGTGCGGTGCGCTGCACATTCTCTGGGAGGATCTTGGCGAAATCCGAACCGTCGCAGTCGACCAGTCACAGAAGCGCAGCGGCATTGGTGGACTCGTCGTCGCACGACTGATCGAACATGCGCGCGAGATGGGCATCGAGCGCATCTTCGTGCTGACCTTTGAGACCTCGTTCTTCGGTCGCTACGGCTTTCGCGAAATCGAGGGCACACCCGTCACACCCGAGGTTTACGAGGAGATGCGCCGCTCATACGACCGCGGCATCGCCGAGTTCCTCGACCTCGAATACGTCAAGCCGAACACGCTCGGCAACGCGCGCATGCTGCTCGAACTCTAGGCTCGAACGAAGCTCGGTCTAGGCGCTGACGGTACGCACAAACGCGTCGATCGTCAGCGGCGTACCCGTGGCCTGCTCGACCAGACGATCCCACCGCAACGATGCGCCTGGAGCCAAGACATGCTCGGCGATCAGGGGGCCAACCACCGTTGCTGCGGCAGCCGGCGAGGATGCACCCGCGACCCGCTGCGTCCACTCCTGCAGCTGGGAGGCCAGGATCTCTCCGAGCAGGTAGTTGTGGTAATAGACGGGTGCTACTGCGAGGTGGATCTTCGAGGCCCAGGCACCGGGCACCGGCTCGACTGGGCGCGGAATGCCCTGGTACTGCTCGACGAGGTCCCACCAAACACGATCGAGATCGCCGTCGGGATCGGCATACAGCGCACGCTCAAAGCGCGTCATCACTTGAACCCAGGCGGCCAGAATCAGGAGACCTCGCCGCAACGTGGCGGCATTCGCTGGATGTCGGGCAACCGCAGGATCGACACCCGCATAGCGCTCGAGAAACTCGGGGTCACGACCACAACGGCCGTGCAGCATTGCGATCGCCTCGGTCGTCAAGATATGCGCCGGCGAGCGCAAGAGCCACGGCAGATCGGCCGCGAGTTCGAGTTCGTAGATCGCGTGCCCGAGCTCGTGGAGCGTCGTCTCGAGCCAGCGCACCGTCGGCGCGAGGTTCATCAGCACACGTACATCACCGGCTCGATCGACATGCATCATGAAGGCGTGCTGATCTTTGCCCGCCCGTGGCAAGACGTCCGAGCGCGCGATCACGCCCTCGACGTCGGCGCCGAGGTCGGCGAAGTAGCGCGCGGCGCTGCCGAGCGCATCGACCTCGCCAATGACGGCCTCGAGTGGGTCCTCACCCACGCTCGGCGGATCCTGACCAAAGACATCGACGAGGTGCCAAGGCATCAGTGGTGCATCTGCGGCGAGCCCGAGCGCCACCCGGCGCTCCGTGGCGATCAGTTCGCGCTCGACAGTCCAAGCCGGCGCCAACGCGAGGTGCAGCGCATCGAAGAGGCCGTACAGACGCTGCTCGTCGAGCTCGTCGTTGGCGAGTGTCATCGCGTAGTGGTCGCGGTGCCCCAGAGCACGAGCGCCCTGATTGCGGAGCCGAACCAACTCGCGCAGCGATGTATCGACGGCCGCGCCGACGCCACGGGCGCTACGCCAGACCTGCTCGCGCTCGGCGAGGTCGGTGCTCTCCATCAGGACGCGATCGACAGCAGCCGCATCGAGCTCGAGCCCGTCGCAGGTGGCGCGATAGGTGGAATGCATGCCCATCAGCTCGGTCTCGAGTGCGACGACGCGATCGATCAGTTCGGCCGGGCGCTGACGCCCGGCGGTCATCAGGCGCAACACCTCGGCGCGTCGCTGCTCGAGCGCGGTCTCTGCCACCGGCACAGCTGCAGCCGCGACCTCGGGGTCCGCCAGCATGTGCTCCATCGCCGCGCTGGCTGCCTCGGCGGCGGCCGACGTTGCTTCCGACGAATCGCAGGCCATCTCCCACCAGGCCAGGCTCGCAGTCATCTCGAGCGCTGCAAGGCGCGCCTCGACCTCAGGGAGCGTCGGCACCTGGCTCAGCGTGCGCGTGGAGGATCGACATCGCTCCACGGATTGTGGGTGCGCTCGCGAAACTTGTAGACCGCGAAGGCCGCGACACCCGCAACGGCGAGGACACGCACGGTCTTCGAGGCCACAAACAGCGCCGTTCCACCCGCGGCAGCGGCAGCCATGATCAACGTCTTCTGATCGATTTCTGGCATTACGTCGTTCCTCCCACGACAGGCAGGCTCAACTTGCGGCGTCCTCGCTCGGGACGCGGCATGCCGGCTGCAATCCAACGATCAACCTCAGCGAACATCTCGTCCACCAGCTGGTCCTGTGGCACGCGCTTGAGGACCTCGCCATGGGCGTAGATATGCCCGGCATCGCGACCACCGGCGATACCGAAGTCGGCGTCGCCCGCCTCGCCCGGACCATTGACGGCGCAGCCCATCACAGCAACTTCGAAGTGTTCCTTGTAGCCGCGCAGACGCGTCTCGACGATCTCGGCGAGCTCATGCACCTCGACATTGGTGCGGCCACACGAAGGGCACGAGATCATCTCGGGACCCATGTGGCGCAGGCCGAGCGCGCGCAGGATGTCATAGGCGACCCGTACTTCCTCGACCGGATCGACCGACAGCGAGACGCGGATCGTGTCGCCAATGCCCTCTTCGAGCAGCGTGCCAATACCGATCGACGATTTGACGGCGCCCGTCACGAGCGTACCGGCCTCCGTCACACCGAGATGTAGCGGATAGGGCACCCGTTGCGCGAGCGCACGGTAGGCGCCGATCATGACTGGCACTGACGTCGACTTGACGGAAATCTTGAAATCGTGGAACTCGAGCTCTTCGAGCAGCTCGACCTCTTCCATCGCCGCCTGCACCAGCGCGCCGATCGGGTCGGCCGTGGCCGTCCACTTGAGGTGCTCGGGCAGCGAGCCAGAGTTAGCGCCAATCCGCAGCGGCGTCGAGGTCTCCTGCGCCTTCGCAACAACCTCGCGCACCTTGTCGGCGCCGCCAATGTTGCCGGGATTGATGCGCACCGCAGCCACGCCAGCGTCCATCGCGCGCAGCGCCAGCGAGGCGTTGAAGTGAATGTCGGCAATGATCGGGACGGTGCTCTCCGCGATGATGCGCGGCAGGGCGTCGATGTCGGGCAGCCCCGGCACGGCGACGCGGACAATATCGACGCCGGCATCGGCGAGGCGCGCGATCTGCGCGAGCGTCGCGTCGGCATCAAACGTCTTCGTCGTCGTCATCGACTGCACGGCAACCTGGGCGCCACCGCCAATCAGGACGCCACCTACGTTGATCTGTCGTTCGCTTGCCATCTCGGGAAGTCTACTCCTGCCCTACGGACCGGTGAACCGGCTGATGTCGTTGTTGAGTCCGATCACGAACAGGATCAAGACGAGAGCGATCCCGACGATGCTGACGCGCTCGATGACGACGCGTGAGAGTGGCTTGCCTCGACGTAGCTTCTCGGCGAGCGCCACCATGATATGACCGCCATCAAGAGGCAAGAACGGCAAGAGGTTGAAGATCGCCAGTGCCAGTGAAACGACGCCGAGCGTCCAGAGGAAACTGCCTTGCTTGACGCTCTCCTCTGACGCCGCGGTGATACCAACGATGCTGGAGACTTGGTTGCGACCGTCGCTGGTCGTGAAAATCTTCGTCAGCCCCACGAGCGACTCACGCGTGACGATCCATGACCACGAAAAGGCGCTGCCGACCGCGGTTAGCAACGGCTCGCGTTGCACACCCGCCGAAACCTGCTGGAAGGTAAAGCCCAGCAGCCAGCGCCCGTCGACCGACTCCGGACGCACAGGCGTGAGCGTCTTCGTGGTGTCACCACGCTGAACCGTCAGCGTAATCGGACCACCCTTGGTGCCCTGCACCTGCTCGGACACCTTCTGCCAGTCACCGCTGACGCTGGTGCCATTGACCGAGAGAATCCGATCGCCTGGCTGCAGGCCGGCGGCCGCAGCAGGCTTGCCGGAGACGTTGGCAACATTCGTCGTCGGCTTTTCGAGCGGAATGCCGTGCCAGAAGAAGACGGTAAAGATCACAAGCGCGGCAATCACGTTGGCACCCGGGCCGGCCAGAATAATCGCGATGCGACGCCAGACTGCAAGCCGCCAATACGCACGCCGGTCGAGGTCGTCACGCAGACGCGTAAGGTTTTTCTTGGTCTCCTGGTACGTCTTCGGATGCAACAGGTCCTGGTCGGCATCGAGTGCAAGCAGCGCGCGATCGGCTGTCGCCTGGCCGTCAGCGTCGAGCACGATCGCGCCCTTCAATTGGGCGACGGCTGGGCCGAAGATGTCACGTTGGCCTTCGGGACGACGCAGCTGGATCTCCTCGAGCGCGTCCTGGCAGACGATCACATCGTCTGCCTGCGGGCGGTTCATGCCGACAATTCGCACGTAGCCGCCGAGCGGAATCGCACCGAGGCCGTACTCCGTCTCGCCGCGCGTGAAGGAGAGCACAACGGGCGGAAAGCCGACCAGAAAACGCGTCGCCTTGGCGCCGACGAGACGTGCCACCACGAAATGACCGAGCTCGTGGACCAGGATCAGCAGCAGCAGGCCGATGATCACATAGGCCCAGCTCATGCTTGAATCTCCGCTAGCCGGCTCGCGACAGCGGCGCGTGCTGCCAGATCGGCGGCCACCACCGTCTCGAACGAGTCGAGCGCGACGGGCGCGACAACATCGAGTGCGTGCGCCACGAGCGCCTCGATCTCGAGGAACCCAATCCCGCCTGTCAGAAATGCAGCCACTGCACTCTCATTCGCAGCGTTAAGCACTGCTGGCGCTGTACCACCCGCCTCTCCTGCCTCAATCGCTAGACGCAGACAGCCGAAGGTCTCCAAGTCGGGTGGTTCAAAGTCGAGCGAGAAGGCCTCGGTCCATTCGAGCGGACGGGCCGGTACCGCTTCGCGGCGCGGGTAGGTGAGGGCGTACGAGATTGGCACGCGCATGTCCGGATGTCCGAGGTGCGCGATCAGCGCGCCATCGCGCAAGCGCGCCATGCCGTGCACGATCGACTGTGGATGCACGACGACCTCAATCGCGGAATACGGCAGGTCGAAGAGCATGTGCGCCTCGATCACCTCGAGGCCCTTGTTCATCAACGTGGCCGAGTCGATCGTGATCTTCGCGCCCATCGTCCAGGTCGGATGGGCGAGTGCCTGCTCGACGGTGATATCCGCAAGCTCGGCACGTGTGCGACCACGAAACGGACCGCCCGAGGCGGTGATGACCAGCGACGCGACCTGCTCGTGTGGCAGCTCACCCAGACACTGTTGGAGCGCGGAGTGCTCGGAGTCGACGGGCAGGATCTTGCCACCACCAGCACGCGCCGCGGCAAGCACAAGCTCGCCGCCCGCGACGAGACTCTCCTTGTTGGCGAGCGCGAGATCAAGGCCGGCGTTCAGCGTTGTCAGGCTTGCCTCGAGTCCAGCCGCACCCACCACTGCATTGAGGACGAGGTCGGCACCACTCTCGGTAACGAGTGCGGCGAGCGCGCCTGGTCCACTCTGAACAGGCCGACCAAGCTCGGCGGCAGCCTGCGCCGCCGCGGCGGGGTCGGTGAGTGCCAGGTGCTCGGCTCCCGTCGCCCGTGCCGCCGCCACGAGGCCCGCAACATTCGAACCAGCAGCAAGCGCGACGACCTCAAGTTCCGCCTGCGCGGCCGTAACCTCCAACGCCTGCGTGCCAATCGAACCGGTCGCTCCAAGGATGGCGAGGCGTTTCATCTCACCACATGGTGCCAGTCGTTTAGGCCGTCAGGTCACACACTGGCGTGAGCGGTGACACTACGAGGGCGATCCGGGGCCGCTCGTGATGGGGGGAGGACACCACAACCGCGCGGATGTCATGTCCTCCCTGCCACCACGCACCGATCCCCCATCACGCCACTGCAGGGAGGACATGACATCCGCGCGGTTGTGGTGTCCTCCCTAGAGATACGTAATCGCCCACAGCGCACACAGCGCCACGGGTGCCGTGATCAACATCGCGTCGATCCGGTCGAGGACGCCGCCGTGGCCCGCGAGCAGCGTGCCCGAATCCTTGACGCCGAGGTCGCGCTTCACGAACGACTCCAGCAGGTCGCCAAACGGGCCGACGACCGCGACGACAAAACCGAGGATCAGGGCGTCGACGGTGCCAACGATGTCCTGACCGTAGAGCACCCACCACACAATCGCCGTGCCGACAATGATCCCCGCCACAAAGCCTTCGACAGACTTGCCGGGCGAAATTGCTGGCGCCAGTTTCCGACGACCGATCATCCGACCAATCGCGTAGGCGCCGATATCCGAGCCCCAGGTACCGAGCAACACAGCCAGCACGAGGGTGAACGACGAATCGCGCAAGACGACGACCGCGCCGAGCCCAATACCAACCCAGACGACACCAAAGACGGTCACGGCCATGCTCGTCAACGACGAGTAATCCTCGTGCGGCGAGGCAGCCGCCAGGATGAAGGTCAGCAGCACGACCGGGGCGAGCACCAGCAGCATCCCCACCACACCATGAAATTCGGCAGCCAAGACAACTGCGACTGCACCAACATAGCCAGCGATCATGACCGGGCGCTGCTCGCGCGCCATCGTCCACAGCTCGTGCAGCGCCAGCACCGCGACAACGACAGCTAGAGCAACGAGCCACCAGCTGCCAAGCCAGAGCACGAGCAGCGCCAAGGGGAGCAGAATCGCGGCAACCAGCACGCGGCTCGTCAAGTTACCCACTCGGCACCTCTACCGACTGCACGAGCGTCATCGACCGCCAAATCGGCGGCCGCGCGTCGCGTACTCGCTGACGGCCTGCTGCAGCGCCTCGGGGCCAAAGTCGGGCCAGAGCGTGTCCGGGAAGGCGTACTCCGCGTAGGCGGCGTGCCAGAGCAGAAAGTTCGAGACGCGCTGCTCGCCTGAGGTGCGAATCACGAGATCGGGATCGGGCAGCTCGGAGGCGGCGAGGCGCACGCGAATCGCGTTCTCGTCGATCTCGTCGGGACGGAGACCGTCCTCGACAATGCGGCGACAGGCATCGATAATCTCGGCGCGCCCACCGTAGTCGAAGGCCACGAACAGATCGAGCCGTTCGTTGTCCTTCGTGCGGACCTCCATATCGTCCATCAGTGTGCGAATCCGTTGCGAGACACGGTCGCGACGACCGATAAAGCGAATCCGCACGCCCTGTCGATGCAGATCCATAAACTCGCGCTCGATCGTACGCGCGAACAGATCCATCAGACCGTTGACCTCGTCTTCAGGTCGCGTCCAATTCTCGGTCGAGAAGGCGTAGACCACGAGCGAGCGAATGCCGAGGTCGGGGGCGGCCTCTACCGTGCGTCGCAGGGCACGCACACCCGCGTGATGTCCACTCAGCGTTGGCAGGCCTCGCAGCTTGGCCCAGCGTGCGTTGCCGTCCATGATGATCGCGACCGAGGTCGCGGTGGACGGCACGAGACGACCCGTCTCGGGGCGGCGGATACTGCGGATGCGATCGAGAATGGCCACGGCGCTAAAGACGCAGGTACGAACCTGCAGGCGAATCGTACCGGCTACGCGTGACGCGCGGCGGACTCAGACTTCCATAACGTCAGCTTCGCGCTGCTTCAACGCAGCATCGATCTGACCAACGTGCTCATCCGTGAGCTTCTGTACGCGCTCTTCGGCGCGGTGAATATCGTCCTTGCCGACTTCGGCTTCGAGGGCGTGGAGGTCGGCCATCACATCGCGACGGATGTTGCGGATTGCGATCTTGCCTTCCTCTGCAAGTCCACGCACGATCTTGACGAGCTCCTTGCGGCGCTCCTCTGTCAGCTGCGGAATCGAGAGGCGGATGACCTTGCCGTCGTTGCTCGGGTTGATACCCAAGTCACTCTCGAGGATTGCCTTCTCGATGTCCTTGAGGGCGTTGACGTCGTACGGTGCGATCAGGAGCGAACGGGGATCGGGCGACTGCACGCCGGCGAGCTGGTTGAGTGGCGTCGGCGTGCCGTAGTACTCGACGACGATGCGCTCGAGCAGCTGCGGCGCCGCACGACCGGTGCGCACGGTCTGAAACTCGTGACGCGTCGCCTCAACGGACTTCGTCATCCGTTCCTTTGCATCATTGACTAGATCGTCGACCATCGCTGCCTCCTTGGTACCAGCCAGAGTGTGCCACACCGCCCCTACACGGACTGCGGATCGACGTCGACGACGACGCGCGCATCGGCTGCGCGCAGCGACGTATGGCGATCGGCCAAGACTGCATGGATCGCCCGGGCGGCGTGTTCGGCGCGCTGGGTGCGGAGCAACAGGTGCGCGCGATAGCGGTCTCGTAGGCGAATCAGTGGAGCCGGACCGAGCACGTCATCGTCGGGCACCATCACCGCTAGGGCGTCGGCGAGACCGTCGAGGAAGACCATCGGAGCATCGGCGATGGGCGCATCGACCACGACCCGCACGAGGCGGCTAAAGGGCGGATAGCGGAGGGCCTCGCGCCGCGCGAGCTCGCCATCCAGAAACTCGTCGACCGCATGGCGCGCAGCGAGCCGCACGACACGCTGTGCCGGGTCCCAGGTCTGGAGGATCACGCGCCCACCGGAACCCTCCCGCCCAGCACGGCCTGCGAGCTGTGCGAGCAGTGCAAACGAGCGCTCCTCCGCGCGGAAGTCGGGCATCGCCAGCCCGAGATCGGCGTCGATCACCGCCGCCAGGCGCACATCCGGAAAGTCGTGGCCCTTAGCCACGATCTGGGTACCGACCAGCACGGCTCGATCGGTGGCAGCGAACGTCGTCAAAACCTCCTCGAGCGCCCCCACCCGCGCCGCCACATCGCCATCGAGTCGCAGCACGGTGAGTCCAGCAAAGCGATCTGCAATCTCGCTCTCGAGTCGCTCGGTCCCTGCGCCAATCCGCGTGATGTCGACGGCACCGCAGCCGGGGCAGCGTGTTGGCGACGGTTCGTTATAGGCGCAGTGGTGACAGACAAGACGTGGCGGGTGCTGATGCAACACCAACGAGACGTCGCACGACGGGCACCCAAAGCCACGACCACAGGCTCGACAGTGAAGTGCGAGCGCAGCGCCACGGCGATTGAGTAGGATCATCGCGCGCCCGCCGTCGCGTTCGATGTCGCCGAGTGCGCTCGCGAGCGTTCGCGAGAGCGGATAGTGCCCGTCGCGCGACAGATCGACGATTTCGACGGGCGGCAACTTGCCGCCGACACGCGTTGGCAGCTTGATGTGTTCGAGTGCGCGCCACGCCTCGGGGCGTGGAGTCGCCGAGGCAAAGACGACGGCGGCCTTGGCTGAGCGCGCTCGCATTAAGGCAACGGTGCGAGCGTCGTAGCGTGGGTCCGACTCTTGCTTGTACGCAATCTCGTGTTCCTCGTCGACGACGATTAGGCCGAGGTCGCGCATTGGGGCGAGGATCGCGGACCGTGCGCCCACGAGCACGCGCGCCTCGCCCGACTCGAGCCGCTGCCAGACGCGTGCGCGCTCGCCCTGTGCGAGACCCGAGTGCAGCACCTCGACGAGGCTGCCAAAGCGGCGACGCACCCGCGCAGCGGTCTGTGGAGCCAGCGAGATCTCTGGCACGAGGATGATGACGCCCCGTCCCTGCTCAAGCGCGTGAGCTGCTGCGCGGAGGAACACCTCGGTCTTGCCCGAGCCGGTGACGCCGTGCAACAGCAGCTCACGGCTCGCGTCACCGCTGCCATCGACAGCCTGCTCGAGCCGCAGGATTGCCACGATCTGATCTGCATTTGGTTCGAGCGACGACTCGAGCTGCGGCTTGGGCGCATCGATCTCGACCAGCCGCCCATCAGCCAATAACTTGCGGACCGCACCGGGCGTGGAGCCAGAACGAGCTGCAATGTCGCTAAGGGGGCCCGGCGCGTCGGTCGCGGCCGCCAGGATCGCGGCCTGCCTAACCCCCTTGACGACGGCGTCGGGCGCAACAGCCAGCCACGGGTCCGGTGGGGGTGCGTTGCCCGCGGGCGGGAGTACGAGCTTGAGCGCACGCGCCGGCGGGGTGGCGTAGCGATCGGCGATCCGTAGTGCGAGCTCGACCAGCTCGGGCGGTACACGCCCACCCGTATCTACCACCGGCTTGAGCGTGATGCCCGCAGGAATATCGTCGTCGGTTGCTTCGCGCACCACCACGCCGCGCTCTTGGCGGCGGCCGAGCGGAATCTCCACGACAGCGCCAACCGGCAGCGCACCGGCGTACGTCAGTGGCCCCTTCAGTCCGCGCGTCGTAACGAGCGGGATGACAACGACGGCGCTAGAGCGCAGCGAGGAGCTCGTCGACCCGATCGGTCCGTTCCCACGTAAATTCGTCTCGTCCGAAGTGGCCATAGGCAGCACTGGGACGATAGACCGGACGGCGCAGGTCGAGCTGCTCAAGGATCGCAGCGGGCCGCAGGTCGAACACTTTTTTGACGGCCTCGACGATCTTGTCTTCGTCAACTGTGGCCGTGCCAAACGTCTCGACCATGACGGAAACGGGGTGCGCAACGCCGATCGCGTAGGCAACCTGAACCTCACAGCGGGCGGCGAGGCCAGCAGCGACGACGTTCTTGGCGACCCAACGGGCGGCGTAGGCAGCCGAGCGATCGACCTTGGAGGGGTCCTTGCCGGAGAACGCACCACCACCGTGGCGGGCCATGCCGCCGTACGTGTCGACGATGATCTTGCGTCCGGTTAGGCCGGCATCGCCCATCGGTCCGCCGATGACGAAGCGACCCGTCGGATTGACGAGCAGCAGATCGGAGTCGGCATTGAACAGCGAGGGATCGCAGATGTCGGCGGGCAGGAGGCCCTGCACGACGTGCTTGGCCAGGTCGGCCTTGATCTGAGCCTGCTCAACACTCTCGGAGTGCTGGGTGGAGATCAGCACGCGCTCGATGCCGACAGGGCGCAGATAGCCACCATCTTCGGCGTACTGCACCGTCACCTGCGTCTTACCGTCTGGGCGTAGGTAGTCGAGCGTGCCGTCCTTGCGGACAGCGGCGAGACGACGGGCGAGCTGATGCGCAAGCGTGATCGGAAGCGGCATTAGCTCGGGCGTCTCGGTGCACGCGTAGCCGAACATCATGCCCTGATCACCCGCGCCGACCTCGTCGGCATTGCTACCGTCGACGCCTTGAGCGATGTCGGGCGACTGACGATCAAGCGTCACCATCACGCTGCAGGTATTGCAATCGAAGCCCTTGAGGGCGTCGTCGTAGCCGATGTCGCGCACGGTGCCGCGCACGAGGTCGGGGATATCGATGCGAGCGTTCGTCGTAATCTCGCCGGCGACGATGACGACGCCGGTCGTGATCAGCGTCTCACAGGCGACGCGCGACAGCGGATCCTGCGCGAGCACGGCGTCGAGCACCGTGTCGGAGATCTGGTCGGCAATCTTGTCGGGGTGTCCCTCGGTGACGGACTCCGAGGTAAACAGCATCGAATGTTCTTGCGCCACGTTGCGCTCCTTAACAGCCGAATCGTGAAGATGCGGCGGATTATCACGCAAATGCTAACGCGCGACTCCCCGGAGCGTCGCACCCTCGGCTGAATCTGAGGTTCTTGCTAGCCGATCGAGATAAACAGCGTGGCTGCACCGGGCGTACCCCAGGCAACAACACCGTTGATTGCGCGAGCCGCCGGGGGAATCTTCTCGCCCTTTGCGGTCGCCATTGCGCGCAGCTGTGCGGCATTGACGTAGGCCAGCCCAGTGACGTTCTGTGGCAGGCCTGCCTGATTGATAATCGCCTGGTAGCCAGCGCTGCTGGTGATCGATGCGGACGGTGCTGCGGCGAGTTGCGGCGCAGTACCGACGGCGACGATCGAGCCGCCCGGCTGGACCGTGACAGCAAGCTTATTGAGGTCCGGAGCGGGCTTCGTCGTCACTTGATCGAGGAGACCCGTGCCGAGCTGCTTCGCCTGAGTGAGCGCCTTGCCAAGCGTTGCGGCGGCCGCGGTCGGATCCTGTGGTGCAAGCAACAGTGCGCCGGCTGGCTTGTCTCCGCCGAGCGCGACAACGGCGTGCTCACCCGTCAGCGCCGGAATTAGACCGTCACGGAGCGAGATGCCTGTCAGCTTCTCAACCATGCTGATCTGCTCGGCAACCTCAGGCGACCTTGCCGCGGCAACGTCGAGCGCCGTGAGCAACGAAGGGCCGAGGTCGCGGAAGGCGCCAAAGCCGATGGCGTCGACCGGAATCTGGTTGGTGATCGTTGGGACGTAGGCCGTGGGGATACGCGCCCCGAGCTTGTTGAGCGCAGCCTCGTCGGCGTCGCCCGCGGCGACAACGCGTAGGCCACTCTGCTCGGCAACTACCGCGAGCCCAAGGCCACGCACGTTCTGCAACGTCGCCGAAAGCTGAGCCAAGGCCTGCGTCGGATCGGGCATACCGTTCGTACTCGACTTTGGCAGCAACCCACTGGCGAGTTCTACGAGACCGGCAATGCGAGCCGGTGCGAGGTAAGCAACGGCGATCGAATCGCTGGGAAGCTTGGCGAGAGTAGCCTGGAAAGCGGGGTCGTCGGCCAGCGCTGGAGCCACGCCCGCCTGCGCGTCGAGCGCGCTTTGAAGCGTCGAACGCGACGTGGCAGCAATCGCTGTTGCGCCGTTCACTGTGACCGCAAAGGCGCCGCGCTCCCAGACGGGTTGACCCTTGATGTCTGGTCCCGGAACGAAGCCAGCTTTGGTCAGTTCGCTGGTCAAGGCAGCACTGTCGGCGGCCGTTGCGATGATCACTGCATTAGCCGACGGTGTTGCGCCACCGCTGAGATCGACGCCCAGCAGACCGACGCTGAGATCGCCACCGAGCGCCTGCATCACCTTGGCCTGATCCGAGCCATCGCTCAGTCGACCGTTGAGAGTTGCAACTGCCTCAGCTCCGCCGGGGACTTTCGCAGCAAGCGCTTCAAGCGCCTGCCAAGGTGCACCACTGCGGTCGGTGTTGACGCTTGCGTAGGCCAAAGCGGTGCCGGGTACGGCGACGGCTCCCTTGGCCCGCTCCTCGGCTCCCGCCGAGGCATTACCGCTCCCAAATGCAGCAATGGCAGCGAATGCCAAGGCTGCAGTCACGATCGAAAGCAGAATGATGGAGCTACGTTGCGACATGGGCTGAGTGTACATCTGGTTTGCTCTTCGTATACGACGGAGAAACGGCTTACCTACAGGGCGCCGTCAGAAGACTAGCGACCCGCGATGCGGATCAGATTCTCGGCGAATTCGAGGTCGCGCTCGGCACGATACCGATTGATGCTCTCGTCGCCGGCCTCGATCAGTTCGAGCCGTGCCCGAGCATCGTCGACCTTGGCTTGCGCGGCCTCGACGTCGATGGCGTCCGAGGCAACGGCACCTTCGACGAGCACAATTGCGCGCTCGCCCTGCATGCTGAAATACCCGTCCGAGGTGGCGAAGGCCTTCCATTCCGAGGCCCCCACGCGCACGCGGATCTCGCCGGCATCGAGCCGAGCGACGATCGGCTGATGGCGCGGCAGCACGCCGAGTCCACCCTCCGCGCCGGGCACGACAACCATCTCGGCCTCGCCCGAGAAGGCGTGCCCCTCAGGCGTGATGATCTCGCAATGCATGGTCGCCATGGTGGTTAGACCGCGGCGGTCTTGAGGCGCTCGGCCTCGGCGACGACGTCTTCGATGCCGCCGGCCAGGAAGAAGGCCTGCTCCGGCAGCTCGTCGTGCTTGCCGTCGAGGATCTCCTGGAAGCCGCGGATCGTGTCTTCGAGGCGCACGTAGCGTCCGTCGCGACCCGTAAAGACGGCGGCGACGAAGAACGGCTGCGACAGGAAGCGCTGGATCTTGCGGGCGCGCTGCACGGTCAGCTTGTCATCGTCGGACAACTCGTCCATACCGAGGATGGCAATGATGTCCTGTAGGTCCTTGTAGCGCTGAAGCATCGCGCTGGACGCTGGTGGCAACGCGGTAGTGCTCTTCGCCGACGACGCCAGGCTGCAGAATGCGGCTGAGTCGAGTCGAGCGGATCCACGGCCGGGTAGATGCCCTGCTCCGAGATCGCACGCGACAACACGGTCGTGGCGTCAAGGTGGGAGAACGTGGCGGCCGGGGCCGGGTCGGTCAGGTCGTCGGCAGGCACGTAGATGGCCTGGACCGAGGTGATCGAGCCCTTCTTCGTCGAGGTGATGCGCTCCTGCAGCTCGCCCATCTCGGTCGCCAAGGTCGGCTGGTAGCCCACGGCGCTCGGCATACGACCGAGCAGAGCGGACACCTCAGAACCGGCCTGGGTGAAGCGGAAGATGTTGTCGACGAACAGCAGCACGTCCTGGCCGTCGACGTCGCGGAAGTACTCCGCCATCGTCAGGCCGGACAGGGCGACGCGGAGGCGGGCACCCGGCGGCTCGTTCATCTGACCGTAGACCAGTGCCGTCTTGGAGATGACGCCAGATTCCTTCATCTCGAGCCAGAGGTCGTTGCCCTCACGCGTGCGCTCACCGACGCCAGCAAAGACGGACAGGCCGCCGTGCTGCGTTGCGATGTTGTTGATCAGTTCCTGAATCAGCACGGTCTTGCCGACGCCGGCACCACCGAACAGACCGATCTTGCCGCCCTTGGTGTACGGCGCAAGCAGGTCGACGACCTTGATGCCGGTCTCGAGGACGGACGGCTTCGGGTCGAGGTCGGCAAACTTCGGTGGCTCGCGGTGGATGCCCCAGCGCTCACCCGTGACGGGCTCGCCCTTGTCAATCGCGTCGCCGAGCACGTTGAAGATGCGGCCGAGCGTCTGCTGACCAACGGGCACGCTGATCGAGTCGCCCGTGTCGAGCACTTCTGCGCCACGCGCAAGTCCATCAGTCGAGTCCATGGCGACGGCACGAATGCGGTCATCGCCCAGGTGCTGCTGAACCTCAGCCACGACGAAACCGTCCGCAGTCTGAATGTGCAGGGCCGCATAAATTGCGGGAAGCGACTCTGGGAAGACGGCGTCGATGACGACGCCCTTAATTTCCACGATCCTACCGACGTTGCGCTCAGCCATGATGCGTCTTTTGCCTCGTGATTCGATGTCGTGATTGATGGGTAAAAATGATTGAGTCACACGCCTGCCGAGGCAGTCGTGGACGTGGCGGCACCATAGCGGAAACCGTTACAGACGGTAGGGGTAAGGCGCCTAGACGACCAACGCCACAACGAGAAACGGCAGGCTGAGCGCCATTGCGCCAAACGCCGTCCCACCGGTCACGCGCTCCGACCCGCGTCGCGACCAGGCGAGCAGCCCGATTCCCAGCATCGCCATGGCAAAGCCAACGACGCCCGCCCCGGCGCTGATTGCTGGCCGCAGTGGGCGTCCAGCCGCGTAAAAGACGACCACCAGCACACCCGCTGCGACCAGTAACGCCACCACCAGCAGGGCGAGACGCAGCGCCGCGGCGCGCCAGTCAACTCCGTTCACGGTGCGAGTGGGTACGCGCAGGCCCAACCATGACCGTCGGCAGCGACTTCGAGTTGCGGGTCGTGCGCGCTGCACGAGGCCTGCGCAACAGGGCAGCGGGGGTGGAAGCGACAGCCAGCCGGAGGGTTGATCGGGCTCGGCACATCGCCCTGCAGCACGATCCGCTCACGCGAGCGTGCCAGCTTGGGATCGGCAATCGGCCGCGCCGACAGCAACGCCTTCGAATAGGGGTGGCGCGGATGGTTGTAGACCTGCTCCCCCTCCCCCTGCTCGATCACGCGGCCGAGGTACATCACCTGAACACGATCGGCGAGCCGTCGCACGACATCGAGGTCGTGCGCAATCACGATGTAGGAGAGACCGAGGTCGCGTTGGAGGTCCTCCAAGAGGTTGACGATCTGTGCCTGCACGGAGACATCGAGGGCCGAGACGGGCTCGTCGCAGACAATCACGCGTGGCTCAAGGATGATCGCCCGCGCGATGCCGATGCGCTGACGCTGACCACCCGAGAACTCGTGCGGGAAACGGTTGTAGTGCTCGGGGTTGAGCCCGACCCGCTCCATCGCCTCTTGGACCTTGCGCTTGCGCTCGGCCGGCGTCCCAATCGAGTGGATGTCGAGCGGCTCCTGCATCGATTGGCCGATCCTCATGCGAGGGTCGAGCGAGGCGATCGGATCTTGGAAGATCATCGTGACCTGACGACGAAAATCGTTGAGCGCTCGTCCGCTACGTCGTGTGATGTCGTCGCCCATATACGTGATCGAGCCGGCATCGATGTCGCGCAGGCGAACGAGTCCACGCGCGAGCGTCGTCTTACCGCAGCCCGACTCGCCCACGATCGCGAGCGTCTCGCCCTGATGGAGCGTCAGGTCGACACCATCGACAGCCTGCACGCGGCCGACCTCTCGCTGGAAGACGATGCCTCGCTTGACCGGGAAACCAATCTTGACGCCGGTCGCGGTGAGGATGGGTTCGCTCATGCGGACTCCTCGCCACTGGCAACGCGGGCGCCTTCGCGGGCGCGGGTTGGGGCATCAAGGTGGCAGGCGACGACCGTGTCAGAGCCTGCAACCGCGGCCAAGACCGGCGCTGGATCGGCTCGACAGACGTCCATCGCCATCGCGCAGCGTGGAGCAAAACGACAGCCAGCAGGCGGGTTCATCAGGCTCGGCGGCGAGCCCGCGATCTGATGCAGGCGCTCGCCCGCACGATTGCGTCCGGGCAACGACGCCAGCAGGCCCCAGGTGTAGGGGTGCTGCGGGCGCGCGAACAATTCGTCGACCGGAGCGCGCTCCACGATCCGGCCGGCGTACATCACGGCCACCTCGTCACAGACCTCTGCCACCACACCCAGGTCATGGGTAATCAGGACGATCGCCGCATCGACTTCGCTGCGCAGGTCGCGCATCAATTCGAGAATCTGGGCCTGCGTCGTGACATCGAGCGCCGTCGTCGGCTCGTCGGCGATCAACAGTCGGGGCCGGTTGAGCAGTGCCATTGCGATCATCACACGCTGACGCATGCCGCCAGACAACTCGTGCGGATAGGTCTTGAGACGATCCTCCGGGCTGGGAATACCAACGGCAGCCAGCCCGGCAACGGCCAAAGCGCGCGCCTCGCGTTTCGACACTTTTTGATGCAACCTGACGGCCTCTTCGAGTTGCCAGCCGATCGTCATGACGGGATTGAGTGACGTCATCGGGTCTTGGAAAATCATCGCGACCTCAGAGCCGCGCAGGGTCCGTAACTCATTCTTCGGCATGTCCACCAATTGGTGTTCGCCCAGTTGAATGCTGCCCTCGACCGTGGCGGAATCGGGCAGCAGACCCATGATTGAGAGACTCATCGCGGATTTCCCACAGCCAGACTCACCGACGATGCCGAGCACCTGGCCCGCGTCGACCGTCAGGCTGACGCCATCCACAGCACAGACAGGACCATCGTCCGTCCGGAAGGTCGTTCGCAAGTTTTCAACGGTCAGAAGCGCCATCGTCTACTCCAGCCGAATCCGCGGATCGAGGGTGGCGCAGACGACGTCCACGATGATGTTCGCGACGACGATCAGGATTGCGGAGAACAAGACGATGCCGGCCGTGGTGGGCACATCGAGCCGTTTGGCGGCCTCAACCGCGAGCGCACCGAGGCCCTGGAGGCCGAAGGTCACTTCGATCAGGATCGCACCGCCAAGCAAGAGGCCGAGATCGAGACCGAACATGGTCACAATCGGCAGTGAGGCATTACGCAGCGCGTGTCGTACGACAACCCGCGACTCGCTCGCTCCCTTGGCGCGGGCCGTGCGAACGTAGTCCTCGTTGAGGGTGTCGAGCATCTGAGAGCGCGTGATTCTCACGTAGATGGCGGCGAACTGGAGCGCCAGGACGGTGGCAGGCAGCAACAGGTGATAGAGCCACGGCCACGGGTTCGAGAGCGAGAAGTTCTCGTAGCCACTGAGCGGGAAAATCTGGTACTTGTAGGCGAGGAAGTAGATGGCCAAGAGGCCGATGTAGTAGACGGGCAGCGACTGCCCGATCAGCACGAAGACCGTCGAGCTGCGATCGAGCAACGACCGCGGCCGGATTGCTGACAGCACTCCGATCGGAATCGAGATCAGCATCCAGATCAACGCCGCCACGATCGCCAACGACAGCGTGACCGGGAAGCGGCTCCAAATCAGCGAGTCGACGGAGCGCTGCTTGGCAAACGAGCTGCCAAAACGACCCAGCAGCTGATCGCACTCTGCCGCCGTCGAGCCGGGACAGACGCGATCGCGCTCCTCTTGCGTTGGACCAACCACAAGCCGACGCAGGGTGTAGGCATATTGCACGTAGTACGGCTGATCAAGCCCAAGCAGGGCCTTGACGCTCTCGATCTGCTGCGGCGATGGATTCTTGCCGGCATAGAGTCGCGCCGGCGAAATGTTCGACTTCCACGTCAAGACCGGGCCAAACAGTACGAACACGGCAAGCGTCACCACGAGCACCACAAAGGCACCGCCGAGAATACGTCGGATCAGGAAGCGAATCATCGAGACTGAACGGGTTGCACCCACCCGCCACGTCGCATGGACGTGGCGGGTGGAACAGACACCGAGCGGCTACTTGCCGTCCGTCAGGAAGTACGAACCAAAGTAGTACTGCTTGCTTGGGCCCCACACGTAATTGCCCAAACGATTCGAGATAAACGACACCTTGCGGCGCAGGTCGAGCGTCGCCCAAGGGGCGAGGTTCGCAGCCGTGTCCGTCGAGAGCTGAGCGAACTGCCCGTCTCGATCCGCACCAGCCGGCAGCGCGTTGATCTCCGCAACCTTGGCGTCAAAGCCCTCGTCGCAGAACTGTCCGTAGTTCGAGCCCTGCCCACACAGCAGCAGCGGACCGTAGAACGTGATGGCGTCAGCATAGTCCTGACCCCAGCCAGCAATACCAATGTTGTACTCGGACTTCGGATCGGCCAGGAAGCCGTAGTAGACATCCGCAGACAAGGCCTTGACCGTCACCTTGAAGCCAATCGCCTCCAACGTCTCCTTGATCGACGCCGACACCTGCGGTGCCGGGTTATCAGCAAAGTTGGCGAGCGTAATGTTGATCGGCGTAGCTACACCCGAGTCCTTGACCAGTTGCGTGGCCTTCGCGACATCCATCGCGTAGACATCCGGCGACTGACCAGTAAGCAGGTTCTCAGAGAGAATCTGCGACCACGGCGAACGACTCAGCGCGCCGCCAATAATCTTGACGATTGCCTCACGATCGATCGCGTAGTTGACGGCCTGACGCAGCATGACGTTGTCAAACGGCGCCATATCGGTGCGGAAGACCGCGTAATCGACGGCGGCATCCGGCGTCGAGTAGAAGCGGTCCTTGTACTGCGGATCGTTGGCGGTCGCCGGAATCTCGGAGCCGGTCGGCGCCGAACCGTCGAACGTCATGTCGAGCTCGTTGTTCTTGAGCTGAGCGAACTGCGTCTCATCGGGCACGCCGATCCCTGCTTCGATGCCATCAATGTTGTTCTGATTCTCCAGTTCGGGCACGCCGGCAGCGACGTTTGCAGCCCACGTGGGCTCGCGCACAATCGTGACGGACTTGTCGAGCTGGTAGTCAGAGATCTTGTACGGACCGACGTACGGCGGTGGTGTCTCGGTCTTCTTGTGCGGCGTCGAGGCTGGAATGATGAAGCCCCATGCCATCGCAAGGGCACGTGGGAACGAGCCGTCGGCCTTGACCAGCGTGAACTCGGTTGTCAGCTCGTCAACGGCCTTGATGCCGCTGATACCCGGATTCTTCTTGCCCTTCGACGATGTCATGACATCGCTGTAGTCGGACTCGCCAACGATGCCGGAGTAGTACCCCGAGGCCGGTGGGCCACCCGTCGCGCACTGGATGTTCGGATCAAGGATGTACTCATACGTCGCCTTGACGTCCTTGGCCGTGACCGGCGAACCATCCGGGAACGTCAAACCCGAGCGCAGCTTGACCGTGTAGGTCAAACCGTCAGCCGAGACGGTCGGCATATCCGCCGCCAAGTCGGGCTGCATCTGATTCGTGGCGGGCGCCACGACGGTGTCGGGATAGCCATAGAGGCCACGAGCCATGAAGTAGAAGACCGACCACGAGATGCCGTAGTACGAGAGGCCATTCCAGCAGTCGATGTTGTCGTTCATCGCCATCTTCAATGTGCCACCCTTGGTGGGTGTCACAGCGGCAGAGAAGCCACCGTTGAGATAGTCACCACCGGCTGCTGCCGTGGTTGCACCACCGCCACTGTCGGCGGTCGAGCTTGTGCTACTGCTCGAGCCACAGGCGGCTACGACGGCGGCAACAGCCACCAGCGCAATCGTCATCATCAAATGTCGGAGCTTCATTGTGCCCCTCCTCGGGTTGTCGTGGTCATTGGATTGGTCCTTTCGTGCAGGAATGGAAGAGTGGTTGGCGCCACTAGATCTGCGTGCCGCCACGAGGGTCGAGTGCATCCCGCAGGCCATCGCCAAGCAAGTTGAAGGCGAGCACCGTGAGGATCAGCAGCGTTCCTGGGAAGACCATCAGGAACGGGGCATTAATGTAGAGCCCGCCAGGGACAGCATCGGAAATCATGCGTCCCCACGATGGGATCTCAAGCGGCAGGCCGAAGCCGAGGTAGGACAGCGCAGCCTCGGCCGCGATCGCACCGGCGATCGAGAGGCTGGCATAGACGGTGACGGGGCCGATCAATTGCGGCAAGAGGTGACGCAGGATGATGCGCGTGTTGCTCGCACCAAGCATGCGGGCGGCAGTCACAAACTCGCGCTCGCGCAAGGCCAATACCTCGCCACGAAAGATGCGGCCGGGATAGAACCATGAGAAGAAGGCGATGATCAGGATCACGAACCAGAGCGACGGCCCAAACGCCACCGAGGCAGCAACGGCGAAGAGCAGGAACGGAAAGGCCGCGACGATGTCCATCAGGCGGGCAATCGTCGTATCTGTCCAGCCTCCGACATAGCCCGCAACCACGCCAAGCAACAGCGCTGCAGCGACGGTCAGGATCGTCGCGACGACACCAATAATCAACGACGTGCGAGCGCCATACGAGAGCTGGACGAGCATGTCGTAGCCGAGGCTGTTTGACGCGCCGAGCACAAAGCACTGCTTCTCACCGACGCTCGCCAGACCGTTAAGGCAGCCGCCCAGTGGCCCCACAGGCAGCAGCGTGTAATCGTCAACACCCGACGAATTCGACTTGTTGAGTGGGTGGTTCGTCCACGACTCGAACAGTGAACCGGCGAGCGCAAAGACCACGAGCAGTGCGATAAAGAGCAGGCTGCAGAGCGCTACGTAGTCATGCCGCAGCCGGGCAGCAGCGAGCTGCAGCGGGGTGCGCGCGACGACCATGCCATCCACGCGCATGTCTTGAAACTCTTCGACAGTCGCCACAGGAACCTCCCTCCGCACGGAAGGGTACACCCGATCTTCGCCCGCTGCGGCTCACCAAATCCTGCTCCGACAAGCGGATTGCTACGACAGAGCGTCGGCGCCCGCGACGACCTCGAGCAGCTGCTGCGTGATCTCGGACTGCCGTGCGCGGTTCATGTCGAGCGTAATACGGTCGATCAAATCCTTGGCGTTGTCGGACGCGTTACGCATTGCGGTCATGCGCGCACCATGCTCCGAAGCCGTGGACTCGAGCAGCGCACGGAAGATCTCGGTCTCCAGCGCCGTCGTCAAGAGCGGCGTCAGAATCTCCTCCGCCTCGGGCTCGAACAGCAACTCGCCCATCATGGCACGCTCGCGCGGCGTCATCTCGGTCAGTCGCTCGGGCAGCGGGATCGGCAAAACCTCGAGGGCATTGACCGTCTGCATGAGCGGCGAATCAAAGTGATTGAAAACCATTACGAGGCGATCAAAGATCTGCTCCGTGTAATCCTCGACGAGCGTATTGGCGATCTGCTCGGCGTCCTGATAGACGGGACGATCCGTGAAGCCTGTCCAGACCTGGCGCAGCTCGGCGCCACGGAAACGCAGCGAGCCAGCACCCTTACGACCGGCGGCGTACCAGACGACCTGATGGCCAGCAGCGCGCTCCAACTTGGCCTCATCGAGTGCACGACGCAGCACGCTGGCGTTGAAGGCCCCAGCCAAACCACGATCGCCCGTCATCACGAGAATCGCCGTCGTGCCCAATTCTCGTCGTTCAAGCAACGGCTGATTACGTAGCGCCTGAGTGCGACCGGCCGTCTCCGTGATCAGCTCGTGCATACCGTCGGCAAACGGACGCAGCGACTCAATCCGCACTTGTGCACGACGCAACTTGGCACCGGCCACGAGCTCCATGGCCTTGGTGATCTTGCTCGTGTTCTTGACGGAATGGATCCGCCGACGGATGTCCTGAAGGGACGCCACGGACTACGCGATTGCTCCGGCAGCAGCAGCCGTACCCTCGAAGCCAGCAGAGAACTGACCGACTGCAACCTTCAACTTCTCGATCGTGTCATCCGAGAGGTCAAGCGATTCGCGAATTGCCGTCAGAATCGCCTTCTCCGAACGCAGCGCCTGACGGAACCCGTCGTTGAAGCGCGAAACGTCACCCGCATCGATATCGTCGACGAAGCCGTTCGTGGTCGCCCAAATCACAGCAACCTGCTCTTCGACGGGCCACGGGTCGTACTGGTTCTGGTTGAGCGTGTTGACGAGGCGCTGACCGCGGTTGAGCTGGGCCAAGGTCGTGGCGTCAAGCTCGGATGCGAACTGGGCGAAGGCCTCGAGTGCACGGAACTGCGCGAGCTCCAACTTGAGGCGACCAGCGACCTTCTTCATCGCCTTCGTCTGAGCGTTCGAGCCGACGCGCGACACCGAAATGCCCACGTTGATGGCTGGGCGAACACCCTGATAGAACAGGCTCGACTCGAGGAAGATCTGCCCGTCGGTAATCGAAATGACGTTCGTCGGAATATATGCCGACACGTCGCCAGCCTGCGTCTCGATGATCGGAAGCGCCGTCATCGAACCGCCGCCGAGCTCGTCGGACAGCTTGACCGCACGCTCGAGAAGGCGCGAATGCAGGTAGAACACGTCGCCCGGGAAGGCTTCGCGGCCCGGTGGGCGGCGCACCAACAGGGACATCTGACGATAGGCGTCGGCCTGCTTGGTGAGGTCGTCGTAGACCACCAGCGCATGGCCACCCTTGTAGAGGAAGTACTCGGCCATCGCGCAACCGGCATACGGAGCGATGTACTTGATCGGTGCGGCCTCAGAGGCGTTCGCAGCAACCACAATCGTGTACTCCATGGCGCCGTGCTCGCGGAGCTTCTCGACGACCTGCGCAACGGTCGAGGCCTTCTGGCCAACCGCGACGTAGACGCAGATCACGCCGGAGTCCTTCTGATTGATGATCGCGTCGATCGCAACAGCGGTCTTGCCTGTCTGACGGTCACCAATGATCAGTTCGCGCTGGCCACGACCAATCGGCACGAGGGCGTCAAGCGCCTTCAGACCAGTCTGCAGTGGCTCCTTCACGGGCTGACGATCGACCACACCAGGCGCCTTGAACTCCAGGGCACGCTGCTCGGTCGTCTCGATGGCAGGGCCACCGTCAATCGGTACACCAAGCGGATTGACGACGCGACCAATCAGCGCTTCGCCGACGGGAATGCTCATCACCTTGCCGGTGCGTCGGACGGTATCGCCCTCGCGAATCTTCTGCCACTCACCGAACAGCACAACGGCGACGTTGGACTCCTCGAGGTTGAGGGCGAGGCCGGTCACACCATGCGGCAACTCCAGCATCTCGAGGGCAATGCAGCGCTCGAGGCCGTAGACGCGGGCAATGCCGTCGCCAACCTGGATGACGGTGCCGATTTCCTCGACATCGGCGGTGTCCTCGAAACCACTGATCTGGTCCTTGAGGATGGATGCGATCTCGTCGGGGCTCAGCTTCACGTTTTTCTCCGTCAGACGGTGGGGATGCGGGCGGCACGCAGGTCGCGGCCGAGAAGGTCAAGGCGACGACGCAACGAGGCGTCGACAAGGCGGTCGCGGACCCGAAGGACCACGCCACCCAGAATGCTCGGATCGACAGTGCGATCCATGGTGACGGCCAGTCCAGTGGCAGCAGCAAGCTGCTTCTGAACCTTGTCGGCCGTCTTGTCATCAATAGCAACCGCTGTCGTCAATTCGACAGCCAGTTCGTTCTGGGCGAGGCGCACGCGGTCGGCGAACGCACCCTGGATCTCGAGCAGGGCGCCGAGTCGGCGATGATCCTGCAGAACCTCGAGAAAACGGACAACCAGGGGATCGCCACCCTTACAGAGGGCAGCGAAGACGCGAGTCTTCGCGTCACGCGAGATCGCCGGATTAGCCAACGTGCGCGACAGCGCAGCGTTCTCCCGCACGGCACGCGCGACCGCAGCGAGATCGGCATCGACCTCACGCAGGCGCTTGGCCTCGGTCGCAGCGCTATACAGCGCCGTGGCATACGGGGTAGCGATGCTCACGCTTAGTTGGAGCCTCCGTGCAGCGCCGAGAAGTCAACGCCCGCAAGCGCCTCCTCCACAAGTCGCTTCTGCTCCTTCTCATCGAGCGCGTGACCGAGCACTTTCTCGGTCGCAAGCAACGTGAGATCAGCAATTTCCATCTTGATGCGATCGAGCGACTGCTGCGTCTCCGCCGCAATTGCCTGCTGGGCAGCAGCAATACCGCGCTCGCGCTCGGCTGCAATCTCCTCGACCAGCTGTCGCTGCTGCTCGGCTGCCGTAGCCCGGGCTCGATCGAGAATCTCGGTTGCCTCGTGCTTCGACGCGGCGAGCTGAGCCTTGTACTCCGCGAGCAGGCTCTCGGCCTCCTCGCGGGAGCCCTCGGCCGCTGCCAAGTTTGCACGAACCGCCTCACGGCGCTCGTCAAGCAGTCCAGCAATCCGTCCGAAGGCGTACTTCTTCAGGATGAACAGGACGATCAAGAACGTAATCAGCGTCCATAGGCTAAGGCCGAGCTCAGGCTGAATCAGCCCAGCTCCACCCGCTTCTGCAAGAGTCAGCGACTGCATCAGATCAGGCGATGAAGAACGCGACGAAACTCATGAGGAGGGCATAGAACGTGATGGCCTCGGTGAGGGCCAGACCCAGGAACATCATGCCCTGAAGGTCGCTGCGCATCTCGGGCTGGCGGGAAACGCCCTCGATCGTCTTACCGATCAAGTAACCCACGCCCACGCCGGGGCCGATTGCGCCGAAGCCAGTGCCGAGACCTAGTGCGATCGCCTTTGCAGCGTCGACGAGTCCCTGATCGGTAAGTGCCATGTGACGTGATCCTCCTGGTTAAACGGGCGTTAGTGGTGAGGCTCGATAGCCGAGCCGATGTAGATGCCTGAGAGCATCGCAAAAATATAGGCCTGAAGCGACGCAACCAGGCCCCACTCAAAGATATAGAACACAACAGCGATCGGAATTGCGATCGGTGCGACGAACAGTTTGCCGAGCAGGATGACAAAGCCGATGCACATGATGATCAGCAGATGGCCCGCGAGCATGTTGGCGAAGAGCCGGACGCTGAGCGAAATCACGCGCAGCACCTGAGACAGCACCTCGAGAATGATCAGAACGGGCTTCAGCGCCGGTGGGCATGGCGGCACCCAACTACGGAAGTAGGCGACGACGCCATTGGCGCGGATGCCCTCAAAGTGCGAGATGCCGATCGTCATCACCGTCAACGTCAGCGTCACCGAAAGGTTCGACGTGGCCGCGTAAATCGTCAGGCCAGGGATCGGGCCCCACAGCGGATTGTGCGTGTCGAGCGGCAGCGGAATGAAGCTAATCATGTTCAGCGTCCAGATGAACACGAACAGCGAGGCGACATACGGGAACCAGCGCGCAAAGGCCGCCTTCGGTAGCGTCGACTGGCCGATGTTCGTCTCGGAGAAGGTGTAGAGCAACTCGACCACCGTCTGGGTGCGACCCGGCTGCGTGCGGAGACCGCCACGCACGATCCAGAGCGTCAGCACGACGGAGACCAGCATGCCGAGCCAGAGATAGACCACGAGCTTCGAAATACCCATCTCGAGCGGCCCGAGCGTGACCGAGGTCCAGTATTCGTTGATGAACTCCTGGACGGGCTGGAAGTTCGTTTCGGCGGCCGCAAGGGCCGAGGTCGGCAACGCGAGGATGCCGATCAACGCAGCGAACAGGAAGCCGAGACGGCGGGTCATACCGAGGCCTCCGGCGTCGGGTCGGAATGCGTCGCGTCACCGCGGAGAAGTACGTGGCTTATCGAGCGAGCGACCATGTCCACGGTAAAGTAAACGAGGAACGCTCCGGCGGCGGCGACACCCACTTCGCGGTCCACAGTCCAGGCGATAATGAAGAGCGCACCGAAGGTCAACCAAGCCCGAGAAATCAGGCTGAGACCGACAATACCCACGGCCATCACCTGCGTACGGCCATGCGAAAACCAGTCGGAGCCGAAGGCGATCGCGATGTTCGCGAGCAACAGCGCTGCCGACAATCCCCACGCCCACAGCGACCAGCCAGCGAGGTAGAACACGGGCAGCGCGATCAGACACGGCACAACCGCTGCAAAGCGGAGACCAAGGGCGACGCGGCGACGGGTGGGGCTCAGAGTCATCGTGGTTTGAAGTATTGGATGTAGAGCAGGTAGAAGCCGAGCACGAGCCCGATCGAACTGCCGACCATGATGCCGCCGGCGAGATGATCAGTGAGGTAACCGACGGCTGCACCGACGCCTCCTCCCAACAGAATGCCCGCGATAATCGTCATGCCGGCTGCGAGGCCCGAGGCGTCTGCTCCCCCGTTGCTTCCCGTGCCGGCGATGATGACCTCCCGGTCTTCTGTCGTGCCCGAACTCGGGCGAGAGGAAACCTAGCAGGGATGGTTCCGGCAATCGTCTCCCCGGCGTCAGTTAGGCGCGTGAGCGACGACGGAGCGACGGCCGTGGCAACGGCGTCTCGTCTGTCGCAGTCGAACGGCGAAGCAACCCGATCCTCCGCAAGTGGCCGTACTTAATGATCTCCAGCGCGACGACAACGTAGTACGTCACGAACAACGCGATCAGTCCGAACAGCGTCAGACCAATCGTCGGCCACAGATTCCAGGTGCCCTCAGTGCGGTACGGGAAGAGCCTGATGGCGAGCGCGAATGCCGCCAGCACGGCCGACCAGGCGTAGAGGAGGCCGACCGCCTGCCGCTGCGTGTACCCCACTCGGAGCAGCCGATGATGGAAATGATTCTTGTCGGCACTCGCGATCGATTGCCCCGACTTGAGGCGCTTGAGGATCACGAACGAGGTATCGAGAATCGGCACGAGCAGGACGACGAGCGGGAACACGAGTGCGACAGAGCAGCCGCGGTCTTCATGACGCCCTGGATCGACACGCAGGCCAGCAGGAAGCCAAGCACGAGTGCGCCCGAATCGCCCATGAAGACCTTGGCTGGATTGAAGTTCCAGGGCAGGAAGCCAAGGCACGCACCGGCTACTGCGGCTGCCATCACGCCCGCCGAGATGCGGCCGAGCGAGAGCGCGAGGATCGCGAACGTCAAGGCGCTGATTCCACAGACGCCTGCCGCCAGTCCGTCCATGCCATCGGCGAGGTTGACGACATTCGCGACGGCGACGATGAAGATGATCGTCAACGGATAGGCCAGCACGCCAAACGAGACGGTGCTCGGCTCGATCAACGGAATCGTGATCGAGTCGATCGTCATCCCCGTCGCGACTGGGATCGCTGCGCAGGCAATCTGGCCCAGCAGCTTCGGCAGCGGCGGGATGCCAAAGCGATCGTCGATGACTCCGAGCAGGCAGATCAGGCCGGCGCCGATCAGGATGCTGGCGTAGCGCCGATCAACGTCGAGGTTTGGCAGCACTGCGACGACGATGCCAGCCAAGATCGCGACCCCTCCGAGCAAGGGAATTGGCCGGTCGTGGATGCGGCGCCCACCGGGCCGATCGACCACGCCGAGCCGCCACGCCGCGCGCATCGCCACGGGCGTCAGCGCGAACGTGATGACGGCGGCAATCAGCAGCGCATAGATCGCCGACGGGGCGACGACCAGTCGAGAGAGCGAGTCGGGTACCACGTACTCAGGGTACCTGCGGAGTAGGCGGATCAGCTTTGCTTTGGGGTCAGGCCCCTATGCAAAGCTCGAGCTAAGCCAAATTGATCGGCACGATCTGGACACTTGTTAGACGAGCTAGCTCGTCATCAAACGTCCAGATCGTGCCTGACCCCTTACGGAATCAACGGCCAACCGGCAGCCGTGGCGCTAACTCAACCAGCGCGGATCGAACTAAAGCCGCGCATACCCGCGTAGAGCGGGTGGCGCGCGAGGATCGACTCAACCTCGCCGCGAAGCAGGTCGAGATCGGCATCTTCGGCGACGGCCGAACCGATGATGCGGCCGACGTTGAGGAAATCGGCCTCGTTTCGAGACCGCGCATGGTGGCTGCAGGTGTGCCGATGCGCACGCCGCTGGTCTGCATTGCGGGTCGCGGGTCGAACGGAATCGAGTTGCGATTGACCGTCACGCTCATCGAGTGCAGGCGATCCTCGAGTTCCTTGCCCGAGAACGCCGCCTCTTGCAGATCGAGCAACACGAGGTGCGTGTCGGTGCCGCCGGAGACCAGCCGGTTACCGGTGCCGAGCAGGCCCTCGGCGAGCGCCTGAGCGTTGAGGCAGATCTGCTTCTGGTACTGCTTGAAGGCTGGCGTCGCAGCGATGCCGAAGGCGACGGCCTTGCCGGCTACGCCATGGCAGAGCGGTCCGCCCTGCAGTCCCGGGAAGAGACCCGAATCGATCTTCTTCTGCCACTCTTCCTTGCAGAGGATGAAGCCCGCACGGGGACCGGCCAGCGACTTGTGGACCGTCGACGTGACGACGTCGGCATACGGCACTGGGCTCGGATGCACAC
>CAXNKU010000013.1:0-43226 GCA_964203045.1 Gaiellales bacterium
TTTTTTTCGAGGATCGTCGTGCCCTTCTTCTCGAAGGTCTTGACGTAGAAGGCGCCGCCACCGACCTGCGCGCCGTCCGCCATCGGATCCCACTTCTTGAGACCCTTGCCGTTAGCGCCAATCATCGGCTCAACCACGTGTTGCGGCAGGACGAAGAACTGCTGCAGTTGTGGCAGGACGTTTGCGACGGCCTTGTCGTAGGTGATCACGAGCGTCGTCGCGTCGGGCGCCTCGAAGTTGGTCGAATGCGAGATGAACGGCGCCATCATTGCGGCAGGTCCCTCGCCGTACTTGATCACGAGGTTGCCAGTAAAGGCAGCGTCGGCAGCCGTGATCGGCTTACCGTCGGACCACTTGCCGTTGGGCTTGACCTTGAAGGTCCAGACCTTGCCGTCGCTCGAGGTGGTCCACGAGTCGGCCCAGTCGCCCGTGATCTTGTAGTCGGCGTCGTACTGGACAAGCGTCGGGTAGGTCTCGGTCCAGAGGATGTACGAGAGCGCGGAGAAGCCGACGAACGGGTTGATCGAGTCGGGATTCGAGGTCGTGCCAATACGAAAGATGCCGCCTTCCTTGATGGCTGCAGTCTCTGCGCCACCCGTTGTTGCACTGTCTCCACCACCACCAGGTGTGGTCGATTCGCCGCCGCCACAGGCCGCGAGCAGTGCGACAGTGACCAACAAGATGATGCCTACGAGTAGCTTCCTCATGGTGCTCTCCCTCCCGGAGTCACCAAGAGTCTAACCGTACGGTCAGGCGCTGTCACCTATTGCCTGCGAATCCGCGCTGACCAAACGGGTGTGCGAGAATCGTTGACGGTGCAACTCGACCTCGGCAACATTGCGCGCTACGCCCACGGCTGCGCTGTGCTTGGTACCGGTGGGGGTGGCGATATTCGGATTCCGCTGATGATCGCGCAGGCTGCGATTGCTGAGTGTGGGCCTGTCACGGTGATCCGAGCCGAGGATCTCGCTGGCGATGCCTTGGTCTTACCGGTCGGTGGCTGGGGTGCGCCGACGGTCTGCATCGAGAAGTTCGATTCGGGCGATGAAGGTCGGCTGCTCTGCGAGGCCGCCGAGGGTTGGTTCAAACGGCCTGTCTCGGCGCTGATGGCGTCCGAGATTGGTGGCGGCAATGGCGTGCAGCTCGTCTCGTGGTGTGCACGTATGGGATTGCCGCTGATCGATGCCGACGGCATGGGGCGCGCGTTTCCCGAGGGAGACATGTGCACGATGCATATTGCGGGTGTCTCTCCTGCGCCCGCCTTCTTCGCCGACGAGCGCGGCAACGTGATGACTACGCATCCGATCGACGCGCTCTGGCATGAGCGCATTGCTCGTCACCTCGTACTTGTTAGCGGCGGGGTAATCGCCGGGGCAGACCACCCGATGGATGCCGCCACGGTGCCAGAGGCGACGATTCCCGACACGGTCTCGTTGGCCTTGGCGATTGGCGAAGCCTTGGAGCGCGATGGCGTGGATGGAGTACTCGCAGTAGCCGGTGGTCGTCGGTTGGTGACGGGCAAGGTTGTCGACGTTGAGCGCCTGACGAGCGGCGGTTTTGCGCGTGGCGTGGTGACGGTGGAGGGGACGGGCGTGGATGCCGAACGCGTCGTCTCGATCCAGGTTCAGAACGAGAACCTGATCGCCTCCGAGAGCGGACGCACGATTGCGTGCACGCCGGATCTGATCACCATTGTTGATGCGGGTACGGGCGAGGCGATTTCGACTGAACGCATTCGCTATGGCCAGCGCGTGACGGTGATTGGCATGCCGTGTGCCGATGTCTGGCGGACGCCACGCGGGCTCGAGATTGCTGGACCAGAGCGCTTTGGGTATGACGGTCCCTGGGTTCCGATCGAAGAGGCCGGCCTGTGAGCGCGCTGCGAATTGGCATCGACGTTGGTGGCACGAACACCGACGCCGTGCTGCTTGGTGCTGCGGGCGCACTGCTCGCTCGCACGAAGACGCCGACCACAGAGGACCCAATCGATGGCATCACGAAGGCGCTCGGCGCAGTTGTTGGCGCGCACGCAAACGAGATTTCGACGGTATCGCTTGGCACGACGCACGCACTCAACGCAATTCTCCGCCGCCGCGAGCTCGGCCGAGTGGCGGTGCTCCGACTGGCTGGTCCCGCCACGCAGTCGGTGCAGCCGTTCGCCGGTTGGCCGGAGGATTTGCGCGCGGCCGTTGACGGTGGTTCTTGGATCGTGCGCGGCGGTGTCGAGATCGATGGACGTGTACACCCGCTCGATGTGGCCGAGGTGCGCGGCGTGCTTGCGCAGTGCGCGGGCGTCGACGGTATCGCGATTGCTGGCTCGTTCTCGCTGCAAGATCCGGTGCAAGAGCTCGAGGCCGCAGCGTTAGTGCGCGAAGTGCTCGGGCCAGAGATGCCCGTCTCGCTCGGACATCAGGTCGGGGGCATTGGCTTGCTCGAGCGCGAGAACGCCGCGATCCTCAACGCCTCGCTAGGAGGCATCGTCGGGGGCGTGATCGACGCGTTTGTCGCCGCCCTCGCGACGCACGGCATTGTCGGTACCCCGTATCTGACGCAGAACGATGGCACGCTGATGAGCGTCGAGCAGGCCCGCGCCTTACCGGTGCTGACGATCGGCGGCGGTGCCTCTAACTCGATTCGTGGGGCTGGCGTCTTGACGGGGCTGACGGACGCACTGGTGATCGACGTTGGTGGTACGAGCACGGACGTGGGTGCGCTCGCGCAGGGCTTCCCCCGCGAGTCGGCCTTCGGTGTCGAGCTTGGCGGTGTGCAGACGAACTTTCGGATGCCGGACGTTGTCTCGGTTGCGCTCGGCGGCGGCACGATTATTGGTTCGGCGGGCGAGCTTGGACCAGAGAGCGTCGGCTATCGCCTGCTCGAGCAGGCGCGGGTGTTTGGTGGCCAGATTTTGACGATGTCGGACTGCGCCGTGGCAGCAGGTCGCGCGGCGATGGGCGACGCGGGTCTGCTCGGCGATGCTGCGTGGCCCGAGGTCTTGGCCTCGGCAGATCTGCTGGTCGCCGACGCAATCGATCGCATGAAACTGTCCCGCGGCGACGTTCCCGTCGTCCTCGTCGGCGGTGGTAGTGCGATTTTGCCTGCCACGTTGGCGGGCGCCAGCGAGCTGCTGCGACCAGCGGATTTCGATGTCGCCAACGCGATCGGTGCCGCCGTCGGTCTGGTCAGTGGCGATGCCGAGCACGTCCTCAACCTTGGTCTCGATCGTGAGGCCGGCATCGAGGCGGTGCGGAGCGACGCGGCGGCCCGCGCACTGCTCGCTGGCGCCGACCCTGCTCGGCTCGAGACGATCCGCATCGACGAGGTTTCGCTCGCCTACACCGACCCGCCAATGTCGCGCCTGCGCGTCAAGGTCGCAGGCCCACCGCTCGCCTAACGGTTGGCTTTCAGGCTCGACGAGCCGTGGTCAGCTTTGGAGCGTTGGTGCAGGGAGGACACCACATCCGCGCGGTTGTCATGTCCTCCCTCGATCAACGGTGATGCTGGATCCAGGAGGACATGACAACCGCGCGGATGTGTGTCCTCCCTGCCACACGAGCGGACCTGGATCGCGCGTGGATGGGTCTCGGTTGCGCGTCCGCTCGTACTACGTGCCTACCACTACTCCGTGCGGTAGATGTTGATCCACGGCGATTTGGTCTCCGAGAGCGTCGGGCTGCTGAGGCCGCCCCAGTTGCTTCCGTAGGCGTAGAGCACCTGTTGACGCGCTGTCCAGATGTAGGGCTTGTCCTGATCGAGAATCTGCTGCATCTCCCAGACGAGCGCCTGTCGTTTTGCCGGGTCGATAGCGGTGCCCTGTTCAGCGTAGAGCTTGTCATAGGCGGGGTTGCAGTAGCCCGTATCGTTCCAGCCGCCGTACTGGGCGCAGGTCGGCACCGACAACATGAAGTCCGGATCGGCATAGGCTGTCCAAGTCCACATCACGATGTCGAAATCGAGGTACTTCGAGTCGGGGGCGGTGACCGCGCTCCAGGCTGCGCCCGCGTCGAGCGATTTCTGCACGATGCTGACTCCGAGCTCGGCCCAGCCCGTCTTGATGATCTCGAACTCGCGATCGATCCCGTTGATGTCCTGCGGCACGATCACCTCGTACTCCATGCGGTCGCCCGACGGTGTCATGCGAATACCGTCTGCGCCGCGCGCATAGCCCGCCTTATCGAGCAGCTCGTTACCCAGGGCAAGATCGTAGGCCTCGGGTGTGATGCTGGGATCGTGGTAGGCCCTCGACAGTGGCGTGATGATTGAGGCGCCAGGCTCTGCAAAGCCGTCGAAGACGATATCGATGATCTTCTGCCGATCGACACCATGGGCGAGTGCCTCACGCACGACAGGATCCAACAGCTCTCGGCGCTTGGGCTTGTCCGGATTCGAGTTGAAGGCGAGGTAGTAGAGCGTCGATGGCTCGCCAATCACGAGTTGGATGTTCGGGTTCGCTTGATACTGCTTGGCCAGCGTCGCCGGAACCGTGTCAACCGCGTCGAGTTGGCCGGCATTAAGGGCCGCAAGCATGGCGTCGGCGCTCTGATAGACCGTCCAACCGACAGCCTCAACGTGGGGCTGCTGGCCGTAGAAGCCGGGGTTACGCGTCAGGATCGTTGTGCCCTTGTTGTCGTAGGCCGTCACGTAGAACGAGCCACCGCCGACGATTGGGAGCGAGCGTCCTGGTGCCCACTTCTTGAGGTCTTTGGCATCGTTTGCCGCCAACGGCTCGAGTACGTGCTGCGGCATGACGTAGAACCATTCCAGCTGGTCGAGCGCGGTTGCGACGGGAGCGTCGTAGGTGATCACGAGCGTCGTGTCGTCGGGGGCATCGAGTCGCACGGCATGAGCCAACGACGGTGCGAGCACCGCCGTCGGGCCAGCCGCGTACTTGATGATCAGATTGCCGGTATAGGCGGCATCGGCTGCGGTCAGCGGCGTGCCGTCCGACCACTCGCCGCCGGCCTTGAGCGTGAAGGTGTAGACCTTGCCGTCGGGCGAGACGGTCCATGATTCGGCCCAGTCGCCCGTGGATTCGAGGTTATCGTCGGATTGGACGAGCGTCGGATAGATCTGCGGGAAGAGCGCGGCGGTACCCGTCACCGAGGTGAAGGGGTTGAGCGTGTCGGGGCCGATTGTGGTGCCGAAGCGGAGGATGCCGCCCTCGACGACCGGTCGCTCATCGGTGCTGCCCGTGAGCACACCTGTGCTCTGGGTCGTGTCGTTGCCAGGCGTCGTCGAGACGCCGCTGCCACAGCCGGCCAGCAGAAGGGCGATGAGCCCAAGAATGATTACGAAGGGTCTACCAGTTTTCATTGTGTGCTCCTCTACAGGCGATACTAGAGTATCGACGCGTGGCAGGTAGAAACGGACGCGACGACGAGTGGGGGTGGCGATGCGGATCGAGGTGCAGGGAATTCCAATCGACATCCACGTGCGTGGGGAGGGGCGGCCGCTCTTGATGCTGCATGGTTGGTCGGCCGATCACGCGTACCTCGCGGCGGACCTTGATGCGCTTGTGGCCGAGCAGGCGGGCTGGCGAAGGATCTACTTCGACCTGCCGGGCCACGGCACGACGCCAGCGCCCGACTGGTTGCAGAACCAGGAGCAGATGCTGGAGATTGTGACGGCCATCGCCGACGAGGTGATCGGCGAGGAGCCCTTTGCGGTGGCGGGCAACTCGTACGGTGGCTATCTCACACTCGGGCTGGTGCGGACGATCCCGGAGCGACTGTTGGGTGCTGCACTGCTTGTCCCCGACCTGCCCGATGTAGACAATTCGCGCGATCTACCCGAGCCCGTCACGCTCTACCCAGACGCGTCGCTCTTTCACGATCTCGCCGCCGATGAGGCGTGGATTCCCGAGGGACTCGTCGTGCACGAGCAGCGCATGCTCGACGAGATCCGCGCGTATGACATGCCCGGCTATCGGGCCTGTGATCGCGACTTCTTGGCACGGCTCGACCAGCACTACGTGCATCAGGGACGGGCGGGGGAGCCGCAAGCGCCGTTCGTCGGGCCTAGCCTTGTGGTGACTGGTCGGCAGGACGCGACGGTGGGGTGGCGTGCGCAGCAATCGTTAGCGCCCGAGTTTCCCCGCGGGACGTTCGCGACGCTCGACCTTGGTGGTCACCACATCGGTCGCATTGAACGCCCAGCGCTGTTTGGCGCGCTCGTGCGCGACTGGCTCGATCGTCTCGAACGCTCGTTGCTCTAAGTCGCTCGACCTAGTCGGTCAAGCGACGTCGCGCCTACCCCGTCTGGTGAATCGTGTCCCACGGAATCTTCGATACGTAGAGCAGATAGACGGGAGTCAGCCCACCCCAGTTCTTTTGGAAGGCGCGGGCGAATTCCGACTGGGCAATAAAGATGTAGGGGTGGTCGCGCTGCAGGATCTCCTGCATCTCCCAGACGATTGCTTGGCGCTTGACGGGGTCCATCTCGGCGCCCTGCTCTTTGTAGAGCTTGTCGTACTCGGGGTTGCAGTAGGCGACGTCGGACCAGTTGCCTAGCTGGTCGCACATCACTGTCATCAGCATGAAGTCGGGGTCGATGTAGCCGAGCCACGACCACATGTGGATGTCGAAGTCGAGGTACTTCCCGTCGGGCGCCATCATCGCGGCGCCTGCGGCCGACCCGTCCATCGGTCGAGCCGTCACCTCAATTCCAATCTTCCGCCAGTCCTCTTGGAGGATGTCGAACTTGCGCTGTTGTCCCTGAATGTCCATCGGCATGATCACCTCGTAACTCATCGCCGTGCCCTCTGGGGTTTGACGGATGCCGTCTGCGCCCATGGCGTAGCCTGCCTCGTCGAGGATCGAATTGGCGAGCGCGATGTCGTAGACCTCGGGCTTGACGTTCGGATTGAGAAAATCGCCAGCGATCGGTGTCAGGATGCTCGCGGCGGGCATGGCGTAGCCGTTGTAGACGGTCTCGATGATGCGGTCGCGATCGACGGCATGGGCCATCGCCTGCTTGACGCGGATGTCGAGCAGTTCGCGCTTATTGGTCTTCTTCGGGTTCGAGTTGAAGCCAATGTTGATCACGTCGGGAACGGCTTCGCTGCGAATCTGCACGCCGGGATCCGCCTCGAGTTGCTTGACGAGAGTGACGGGCACCTTGTCCATCGAGTCGATCTCGCCGGCCTTGAAGGCGCTGACCATCGCATCAGGGTTTTGGTAGACGGTGATCCCGACCGCGTCGAGGTGCGGCTTCGGACCGTAGTAGCCAGGGTTGCGCTCCAGCAGAGTGGTGCCCTGCTCGTCATAGCCCTTGACGAAGAAGGGGCCGCCGCCGACGAGTTCGCCTTCGGCCTTCATATCCCACTGCTTGAGCTCTTTGCCATTGTTGCCGAGATGCTGCTCGAAGACGTGCTTGGGCAGGATGTAGAACGGCTGGAGGTTGGCGAGCGCATTGGAGACCGCGGTGGAGTAGGTGATCTCGAGCGTGCTGTCGTCGATCGCCTTAAAGCTCGTGGCGTAGTTGATGTAGCCCGCCATCAGACCGGTCGAGACGTCGGCGTACTTGAGGACGGTGTTGCCAGTCCACTCCGCGTCTTTGGCTGTCAGTGGCGTGCCGTCCGACCACTTGCCCGGCTTGACTTTGAACGTGTAGACCTTGCCGTCGGGCGAGATGGTCCACGATTCGGCCCAGTCGCCGACGAGCTTGAAGTTTTCGTCGTACTGGACGAGCGCAGGGTACGTCTCTTGGAAGATGATGTAGGAGACCTGGTTCGTGCCAACGAAGGGATTGATGCCATCCGGCGGGTCGGTGTAGCCGACGCGGAGGATGCCGCCTTCCTTGATGGGAGCGGCAGCGTCACTCGTGTTGCTGCCGTCGCCTGTGGCGGCGCCGGGCGTGGTCGATGTTCCACCACCGCAGGCGGCAAGAATGCCGAGCAGGGCGATGGCGAATAGGACGAAGGCAATACGGCGCATGGGGGATATCTCCTGACTCGCTAATCAGGGTACAGGGTGTTCGGCACCCCGTGGGGGGCGGAGGGGCAATCAGCACCGCCTCGTTACACTCTCAAAGCTATGGATCGTCGAGCAGAACTAGAAGAGCGCACGCGCTACGAGGCCGCCGAAGTTGAGGGGCGGGTCTTTGCGGGTTGGGCTGAGGCCAACGTCTTTACGGCCGACCCGAGTGCTCCCGGCGAGCCGTACTGCATCGCCTTGCCGCCGCCGAATGTGACGGGCTCGTTGCACATGGGCCACGCGCTCAATGGAGCTGTGCAAGACCTGCTGATTCGCTGGCGTCGCATGCAGGGACGCAACGTCCTCTGGCAGGCAGGAACAGACCATGCGGGCATCGCCACGCAGATGGTCGTCGAGCGTGGTCTCGCCGCCGAAGGCAAGACCCGCCACGACCTTGGACGCGACGCCTTTATCGAGCGCGTCTGGGCGTGGAAAGAGGCGACCGGCTCCACGATCATCGAGCAGTACAAGCGCCTCGGCGCCTCGATGGACTACTCGCGCGAGCGCTTTACGATGGACGACGACTACGCGCTGGCCGTGCAGGACGTCTTCGTCGAGTTGCACAGCCGTGGCTACATCTATCGCGACAACTACCTCGTCAACTGGAGCGTCCCGCTCGCCACAGCGATTTCGGACCTTGAGGTCGAGCACAAGGATGTCAACGACGCGCTTTATGAGGTCGCCTACGCGGTCGAGGGCGGTGGCGAGATCACGATCGCCACGGTGCGTCCCGTCACGATTCTCGCCGACGTCGCGATCGCAGTGCATCCCGACGATCCGCGCTACGCGGCGATGCTTGGCAAGTTCGCGATTGTCCCGATGGTCGGTCGCAAGATCCCGATCATTGCGGACGAGCGCGTCGAGATCGAGTTCGGTACGGGTGCGCTCAAGATCACGCCTGGCCACGACCCAATCGACTTCGAGATCGGCAAGGATCATGGCCTCGAGGCGCTCTCGGCGATCGGTCTCGATGGCAAGCTGACCGACCTGATGCCCGAGTGGGAGGGGCTGACGGCCGACGAGGGACACGAGCGCGCCGTCGAGCACCTGCGCGAGAGTGGCGCGCTGCGCGAGGAGACTCCGTACCGGCACTCGGTCGGCTTCTGTCAGCGCTCTGGTGCTCGCATCGAGCCGCTGATCTCGCTGCAGTGGTTCTGTCGAATGGACGAGTTGGCCAAGCCGGCGATCGACGTCGTCAAGTCGCGCGAGGTGCGGTTTCATCCCGAGCGGATGGAGAAGATCTACCTCGATTGGATGGAGCAGATTCGTCCTGGTGCGTCTCGCGCCAGCTGTGGTGGGGCCATCGCTTGCCGGTTTGGTTTGCCCCCGACGGCTCGCATGTCGTGCAGGTTGAGCGCCCAGCGGGCGAGGGTTGGGAGCAGTCGACCGACGTGCTCGATACCTGGTTCTCGTCGGCGCTGTGGCCGTACGCCACGCTCGGCTGGCCCGAGCAGACGCCCGAGCTTGCGAAGTGGTACCCGGGCAACGTGCTCGTTACGGGTCGCGACATCATCAACCTCTGGGTTGCGCGGATGATCATGACCGGCATCGCCTTTGCCGACGGTCTGCCGTTTACCGACGTGTACATCAATTCGACGATCCAAGCGGCTGACGGTCGACGCATGTCGAAGTCGCTCGGCACGGGCGTTGATCCGCTTGATTTGATCGACCAGTACGGCGCCGACGCCACGCGTTACGGACTCTTGAAGATGTGCTCGACGCAGGATGTGCGCTTTGCCGAGGGCATGATCGACGAGGGGCGCGGTCTGGCGAACAAGCTCTGGAACGCCAGTCGCCTCGTGCTGCTCAATGCGGATCCCGAGGCGCTGCCGACTCCGAATGGTCTCGAAGCCGTCGACCGCTGGATCCTCGATCGCTTGGCGCAGACGATCGACGACGTTACGGCCGGCTACGAAGACTTCCAGTTCTCGGCAGCCACCAAGACGCTCTATGCCTTCATTTGGAACGAATTCTGCGATTGGTACCTCGAGGCGATCAAGGCGCGCCTCTATGGCGACGATGTTGCGTCGAAGCGTGCGGCGTCCGAGACGGCGCTGTTTGTGATCGAACGCACGCTGGGCCTCTTGCATCCGATGTGCCCGTTTGTCACGGAGGAGCTGTGGTCGTTCCTGCCCGCCCGCACGGGACTGTTGGCGTGGTCGGAGTTCCCCACCACGGACGGCATTCCGCGCGATGCCTCGGCAGCCACGACTGTCGCGGCTGTGATTCAGGCCGTCACCGGCGTTCGGCGACTGCGTCAAGACGCCGAGCTGAGTCCACGCGCCGAGCTGGTCGCGACGATCACCGGTGATGCCGATGCCGTACGCGGCGAGTCTGCCTTGTTGGCCGCGCTCGGCGCGATTCAACTGGTCGAGACGGCAGCGGCTGGTCCAGCGGTGCCACTCCCCGCAGGCGCGGCGACTTTGCATATCCAGGGCGATGGCCTGGCGGGCAAGCTGCGCGATCGGCTGGCGAAGCGTCGCGAGGAGGCGCTTGCCGAGCACAAGAAGGCCGAGGCGAAGTTGGGCAACGCGAAGTTCGTCGAGCGTGCGCCTGCTGAGGTTGTCGAGGAGGAGCGGGAGCGCAGTGAGCGCTTTGCCCGCGATGCCGCCGAACTCGAGGCGCAGCTGGCTGCGCTGGACGCGGGCTAGTCGCGATGGATCGCGCGGGCGAGATCTTGCAGACTCGAACCATGTTTGGCATGGAGCTTGGGTTGGAGCGGATCGAGGCGATCCTGGAGGTGCTCGACAATCCCCAGCGGTCGTTTGCGGCGATTCATGTCGTCGGCACTAACGGCAAGTCATCGACGACGCGGTTCGCGGCGGCAGCCTTGGCTGCGCAGGGAGCGAAGGTCGGTGCCTACCTGTCGCCGCACATCACCGGCTGGCACGAGCGCGTGCTGATTGCCGAGCCGCGCCGTCTGCCGGCACCGCTTGCTGCCGAGGCCTTCGCTGAGGCGATCGAGGCAGCCGAGGCGGCAGCGCAGCAAGTCGACGAAGCGCGCGGCGGAGCCTGTACCCAGTTTGAGGTCTTGACGGCGGGCGCCTTCCTGGCAATGCGAACTGCGGGTGTCGAGGTTGCCGTCATCGAGGCTGGTCTGGGTGGTCGGCTCGATGCGACGAACGTGCTCAGTGCTGCGGTGGTCGTCCTGACCGGCGTCGCGCTCGAGCACACCGAACACCTTGGCGACACGCGCGAGTTGATTGCGGCCGAGAAGCTCGCTGTCCTGCGTCCAGGGGCCGTCTTGATCGCGGGCGGCATGGACGACGAGATTCGCCCGACGATTGAGGCGCTCGCGGCCGAACACGGGGTTGCTCGCGCGATGCTCGTAGCGCCGGGCATGCTCGATGACGAGCTGCCCGATCTGGTGGCGGCCGGTAGTTTCCAACGTGGCAACGCGATGCTGGCACTTGGTGCTGCAGCGGCGCTTGTCGGTGAAGGCTTCAAGGTGCGTCCGGCGATGGAGGCGATCGCCAAGGTCGTCGTGCCGGGTCGCCTCGAAATCGTCGGTCGCTATCCGCTGGTGATCCGCGATGCGGCGCACAACCCCGATGGCGCCCGAGCGCTGGCGGGCGAGCTGGCCCGCGCGACGCGCGGAGCCAAGCCGGTGGTGGGCGTGATCGCGCTGCTCGCCGACAAAGACGCCGATGGCTTCGTCGCCGCGCTGGCGAGGTCGCTCGACGTGGTCATCGCCACGGCCACCGATTCGGAACGCGCCTTGCCTGCCAAGGATTTGATGGCGGCCTGCGCGGCACATGGCCTCGAGGTCGAGGTCGTGCCCGACCCGGAGGCCGCGCTCACCCGCGCTCGCTTCCGCACAGGTTCCGCTGGCGCAGTCGTAATCGCCGGCTCCCTGACCCTGCTCGCCGCGCTCGACACCTAGTCGGCACCCAAGCTCGACACCCAACAGAGCGCAATCCAGGTCCACTCGCGTTGCAGGGAGGACACCACAACCGCGCGGATGTAGTGTCCTCCCTGCCGGGCCGCTCGGAGGACACGTGGCGCATTGGACAGGGAGGACACTACATCCGCGCGGTTGTGGTGTCCTCCCTAGTGCTCCATGGCACACCTGACGACGCCGGGCGATTCTGCCAGCGTGACCCGCTAGCTAATCAGGCGCCCGGCGACGTAGCCGATGGCGTAGGCCGCGCCAATCAGCGCGGCGAGGAGCAGCACGGCAAACAGGACGACGCTGGGCTTTCCAATCACGCTGTGGATGCTACAGGGCAGCGCGCCTCATCGCCGCTGGTGAACGATTGGCATCAATCGTGCGACTAAGGACTTCGAACGACCCGCAGCGAATCTACACTGCAGCCAAACTTCGATGTTCACCCTCGCAGCCACCAATCCGTTGCAGCCCGTGCTCGATGTCTACAACTCGGGTGCCTTCCGTGCGGGCGTACGACTCGGGCTCCTACTGATCGTGCTGCTCTGGTTGGCGCTTGCGCTCTGGGTCTACAAGGATGCGCGCAGGAGGATGGCCGATCCGATCCTAATCGGCGTGGCCGTGGCGGCAGGCCTGCTGTTTCCGTTTGTGGGCGCCTTTATCTATCTGTTTCTGCGCCCGCCCGAGTACCTGGCCGACGTGCGCGAGCGCGAGCTCGAGATTCGTCTGATGGAGCGTCGCTTCGGCGGGGCAGACCGCTGTCCGTACTGCAAGGCCGATGTCGAGGAGGACTATCTCGTCTGTCCAGCCTGCTCGGGACGGCTCAAGAAGGCGTGCTCCACGTGCCAAAAACCGCTCGACCCAACCTGGCGCGTCTGCCCGTACTGCGCCTCGGCGCCCGCGCCACCGGCATGATTACGCGTGGTCGCGACGTCCGCGGCCCGCAGACTCACTGGTAGGGGAACGATGGAGACCACGCTCGTACTGCTCAAGCCCGATGCGGTTCGCCGCAACCTGATGGCCGAGATCGTCGGTCGCTTCGAGCGTCGCGGCTTCCGCTTCCGCGGCGTGCGCCTGATCCAGCTCGATCGTGCCACTGCTGAGACGCATTACGCTGAGCACTCCGAGCGCCCCTTCTTTGGCGAGCTCGTCGACTTCATCACATCTGGTCCGATCTTGGCTTTGGCGCTCGAGGGCGAGGGTGCCGTGCTGACGGTTCGCGACATGATGGGCAAGACGAACCCACTCGATTCCGCTCCTGGCACGATCCGTGGTGATCTTGCTCTGTTGATGGGAGAGAACATCATCCATGGGTCGGATTCGGTCGAATCGGCCGAGCGTGAGCTCGCGATTTACTTCCCTGACGGCCTGCTCTAAGACACTCAATTAGAGGTGCTGGAGCCTTCGGGTCTAGCGTTGAAGACTGTGGGTCTCTGCTGGACTTTTTCGAGGGTAGAAGTGCGGGTCAGAAGTACCTCTTTGTAATTCGCATCAGGATATGTAATTCTGATTTATGCCATAAGGCATTCGAATTTACAGGGGTCTGATAATGACAGTCACAGATGAGTTTCTCGAAGCGAACAAGAGTTACGCAGCCGCGTTCAGCAAAGGCGATCTGCCGATGCCGCCGGCACGCAAGACTGCAGTGCTCGCATGCATGGATGCTCGTCTCGACCCAGCGCGCGTGCTCGGGTTGGAGGAGGGCGACGTGCACGTCATCCGCAACGCGGGTGGCGTCGCTACGGCAGATGCGATTCGCTCGCTTGCTATCTCCCAGCGCCTGCTTGGCACCAGCGAGATCGTGCTGATTCATCACACCGACTGCGGCATGCTGACGTTCAAGGACGACGAGTTTCGTCAGGGCATCGAGCAGGAGACCGGTCAGCGTCCCGAGTGGGCTGCTGAGGCCTTCCCCGATGTCGACGCCGACGTGCGCCAGTCGATCGTGCGCATCAAGAACAGCCCGTTCGTGCCGCATCGCGACAAGATTCGCGGCTTCGTCTACCACGTTGAGAACGGCACGCTTCGCGAGATCGACCCAGCCTAGTCCGGTAGCGCGATCGTGATCTCAGTGGTGCTTCTCGCGAGGCCGCACTGGGATCACGGTCGTGCCACCGTCGGATGGTCTGGCACGCGCCACAAGCCGCACGTGCGTAGCCTGGTCAGGGGAGTCGGCGGTCGATCACGCCGCGGCGACCTGAAAAGAGCGCCGTAGCGCCTGCGATGATCCGCGAGTGAGCGCAGTTCCTGTCAAGGTTGACGAGCCCGCGTCGGGCCTGCGTCGCCTAGTGCGCACCGCGATCTGGCTCGTCGGGTATTGGGATTGGCGTGCTGGTCCTGCAGGGCTTTGGAATCGACGTGTTCGGCTGGGTCGATTCGCTCGATTGTGCAGATGCAGAAGGTTTCGCGCGTCGCGTTGGTCGGGGCGATGCTGGCTCAGGTCCTCAACCTGACGTTCGGTGGCCTAGCCTATGTCGCGATCTGGCGGGCGGCCTATCCGGATTCGAAGACGATCCCGATTGGGCGAATCGTTGCCTGCTCGATGGTTGGCATCGCCCTCAATGGCGTCCTGCCGTTGAATCTTGGCTCCGTCACGATGCTGTTTATGTTCCTGGCCGTGCTGCCAGGGGCGACGGTGCCAGGCATGGCATCCGGCTTCGGTGTCGATCAGATCTTTTACGCCGTGATGGGCGCGTTCACGTACACGTACCTCTTCATCACTATCTCGGGTGCCCTCAACGAGGCGATTGGCGGCCTTCGCACGCACCTGCTGGGGCTTGTGATCGTGCTGATTATTGCGGTCGTGGCGATTGTGCTGCTGATCAAGCTGCTGAGACAACGCTTGGTGCCCGAACTGCACAAACTCAAGCAGGGAGCGGCCGTGTTGCGGACGCCGCGGGTCTACATCTTCTCGGTGCTGCTGCTCCAGCTGATCGCCTATTTCTTCCAGAATGCAGTCGTCGGCTTTTTCATGTGGGGCTACGGCATCCCCGTTTCGCTGCACGCGATCATCCTCAACGACGCTGCCAATTCGCTCGCCACACTGACGGCCGTCACGCCCGGTGGTGTTGGCGTTACCCAGACTCTGACGACACTCGCGCTCGCCGATGTTGCCGATCCAAAGGTCGTGGCAGCCTACTCGCTGACGCAGCAACTGGTGATGACGGCATGGAGCATCACGCTTGCGATCATCGCCGTGGCGATCTTCTTTGGTTTCCGTGGGGGACGCGCGATCGTCACGAACGCGGTGGCCTCAGCGCGCTCTGAGGTCGGCGAGAAGCGGGCTGTGAAGAAGGCAGAGAAGGCCGCAGAAAAGCACACCGCCAGGCCATCCTCTCCACCTAATTCGACGCCGCCGACCGACAGCTGATTCCCGCCCGGTGGGTGAGGCGAGACGGGGCGTGCTGCCTTGCGAAAAACGTGGCGCTGGCGACCACCGGGTCGGTGTTCGGGGGCACCAACGCTAGGTGGTGTCGGACGTACTTCTTCGACGACCAAGATCACCAGCGTCGTTTCCACGAGGCCCAGCACGCGTAAACGCGATCGGACACGTCGACCTAGATTTCGAACCAGGTGTCGAAGAGCTGGATGCCGAGCGAGAACGGATCCGCGGTGAACCTAATCCCGGCCGAGAACGAACCCCAATTCTCCCAATTCGTCCAACCGCCATCTCGAACGCAGAGCTCTGTGCAGCCGAGAACCCCCCAACAGACCTCGCAACAGCACGACTCGGGTCCGCCAAGAAAGTCCCAACGGGCGCCGTTGACAGTAAGAGTCGCGGACACCGATACCTTGAAGTACGGAAAGTTATTCGAGATCAGTAGGTATTGGGTGTAGGAAAAACAGCCCTGCACCTGGGTGACCAACGGGATCGTGATCGTGCCGGTGCAGGCACTACCAGCTGCGTTCGACGTGATCGAGAAGTTACCCGCGGAGTCGACGTAGAAGCTCGGCAGAGCGAACGTGGTACCGCCGATGCTCGCCTTACCACTCATCGTCAGCGACGTGGCGTTGGCGGGCGTAGAACAAGTCGAATCCGTGCAGTTCGTGAAGATCGCGCTGAGCGTGAGATCCGCGATAGGGATGTTGAGATTGCCGTCAGCAGCGAGGTAATAGAGAGGTGCGCTGCCTTGAGTTCCGATGAAGGTGGCTGTGCCGTTGACGCTCGCCACGCCGACGTTGATTGCGAGCGCTGCTTGGAGAGAGACTACGGCCGGCGTCTGGCTGAGGGTAAAGGTGGTGTTCGCGACATTGAATCCGCCGAGCGTGATGTCTGCGGCTCCCGTGAGTGTTGTGGAGACCTGGCCGTTTACGGATACGAACTGTCCTGATATGAAGACGGACCCGACGCCCGAAAGGTTCAGCGTTGCGCTGCCGGAAACGCTCTGGTTGCCATTCTGATTCGAGACGGCGACGGCGACGTCAAGATAGAAACCTGCGATGTCAAGATTGCCATGGCCGGCGAACGCAAAGTTTCCTGTCGAATCGAACGAGCCTTGGACCTCGATCAAGTCAGTCCCGCTCTGTGGAGAGAGGTCGATCTTCGCGGTAACGCCCGCGTAGAAGGTGCCACCGACGCTGCCGAGATTGACGGAGCCGCCGATCTCGAAGCCCGCAACCTGAAGCTTGACATTGTTGGCGCCGAATGAGAAATCCCCAGGAGAGCCGTTGACGAGCTGCCCGTTCCCGTTGAGCACCTGCTGAGTACAGTCGTCTTGGTAAATCATCGTGCCTGCAAGCTGCGCCGTGAAGACGTTCGGCATGACGAGTGAGCCGGTGAATGCGACGCATTGTGGGCTAATCGCGAGCGTGGCCTGCATCGAAAATCCGCCTACCGTGAGGTTTACGGCGGCGTTCACATCAAACGCGTTGGTAGCGGCCGTGTAGGAACCATTGAAGGTTCCATTCATCGTCGCTGGCCCGAGCGTGAGGTTCTCGAGATTGGCTCTGACGTTAACGTATTCGACGATGCCGTTATCAATCTTGGCGGCGAAGCCAACGGCGAGCGTCGTGCCCATCACATTCATGTTGCCTGATGCTGCGACCGAGACCTTCTCGACGCCGGGCCCGTACTCAACATCGACTGCGATCATTAGATTCGACAGCGAGAAGCCTGCCACGGTCAGCGGCTGTGGCTGGGAGACCTTCAAGCTGGCGTTTACCGACGTGGGCGATTTTGTGAGTTGACCGCTGACATCGATCGTCGTTCCGAACATCGAGAAGCCGCCGGAGAATGCGACGCTATCGGTGTTGGTTGCCGCATTGAGGTTGACGCTGATTGTCGTGTTTTGGAACGAAATAGAACCACCCGTTCCGGGCACTGAGAACGCGCCGACAGTAAGCGATGCGACGAAGATTGTAGGGTTGAGACTGAGGGATGCTGCGACGTCTACGGTCGTGCCAAACACCGTTCCGTCGAATGCGAGCGACATGCCGGCGGGGATTGTCGACGACCCCACGGTGCAGCCATTAGGAGCGATGGCAAACTCGAAGTACGACGCCGTCACCGCCCCTTCACCGACGCTCATGATCGGGTTCGTGCCCGTGGAGGAGCCGACAGCGATCGCGAGACACGGCGTGGACTCTGAGAGTTTTGCAGTCATTGAGATGGGCACGCCGCTCTCGACACCGAACGCCTGTGTCAATGATGGAGGCAGTTCGCCAGAGGCGTAGAGTCCAATGCTGGGCAAGGGGATCGGCGGGAGGAGCGTGATGCCGAGCGAGATCGCGAGGTCATCAATGACGAGTCCGTCCACGCCAAAGGCATCGTTCCAACCAGTAGCAGCCTGAAATTCGAGCGTGCCGCTCAGCGCATTGAGGGCGATGTCGTACGAGATTTCGAAGGTGAGCGTGGGGGCTGTCTGGGTGGATCCACCAAGCGCCGATACGCTGAGATCCGTCACGCCGCCCGCGCTCACCGTGAGTCCAGTTGTATTGAGCTGGATTTCGAAGAACAGGGATGAGATGGCAAGGGAGGATCCGCCGGCGGGGATCGAATACCCGCTACCAAAATCGATCTTGGCTTTGAAGAATCCCGTCGCTGGGTCGAATTGGACGATGCCGAGCATGTTGGCAAGCGGGTTCGCCGGCTTCGTCATCTCAGCCCACCAGGTGGGGGCTGTATAGCTTCCCTGGATGGAAAACATGCCGGGCTTGAGCCTGATGGTCTGCATGCCAAAGTTCGGCAGATTCGCGGTCATGTTCGCGGCGAATGACGACCAGCCAAAGGCTGTACCTGACTGCGAGCCATTGCTCGGCCCCCCGAGGCTGACGCCATTGGGATCCCATCCGCCGAGGCTCACTCCACGTTGGGAGAGGCTGGCTGTGATGCTGCTGAAGTTTCCGAGCCCAGGCACGGTGAGACTGCCGAGGACATTGATGTTCCAACCGCCATCGCTCGAGCCACTAAATGACGGTAGGCCGGTGGTGGGCAGAGTGACGTCTGACGGTAAGCCGTAGTTGACCGCGAAGGACGGTGAGCCGAGGGACACTCCCGGCACAATGTTTAAGTCCTTGGTTAGTTCGGCATGGAGTGAAAATCCGGGAGAGCCGCCGATCCCAAAGATCGCGCTTGCCTCTGCGCTGATCGAGATGTTGGGGACAGGGGAGAGCGAGACATTGAGAGCCACGTTCGTCGAGACCTGCATGAACATGTTCGACTTCGGGCAGATCAGCGTGGTCGACGGGCACGAGTTAGTGAGGTCGAGCGTGATGTTGGTCAGCGTCAGAATTGACGTTACGTTCCAGGTCGGAATAGAGGCCTTAATGTTCCATTGCCACGCTCCGTTGACCTGAGCAATCGCGCCTGAGAAATCGGATGGCTGAACCTGCAGGCCACTCACCGGCTGCCACGTTGGGCCGCCGCTCGCGGTCAGCGTGACGCTCCAGTTGGTCGTGCTCGTGTACGACAGATTTGCGGTGAGCGCGGTTGGTGTCTCCGAGCCGCTTTGCAGGGAGACGACTGTCTGTCCTGTGACCACCGGACCTGTGGTCGCAGCTTTGCTGCCGGCTGGCGCTGGCTGCGTATCGCCATTCCACGTCGCAGTCAGGGTTGTCAGCTGAACGCCGGTGGCGAGCGTGATGGGCTTGGCGATGCTGCCACTAATCTGCGACACGGTTGCACCGGTCGCGCCTGTCGCATTGCTGACAGATCCCGAGAAATCGAGCGGGGTGGAGCCGACCGTGATGAGTTTATCGGCGGTGGCGTTTAGCGAGAATGAGCCGCTGGTACTCATGGTGCCGGAGAGGGCGACTGTGCCGCCGTTGCCATCGAGCGCAGTCATCTCCGCTCTACCCGTTGTCTGGCCGTTGTTGCCCGGAACAAACGTCAGTCTGGTGGTACCCGACCAACCAGTGGGCAGGGTCAAGAAGGCGAAGCTTGGCGTGGAAATCGAGCCGGTCAGCTGCGTCGCTTGGCCGTTGCCTGAGAAGACGAGACTGAGTGGTGTCGTGCCGACAGAGATTGGCGCCATGTTCCAGGCGGCTGGGAACTTAAGTGTGCCCGACGTGATCTCGATGCCTGCTGGCGAGTAATTGCCAGCGGCGTTGGTGATTGTCAGGCTGCCGATTTTGTACGTCGAGGCGGAGAAGCTTCCGCTGGTCGACTGGCGTGTCGCTGAGCGAGCTCCGCTTGTGCAGGACTGCTTGGTCTCAGCGGGTGGTGCCGAGACTTTTCCGAAGGTGGCGGAGATCGTTGGCGCAAGGTTGAGAGATTTGCCGGCGCCGACCGTGGTGACGAACGAACAGTATTTGGGGGTCGCCGACCTGCTGATCGTCGTCGACCCCACGTTGACAGTAATCTGCGCGACGCTGTTTTGTGCGCGTGGATTAGTGACAGTGGCGGTATACGTGACGACGCCCATCGTGGCCGGTAGACGAACGGTTGCGGTTGCCGAGGTGTGGTTTTGGATCCCGGTTGGTGTGCCACCGACTTGTTGCCAGAGGATCTTGTGTGGGCCAGACCCCTTGAGGATGGCAACCGATAGCTGAAGGTCCTTTTTAGGGGCTCCAAGGACCAGCGAGGCGCCGCCGATTGCCACTTTCGCAGCACTTACTACCTGAGCCTTTGCCTTGTTGTAACCGGAGCTCTGTTTGCTGCGTGCGTTACTCGCGTCCTGCTTCGCGTGTGTTTGGCGGAGATTCTCCGCGGCTCGTTGGGTGGCCTGTTGTGAGGCACGTTTTTGTGCGGTGTCGGCCTTGCCTCCGGATGTCTTACCTTCGCCACCTTGCTTGAGCTTGGATTTCGCGGCGGCGGATACGGTCACGAACTCCGATTGCGTCGAACTACCATCCGTGATTGTCAACTCGAACACAAACATTGTTCGTTGAGTCACGGACGGCACCAGCGCCCGTGCCACGGCGGCGGTGGGACTGGTCACCCGCACCTTGGGAGCTAAGCCGTGCTTGGCACAGATCGATAGACCAGCGACGTCCGACGCTGTCGTGCAGCGCTGTCGCCAGTGGTAATCGAGTGCAACGCCATTGCCTGTGCTCTCGGAGCCAGTCAGGACCACCGAGTGAACATGCTGAGGGCTTTTCGCTGCCGCAAGCGCTGTCGGCATAGCCGAGGCGCGGATTCGAATTGCCTTGCGGATCGGCAGTCGAAGGCGGGCGACTCCGTACTCGTAGTGTCCACTACCGACGGCGGTGCCACTGGCGCGCCAGATCAGCGGCAGGGGCTTCGGAGTTTCGCTCGCTGAGCCTGTTGCCTTGACACGAATGTGGGCAACTGGAGACTTGGTGCGTCCCGGTAGCACGCTGTCAAAGCGGCATTGCGCTTTGCCACTCGTGGTGGTGCACGTCCAATGGCTACCTTCGACAGAGTCCACGACGATGCCCTTGGGTAGCGGCATGTTTACGACGATGTTCTCGACGGGAGACCCCTTGGGCTGGAGGTTTACGACGCGCAGGTCGATGTCACCAAATCCGCCAATGTCGGGGATTCTCGTGGTGTTTGACGAGACTCGAATCGTTCGGTCGGTTGGAATCGCGTGCACCGTCACGTCGACGGTCTCGTTGCCAGGTTCGCCGTCGACCGTGGTCGTGATTGCGCCGAGATTGGCCTGTTTTGTGACCGTACGGGGGATGACGGTGATCGTGACGGTGCCGATCTGTTGCCCCACGGCCACGTCGGATACCGGTGTGATCGTGCATGCGAGGGGCTTCAGCGAGCACGTGCCACCATTGCTGGCGTCGGCGCGAACAAGCGATACGCCACTTCCGATGGCCTGCGCGATCCGCACCGTGGTGCTAGCCGGCACCACATTGCCACCTCGGTTCACGATCAGTGCGCGGTAGGTGAGTGCCTCGCCAACCTGGATTTTCTTGATGCTGCCGTTGCTCCAGGTGCGCCATCCGCCTCCCGCACGGGCAAACTGAAGCGTCGGTGTAGCTTCGGGGTCCCCGATGTCCTTGATCACCATTGGTACCGAGCGCGCGATCGAATCGATGTCACGCGCTGCAAACGGTGCCACACGGAGTCGATCGCGACCAACCTTCGCGTTGTCGGCGGCAGTGACGGTGACATTGAACCCGGTGTGCTTTCCGGGGTTCAACGTCGTAGGAGTGGTGCAGACGGCACTTCTAGTGCCCATCGTGCAGGTCCAGTTGGGGTTGCGCGTGGTCAGGGTAGTCAGTGCCGGCAGCAAGATGCGTATGCCGACGCGCTTGGCTGGTTCCTGGCCAATGTTGCTGACACGAAGAGCCACGGATTGAGATCCGCTCTGGCGGATGTCAATTCCGTTGGCGGCGAGGATGTTGATGTCGAGCCGTGCTGGAGTCAACGGGTGCAGGCGCCAGTTGTATGGGTGGGATTGACAACGCTGTCCGCCGACACGTTTTGCTTTGCCAGTAGCTGTGGTCTTCTCCATGGTCGTCCAGGAGGCCTTTGTCTGGAGGTCCCATTTGTAAGACTGCCCTCGCGTGCTGGGTGTGCTGGGCGTGCGGTCGGCGACGGGATACCACGTTACGGTCAATGGTTCGCTCGCTGCTCCGACTTCGAGCCGGTTTTTCGTCCAGCATCTCGTGGGACTTGACGTTTTCTGAGAAGCCTCGTCACACGTCCAACCCTTGCCCGTTATTGAGAATGGAACAGCGGGATCTTTGCCTGGGAGCATTTCCGTGAACCAGATTGCAGCATTCTTGCCGACAGGAACAGCGGGAAGGCCACCAATGTTGTGGAAGACCAGGTGGAAGGTGCGAATGTGACCACGGTTAGAGATCTGCTCGAGCGTTGTAGCGAGGAACGGGAGCTGATAGCCAGCGGTCGCGATGGCGGGCTTGGTGGCGGTGTCTGTGAGTTTGCCGGCCTCGGTGTGGACCGCGACGCTGGCCGTGATGTCGCCAAGCAACTGAGTGATGTCGGTCTTGGCGGTGGCGTCTGGCTTGATCAGATTGTCCTGTGTCTTGACGACGATGAAGACCCGCATCGTGCGGCCCGAGCGCAGAATGCGGGAGGCGCCCATTGTTTGCCTGGTCACTGTGCAGTGCACGGTTTGTCCGTCTGCAGCACACGACATTCCGTAATCGTTCGTAATGTCATACTCATATTCCGATGTCGCGCGGACGAACGTGAGTCCCGCTGGCAGCACCGTTGAGACCTGGAACGAGCCTGCTGTCATTCCGTGCGGGCTGTAGGGCTTTGGCAGCACATATTTGGCGGCCACGGTGATTACCCCTTCGCGCCCTTCCGCGAATTTCAGGCTTGGATCGGTGACGGTAGGAGGTGCGGATTCCAGGGGTGGTGCTGTGGGATCGGTGGTCGAGACCACGGCACTGGTGCCATTTTTTGATGTCGCCTGAATTTCAACGATCGCTTCGGGGACCGTCGTTGTTGCGTCGGACCGATTGGTCACCGCACGTGGAACGGGCGAGAGGTTCTCGGCTTCCGCGAGCTGTGCGGATGCACTCCCGGGGGTGGAGAGGGCGATCAGAGTAAAACCGAGTGCGAGCAGGGCACAGACAAGTGGAAATGACGAAAACTTGGACACGTTTTCCTCCCCTTATCTGCGCCGACCCTCTTCGGCGACAAAGGCGAGCATAGAGTGCGTGAATCCTCTTTACAATCATGCCGGTGGCCCGACTTTCACGATCGTGATTGCGGTTGCTGCCGTGGCGATTGTTTTTGGCTGGCACGGGGTACGCACGATTGTCACGGATGCTGTTCCCTCAGCGCACGCTGAGATCGGCAAACAGCGTGCCACGAGGACAACAGACAAGCAGGCTGTGATGACCGCAGTGAACAGCGCCGAAAAGAACGCTGCCAAGCTCACCTCTGCGCCTGATACGACGCCACCCGACCGACTACTGATTCTCGCTCGGTTCCTTCGCTAGCGGCGCCCGCTCGGCGTTCGAGATGAAACGGGCCGCACCACCTTGCGAAGAAAGCGTCGCTGAGCCCCGTTGGGGTCTGTGCTCGGAGGTTCGACCGGTGGCTCGTCGCCGTCCTCTTCGTCGGGCTCAAAGCCGCCTCGAACAAGCCAGAGAAACGAGGCTCCAAGCAAGCCAGCGACTAGCAGTGCGATGCCAAAGACGAGCTCGGATCGGACGATAATCATCGCCGACAGCGCGATCGCGAAACTGCCCAACGCGCCGGCTGCTAGTGCCGAGAGGAGGCGCGGCGAGGCGCCGACAGTCGGTGGTGGAAGGCGCTTAGCTGCGACGATTAGGACGACCAGAGTTGCGATTTCGAGTATCAACACACGCACACGCTAGCCCATCTGCTGCGGCTAGATCGTGAAGCCGATGCCGTCGACGTAGATGCTCAGCGAGAAGGGATCGGCTGTGGGAAATAGTCTGTTTCTGTCAATAGTCGACGCACATACCTTGCAGACATTATAAACACGCGACATTCTGGGCCCGGGCCCAAAGTGTCGCCTCCATCGTGACGATGAACGGCCTGCGCCCCCTGTGTCGTTAGCAAGAGGCGACACTTTGGGCCCGGGCCCAGAATGTCGCTTGAGAAGTGATCCTCCTCTCGGCACCCAACGAACGTAGGATGAGAACGTGTCCACACCGCGCTTTCCCGAACTCACTGGCCGTTCACTGCTGGGTCGCGAGGTACGGCTGCCGTCGGGCTTACCGGCCGAGCGCACGCTCGTCTTGTGCGCCTTCAAGCAGCGCCAGCAAGAGCAGGTCGATCGCTGGATTGGTCGCGCTGTCTACGACCTCGCGATTCCCGCCTCGCCACTCGAGTTGCCGCCGGACGCGAAGCGTGCGGTAATCGAGGTGCCGTGTCTAGGGCGCCAGTGGCGGCCCGTGCGTCGCCTAATCGACGGTGGCATGGCGAGCTCGATCGCTCATCCGCCGATCCTCGCCCGCACGATCACGGTCTATAGCGACGTCGGGGCGATCCTGACGGCACTGGGTGTCGAGTCTAATGCTGACGTACAGGCTCGCGTTGTCACGCGTTCGGGCGAAATTCTCGCGGCGGCTGAGGGCGAACCGGTCGGGGATGCCTGGGACGCGATCGCGCGCGAGCTGTTCTCGTAGTCGACCTAGATCGTGGCGAGCGCCGACGACTACCGGCACCACGCTGTCGGGGATGATCCCCTCCGAGGTGGGATGTGGAGCCGTTTGACAGCTCCACGGAACGATCGTTAGCGGAGGTCAGTTTCGGCTGGTTCGATGTCTTCGAAGCGATCAATCTTGCGGAGCGCGGGGAAGAAGATCGCCCACAGTGCTGCGACGCCAATCGAGGCCACACCGCCCAGCACGATTGCCGGGACAGTACCGATGAGGCGAGCCATCACACCAGATTCGAAGGCACCAAGCTCGTTAGAGGCTCCGATAAACACGCGTTCTGCAGCGCCCACTCGACCACGCAGAGAGGCGGGGGTGAGGAGTGGTCCGAGCGTCGAGCGAATGAAGACGCTGATCATGTCTGCTGCGGCAAGCCCCGCGAGTGCGAGCAGGCTCAACCAGTAGGCATCCGAGAGGCCGAAGATGATCGTGAAGCCTCCAAACATGCCGACCATCACGAGCAGAATAGGGCCAATTTTGCGTTGGATTGGTCGTACCGAGAGCAGGATTCCAACCAGCACCGCACCGACGCCAGGGGCCGCGCGCAGGATGCCGTAGCCGACCTCACCAACGCCTAGAATGTCGCTCGCCACGACGGGGAGGAGCGCGGTGGCCCCTCCAAATAGCACTGCGACCAGATCGAGGCTAATCGCGCCGAGCAGGGCGGGCGTGGCGATGATTAGCCGCAGACCGGCTGTCGCATCGGACAGTCGGGGAGGCGGTGCGTTGATCACCTTATGGTCGGTGCCAATCCGCCGGGACACGCTGAGGACGAGAATCAGGCCGAGCACTTCGACGACGATCGCGGCAGCATAGGGAGGCACATCGCCGAGCGCCTGAAAGATGCCGCCAAGTAGTGGGCCGGCGATCAGTGCGCCCTGCCACGTCGCGGACGAGAGCGCCATCGTGCGCGGCAACGCGCGTGGTGTGACGGCGGCAGCGAGCATTGGGTTAAACGCCGCGCCGGCAAAGGCGCGGGCGCCACCCAACCCAGCAGCCAACGCGTAGAGCGGCCAGGCCGAGGTGTCTCCGCGCCAGGCATCGAGCAGGAGCAGGAAGGCAAACAGGACGGTGGCGCCATCGCCGGCAGCCGTCACGTAGCGTCGATCCACCCGATCAGCAAGTTGGCCCGCAGGCAAGGCGAAGAGGAGCGCGGGAGCGAACTCGCAGATGCCGATGATGCCGAGCGTCAGCGGATCGCCCGTGCGAGCATACGCCTGCCAGCCAAGTGCAGCAGCGATGATGCCGAACGAGAGCGTCGCGAGCAGTTCCGAGGCAAGCAATCGCGCAACCATTGGATTGCCGAGCAATTCGCGTGCGGTCGTGCCGTCGGCCAGGTCGTCTCGACTCACATGGTGCAGCGTGGCAGATCAGGCGGTAGTGCCTGAACGTCAGCGGCGCTGGCGCATGCTCTTGAGCTGGCCATCACCAACGACAAACAACCAGACCCAGACGAACGGAGCGTATTGGGCACCGAACACGATGCCCACTGGGATTGCCAACAAGGCGATCGCAGCGGATAACAGCGACCGGCGCCACCAGTGGTTGCCAGCCAGGTGAAATAGGGTCGTGAGGAAGATGATGGTCGTTGTGATCACGATGCTGTAGATCACCAGTGCGGTCATGTCATCGGTGTTCTGTCGGTACGTCGTCGTTGCAAACGGCATCAGGCAGAGGGATGCAAGAAAACCAAAGTTGACGATCACTAACCGCGTTGGCACGAATTCGGGAAGGTCGCGAAACAGGCGGTGGTGCAAGAGCCCGAAGCGCGCGATCAGAAAGAAACTAAGCAGGAAGATACCAATCTCACCCAGCGTCTCTTTAGGGAATGCCTGCCAGAGCGTCTGGCCTGGAGCCGGCGTGGGAATGTCGATCTCGAGTGCGAGTAACGTGATTACAACCGCCATAACCCCGTCGGAGATCGCCTCGACACGAGCGCGTCCAAAACCAGGGTCAGCCTCAGTCGAGGGAGTCTCGTCCGCTGTATCCATGAGTCATCGTACCACGCGGGGGACATCACCGCGGTTGGCTGATCTGAGAAGTAGCGCATACGGGATTCGAACCCGTGCTACCGCCGTGAGAGGGCGGCGTCCTAGGCCCCTAGACGAATGCGCCGGGCACCCCGAAGGGCGTTGCGGAGTCTAGCGAGAGTGCACCTAATGGTGCGTCGGCGGCATTGCCGACAGGGTGGCCCAGAAGACGTGGTGCTCGTCGGCGGCCTCGACGAGGCGATCGTGCCAGACGGCGTAGGCGATCTCGGTTGGGCCAGCTTCGATGGTGCTACCCGACAGGCAAATCCAGTGGCCTGGATGGTCGCGCATAAAAATCAAGAGGCCAACGTCGCCCTCGAACAGCTGGGCAATGGTGATTGCCTGCTCATCGGTCAGGGGTGTTCCTGTGGCAGGCGCGAGCGCCACGATTGCGTCGCGCACGCTGCGCACTCGATCAGCATTAGGGAATAGCGCTCCGGGGATCACGCCCATAGTTAGGACTATCGCATGGAACCCCGGCACGGATCTTGCAGCCGACGTTGCCACCGGGTCCACCCGGGTCGGGTCTGTCGCGCCTACGCGAGTCGGCCGAAGCCGGGCACGTGCCCGAGTCCGGTCAGTGGGCTGGTCGGTAGCCCAGTGGTGACGCTCGTCGCGTTGTATTCACCGGGCGCGACGTCGTTGGGTCCATCCGGATAGAAGAGCGCCGCCAGTTCTTGGATCTGGGGTCGACCGACGCCGAGTTCGAACTGGCCACCGCCGTACATTTGGATGCCACGCGCCTCGCAGTGTTCGATCGCGGCGAGCAGGCGCTCGAGCGAGCCAAAACGCGATGGCTTGATGTTCATGCGACCTGTCTGGGGCAGCGCCAGCATGTCGGCGAGTGAGTGGACGGGTGCGTCAAACGCGACGCGTTGGGTCTCGTCTGCGATCACAGCCCACGTCGTCTCGTCGGTCGGAGGATCCTCGATGATCACGTCGGGCATCAGCGTTGCAATGCGCCGCGTCATGCCGGTCGGGTCAGCGCGCGGTACGGGCCAACTGTCGCCATAGTGCGCCTTCAGGTCAACGACACGGACCCGATCGAGCGCCTCAAGATCTGCCACGTGTGCGTCGTCCCAATCCTCGGAGGCGTCGAGCTTAAACTCCATCTCGGGGTACTCAGCGAGCCATGCCTTGGGGTCGAGGCTCGAGGAGACGCAGAATCGCACCGGCTGGGGTGTGCGGCCGAGCACGGTGCCGAGCGTCACGCCGGCCTGGCTCAGCGCGAGGTCGAGCAACGCCGATTCGTAGGCCCAGCGGCGATAGTCGCGGACGGCGTTCGACGAGGGTGGGGTTGGGAACAGCTCGAGCGTGTCGAGCAGTGCGCTCCATTCCCCCAGCGGCAACGTGCCCGCAAGTGGCAGCGGTGCCATCGAACGGTGCGCCTCTTGGTCGGAATCGTCGTAGGCGATGTCCTCGCCGTGCCCCTCGTGGCCACTGCCCTGCAGTACGACGGTCGTCGTCAGGCGCGTAAAGCCCGGCGTCTCGAACGAGCGCGGCTCAAGCGCGTGCGTCTCGATCGTGATCGGTAGTTCGGCGAGGCGTGGATAGAGGCTCATGTCGTCATCCTAAGTTGTCTCGAACGCGGCTTGGTCAGCTGGGCGAGGCTGGATTTGCAAAGCATCCGGCTGCGCCGCCGGCAGCAAACGTGGCCTTCGTGCATTGGGTGCCCGTTGGGTAGTACTCGCCCATCACCGCAATCGCAGATGCCTCGTTCGTGTTGGTCGCATTCATCACCGATTGAGTAAACGTCGGTGCGGCCAGCATGTTGCGGATCGCAATCACCTCTTTGGCGGTGGTGTTCGAGCGCGACGTGGGCAACCAGCCAACTGTCGCGTTGGCGCCCTTCGTGGCTGCTGGGCGATCCTTAAGGGACGAGAGCACGACGGTTGCTGTGCCGTTGACGAGCGGCATGTCCTGGTCGGCCGTGCAGCCCATAATCGTCCCAACCTTGACGACGGGGTAGGGCACGGCGTAGACGTAGTTGCAGAACGACCAGTAGCGCAGGTCGAGACCCGCTGCGGGCCAGACTCCGGGACCATTCTGATAACGCCGTCGCGCTCGTCGGCATCTTCGCTTGAATCACGGTCACATAGCCGGCGGCTGGCTGGTAGGTCGCCGCGACGTACCCAGAATCACTGTTCGGGAACGGCGTGGTGGAGCCGCCGGCTTTGCAGAACACGAGCGAGTTCGAGCACGAGCCGGTCGTTGCTGGTGGCGTGCCAACCTTGCCTGCGAGCACCTTCGAGAGGAACTTCCCGATCACGGCCTTCGTGATCTTGCTCTTCATGGTCGGGGTCTTCTGCGCATTGGCACACTGCGCGAGCGTCTTCGTCGTGCCGTCCGCGTACGCGATCGTCATGGTCGGGAGCGGCATCGCGTTGGCGTCGTTGTTGGCGGGCAGGTAGACGCGCATGATCACGAAGCCCGTGTTCGCCGGCATGCCCTTGACGAGTGGCGTGGAGGGCGTCGCTGGGGCCAACGGGATCGCGTTGGTCATGCGTGGAGGTGACACCATTCTGCAAGGTCACGGTGTAGGTACCAGGCGTCGCACCGGCGGTCACCCAGGGGTTCTGTGTCCCGGCTGTCGGCACGATCTCAAAGTCCGTCAGCGACGAACTGATGCCGTTCACCGTAAAGTCCTGAGCCGCGCTGTTATAGACGTTGAACGAGAAGAAACGCGTCACGGGGAAGGTTCCCGTCAGCGTGATCGTCATCCCCGCCTGTGCGATGAACGGCGTCGTCCAATACGTCGCGTTCGAATCGGGGTAGGCAACATTCGCCTTCGTCGGCGTGCTCTCAACCGGCCAGGCGCACGCGGTCGGTTGCGAAACAGGTTTCGGCCGAGCACTCGAGACGGCTGGCATCGCCGCCGCGATCACGCCTGCGGCGGTGAGAGCGAGAACGAGGCACATGCGAAGAGAAAAAGTCATGTGCCAATTTTACTCACGGGTTAGCAGATCCCGAATCCATGCTCGCGCACTAAAGCGCGTGTCGTGCGAGCAGCATCCGCGTCTTCTTCGTTGCGGCTCGGATCTTGATCGTCTTGGTTGCGGGTGTGCCAGCGACGCCGTTCTGGGTGGGTGTGATTTTGATCAGCCAGGTGCCGGCCTGTTTGAAGCGAATCGTGCAGGTAGCGGTGCGCTTCTTGGTTTTCTTGTTGGTCGTGACTTTGCAGGTGCCGCGCGCGGTTCGGGTGGCGCGAGTTTGGAAGCGTCGGGCCGCGTTCGAAGAGGCGGTGATTGTGTACGTCACCCCTAGGGTGGCGGGGAAGCTGCTGGTGATGGGCTGGTTGGTGGTGCCTTTGCCGGTGTTCCAGCGAATCTTCGTGGGGGTCCGGGGCGTGAAGGTCGCGGTGACGTTGCGGGCTTGCGTCATTGAGACGGTGCAGGTGCTGGTGCCGGTGCAGTCTCCGCTCCAGCCGATGAACGTTGAGTCTGCTCCCGGGGTTGCGGTGAGGGCCACGGTTGTGCGGCTGGCGATTGTTGCGGTGCAGGTGGTGCCGCAGTTGATGTTGGCGGGTGTTGAGGTGACGGTGCCATTCCCAGCCTTGGTGACAGTCAAGACTGATGGTGGCGGCGTCGCAGTCACGGCCTGCACGATGCCGTTGTGCCGTCATAGCCGTCCAGGTGATGGTTGTGGTGCCGTCAGGCCCAGTCGCCACCTGTGGGCTAGTATGCGTCTTGGCCTGTGGTGGAGAGGTCGATTGGTGTGCTGAAGGTGGTGGCGTTTGCGGCGCGTGTTGCGGCCTGCACGATGAGTGGTGCTGCCGTTATCGCGCATCCAGGTGATGGTTGTGGTGCCGTCAGGCCCAATCGCCATCGCCGGCCTGTCGACAAAAATTCGCCTCCGGCTGTGCTGGAGAGGTCGATTGGTGTGCTGAAGGTGGTGGCGTTTGCGGCGCGCGTTGCGGCCTGCACGATGATGTGTTGTTGCCGTCATAGCGGATACCAGGTGATGGTTGTGGTGCCGTCAGGCCCAGTCGCCACCTGTGGGCTAGATGCGTTTTCGCCTGTGTCGGAGAGGTTGATTGGTGTGCTGAAGGTGGTGGCGTTTGCGGCGCGTGTGGCGGCCTGCACGATGTTTTTGCTGCCGTCATAGCGGTACCAGGTGATGGTTGTGGTGCCGTCAGGCCCAGTCGCCACCTGTGGGCTATCTGCGTTTTGGCCTGTGGTCGGAGAGGTTGATTGGTGTGCTGAAGGTGGTGGCGCCTGCGGCGCGCGTTGCGGCCTGCACGATGTATTTGCTGCCGTCATAGCGGCTCCAGGTGATGGTTGTGGTGCCGTCAGGCCCAGTCGCCACCTGTGGGCTAGACTGCGTTTTCGCCTGTGTCGGAGAGGTTGATTGGTGTGCTGAAGGTGGTGGCGTTTGCGGCGCGCGTTGCGGCCTGCACGATGTATTTGTTGCCGTCATAGCGGTACCAGGTGATGGTTGTGGTGCCGTCAGGCCCGGTCGCCACCTGTGGGCTAGATGCGTTTTCGCCTGTGTCGGAGAGGTTGATTGGTGTGCTGAAGGTGGTGGCGTTTGCGGCGCGTGTTGCGGCCTGCACGATGCGGTTGTTGCCGTCAAAGCGGATCCAGGTGATGGTTGTGGTGCCGTCAGGCCCAACCGCTACCTGCACCTCCGGAGACCATCCGCCGGCGCCTACGCCCCCGCTGGAGAGATCGATCGGTGTGCTGAAGGTGGTGGCGCCTGCCGCGCGTGTTGCGACCTGCACGACGTAGTTGGCGCCGATGCTGCTGTACCAGGTGATGGTTGTGGAGCCGTCAGGCCCAATCGCCACCTGCGGGTTAGATGCGTCTTGGCCCGTGGCGGAGAGGTTGATTGGCGGGTTTGGTAGCCAAGGGCCGAGCGGCGTTGCCAGTGCGGCTGCGCTGGTCGAGAGACTCGCGCCCGCTGCAAGCATCAAGACGACCGCAAAAATAGCGCGGCGTAGGACACGTCGGCACGACACTCCACTGATCGACTCTGGAACCACGATAACTGTGCGCATCACACCCAGCTCCTGACCAGCACATGGTTGCGTCAGAGGCCAAACACCCAAGCGGGCGTGCCGAGTCGGTGACTACGAGTCGATTCTCGCTATCGCGAATGTTACAGAAGTAGGCACGTGCACGTGCGGTGGAGTAACCCGCGACCCTAAGCACCGAAGGCCGCCTCGCAGACTGCGAAGCGGCCTTCAGAGAACCTAGGCTGGGGGACAGGGATTCGAACCCCGATTAACCGGACCAGAACCGGTCGTCCTGCCGTTAGACGATCCCCCAACAGCGGCGGCGAAGCCTAGCAATCTCTCGAGGGAAGGCTCCCCACGTCGTAGTCTGTGCGCATGCCCGCGTCGCCTGGAGAGTCGTTCGAGCTCGGTGCGTTGCATGTGCAGTGGTACGGCGTCTGCGTCTTGCTGGGCTTCTTCGTCTGGGTGCTCGTGACGTCGCTCTTGTGGCGACGCGGTGGTGGCGACGCGATCGAGGCGGCCTGGGCCTGCCTGTTGGCGGCACCCGTGGCGTTCATTGGTGCGCGGCTCTATCACGTGATCACCGAATACGACGTTTACCGTGGCGACCCAACGGGTGCCTTCGACGTGACGAACGGAGGGCTCGGGATCTACGGCGCGATTGCGGGCGGCGTCCTGGCGCTCGTCGTCTATTCCCACACGCGTGGCTGGCCGATTGCGACCTTCCTCGATTGCGCCATCATCGGCGTGCCGCTCGCGCAGGCATTTGGGCGCTTCGGCAACTACTTCAATCAAGAGTTGATTGGTGCTCCGACAGATCTGCCCTGGGGCCTCAATGTCGACCTCGCCTACCGACCACTCGGCTACCAGGGGTACGAGACGTTTCAGCCCGCGTTTCTCTTCGAGTCGTTGCTCTGTATCGGCATCTTCGTCGCGCTCGGCTTCCTCTGGGGACCACTCCATCTGCGATGCCGCACCGGCTGCATGGTTGGGGCGTATCTGATCCTCTACGGATTCGTCCGCTTCTTCGTTGAGCTGCTCCGGATCGAGCCAGCGTTGGAGATCGGCCCCTTCCGCCTCAACGAGGTGATCTCCCTGCTGGTGCTGCTGACGGGCGTCCTGATCCTCGTCATGCTCGACCGTCGCCGCCCGGTTCGGATCTAGGCAAAGCCGCGCAAAACCGCGCGCTTCTCGTGCGCAGCGTGCGTGCTGGTGGAGGGCGATGCAGGGAGGACATGACAACTCGCGCGGATGTGGTGTCCTCCCCTGTGGCGCCGCATCAGGTTCAGTCGCCGTGTTAGGAGGAGGACACCACATCCGCGCGGTTGTCATGTCCTCCCTGGATTGAGAGTGGGCCTGGCTGGCGCTCTCGTGCGCTGACCGCGTCAGCGATGCTCGATCGTGCGGCGCGTGAGGCGGCTGATCAGCCACAGGGCGACGATCACGAGCAGTGAGAGTGCGAAGATCCGCGGGATGAGGCCAATGCTGGCGGGGATCACCCAGTGGCCGGCCAAGACGACGGCGACGACGATCACGATCAGGACGCCGCGGGCGAGCCAGACGGGCAATTGGCGCGTCATCGGGCGACGGCCTCGGCCCAGTCGCCATAGAGACCGCGGTAGCGGCCATCGATTGCCAGCAGCTGCTCGTGCGAGCCAGCCTCGACGACCTTGCCGTGCTCGAGGACGACGATCAGGTCGGCGCTTCGGATCGTCGAGAGGCGGTGGGCGACAACGAAGGCGGTGCGATCGGCGAGCAGTCTCTGCAGCGCCTCTTCGATGTGCGCCTCGGTCTGAATATCCACGCTCGAGGTGGCCTCGTCGAGGATCAAGAGGCGAGGATCGACGAGCAGCGCGCGGGCAAAGGCGATCAGTTGGCGCTGACCGATCGAGAGGCGACTGCCGCGCTCCTGTACGCGCTCGTCGTAGCCGTCTGGCAGCTCGTTGATAAAGCGGTCGGCACCAACCTCGCGGGCGGCCTGCTCGACGTCGGCGCGCGAGGCGTCGGGGCGGCCGAAGGCGATGTTCTCGTGGATCGTGCCGTTGAACAAGAAGCCCTCCTGCGGCACGATCGCAATCTGCTCTCGCAACGACTCGACCGTCACCGAGCGCAGGTCGTGCCCGTCGATCAAGATGCGACCGCCCTGCGGGTCGTAGAACCGGGCCAGCAGCTTGATGATCGTCGACTTGCCGGCCCCCGTATGGCCAACGAGGGCCACCGTCTGGCCGGCGAGCACGTCGAGCTCGAGGCCGTCGATGACGGGACGCTCGGGGTTGTAGCCAAAGCGCACGTCCTCGAACTTGACGGCTCCGGTCAGCGTGGGCAGAGGCAGCGCGTCGGGGGCATCGACGAGGGTGGGGGCGTCGTCCATCACGTCAAAGATCTTGTCGAGCGCGGCCGTGCCAGCCAGGAACGTGTTGTAGACCTGGCTCAGCTGCTGGACGGGATCGAAGAACGAGGCGAGGTAGCCGATAAAGGCAACCAGAACACCAATCTCGATCGTGCGGTCGACGTACAGGTAGCCGCCGTAGCCAAACACGATGCAGGTCGCGACGGCGGCAAGAAACTCGACGGTCGGGAAGTACCAGCCGCTCGACGTAACGGTCGTCTTGTTGGCGTCGCGGTACGACTGGTTTAGCTCGCCGAGCGCTGCACGGCTGCGGGCCTCGCCGCGATAGGCCTGGATCACGCGGATGCCGTTGAGGTTCTCCTGCAGCGCGGCCGTCACGAGCGCGAGTCGCGAGCGCATCAGGCGGTACGCGCGGGCGCTTTGGCCGCGGAAGAAGTACGTCAATAGCGCCATCAGCGGGAACACGATGATCGTCGCGAGCGCGAGGCGGAAGTCGAGGAAGAGCAGGATCGTGCCGGCGACGACCAAGGTCAGCACGTTGCGCACCGTCGAGGTCAGACCATCCGTGACGAGTTGCTGCAGCGCCTCGACGTCGTTCGTCAGACGCGAGATCAAGACGCCGGTGCGCTGTCGCTCGAAGTAGCTCATCGAGAGGCTCTGCATGTGCGCGAAGAGGTCGCCGCGCAGGTCGGTCAGGATGCGCTCGCCCACCCAGCCCGTCAGGTACGTCTCCGCGCGCGACAGGCCGATGCCGACGATGCCGACCAACACCACGCTGCCGGCAATAAAGGCGAGCAGGCGCGTGTCGCCAGGGATGATCGCCGAGTCGATCGCGGCCTTCAACAGCAGCGGGAGTGTGAGCGTGCAGGCCAGCACGCCAAACATCGCGGTAATCGCCCCGATCAGACGCCACCGGTAGGGACCCGCATACGTGCCAAGCCGCGCCAGCCGTTGCAGACCTTGCTTGCGGAGACCCTTGCCCGAGACGACAGCGCCGCCGATGCCGATCGGGCCGCGACTCACGAGCCCTCCTCCTGGTCGACACCAACGGGAATGATCACGTGATCGCCGTCGGCATCGACAAAGCGCCGGTCGACGAGGCCGTGGTCGTGGATCTCGCGGTAGACGTCGTTCGTGCCAATCAATTCGTCGTGCGTGCCATCGGCGGCGATGCGACCATCGTCGAGCACGACGATGCGATCGGCGAGCGCAATCGTCGAGAGGCGGTGGGCGATGATCAGCGTCGTCCGACCCTGCATGACCTCCTCGAGCGCGCGGCGAATGCGGCTCTCCGTTGACGCATCGACGGAGGCCGTGGCGTCGTCGAGGATCAGGATGCGCGGATCGAGCAGCAGCGCGCGGGCAATCGCGATGCGTTGGCGCTGGCCACCCGAGAGGGTCAGGCCGCGCTCGCCGACGAGCGTCTCGTAGCCGTCGGGCAGCTCCTCGATAAACGTCGCTGCCTGTGCGCGCTCGGCCGCCTTGCGTACCTCAGCATCCGTCGCCTCGGGCTTGCCGAAGGCGATGTTGTCGCGGATCGTGGCGGAGAAGAGGTAGGTGTCCTCGGCGACGATGCCGATTGCGCCGCGCAACTCATCGAGCTGCAGGTTGCGTACATCGACGCCCTCGACGAGGACCGAGCCCTGCTGGACGTCGTAGAAGCGCGGCACGAGCTGCGTCAGGGTCGTCTTGCCCGAGCCCGTGCGGCCGATGATCGCGACGGTCGAGCCGGGCGCGATGTCGAGGTTGACACCCGACACGATTGGACGGTCCCAGTCGTAGCCAAAGGTGACGTTGTCGAAGTGGATCGCGCCGCCACCGGCCGGAAGCGGCTGGGCGTCGGGTGCATCGACAATCTCGGCCTCCGTATCGAGGATCGCAAAGATCCGGATCGCGCTCGCCACAAAGCGTTGGGCCTCACCGATCCACATGCCGAGCATCCGCAGCGGCATCACCATCAAGGCGATCAAGAGGCTGTAGGTGACGAAATCGCCGAGGCTCATCGAGCCTTGGATCACCTCGCGGCCACCGACCAGCATCAGGAGCGCGATCGAGATTGTCGGCAGAAAATCCATGATCGGCACGTACTGCGAGCGCAGTCGCGTGGCCGTCACGTTGAGCGTAAAGACGTCGGTGGCGCGGTCGCGGAAACGCAAGACCTCTTGGTCTTCCTGGCCGAATGCCTTGATCACACGCACGCCGACGACGGACTCCTCGGCCTGCGTCGTCACGTGTGCGAGCGCCTGCTGGGCCTCCGTCACGATTGGCTGCGAACGGCGCGAGTACATCACGGCGAGCAGGCCGAGCGGTGGCACGATCACCAGCACAAACGCGGCGACGAGCGGATTCATCCACAACAGCACGGCCATCACGGCCACGACGGAGACGGTGTGCTGTGTAAAGAAGAGGATGCCGTAGCCGAGAAACAGGCGCAGTGCCGTCAGGTCGACGGTGGCGCGACTCATGATCTGCCCGGTCTGATTGCGGTCGTAGAACGGAAACGACAGCGACAGCAGGTGGTGATAGACGAGGTTGCGCAGGTCTTGCTCGATGTTGATCGCCATCGTGCCGGCGATCAGACGTCGGAGGTACATGACGGCGAAGCGCCCGATGGCGAGGCAGAGAATCAGGATGATCAAATAGCGCAACTGGTTGGTGTCGCGTGGACGCATCGCCTCGTCGATGACGCGACCTGTCGCCCACGGAATCGAGATCGTGAAGATCTGACCGATCACGGCCAGCACGATTGAGGCCCACAGGGCCAAGCGATGTGCACGCATTAGGCCAACGCCACGACGCATCGTGGGCCAGAAGGTTTTGCGCAGTTCGGCGCCAGAGGTCAGTTCGAGAGAGTGTTGTTGCATAGAGCGGTGCGCAGGTACCTACATGACTCAACGACGCGGAGATCGCGAGGCTTCCCGGCAGAACCTCACCTTACCGGGCTGCTTCACCCGACACCCCCAGCGCCATCGGCGCAACCCGACGCGCGTCAGTTAGCGCAGTCCGAAGTGCGCTTCAACGGACTCGGCGGCAGCCTCGTAGTGCTCTTCATCGACGAATAGTTCTCGCGGTCCGGCGGCCAAGAAGTCCGGCACGTCCATGCCAATTGGACGACGGATCAGCACCTTGATCCCTTCCTGTTCGAGCAGGCCCGCGATCATCTCGGCCTCCATCAGGTTTGCTGCCCAGGTCAGACGACGCACGCCTCAGTCCTCGTCCCGGCCACCGTTTTTGATCAGCACGGCGTCACCGCGCTCACGAAACGGCAGTTCGATCAGGTCGAGGTCACGCGGCACAACAACGTTCTCGTGGATCGCCTCGGCCTCCGCCTTGATCAGCTTGGGGGGCGAACGCATCGAGAGGTGCGTCAACGCGAGCATCCGCACCCGCGCCTCGGCCGCCAACTCTGCGGCCTCGCGCGCGGTCGAGTGGTGCGTATCGCGGGCACGATCGAGCTCCTCGTCGAGAAACGTCGCCTCGTGGATCAGCAGGTCACAATCGACAGCGCGGGCCATCAGCGAATCGCACGGACGCGTATCGCCCGACAGCACGATCGTGCGACCAAAGCGCGTCTCGCCGACGAGACCCTCGGGCGTAATCACCGTGCCGTCGTCGAGCGTAATCGTCTCGCCGCGCTGCAGCATGCCGTTGAGGGGGCCGTCGGGCACACCGGCGGCGCGCGCCTTCTCGACGTCGAAGCGGCCAGGCCGATCGTCTTCGACGAGCGCCCAACCGAGGCTGGGGACGCGATGGCGCGTACCGATCGCCTCGAGGCGATAGTCGTCGCACGCAATCTCGGCACCACCGGCCAGCTCGACGACAGCGAGCGGGAACGGCATCTTGCCAATCACCGAGTCGAGGTCCTGCAACACCTTCTTGATGCCCTCAGGTCCGTAGATCGAAAGCGGTGCGGTGCGCTCGCGCAGGGCAAACGTGCGCAGCAGGCCGGGCAGGCCGAGAATGTGGTCGGCATGGCCGTGCGTAATCAAAATCACGTCGAGGTCGCTTAGCCCCGCGACGCTCTGCATCAGCCGTCGCTGGGTGCCTTCGCCACAGTCGACGAGGATCCGTTCGCCGCCACGACGAATCAGCGTCGCAGCCGTCTGGCGCGTCGCAGAGGGCACCGAGCCGCCGGTGCCAAGGAAGATTACGTCGAGATCCACCGTTTCAGCGTACCCCGACAGGGGGCAGGCGGGCTACGAGTTCGTGTTGAGCGCTTTGCTGATGCGCTTGATCAGGGCCTGGTTACGCGCGGCCGGGTCGTACGTCATCGCCTTGCTGTAGAGCTTGAAGGCCTTTTGCGCGTCGCCTGCGTCGAGTGCTTGCTGGGCGAGCTTCAACGTGGCGACGGCAGCCGTGTTGCGGAACAGGGCGAGGCGGGCAGGGGCGTCAGAGAAGCCGCCGAGTGCTGCCATTTCCGCGATTGCCTGCTGCCACTTCTCGGCTGCAAAGTCCGCCTCGGCGCGATCGTAGGCGGCTTGGGCTGCGGCCTGTCCATTGATCTGCGCGTTCGTGTTGGCGTTGATTTGCGCGACCATCAGCTTCTGCGAGGTGGCCTGTACCTGGCCGAGCTGCGGCGCGACTTGCAGCGCCTGATCCACCAAGGCGCGAGCGCCACCCAGATCACCTGCGCTCAATTGCGCCTCGGCCTGCACGGACAAGGCAATCGCGTTGGCGACGTTGCCACGGTTGCGCGCCCACTTGCGTGCGGGTTGTACGGCCAAGACCATCGTGATGCCGAGCAGGATGATCATCAGCAGCGCGCCGAGGATGCGACCACGCGGCACGATCCGCGGCACGAAACGATCGATGCGGGCGGTCTGGGTCCAGATCAGCCACACGCCAACCACGGCGACGGGGGCGAGGATGACGAAGCCGATCTTGCTCGCCACGCCAGCGCCGAGCAGGGCAATGACAGCGATCGCGATCGCGCCCTGGAGGCGCAAAACGGTTTGATGGGCGCAGAACGACGACGCCATCTACGCCGGCATCGCCGGGGGCGGGACGCGAGCGCACGCCGTGGCGCTTGAGAACGTCTTCGGCGAAGTCGAGGGGCTCGCGCTCTGCCTCAGCGATCTCTTCCGTCGTGGCATCGTCGGGGAGCGGCTCGGGGTCGTACGGTAGCGGCAAGATCTCGAGCACGTCCGAGACGCGAATACTTAGGCCGGCTTCGCCTGCCTTCAGCGACCGCGTTCGCAGGCCATGGGCGCGGGTGCGGAGTTCGCTCCACGTAATTCGCTGTTCGATCGTCGCCATTAGATTGGAGTGTATCGACCCGCTGGGACGGGTGAGCAGATTCGGACGGGCTGACATGACTATGCTTATCGGCATGGCGACCAAGAAACAACGCAAGCGCGAAGAGCGGTATCGACATCACGGTGTCGATCGACCACGCTCCCCACAGATTGATGAGAAGGAGACGCGCAGCGCGTCCGACGAGGCTCCGAAGGGCAAGGGCGGGCGGAACACGCGCTCGAAGGCCGCTCCTCGTGCCCGTAAGCCTGTCGCCTACCCAACGCTGTTTCGTTGCCTGATCCGCGCTCCGATTTTCGGTCTGCTCTGGTTTGTGATCAGCCGCTTCTTCCTCGGCAACTCGGGCAACTCGGTCAACGCGGATGCCTTGCAGGCGTTGCTGCTGACGGCCGCCATGTTCCCGCTCCTTTTTGTGGCCGATACGGTGACGTACCGCTTGGCGAATCGGCGTGGCCTTGCCGTTGCCGAGCGGCCTGCCGATGGCTGGATTGGTCGCCCCAGCAAACGCTGATTCGCGGCACGGCTGGCGCGGGGTAGGGCGAAGAGAGGCACACCGGGTGCGCTGCTTGGTGGGTGGCGCGGTGGTGTCTGCGCGCTAGTTGACACGCGGCAGCACTCGCCGATGCGCGGTCGGGTGGCAGCGTGGTCGCATGCGACGAGGCCAAGCCACTATCGAACTGCTGATCCTGCTTGGCGTGGCCGTGGCGTTGATCGCCTTCATCGCGTTCGCGGCGCGTTCGGACGGCGCCTCGTTGGCGGCGCGCATTGCCAAAGCAATCCCGGGCCATCAGCCAGAGCGGCGCGACGATCGGTGGGCGCTGCGGAGCGATTCGTACGGGCCGCTGTTGCGGCGGTACACCCCCGAGCTAGTCCTCGAGCGCGACCGCTATGGCGAAGACTCAGCGGTACCTGTCGATCCGGCCGTCTGTCGCAAGCCGTGGTGCGCGGCGTTCGGCACTGGGCGTGCTGCAGCCTTCACGCATGTCGTCCGGCGCGCAGGCGTTGTCGTGGGCGGTGTGCGTCAGCCGGGCGTGACGTACCTCCAGTACTGGTTCTACTACCCCGACTCGAAGACGCTGCATTTTCCGGTCCCCAAGTTGCAGGGCTTTCACCGTGACGATTGGGAGGGCATGATCGTCCGAATCCCCGACGGCGGCTCAGCAGCCGCGCGCCTGACAGTCCATCAGGGCCTCGTCGGCAACAGTCCAGAGTGGACGGGCAACCCTGGTTGGCAGCCAATCGCTGCTCACCCAACGATCTATCGCGCAGCGGGCTCGCATGCGAACGGCTTCAGTCGCCTCGGCATCGACGCACCCCTCGACCGGTGGAACGGCGACTTGGGACGGCTCCCTGTCGCCGATCTGCACCTAATCCCGGGCGACACGGCCCCCTCACTTCGCCTCCGCTACGACCCGGCTGCCGTCCCGCCGTGGCGCAAACAACTCTGGACGAACCCCGAGTCCACCTCCACAGGCTCCGCCTCGCCACGCCCACCCACAACTACACAACCACCCACAACCACCACAACCACCCACGCCGCAATCCAGGTCCCCTCGCGATCCGAGGAGGACATGACAACCGCGCGGATGTGGTGTCCTCCCCGTGGGAAGGCGAATCAAGCATGGACTCGCAGTGGGGAGGACACCACATCCGCGCGGTTGTCATGTCCTCCTAGTGTCGTCAGTCAAGTTGGAACTCTCCAGGTGACCACGCCACGACGCCACGAACGCGCTGATGAAATCGTCCACGTCATCGTGCAAGGCGTGTTTGGTGACAAACTCGCGCCGATGCGGACGTGGGCGATCCGAGCTGTTCAACGAGCTCGGGCATGAGGCTACGGCGCGTGGTTGGCAGGTGTGGTCCTTAGTCATCATGGGCACGCACTATCACCTCCTCGTCGAGACGCCAGACGAGAGCCTTTCTGCTGGACTGCAGAGAGTGCATTCCGCACACGCGATTCGCCGAAATCGCCATGAGGAGCGGAGAAAGGGCGCCGTGTTCGGTCGTCGGCCCGATATCTTCGAGATGCGCGACGCCCGACATCTACGCAATGCCCTGAGATACATCCCTCAGAACCCGGTCAAGGCTGGTCTCTGTGGCGACCCGTCAGATTGGGGTTTTGGCACGTATCGCGCGATTGCCGGTCTGGAACAGTGCCCATCATGGGTACCAAAGTCGCGCATCTTCCGATTCCTTGACGGCGTCTACGGCGATCCTCACGACGTGCAGTTTGGGGACTCGGATTATCAACAGTTCTGTGGGTCGGATTCGACGTCTCTCGTACCGCCACTCACTGTGGACGATTGGAATCGCTATGACGCGCAGTGCTTGCGTGAAGACGGGAAGTCTGCGCGCGAGATCGCGGACCGGCTTGGCATCACTATTCGTCATGCGAGACGTCTTCGTAATGCGAGCGGCGATCCTAGGAGGACATGACAACCGCGCGGATGTGGTGTCCTCCCAAGAGGAGGCAAATCAATCATGGACCGGCGATGGGGGGAGGACACCACATCCGCGCGGTTGTCATGTCCTCCTAGGATCACGAGTGGACCTGGATGGCGCCGCTGGAGGGGTGTGTCCGATAGGTCGACTAATGTGCCGTCTCGACCTAGTTCGCCCCTTTAAACCGGTCCTGTGAGGCCGGGAAGGAGCTCAGCTCGACATGATTTACCCCTCCCGCGATCGGCGCGTGCGCCGGTGAGCACCCTGAGCACGCGCGTCTTGCTCGATGCCGATCAGATTGCGCGCACGCTTGCGCGGATCGGGTCGGAGATCGTCGAGCGACATCCCGACCTCTCGCAGGTCCACCTCGTTGGCATCCGTTCGCGGGGCGTGCCGCTGGCCGAGCGCATCCGCGATCGCATCAAGGAGACGACGGGTATTGAGGTGCCGGTCGGCGCCGTGGACATCAGTTTCTACCGCGACGACGTTGGCATTCGCGCCGACGCAGACGACCGCATTGGCGACCACCCCGTGGTCGGTGAGACGGTCTTTGACGGCCCGATCGAGGGCGCCACGATCGTGCTGATCGACGACGTGCTCTACACCGGGCGCACCGTACGGGCCGCGATCGACGCGGTCTTTGATTACGGCCGCCCCGCCTGCGTACAACTTGCAGTGCTGGCCGATCGTGGGCATCGCGAGCTTCCGATTCGCGCAGATTTCGTCGGTAAGAACCTGCCGACCCAAGGAGCAGAGCACGTGCGCGTGCGGCTGCAAGAGACGGATGGAGTGGATGAGGTCGTGCTGATTGGCGGAGATGGAGGGGCGGAGTCGTGAGCACTAAACGACACCTGATGGGTATGAACGACGTGGATCGCGCCGACATCGAGCGCATCCTCGAGACGGCAGCAGGCTTCGAAGACGTCGTCGAGCGCGACGTCAAGAAGGTGCCGACACTGCGCGGCCGCACGGTCGTCAACCTCTTCTATGAATCCTCGACGCGCACGAGTTCGAGCTTCGAGTTGGCGGCCAAGCGGCTCAGCGCCGACGTCGTCAGCGTCAAGTCGTCTGGCTCGAGCGTCGACAAGGGTGAGTCCCTCAAGGACACGATCCGCACGCTCAACGCGTACAAGCCAAACATCATCGTGATCCGCCATCCGCACATCGGTGCCGCGCAATTGACGGCGCGCTGGTCCGACGCGCACGTCGTCAACGCCGGCGACGGCAAGCACCAGCACCCGACCCAGGCCCTGCTCGACCTCTACACAATCAAGAAGCGGCTGGGACGGCTCGACGATCTCAAGGTCGTGATCGTCGGCGACATCCTGCACAGCCGCGTCGCGCGCAGCGATATCGAGGCCTTCCAGATGATGGGGCTCGACGTCACGCTGATTGGCCCGCCGGCGCTGATCCCGCCGGGGATTGTCGAGGCTACGGGCGTGAAGGTCTCGGACGACCCAGAGGCGATGAGCGAGGCAGATGTGATTTACGTCTTGCGCATGCAGCACGAGCGCATGGAGCCCGGCCAGAACTACCTACCAAGTCTGCGCGAGTATGCGCGCGTCTGGGGCGTCAATGCGCGCCGCGTGCGACCCGGCCAAGTGGTGATGCACCCGGGGCCGATGAATCGCGGCGTCGAGATCGCACCCGACGTCGCCGACTCGGGCGTCTCGCTCGTCGAAAACCAGGTCGAAGCCGGTCTGGTCGTGCGAATGGCGGTCCTCTACGACCTGATGACGCGCCCATCGATCGGCACCGTCATCGACATTCGCGAGCGCACCGGCGAGTTGGGTGCAGCATGACCCGCCTCGAGCAGCGCGAG
>CAXNKU010000014.1:0-42200 GCA_964203045.1 Gaiellales bacterium
TGCCGAGGCGATCGAGTCGAGGAGCTTTCGCGCACATGTCCTCCAGTGCACTGAGGAGGCCCACGCCGCGGGCATTACGGGAGTCCCGGCCTTCATCTTTGAGGAGCGCTATTTGTTGATGGGCGCACAGCCGCATGTCGCTTTCGAGAAGCTGATCGCCCAGGTTCGGACGGTGAAGCGGAAGCTACCGCCGCAGCAGGAATCGACATATGTTCGATCAGACTGAGGATGCTGCTTGCCCTCCTGCTGCCACGCCTCTCACTCAGCGTTGCACTAACAACACAACCACAGCTGTCTAGGCGTGCCGTGGCAGTCGGCCCTCCGCCCTTTGGTGAGCCGCGTGATTGGACTGCCATCCGCGATCGCCGAGGCCAGTGGCGTCCGCAGCGGCGTGCGTCTATGTGCGAAAGCCTTGACGCTCTGTCCAGGCCTCGTGCTCGTGCCTCCCGATCCAGTTGGAGTGCCGGCTGCGTGCAGCTCGCCTAATCCGCGACATCGCTGCACTGGGCCTCCCAGTCGAGGAGATCGGTAGTGGCCGTGCTCTGATTGATGCCGAGCCTGGTCTGCGCCTCTATGGCGGCCCCCAACGGCTCCTCCAACGCCTGCACGAAGTGGCTCCTGACGAGGCACTGCAGATTGGTGCAGCACCTTCGCGCTTTGCCGCCTTGATGGCAGCACGGCTCTGCGGCGATCGGCGGCCGCGAATGCTTGGAGCGCGACGACGTGCAGGTGACAATCGTCACCGCCACACCCGTCGCGCTGGCATGCACGTGGATGGCGATACACTCGGCAGCGATCTGTGAAGCGCTGAATCTCGTTGGCATCGACCGACTGGGCGGGCTGGCGTCGCTCAAACGTCTAGCGGTCCGCGATCGCTTTGGCCCAGATGGCGTTCGTGCCTGGCAGATGGCTCGAGGCGAAGATGGTGGCGTTATCACTCCACGCGAGCCCCCACCACTCCTGCGCGCCGAGCTCGTGCCGGGTGAGCCTATTGCAACGGACCATGCGCTGGAACAGGCCGTCGAACTGCTGCTCAAGCGCCTGCTTAATGATCCTGCGCGGGGTGCGGCAGAACCGCGCCTACTGCGACTCCAGGCACGCCTGATCACCGGCGAGTCTTGGCTCTGCGAAGCACCATTGCGCGAGCCGTGTGGTGATCAGCAACGGCTGCTGTTGGCGCTCCTGCCCAAGGCTCGGCGATTACCAGCCCCCGCCGAGCGGATTGCAATCAGCTTTGCCGAACTTGCCCCTGGTGCACAACAGCTGGCGCTGCTCGACCCAGCCGGCCTGGAACGCGAGCAACGCCTGGCCGGTGCAACCGCACAGGTTTCGCTCGGCCCTTGGCACTGCCGCCCTACTGCGCATCGTCACGCTCGATCCGACCAGTCGTCTACCCGAACGGCGTTACGGGCTGGCTGCTCGATGAGTGGCCTGCTCCGGGGACTCGCCTCGCAGGCACCAGAACGCTGTCGCGTGACACTCGACGAGCACCAGTATCCGAGCAGCGTGGACGGGCGGGTGGTGATTTCGCTGCGCGAGGAATGGCGCGTGGAAGAGGGCTGGTGGAGCACGCCCTATCGACGACGCTACCTCTCCGTGGCACTCGCGGATGGACAGCTGCAGACAATCTTCGAGGATCGACGCAACCCGGGCCAATGGTGGCGACATGGGCGCTAGTCCGTCGTACGTAGAGCTGCACTGTCATTCGGCGTACTCCTTTCTCGACGGGGTTGCTCAGCCCGACGAGCTGGTCGACCGCGCCGCAGCACTTGGCTACTCCGCACTCGCCTTGACGGACCACGACAACCTCTGTGCGGCGCTGCCGTTCGCCCATGCGGCACAGGCTGCAGGACTGCAGGCAATTACCGGCTGCGAGCTGACCGTTGAGGACGCAGGCCAGACGTTTCATCTCGTACTCCTTGCCGAGAGCAGAGCCGGCTACACGAACCTCTGCCGGCTGATCACCGCGGCTCACGCAGGCACCCGCCGGGAAGACGGCACCGTTGAGCGCAGTCCGAGCGTCGTCCTGCAGCGCGTGCTGGAGCATGCCGAGGGTCTCACCTGTCTGACCGGCTGTCCCCGCCAGGGAGCCCTCGTCGGCATTGACGACCCGACTGCACGACGTCGCCGCGACATGCTGCTCGAGGCCTTCTCCGTACGACTTGCGATCGAGCTACAACGTCCCTTTCAGCAAGGTGCAGAACCAGAGTTACGCCGCCTCAACCGACTCGCGCGCGAGCGCCAGCTCCCCGTCGTTGCGACGAATAATGTGCACCTGCATCTGCGTCGACGCGGTCCGCTCCAAGACGTACTGGTGGCAATTCGCCATCACCTCGCACTCGATGCCTGTACCAGTGCGCTGCGAGGCAATCGCGAGCACGTCCTCAAGTCGCCGGCCGAGATGGCGCGACTCTTCGACGAGCTGCCCGAGGCAATTGCCGAAACGGGCCGAATTGCCGAGCGCTGTCGCTTTGATCTGACGGAGAACCTTGGCTATCAACCACCAGCGCGCCCTGGCAACGCCGATCACGAGCTGGCAGGCTTCTGCAGAGCGCAGCTCGACAGCCGCTACCCACGTTCCTCGCCTTGGCGTCAGCAGGCAGAAGAGCGGCTGGAGACCGAGCTCGCTCTGATTCAACGCCACCAGTTGGCCGGCTTCTTTCTCCTCCACCACGAGATCCTGGAGCTGGCGCGCGACGTAGCGCTGGAACTGCGGGGGAGCGATGCCGCGCGCAACGTCTTGCCCCCTGGCCGCGGGCGCGGGTCGAGCGTTGGCTCAATCGTCTGCTACCTGACGGGGCTTTCGCATATCGATCCCGTTGCCGGCCGGCTCTCACTCGGCCGTTTTCTCAATGAGGAGCTCGCCTCGACACCCGACATCGATCTGGACTTTCCACGCGACATCCGTGCCGAACTGATTCGCCGGATCCATCTCCGCTTTGGCCCACAGCAGGCTGCGTTGGTGGGCGCCTTCTCGACCTATCGCGCGCGCGGTGCGATCCGCGAAATTGGCAAGGCGCTGGCCTTGCCGACAGGCGACATTGCTCGACTTGCTGCGGCCTCGGACGGCTGGCGTGCAGAGTCGGTTGGCGAAGAGCTACGCCGCGTGCCAGGACTGCGTGAACGCGCCGACGACCCGCGTCTGCGACTCCTGGTTACGCTCTGTCGTCAGGTCAGTGGGCTGCCGCGCCATCTCTCGCAGCACCCGGGCGGCATGATTGTCTCGGACCGACCACTCAGCGAACTGGTGCCACTGCAGCCGGCGGCAATGGCAGGACGCACGATCTGCCAGTGGGACAAGGATGCCTGTGCCGATGCTGGTTTCCTCAAGATTGACCTGCTTGGGCTCGGCATGCTCAGCGCAGTCGAACGCTGTGTCAGCGAGATCCACCGCAGCACAGGCGAGACCGTCGATCTCTCACGTGTTCCTCTCGACGATGCCGAGGTCTATGCCGAGATCCAAGCCGCAGATACAGTCGGTGTCTTTCAAATCGAATCTCGGGCACAGATGCAGACGCTCTTGCGCGTTCAGCCAACCTGCCTTGACGACTTGGTCGTTGAGGTCGCACTCGTTCGCCCAGGACCGATCCAAGGTGGTGCTGTCAACCCCTACATTCAACGACGGTTGGCACGTCGGGCCGATCCCACCGTGCCAATCCCGTACGAGCACCCACTGCTTGAGGAGGCGCTGCGCGAGACGCTTGGCGTGATCATCTTTCAAGACCAGGTACTGACCGTCGCACAGGCGCTCGCGGGCTTTACGCCAGGCCAGGCAGAGGCCTTGCGACGCGCAATGAGTCGGCGCCGCAGCCGCGCCGCGATCGAAGCCCAATGGCTGGCCTTTGCCGAGGGCGCAGCCGAGCGCAACGTCCCTGAACATGTTGCGCAGCGCGTCTTTCAGCAGATCATCGCCTTCTCGGCCTTTGGCTTTCCCAAATCGCACGCCGCGGCCTTTGCCCTGCTGGCCTACCAGAGCGCCTGGTTGCGACGACACCATCCCGCCGCTTTTCTCTGTGCACTCCTGATGGAGCAGCCAATGGGGTTCTACCCACCCGCCACGCTGATTCGCGATGCCGAACACCGTGCCGTGGCGGTGCTTCCCGTCGATAGTGAGCACTCCATGGTCGAGGCCAGCTGCGAAAGTCCGTCTGCGGTTCGCCTGGGCTTTCGACAGGTGATTGGCTTCGGTGCCAACGATGCTGAGCAGGTCGTGGCAGAGCGTCATGCTCGCGGCCCCTTTCGCTCGGTGAGGGACCTCGCCAACCGCCTCGACCTACCGACTGCACAAGTTGCAGCGACTGATTGCTGCAGGAGCCTGTGATCGACTCGGTCCTCGCCGGCAACTGCTCTGGGAGCTAGGGCTTGCCACACGACCGCAGACCAACCCTGCCGGGCGGCAGTTGGCCTTTGACCTGCAACTCGGCGAGGTTCCGAGGACGCTGCCCGTGCCGAACGCGTGGGAACTCTTGGTTGCCGACTACGCCACGACCGGTGTCTCCGTACGCGAGCACCCAATTGCCCAGCTTCGACGAGCCCTTCCGTGACGTCGTGACGCAGCCGACAGCTTTCCGAGTTTCCTCACGGGACGCCGATCACAATCCCGGGACTCGCGGTCGCTCGACAGCGCCCGGGCAGCGCCAAGGGCATCGTCTTTCTCCTCCTCGAAGATGAGTACGGGCTCTTCAACCTGGTGATCATGCCCGACTCTCTACGAGCAGCATCGCCTGCTCGTACGCAGCGAGCCATTGCTGCTGGTGGAGGGCACACTCGAGCATCGGGACCGACAACTCAACATCCGCGCCACCCACCTCAGTCCGCTTGCTACGCCCGACCGAAGCACACTGCCTCAGCAGCCTCCCGACGCTGCGACGCTGCGAGCTGTTGTGCCAGCACCCCAGCACTTTGCTCAGGGGCGGCGGCGCGCGTAGAGCTACGAGGAGTGGTAGAGAATCACGGGCATACCCATTTCCGTGAAGGCATAGACCGCAGCCGCGTCGCCAGCCGGGACCCTCACGCAGCCATGGGAGGCCGCGTACTCAGGAACGTCGGGATACTCGTGCATGGCGAATCCCTCAAAGAAGTAGGAGGCGTAGGGCAGCCAGGCCTTAAACGGCTTCGACCAGCTCATGCGCTCCTTCCGGATCACGGTATACGAACCGGCCGGCGTGTTCCCCGTGATGCCGCTGGAGATGTGGATCAGACGAGTCACGACCCCACTCCCATGCACGAGCATCATTACCTGCCGATCGAAATCGACCTCAATGTGCGCCGCACCGTCAACATGACGCGCCTGAGGCCGCTCCGCCCGCATCAGAGACGCAACGGTCAACGCCGTAGCCACGCCAGTTCGCTCGAGCCGCGAATACCCTTGGAACCCCACGACCGCCTGCCAGGTCGCAGCGTCGAACGACCCACTGACCGAAGCGCGGCGCGAGGTAGCGTCAGCCGCGCGAGGTCCTCCTGCATTGCGCGCACGCCGGGACCACTGTCACCAACCTCGAAGCCGCCGGGGAAGTCGGAGCCGGATTGCGTCCCGACTTGAGCCCGAAAGCCAATCGCAAAGTAACCGGAAGCCGCGGCACGACCCCAGGTCGTCAACTTCTTGCGTCCCTTTGACATCGAGTCGCGCGTTGGAGTGTCCCACCCAGAGACGATCGCACCATCCCCTCCATCGATCACGGTCCAACCGGTCACCCAATCAAGCAGTCCCTTCGACCAGCGCAGGGAATCGGTCGTCGTGCGCGTCGTCCGCTTGAGCCGCGCGGTCGTCGCAGCAACGATGGTGTCCACGCTCGTTGTCGTCTGGACTCGAGCAACATCGTCAAAAAGAACCGGTACCACCTTCGTCGCGGCCTCCAACGACGTGGTCAGCGCCTTTGCATCGGACTCCTTGAACTTAAACTGACCGTCGCTCGGCGGATGTACGCCGTAAATGAGATTCTTGTCGCCGAGCACCTTGGTCCAGTTAAGCGCAACCGACCGCGAGCTATTGGGCATGTTGACCACGATCGGCGTCCTGACACCGGCACGCCGAAGCGCCTTGACGCTGAGGGACTGGGACCAAATCCATGCCTCGGTGTCACCGCAGGTTGTGGAAGCAGAGAACGTGCCGCAGTTCGGATCAACGGCGGGCAGGTACCAGACGTTGTCTTTGCGCGGAAACCAGCTAGCCAGCGTTGACAACCACGGCGACTGATCTTGCGCGGTGAGCGGGACGTTGGCGAGCAGTAGAACGAGCCCTCGAGCATGAGCGTAGCGCTGCAGCTTCTGCAGTGCGATGCGGTACACATCGTCACTCGCCGCACTCGAGACATCGACGCGGACAACGTTAGCGCCGAGCTTCGCAATCTGTTTGAACGCGTTGGGAGCGGAGCTGATGTCGGGGGCGCGGAGTTCCGCTCCCGGCTCGCTCGGCACGAATCGTGTTCCGCCCCACGTCACGCCCCGCACCTTCATCTCGTGCTTGCTGGCATCCAAGATCCGGTTACCCGATACACGCGCAGGTCGCGCATCAGCCACGGCAACCACGGTCAGGGTTGCGACGATCGCAAGCAGAACAACAGCGGTGATCCTTCGAGGAGCAAAAGTGAGCGGCACGGTACAACTGTTCGTTTCGTGCATGCCGTCTCCTCCCTGAAGGTATCCTGTGGAAGTGCGCTGTTTGACCCTACTCCTCGGCCGTCGTCGCCGCGGTCGGCCTCGCGGCTCCGCTTGGCGCTAGCGCCGCTGCGCTCGGCGTGTCTGCAGACTCAAGCCTGACCAGTGGGTCTCCTGTTGGCAACGCCTCTGCTGCCAGCGCGCTCCACCTCACGTGGGTGCGCGTCGATGTCTCGTGGCCCGCAGTCGCGCCCTCGCAGCCTAAGAGCGCTCGAATCCCGACGAGCAGTGGCTATGTATGGGCGAGCGTCGACGCGCAACTGGCTGCTGCTGCAGCGCTCGGCACTGGCACACAGGTGCTTCTCTCCGTCGGTGGAACACCCAACTGGGCACGGGCTGACGGCGGCGCGGGTGGCTCGGTTGGCGATCCGGCTTGGATGCCGAAGCGTGCCTCGTGGCAGAACTTCGTCGCGGCACTCGTCGCCCGCTACAACGGAACGTTCGCCGCCATTGAGATTTGGCCCCAGCCAAACGTGCAGAGTTCTTTGCGGCCACAGCGCCTCGCGGGGCGCCTCGTGAGTGCGGGCCTGTTTAAGGTGCTGACGAATCTCGCTAGTCTCGAGATTCGGAAGGTTTCTGCGACGGTTCCGATCATCTCCGGTGGATTGGCTCGCACGGATCCTGCCAGCACGACCGATACGCCGCCTGTCACCTTCCTGCGCTCCATGTCCCGCACCCGGATGCGCTTCGATGTTGTGGGAATGCGACTCGTACCTCCCACCGGCAGCGAGGCCCTGAGCGACCCGGCCAACCTCTCAGTGACCGATTCGGCCGGCATCGTCGCGGCCATTGACACGTACTGGCCCGGCGCGCAAAAGAGCGTCTGGCTGACAGGCTACGGCGTCCCGTCCGGCCCAGCAGCAGCAGGCCTCAGCAGCGCGACCCAGAGCACTGGCATCACCAGCTTTCTGACCGCAGCCGCTAACCCGCGTTTTGGACTCACGATCTGGAATAGCCTCGCCAACACCACCGCCGCGCCGTATGGTGGCATTCTGCTGGCGCCAACCGTCGATCCGTTTGTTGCGCCGCTGGCCGGCACGGATCCGGCGTGGGACACGTGGACGACGATCCTGCCCGTCCCGGTGCCGCCACCGGCCTAACCGTCACTCGCGCTGGAGCGCAAGGTGCAGCGCGTCCTCGTGGAGCACGAACCCGAACGGCTCGACCAACGCCAGTACGCCTGGGTCCGAGATGTTACTCACGGGAATTACTGCCCGACACTCGCGTTGGCGCGCAGCATCAATTGCCCGCGCCAGCAAACCGGAGCCCAACCGCTGCCCGCGTCCCTGCGGATGAACATACAACTCGAGGATGCGCAGAATGCGACCTTGGTCGGCACTGATTGCTCGCTGCCAGGCGATATAGCTGTTGATCGTGCGATCTGTGGTGCCCACGCGCACGTCGCCTGCACTAATGCGCGGCAGCACCCACTTGTCCCAACCGGACCGGTCGACGAAGCGCGTGTCATCTGCTTCAACTCGATAGCGCTCCCAGAGCTGTCCCAGCGTGGCAAGATCAGCTCCTGCCGCGGGTCGAATCACGCGCCTGCGTACTCCACCAAAGCATGCACAGGCAACGCTCCGAGCCGCTCGCGGCCGGCCAGACCGCAAAGCTCTGCGACGAAGCAAGCGCCAACGGGAACAGCCGAGGCCTGCAACGCCAACGCAACACTGGCTGCCGCTGTGCCGCCGGTTGCCAAAAGATCGTCGTGGATCAAGACGCGCATCCCAGGCTCGATTGCAGTGTGGGCGAGTTCGAGCGAGTTCTGACCGTACTCGAGTGCGTAGGACTCGGTCCATGCCTTACCCGGGAGCTTGCCTGGCTTGCGCGCCGGCGCGAAACTGCACCCCATTGCGTGTGCAAGCGTCGGACCGAAGAGAAAACCTCGAGCTTCGGCGCCCAAGATCACGTCGGGCTTCAAGGGGGCCGCGAAGGCAACGAATCGATCGATGATCTCGGCGACAACTGCCGCGTCCGCGAGCAATGGCAGCAGGTCGCGGAAGAGAATTCCGGGCTTCGGAAAGTCGGGGATCTCGTCGATGCGTTGCTGGAGATCGATCACAACACCACCGTAGCGATCATCGCTGAGCAGCGGCTCAGGTCTTGACGTCGCGCACGAGCAGACGCTCGGTCAGCTCAGCGCTCAAACCAGCGAGCTGCGCCAGCTCGTCGAGCCCCTGCTCACGACGCTCGGCATTGCGCGATCGCAGCGCTGGTGCCAGCACCTGATCGAGCAACCCGGCAACACGCTGGACGCCCGTGTACAGCTGGCGCACGTGGCGCGGCCCCAGGCCAAACTCCGCCATCCGCTGGCAGATCTTGACGATCTCGACTTCGCTCTCCCCGTAGAGCCCATCCTCATCCGACGTGACGATGCCGTAGGACTGCAGCTCTGCAAAGGCAACGTCGTCGAGACCGGTCTCGCGCAGCAGTTCGGAGCGATCGACACGACGAGCATCGACTGCAACCTCGGAGCGCATGGACCGACGTGCTTTCCGTTCTCGACTTCGCGCTACCGTGCCGCTGCCTTCGATCTCCTGGCGAATCACCTTGAGCGGCAGAAACTCGTCGCGCTGGAGCTGCAGAATCGTGCGGAGCCGCTCGATATCCTCGCGTCGAATAGAGGCGGTAGCCGCCCTGCGTGCGGCAGCGGGTTGAGCAGCTTTTGACTCTTCGAGATACCGAATCTTTGAGATCGAGACGTCATTGAACTCGGGCTTGAGTTCTTTACAGACCGCGCCAATCGTCAATGGCTTCTCTTCGCTACGCGTCGCCACTGCCGTCTACTCGAGGTACGTCAGTTTGAATTTGCCGATTTGCACTTCGTCGCCGTCGCGCAGGCGAACTCGCTCGATGCGACGATGGTTGACGTAGGTTCCGTTGAGGCTGGCAAGATCGACCAAGTAGTGCCCGTCAGCCTCTGCCTCAATCGCAGCATGACGGCGGGAGACGGTCACGTCGTCGAGCAGAATCGACGCCTCGCCCGCGCGACCGATCGTCTCTCGAGGCTGGAGCAAAGGAATGTGCTCCCCGGCCCGGCCACCCGTGCGGATTACGACAGCTGGGAGTTGATGCCCCGGTGCAGCAGGGACCTCCTGCGTGTCGGTATCACCTGTATAGGTAGCCGTATCGTCGGGTGCATCAGGATCGAGCAGCGTGCCGCACTTCGCGCAGTAGTGCGCAGTCGCTGCATTCCGATATCCGCATTCCTGACAAAACATGTTCGGGGAGCATACACCGAAAACGCTCGAAGGGTACAGCGCTAGTTGAGGGTTACTCCGGAGCGGTATTCGCGCCGTGTTTCGGGCTGCGCTGGTACCCGGTCTGGCGGAGTACACCGCGCGCGTAGAGCGCCCCGGCTACCAGCAAGAGCGACACACCCGTCCACAACACGAGGCCTGCGGTCACGGAGCCGGGTGGCGTCACGATCGCTAGCAGCAAGCCCATCATCATCACCAGCGTGCCGGCCTTGCCAACCACGTTGACGCGCACCCCATGGCCGCGCCCAGGGCCGACAACGAAGGAGCCGAGCAGAAGGACATCGCGGACCACGACAATCACCACTAGCGCGACGGGCACTCGACCCCCGTGCCAGAGCAGAATCACTGCCACATCAATCAGCAGGCGGTCCGCGATCGGATCAAGCACGCGCCCGTAACGACTCTGAGCGTGCAGCCTGCGCGAGAGTTCCCCATCGAGAAAGTCAGTCAGGGCCGCAAAGGCAAAGACAGCAGCCGCCAGCGGCGCTGGTGCACCATCCGCGGACAGCAGCAACGCCGCAAACAGCGGGACCGCAGCGAGCCGCACCGTCGTCAATGCGTTTGGTACTTGCCGAATCAGGGATGCGGGGAGCCGAGAGCCTTCCACGCGCACAGTCTTTCACGCGTTGCACCTGGAGGCGATGCGCTCTAGGAAGCGAGCGCGACGCGAACAACCACAGCACAACCGTCAGCTTCGAAGGCCGCACCATCGACCACGCTCGCGCTCGTGAGTGCCGTGCAGAGTGTCTCGTTTGCGATCTCGTCACCGAAGCGCGCCAAAACTCTTTCGGCCCGCGCGTTGGGTGCAATCTCAATCGTGATGCGGTCAGCAACTTCGAATCCAGCTGCCTTCCGCTCACCTTGGATGAAGTGGATCAGCTCGCGTGCCAACCCCTCATCCTCGAGTTCTTCGTCGAGGTCCGTGTCGACGGCAACAGCGAGCCCACCTTCGTCTGCGACGGCGAAACCCTCGCGTGGGCGGGTTCGAAACTCGACTTCATCGTCGGTCAGCGTGTAGCCGCCGACCTCAACGCCAGCCTCGCTGCGTGAGTAGTCGCCGTCCTTGAGCAACTGCTGCACACGCGGAATGTCCTTGCCGAGCTTCGGACCAAGCGCGCGGAAGTTGGGAATGATCTCAATCTCCAGCAACTCGTCAACCGCATCGGCAAAGCGGACGCTCTTGACGTTCAACTCCAAGGCAATCTCGGCACTGAGCCGTTCAACAGCAGCTCGCGCTGCGGCATCTGGGGTGGCAATGACAGCCTCACGCAGAGGTTGGCGAAGTTTCCGGTTGCCCTGCGCACGCGCGGCACGGCCGAGCGAAATCGCAGTCTGTGCCAGCCCCATCGAAAGCAGCGCCGCCGAATCCGGCGTATTGGCCGTCGGCCAACTGCTCAGGTGGACGGAGTCTGGCGCACCCTTGGCACGACCGCGCACGAGGTTCTGCCATATCTCATCGGCCATGAATGGCATCGCAGGCGCGATCAGACGACAGATCTGCGCCAGGCAGTACCAGAGCGTGCGGAAAGCCGCATCCTTGTCCGCGTCACTCTCCGATCGCCAGAAACGAGCACGAGAACCGCGGATGTACCAGGCCGAAAGGTCGTCAACGAGCGACTCAACTGCCCGCGCATAGGTCGGAGTCCAGTAGGCGTCGAGCGCCTCGTCGCACGCAATGATCGTCTCATCCACTCGAGCCACGATCCACGTGTCGAGTGCGGTCGTCGCCGGCGGACGCGTATCGAGATCCGACCAGGTCGGCGTAAAGTCGTCGATCTCTGCGTACCGGATCAAGAACGAATAGCTGTTCCAAAGCGTCAAGAGTCGACGGCGGACCTCATTCGCAGGCCCGTAACCGAAGCTCATGTTTTGGGACGGTGTCTGCAGCGCGTACAACCAGCGCATCACGTCGGCACCCATCTCCTCGACAGCATCGTCGAACCAGATCGCGTTGCCCCACGACTTGTGCATCGCACGGCCGGTCTCGTCGTGCAGCTTCTCGTAGCCCAGGACGGACTTGTACGGAGCCTTGCCAACCAAGACGACGCTCATGAACAGCTGCGAGTAGAACCAGAGTCGGATCTGCTCGCGCATCTCAGAAATCCAGTCGGCTGGGAACCACTTCTCCCAGTAGGCATGGTCCGGCAGATCAGCACGGGTCAAACCAACACCGGCGCCCTCTGCATAACCCTCGGGCGTGTAGGTGTGGCGACCCCAACCAAGCGTCGAGAACGGCACGATGCCCGCGTCGAGCCAGCAGTCGCCGACCTCCGTGACGCGCTCCGCAATCTCGCCACTATCCGTGCGAATGCGAATGTCGTCGATCCACGGTCGATGCAGTTCCTGCAGATCATCGATCGGATCAACCGCTCGTTCTCGCAACTCCTCGACCGAGCCGATCACCGTAATCTCACCCGACGGCGCGAGATAAAACGGTAGTGGCAGGCCCCAGTAGCGCTTGCGGGAGATACACCAGTCCCCCATGTTGCGCAGCCAATCCTCCATACGCTTGCCGTACTGCTCTGGCACCCAGTTGACTGTCGCCGAAGCCTCAATCATCGGCTGCCGCACCTTGTCGGCCGCGATAAACCATTCCTCGACGACTCGGAAGATTAGATCGGTGCCGCAGCGCCAGCAGACAGGGAAGCGATGGTCGATCGAACCCGATCGAACGAGCACACCATTCTTCTGCAGGTGCGCGGTGATTGGCTCGGCGGCGTCAGCGGTGGCCATGCCAGCCAGCCAGCCGTACTCCTCCGTAAAGTGGCCAGCCTCGTCAACCGGTACGAGCGTTGGGATCTCCTCGCGCTTACCCAGCTCGAAGTCCTCGGCACCACAGCCAGGAGCAATGTGCACGACGCCGGTGCCTTCGTTGTCCGAGACCATGTCCCAGGCAACGACGCGATGAGCAACCTCGGCTTGGGCCGCAAGCTCGTCGAACGGTCCGACATACGCCCTGCCCACCAACTCGGCACCAAGCGCGGTGCGAGCGACATCGGCACCTTCTCCGAACAGATCCTCGACGCGCGTGGACATCACCCAGTCGATACCGAGCGAGGTTCGCACGCCGGAGTACTCGGCGGTCGGGTCGACAGCAGCCGCCACGTTCGCCGGCAGCGTCCAAGGAGTCGTCGTCCAGATCACAACGGCCTCTTCGGGAGCATCGACGAACGGGAAGCGCACGTGCAGCGCTGGGTGCGTTCGATCCTGATAGGAATCGATCAGTTCGTGCTGCGAGAGCGACGTTCCGCAGCGTGGGCACCAGACCATCGGCCGGTTGCCGCGATAGAGCATCTCGCGCTCGTGGCAGACCTTCAGGAAGTGCCAGATGTAGGCGATGTTGGGGTCCGTCATCGTGTAGTACGAGCGGTCCCAATCCATCCACTGTCCGAGCCGCTGCGACTGACGTGCCTGGATTGCGGAGTACTCGGCGACACGGTCGCGGCAGGCGCGAGCGAACCGGTCGAGACCGTACTCCTCGATCTCTTGCTTCGAGTTGAGACCAAGCGACTTCTCGACCTCGACCTCGACCCACAGCCCCTGACAGTCGAACCCATTCTGGTAGCGCAGCTCGTGGCCTCGCATCGCGCGATGGCGTTGCATCAGATCTTTGAGCGAACGTCCCCACGCGTGATGCACGCCCATCGGATTGTTCGCGGTGATTGGGCCGTCGATGAACGAATAGGGCGTGCCGCCAGCATTCTGGGTTCGCAACTGCTCGAACGTCGACTCAGCCTCCCACAACGCGAGCACGCGGTGCTCTAGCGCAATGTGGTCGGGCGTGGCTGTGACGGCGTCGTAGGAGCTCAAGGTGTTACGGAAGGTCGACGGTCTCGAACTCTACCGGCGAAGGCCCTCTAAGCCTCCGCACCACCCGGTCCGCGACCATAACGCCGCGTCTGCTCATCGCACCAAAGCTCGAATGCAGCGTGTCGTGCGAGGTAGCGCTCGATCGAGGCGAGACCGCCCTCAACCCAGACGCCCTCGTCCCACTGTTCGAGTCCGGTCAGGGAGGGCTCGTCGCCCCAGTCATCATCATCAAATGCCATTGCGATCGGGAGATTCGCGCAACCGCCGCTGAGTCCTCCCCCGACTTAGACACCAAGCAATGCAAGCGCTTCGCTGGTGCTCCTAAACGCGAGCAAGTCCCGTCGCGGCAGATCGTCCAATGCAAACCATCGCAGCTCCGCAACGTCGTCCGCTGGCACCGGTTCGCCCGCCGTAATGTGCGCGACAAAGACGGCGTTGAGCGTGAAGTCTCCGTCGGCGCCATAGGTGTCAATCAAGTGCCCCAAGAACCGATCCACGTGGATCGCGCAGCCCGTCTCCTCGGCGAGCTCTCGCACCGCACAGTCCTCGGGCGTCTCGTCCGGGTTACAGAAGCCGCCCGGGAGATCCCACAGACCCAGCATCGGCTCGCGTGCACGCTTGCCAAGCAATACGTTGCCCATCGGGTCCAAGACGATTACAGCCGCACACGGCTTGGCGTCGTGGTACGTAGGCACTCCGCAGGCGACACACGCTTGCTGGTTGCCATCCAGCGATGCCAACGGACCTCCACAGAAACCGCAGTACGAGCGCAGGCGCATGCCGCCAGTCTGGCGCTCTGGGCGGACATGACAAGTGCGCACTTGTCATGTCCGGCTTACGTCACCGGCTCGGAGTTGACTGCGCGTCGTCGGGCCTGCTGACCGCGTCAGGCGACGAGCGCCGCGCAGATGTCGGGCCAGCCACCCGGCTCCAACATCCAACGCGTGTACGTGCCCCGATTCGCAAGGATCACCGCCGCAGTACCGGTGGCAGGGTCTGCAAAAGCAAGCGTGCCCGACGCTCCGAAGTGCGTAAAGGCCGCGGCAGACAAAGCCGTACCCGTCCAGTGTGGTGACTTGTCCGCCCGAAGCTCGAAGCCTGCACCCCAGTCACAGCGCTCCCACTCCATAAAGTCGCCCACACCACCCGGCAAGCTGCCGGCCTGATTTGTCGACAACAGCTCCGCGGTCTCCGGCGCGAGAAGATGACTGTCGGACGACAGCCGACCCTGTCGAAGTGTCATCTGCAGCAGTTGGAGATAGTCGCTCGCCGTTCCAAACGCCCCCGACTGCGGCAGTCCGAGTTCGCGGAACCGGGTGCCGTTAAAGAGCTGCTGGTCGTTCCCCAAGAGACCCGGCTCCTTGACCGACAGCACGTTCGCGTCGTCGACGCCAACCCCAAATGTGGTCTGCTCCATCTCGAGGGGGATCAACACCGATTCGGTGATGTACGTCCGGTAGTCCATCCCCGTGGCCTGCTCGAGCGCGTCCGCTGCCAAGGCATAGCCTGCATTGGAGTAGATGCGCTGTGTGCGAGGCGGAACCACCGACCTGACCGCTCGGTAGGCGGCTGCGACATCGTTCCACGAGGAGTTGGGGTCAAGTTGGACGCGCCTGGCGCTGGCGTAATCCGCCGGCAGTCCGCTCGCATGGGACAAGACATCGCGCAGGGTGAGTTCCTCATCGATATCCGACAGGTGTTCCGAGAGCGGCACGTCGAGATCGAGCACTCCCTCCTCCCACGCCACGAGGCACGCCGCAGCAACAATCGGCTTGGTCAGCGACGCGAGCGCGAATCGAGAATCGAGAGTCGCGACACCAAAGCAACCCACAGTCGGAGCATGATCGCCTCTGGCAAAGGCAACCTGTAGACCCTCCACCACGCCTTGGGCGACAAGCTGCTGACGGAGGTCGAGTGGATCGCGGCAGGCACCCCTCAGACGCTAGCAACGTCTGAGGGTGCCTCCCACTCCTAGCCCTTCTTGAAGAACAACTTGCGAGCGGCGTTGTCGCCGTAGACGCTGACGGCCTGGATATCGAGATCGAACGCAGTACCGCTGGCCATCAACGACCAGTCGAAGCAGGTTGCGAGGTCAATCGTCCACGAGACGGTGTTAGCCACGTTGGCCTGTGCGTCGAGGGCCGGATCAAGCACCCCGTCGCTGAGCGCCGTGGTCGCAACGATCGCACCATTGCTGGTCGCCGCAGAGTAGGCCCCCGACGCACGAACGCTTGGTGCTACCCAGCGGGAGCGTTCGGGGTATCGGCCCGATAGCGTCAGCCCACCGATGTCGGTCCAGGTTGCCGGTCTCGGTGGAGAGCGCCTGGCGCCGCGGCCGCCAGAACGTCACGGTCAGTGAGGTGGCGCCGGCAGCAAGCGTGATGGGCGCTGCGTGTGTCATGCCCGAGGCGGCTGACGCCCGAGGCGTCGTAGGTCACCGGTTGTACGCCGCTGCCGACGTTATAGGAGACAAGCGCCGGCGCTGTGTTGAAGACGAAATTGAGCGTTCCGGGATAGCTATTTGCTCCAACCATCTCGATAAACGCGTCGCCTGCGCCAATGTCAGCCGGGGCTGCTCCTGGCGAGATCTGAGCGTCACCCGTTGGCCCCGTCGCCAGATCGAGGTACGTCCCGGTGAAGGTGGCAGCCGCAAAGTTGACAAGCGGGTACGTTGCGGACCCAACGGTGTGGCTCGCGCAATACACGTTGCCCAAGCAATCGAGCGTGGCAGTCGCGCCTCCAATCACCTGTGTTGCCAACGTCACCGTCGTCGGTACTGCCGCTGCGATCAGCGGATTCAGATCCGTGATGGCAGCTATGTTGGCGTTGATCGAAGTCGCACCTGTCAGCTTAAAGTTCGAGAAGACCTTGAATTCCGTGGGGGCGCTCGATGTGCCGCCGCCGCTCGCAGGAGGAGTTGGTGGAGTACAACCAGCTGGCTGTGGTTGATCTGGTGTTGGGCAGATGTCGCGGAGTGCAGGACCAAACGCACGTACCAAGGCAAGGCGCTTACCTGCCCGACCCGTCCGGTCGACGTTGTCGAGGATCAGATTGCCATTGTCGTCAATATCGAAGGCTCCAGGAATGCCATCGAGGTCGGCATCCTTGCCTGGACCGTTAAAGCCCGCCAGCGTGCTGGTGCCATTGCCAACCTTGACGCGACCGAGCTTACTCGCGCCAACCGGCTTGCCCTTGGCTGCTTTGACGGAATAGGCCGCACCAGTCTGATAGCGCGTCTTTGGCGCGATCGCGACGGCGTAGCCCGTCTTGCGTGTGACGGTGCCAAGAGCCAGGTTGCCTGAGCCTTTGATGGTCTCGTAGACCTTGCTGCCAGACCCACCAAGGACGACTGGTCCCCAGTACTGACCGGTGGCCGAGATTAGGTTGATCGACGCACCCGAGAGGGTAACTCCGGTCACCTTAAAGGTGCCCTTCGTGCTCGTAACCTTTAGTTTCTTGGCTTTACCATTGCTCTGAACGACGATGATCGTGTAACCCTTGCCGCTCTTGAGGGTGCCGGAGACCGTCGCTGCGGTAGCGGGAGCCGCAGCGAAGGCTGTCGCAACGACCGCGACAAGGGCGAGGAGGGATCGCTTCATGGGTCGATCCTACAGATGTCAGCCGCAACTTTCAGCCCTATTCTGCGACCGCTAGGTACAACAGCCGATCGGCTGCTCGTGCACGTGGGAGCGAAGAGCGACGTAACAGCCTGCGATAGGCTTTCTGCATTCGACTCGGAGGACTCTCGTGGCCACGATCAGCGACAAGGCAATTGATCCGCACGACTACATTGGTTTCGACGCGCTTCTCAGCGAAGATGAGAAGTCGATTCGCGATGCGGTCCGCGAAGTGGTACGCGAGCAGATCCTGCCCGAGGTTGGCGACTGGTTCGACAAGGGCATTCTGCCCCGCGAGGTATTCACCGAGTTTGGCAAGCTGGGCTTTCTTGGCGCCCACCTCGAGGGCTACGGCTGCTCGGGTGTCAACGCTGTCGCCTACGGCCTGATCAATCACGAGTTGGAGTACGGCGATAGTGGCCTTCGTAGCGCCGTTTCCGTGCAGGGCTCGCTGGCGATGTATGCGATCTACCGGTGGGGCTCGGAAGAGCAGAAGCAAGAGTGGCTGCCCCGCATGGCTGCCGGCGAGGCAATCGGCTGCTTTGGTCTGACCGAAGCAGACGCTGGCTCCGATCCGGGCTCGATGCGCACGTTTGCACGGCGCGATGGTGATGACTGGATCATCAACGGTTCTAAAATGTGGATCACTAATGGCTCGATCGCCGACGTGGCCATCGTCTGGGCGGCAACCGACGAAGGCATTCGCGGCTTCTTGCTCGAGAAGGGCATGCCAGGCTTCACCGCGCCCGACATCCATAAGAAGATGTCGTTGCGTGCTTCGATCACATCCGAGCTCGTCTTCCAGGACGTTCGCGTGCCCGATGCCAACCGTCTACCCGAGGCAAACAGCCTTCGTGGACCGCTGTCGTGCCTCAACGAGGCGCGCTACGGCATCGTCTGGGGCGTCATGGGCGCCGCGCGCGCCTGCTACGAGGAGGCACTCTCGTACGCCACCGAGCGGATCGTCTTTGAGAAGCCACTGACCTCCTACCAGTTGACGCAGCAGAAGCTGGCAGAGATGGTGCTCGAGATCAACCGCGGCATGCTGATGGCGCTGCACCTTGGCCGCATGAAGGACGATGGTGCGCTGCGTCCCGAGCACGTGTCGCTCGGCAAGATGGGTAATGCCCGAGGTGCGCTCGACATCGCTCGCTCCGCCCGTTCGATCCTTGGCGGTAACGGCATCACGCTCGAGTACCCCGTGATTCGACATATGAACAACCTCGAGAGCGTCGTCACATATGAAGGCACGCACGAGGTCCACACGCTCGTCGTCGGCGGTGCCGTGACAGGCATCCAGGCTTTCCGATAACCGCATGAGCCAACTCGCCGGGCTTGAGTACATCTCCTATGCCGTGACCACCTCGCCGGGGTGGTCATACCATCTCCACGAGGGACATCACCGAACATTCGGAAGCGACGGACTCACGCGGGTTGTCTTGATGGGCAAAGAAGACGCGCCCGTCGCGTTGCCAGTTGAGTTTGTCGCGGAACAAGCTGACACGCTGGTCTTCATCGTTCACTACGACGTGCCGAAGACCTTCGTCCTGACCGTGCTGTCACCGAACGCGGCCGAGCTCACCATCACAGAGGGCGTTGATTGGGTGCGCTGCGTGGTGGCACTCGTCTCGTTGCCCGAGACCGAGCACGACCACTAGTTCCTAAATCAGGTACGACGTCAGGTGCCAGCAGGTGGGCGGGCGTCGAACTGCTCTTGTTCGCGCGCACGAGCCACTGACGGCCAGGCCTGGAAGCGGTCGTAGAGGTCGCTCAGCGTCGCGTTGTCCCACCACGGCACAGCCGACAGTCGAGTCCACCGAATCAGCATGCCAAGGAACAGGTCCTCAACGCCCGGCTCTTCACCCCGTAGGAACGGTTTGTCGCCGGTGTACCAGCTGGCACAGCGGTCGCGCAATTCCATGAGGTCGCGGTTGCCGCGGGCCGCGACGGACGCCCGGCCGGCATCGTCGTCGGCGAAACGGTCCGGATAGCGTGCCCGCAGGATCGCGACCTGCACGGTGTTCGAAAGGAAAAACAGTCGTGCGAGCACCTCTGCGCGCTCAGCGTTGCCGATGGCGGGAATCAGGCTGTCTCGATTGGCCGCCTCTGCCGCCGTCAGACAGATTGCCGCAGACTCGGTCTGCACCGTCCCGTTCGCCCAGACGATGGTCGGAATCCGCCCCGAAGGATTTAACGCGAGATAGTTCGCTGGCTCAACTGGAATGCTTTGCTCGTCGCGAACGACGCGATGGAGCTCGTGTGCGATGCCGGCCTCTTCGAGCATCACGTGGGGCGCAAAGGATCCAGCGCCAGGTAAGAAATAGAGTTGAGCAACGGGTGTCATAACGGGCAATGTATCGCGTCCCCGCCCCTCCGTCAGGTCGACCTGACACGCTTCCAGCAAATCTGAGGAGATCACGATGGCCTATTGCATTGCTGTGCGTTGGACGATTACACCCGGCGAGGAGGCCACTGTTCGTGCCCTGACGCAGTCGATGCTCGCGCCATCGAATGCTGAGCCCGGCTGCGACGCGTACATCCTGCATACGGATGCCGCAGATCCTTCGGCTCTCTTCCTGTACGAGCAGTACACCGATGAAGCAGCGTTTCAGGCGCACTGCGACTCGCCGCATTTCGTCAGCATCGTCGCCGACCAGATCTTCCCGTTGCTGAGTGACCGTCGCCTCGAGATCTACGAGAGCGTGTAGCCGGAACGACGAACGCCGCCCAGAAGGCGGCGTTCTGTCCGGACAGATTCCGTGGAATCCGAGTGGGCGATACTGGGCTCGAACCAGTGACCCCCGCCTTGTCGAGGCGGTGCTCTACCAACTGAGCTAATCGCCCGAACGAGATCGGAATCTATCAGAGTCCGCCGGTTCGATGACGAGGCGGACGCCACCGCCGCCGACGAAGGTGCCGTACGAAAGGACGAAACCGGCCTTGCCAATCGACGCGTAACTCATCTCGATCGATTGGGCGCACGAGCGTTATACGGATAACACGATCCGTCGGATTACTCTGTGGCGCCATCGACTCCAGCAGGCTGGAGTTAATCAGCCGCCAGCGACCCAAGTGATCGCGGCTGAGAAGACGAAGCCTGAAGCGGCAAGGACGCCGGCCCAGCGCTGAGCTCCGCGGATCGCAATCGGGACCATCTCGTTGATCACGACGACCAGCAGCGCGCCAGCGGCGATCGACTGGATGAGTGAGATCAACTCGGGGCTCTGACCGTAGAGCAACTTGTAGCCAACGATGCCGGAGACGGCGCCGATGACGACGACGTATCCGAACCGGATCAGGATTTTGGAGATTGAATAACCGCCAGCGAGCAGCGCCGCTGCCACACCGATCGCCTCCGGCAGACCAGCAATGAAGATCGAGCCGACGAGCGCCAGCGATACGCCGACCGACCCCTAGATGGACGCTCAGCCCGACCGCGACCGATTCCGGAACGCCGTCGATGACCATTCCAACGAACAGGTTTCGTGCTTCGGTCGGAGTAGCGGCGGCGACTTCGCCGTCCTTAGACTCCGCCGCTGCTTCCAGCGGCGCCGCAGGCTTCTCACGCGCGCCGCTGCGTTCGAGCCACGTGACGATCAGGAAGTAGCCGAAACCACCAATGCCGACGCCCAGAGCAGTCGAAGCTCCCCCAGCCTCAGCATAGGCAACGGCAACTAGGTCGGTGCCGACGGCCGAAATCACGGCGCCAGCGCCAAAGGCCATCAGCGAACCGACTACCACAGCTCGCGTGAGCGAGCGAAAACGCCAGACCAGCAGCGCGCCGACGACGAGGGCAACCTGGCCAATGGCGGCGAAAACGCCTGCTTCAAGCATCAGGCAAGACTAGGCCATCGGCGCACCGAGGTCAATTGCCGAGAATCAGCGCGCGATTACGACGCCCGGGCGGTTGACGACCGTCAAGCTGATCGTCGCCTTGGCCGAAACGGTGTTCACGTCGACGACCTGAACCGTGAGCGGGAAGGCGATCAGGTCACCGGGCTGCGTTACGGAGCGATCAGTTCGATTGGTGCATACGCGACGTGAAGGCGCCGCTCGCCCGCCTCGGGGAAGCGCACGAGAATTTCCTCGGCCGACGGAACACCGATCACGATGCCATCGCCCCAGCGCAGGTGCCGGATTGTGTCGCCCGTCGAAATCAGGGGCAGATCCTTGGCCGGCTCGCGCACGATCGCACGAGATTGCGGTATCGGAGCGGGCCGATCCGACCAGCGTCCCTGCGACGACGGCAGACTCGTACCACCGCGGGACGCAACCCGCTCGTGATTGACGGACTCGGCAGGGATCTCACTCAGGAACGTCGACGGGGGGTTGTAATCCTGCCGACCGTAGAGACTGCGCGTGCGTGCGTACGTCATCGTCAATTGCTCGCGCGCACGCGTCATCCCCACGTAGCAGAGCCGACGCTCCTCTTCGAGATTCGCCTCCTCCAGCGCCCGTGCGTGCGGGAAGATGTTGTCTTCCATCCCGACCATGTAGACGCGGGGGAACTCGAGCCCTTTGGCCGTGTGCAGCGTCATCATGGTGACGGCCGAGTCGTCGTCGGAGTCCGGCAACTGGTCTGCGTCGGAAACGAGGCTGAGCTCCTGCAAGAACATCGCGAGATCAGCCTCTGGCTCGCCCGTGAGTGTCGCGGACCGCGCCACGCCCAAGAGCTCGTCGAGGTTTTCGATGCGCCCGTTCGCTTCGAGCGTCCGTTCGGCGCGCAGCGACTCAATCATTGCGGTCTCGTCGTAGATGCGCTCGAGAAGCTCGGCGGGCTCCATCGACACGGCGGACGCAGTCAAGCGATCCATCAGTGCAGCGAAACCAGACACTGCTTTGCGCGCGGCCGAGCCAGGCAAGATCGACTCGGCATCGAGCAGCGCGAGTCGGAGAGAGACGCCCAGCATGCCTGCGTGCTCTGCAAGGCGTGAGACGGTGGTGTCGCCGATCGCGCGTCGTGGCACATTGATGATCCTACGCAGCGAGACGTCGTCGTTCGGGTTCGCAATTGCCCGCAGGTACGCCAGTGCGTCCTTTATCTCTTGGCGGTCGTAGAAACCCGTACCCCCGATGATCCGATATGGAACATCGGCTTGGCGAAGCGCCTCTTCCAGTGCTCTCGACTGCGCGTTGGTGCGATAGAACACCGCGACGTCACGCAGCGAGCCACCCTCGCCAATCACACGCGCAATCTGGCCAACCACGAAGCGTGCCTCGCTCCGTTCGTCCTGGCACTCCACCACCCGCACCGGCTCGCCCTGCCCGAGCTCGGACCAGAGCCGCTTTTCTTGGCGTCCCTCGTTGTGCTCGATGACGGCATTCGCAGCGTCGAGGATGTGCTGAGTCGAGCGGTAGTTCTGCTCGAGCCGAATCGTGCGCGCATTCGGGAAGTCCTTCTCAAAGTCGAGGATGTTGCGAATGTCCGCGCCGCGCCAAGAGTAGATCGATTGGTCGGAGTCGCCGACCACGAAGATGCTCTGATGCCCCGCAGCCAGCGAGCGAATCAGTCGGTACTGGGCGTGATTCGTGTCTTGGTACTCGTCGACGAGCACGTGCTTGAAGGCGGTCTGCCACTTCTCGCGCGCCTCCGGAATTTGCTCGAGCAGGTTGGCCGTATGGACGAGCAGGTCGTCAAAGTCCATCGCCCCAGCTTCGAGCAGCCGCGATTGGTAGCGGAGGTAAACCTCGCCAACCGTGGTGTCGAAATACCCATCACTGTCATCGGCGAACTGCTCGGCCGAGATCAGGCGGTTCTTGGCGTCGCTAATCCGCGCATGGACGCCACGCGCTGGATAGCGCTTGCTGTCTTTGCCAAGGTCGTCTTCGATGATCGAGCGAACGAGCCGCACCTGGTCCGACGAGTCGTAGATTGAGAACGATTGCCGAAAGCCAATCCGCGTCGCCTCGGCACGGAGGATGCGGGCGCAGGCTGCATGAAACGTCATCACCCACATGCCCGTTGCCGAACGTCCAAGGGCGCGATTGACGCGTTCTGCCATCTCTCCCGCAGCCTTATTGGTGAAGGTGATCGCGAGAACCGAGGCAGGGGCGGCACCATGCTCATCGACGAGATGTGCGATCCGATGCGTCAGCACCCGCGTCTTGCCGGAGCCCGCGCCCGCGACCACCAGAATCGGTCCAGGTTCGGCAACAACGGCCTCGAGTTGGGCCGGATTAAGCCCCGTCAGTGCGTTCGTGCTCATACCCAGCCAACGTAGCAGTCAGACCGCGTCGCAGTGCCTAGCGGGCGGTCAGGCGCAGCGGCTGAGAAACCAGCGTCCCGGCCCGTGCCCTGACGAGATACTGACCACTACTCGGTAGGCGCACTGGCGTCGCAAATCGCCCACCCTGACGAACGATCGACGTGACGAGTTTCCACACCTGCCCAACGCGCGCCTCGATGCGGACGCGTGCCGCAGTCGAGCCCGAAATTCCGCCCTCGAGCTGAACCTGCCCGCCAGAGCGAACCGTTCGGAGTCTGGCCGTCAATGTGAGTGCGCTGCCCACGAGCACCCGCACCGAGCCCGACGTGGTGCCGACGGTGACCTGCAGGGTGCCACGGGATTTTGCTGCCAGCACGACGACGGCCGTACCGGACTCGTCCGTGACAGCGTCGGGCATCGCGGCACCACTCGCCCACCGCAGCCGCACTCGTTGCCCGGCCGCCGGCAAACCGGCGATCGTCGCGGCGACGGTCAACGTCGTGCGTCGACCGTGCGTGGCGAGCGTTGTCGGCAGACGCAGGATGAGCGCTACGTCGTAGCCTCCAACGGTGAGTTGAGTGTCAACCACCGGAGGCGCAGGCGCGGGCGCCTCGGCCGGAGACGTGGGGCCGCTCGTGGGGGGTGTTACAGGCGCGGGGGTGATTGGCAGTTGGAACGTCCAGGTGCGAACGCTGCGGTTACCGGAACGATCGCTTGCCGTCAGTCGCACCGCGTGCTCCCCCTCCGTCCACGGACGGCCGGGCTCGTAGCGAATCAGGCCATCAGCGACGTCGCTGAGTGCTGAGACCTCGACGCCGTCGACAGCCAAGCGGATCGCTTCGACCGCGACCCCAGAGCCACTATCGGTCACCTTCGCGGAAACGGCCGCCATGGTAGTCGCGATCCCCTGAGGAGCAACAGTGTCGATCAGCGGTGGAGTCACGTCGGCCACACCGATCGTGGCACCATCGCTGGTGCTGTTACCGGCGTTGTCGACGACAGTCCACGTTACGCGGTGAAGACCATCGGTGAGCGGTTGGCTTGGTGTCGCCACGATCGAGCCCCCAGTGACCTTCGCGAGCAATGGCACCCCGTCGAGACTGAGCGCGGTCGTTGCGACTCCACTCGCGCGATCTTCGACCTGCAACAGCAGTGGCGGCATACGGGCTTCGCCGTCGGTTGGGGGAACGAAGGCCACGATGGGTGCCGTGTTGTCGACCCGCACAACACCCCCCACCAGACGGCTGCGATTCCCTTCTGCACTGGTATCGATCGCCCCCAGTGCACTGCCGTAGACGCCGTCTTCGAGCGACGCACTGTCAAGGCAGATGGTGCCCGCGTAGAGCAGCGGTCGTGGTTGCAGGCGCGAACCGAGCGGCGCCACCGAGGAGGCAACGACACTGCCGACGGCGTAGTCGACACGATCGACCCCAAGGCCGACGTCTTGCGCCGCAAACGAACCACAGAGCGAACCACGCTGCCAGAGCCCCGTGCTCGGATCGCCGCCAGACCAGGCGACCGTTGGCGCGATGCCGTCGCGGACGACCAGCGAGACGCCCGTAATCGTCGCCGAGTTGTCCGTCGCCTTCTTGACAGCCGTGCCGGCTACGGCAACATCGCTCGTGAGCGTGACCGCCACAGCCGTGCCTCCACCACCAACCCGGTAGGTGCCCGAATTGGCAGTGGCTGAGCGCAGACGCCGACTATCCAGCCAGCGACCTGCCATCCGAGTCTGGAGGTGCACCGACAGGCCGCTATTCAGCGTGCGAAAGCGGAGGCTAATTGCAGCACTGACGATGGTCGTACCCGCGGGCGCCGCAAAAGCGACCAGCCCCTGCCTTCGCGCGGGCAGCGGCGTCTTGGCGGCGGCGTACAGCGTGGCGCAGCCGAGCGTACAACCACCGATACCGGGGGCCAACTGTGCCGACATGCCACTGCTATCGCCCGACGGATACGTGTAGACCACCGTGCTGTCAGCCGCATCGGCGACGTTGACGAGGCTGCCCATGGCGATCACAACGGGGATGACGAACAAGAGCGAGGCTGACAGTCGGCGAAGCGGCGTGGTGTTCATGCCCTCAGCCTGCGACAGGGCTCGACGTCATGTGTGATGCGCAACGCACACTCACGCCTCCCCGTGCAACGAACTGCATGCACCTGGGGCAGGAAACGCCTCGACCCCTCGCGGATACGCTGCAGGGCGTGCGCATTCTTGCCCTACTCCCACCCGTGCTGCTGGCCGCGATCATCTGGAAATTGAGCGACACCCCAGGATTGACGATCGCGCATGGTGCGCTCGACACGCTACTTCGCAAACTGGCGCATGTCTTCGCCTTTGGTCTGCTGGCGTCGACGTGCGTCATCGCAGTTCGGGCTCAAGGGGTGCGCTTTAGCGCCGCGCTCGTCTCTGCCGCGGCGATCGCCCTGGCCTACGCGATCGTGGACGAGTACCACCAATCCTTCGTGCCAACCCGCCATGGTGCGATCGCCGACGTGGCAATTGACGCCCTTGGCATCGGCATCGCGTCTATCGTGCTGCTGAAGGTATGGACCCGCAGAGGAGTCGTATGAGCGACCTGATTATTCTCGACACCGCGCTCGCCGATGTTGATGCTCTTGTCGCAGAGAGTGCCGAGTACTTGTCGCGACGCCTTGGTGGAACGCCTCCGCTCGATCCGTCCGCGCTCCCGCGCGATGCCGCCGGTGCCCTGTCTGCAATCGATGCGTGGGCAGGTGCCGATGTCGCCAACTGGCGCCAAGAGTTGAACCGCTGGTTCGACGCCCATGCACCCGTCCGACTCGTGCCCGACCCGGAGCTCAACTCGTTACTACGACGCGCGTCCAAGCAAGGCGCCAAGCTGGCATGCGCGAGCGCTCTGCCATCCGAGCCACTCGAACTGACACTGCAGCACCTGGGTTGTGCACGCGCCTTCAAGGCTGTGGCTGCCGGCGATGGGTCACTCGATGATGCGCTCAGTGCGGCGCAGGCAGCACTCGGTGGTCATGACACGCCGCTCGTGCGCACGCGCGCCGAACTGCTTGCTGCACTCGGGGCCTAGCGCCCTAGGCCAGTGCGAGCCCAATCACGGCGATCACAATCAGCACGAGCCCGATGATCTGGGTGAACTGCAGCCGCTCCTTGAGGACGAAGATGCCGATCAGTGCGGCCACCGTGCCGTACTGGCCGGTCAACACTGCTGCCTGCGCGATGCCGTACTCGGAGTCGAAGAGATAGAGCGTAAAACCGCAGACCTCACCAACGCCTGCCACGAGCAGATACGGCACAGCTTTTCGCTCCACCCGTAGTCTGCCCCGAACCAAGAGCGGCAGCGCGATCACGAGCACGCCGATCATACGAGCCGAGGCGACCAACCAACTGGCGCCAAGATCGTCCTGGATTTGGCCGCCAGCCCAAAGTTGAACGCCCCACGCGACAGCCGCCCCTGCTCCGAGTAGGGCCGCAGCACGCTGGTTCGAATAGGCGGTGCCTGACAGCGCCGTCTCGCCGCGAGCCGCCAGCACCGCACCAACCACCGCCAGACTGAGCGCACCGATCGCGAGACCCGTTACAGGATCGCCAGCGACGATTGCGATCAGCGCAGCCACGCCCCCATAGGTCGCCGAGATCGGCGCCACGACGGAGATGCTCCCGTAACGCATGCCGGCATAGACGCAGACGAGACCAGCGAGCATGCAGGCGCTGATCAGGAGAATCCAGAGTCCGGTACGAACATCGATGCGCCCTGGAGCGCCGCTGGCGAGCGCGAGCGGCACCGCGACCACCATCCCGAGCAGCAACGACCACGCAATCGCTCTGGTCGGACCGACGAGACGCGCCGCGAGACCTCCAGCCACCCCAGCGATGCCCCAAACGGTCGCTGCCAGAATGCCCAGCAGAATGCCCACTAGATCACGCTCGCGACCGACAACAGGACGACGCCGCCGATAACCGTCACGATGCCGGCAATCTGCACCCGGGAGAGTCGCTCGTGCAGGATGAACCACGAGATCAACGTGGCAATCGTGGCGTATTGGGTCGCCACCACCGCCGCAATGCCAATGCCATCTCCAGCCCCCCACAAAAACCCGATGAAACCGCTGGACTCCAGAATGCCCGCGGCGCAGGCGAAATACAGAGCGGGCCGAGCGGCCTGCAATTGACCGCGAATCAGGAGTGGAACCGCCATCGTCAACACGCCCAGATAGCGAGCCGCGAACACAACCCATGGTGGGCCAACCCGCTGGGCCACATCACCTGAGACGTAGAGGCTCGTACCGAAGATCAACGCCGCACCACCCGCCGTCAACGCTGCGCTGCGATTGTCGCGAACCATCTCGTGACTATCATCAACATGCCGACCAAACCCCACGGCAGCCACACCCGCAGTGGCGAGCAATACCCCAAGAGCGGTGACGGGACCGAACGCCTCGCCGAAGACGAACGCGACGATGGCAGCGATCGCTCCCTCCGTACTCGTGATTGCCACGACGACGCCGACCTTCCCCTTTGCGAGTGCCGCGTACGTGAGCCGAAGGCCAACAACGGAACCGAAGCCAGCGACCAGAACGAGAATGACGTCTTGTAGCGTGATCGCCTTCGGCACGCCGTACCAGATGACGACGGGGGTAATCACGATTGCTCCGGCGATACCTACCCAAGCGAGAGTTGAGGCCGCGCCAATTTGGCGGGATGACCGTCCCGCCAAAACCGTGGACATACCCCAGCAAAAGGCGGCGATACCCCCGCCAAAGATCGCGATCACGGGGAGTCACCCAGCACGACACGCTCGAGCGCGTTGCGCTCGGCTGGAATCGTGATGGGCGGAGCACTCTCGAAGATCGCGCTGTCGGGATCTTTCAAACCATTGCCAGTCAAGACGCAGACGACCTCGGCCCCCTCGGCGACCAGCCCGGACGCACGTGCGTTGGCGAGGCCTGCCAGCGTCGAGGCACTGGACGGCTCGCAGAAGATGCCCTCATCGCGTACGACATGCCCAAACCAGTCGAGAATCTGGCGGTCGCTGGCAGCCGCAAAACCACCGTTCGAATCGCGAGCTGCGGCACCGGCCTCCTCGCGACGTACCGGTGCGCCGATGCGAATCGCGGTTGCAATCGTTTCGGGCTGGAGGATGTCCTCGCCGCGGACCATCGCAGCAGAACCCTCAGCCTGCGCTCCGAGCATGCGCGGCATTTGCGTAATCTCGCCCCGCGCTTGGGCCTCGTTATAGCCGCGCCAATAGGCCGTGATGTTGCCGCCATTTCCAACCGGCAGACACATCCATTCCGGCGCACGCCCGAGGTCCTCAATGATCTCCCAGGCCGCGGTTTTTTGGCCCTCGAGGCGGTAGGGATTAAGGTTGTTGACGAGCGTGATCGGGTGCTCGTCACTCATCAGGCGGACGAGGCGCAGGGCGTCATCGAACGAGCCGTCGATCTGGACCACCTGGGCGCCTGCAATCTGTGCCTGCGCGAGCTTTCCGAGCGCCACCTTGCCACCGGGAATCACCACCACGCAACGAATGCCTGCACGCGCCGAATACGCAGCCGCCGAGGCTGAGGTGTTGCCCGTCGAAGCGCAGATGACGGCTTTGACGCCGTCTTGCGCCGCGCGCGACAGGGCCATGGTCATGCCGCGATCCTTAAAGGAACCGGTCGGATTCGCACCCTCGATCTTCAAGTAGAGGTCGACGCCGAGTCGATCACCGAGCCTCGGTGCGCGCAGAAGCGGTGTCGTACCCTCACCGAGCGAGATAATCGGCGTCTCGTCATCGACCGGCAACCACTGGCGGTAGCGCTCGATCAGACCCTGACTGCGAAAAGACATCGACATGACGCTTGAACCGTACCCGACCGCTAGGCTGCAAACCTCAATGACCGCCTCCCCTATTGGCATCGGACTGCTCGGCTACGGCACTGTTGGCTCTGCCGTCGACCGGCTCTTACAGGCGCGTCAAGAAGACGTCACGCGCGTCGTTGGCGCCCCGGTCGAGGTACGACGTGCACTGGTGCGCGACGCTTCGACGCCTCGAGCCAGCAATCCACGAGCTGGACTACTGACCTCGGATTTTGCTGAGATCCGCGATGACCCTTCGATCACGGTCGTCGCCGAGGTGATGGGTGGTGTCGAACCAACGCGCTCCTGGATGCTCGAACTGTTCGCGGCCGGCAAGTCGGTGGTCACTGCCAACAAGCAGCTGCTCGCGCGGCATGGTGCCGAGCTGTTCGCTGCGGCCGAGGAGCACGGTGTACAACTGCGCTTTGAGGCGAGCGTCTGCGCCGCTATCCCGGTCGTCAAGGTATTGCGCGAATCGATGATCGCCAGCGAGGTCAACGCTGTGCTCGGCATTGTCAATGGCACAACGAACTTCATGCTGACCGCGATGGCGAAGGGCGCGGACTACGCGACCGTGCTTGCTGAGGCACAGGCGCTCGGGTACGCGGAAGCAGATCCGACGGAGGACGTGACCGGCGGAGACGCCGCTGCCAAAGTGGCTATCCTCGCCTCGATTGCATTTCACACGCGCGTCACGATCGATGACGTCCCCCACGAGGGCATTGACACGCTCGACTCGATCGATGTCGCGTTTGCGGGAGACCTGGGCTACAGCGTCAAGTTGATCGGGCAGGCTCGTCGTGTCGAGCAGGGCGTTGTCGTCGGCGTCGCTCCGACGCTCGTCCCCCGCGCCCACCCGCTCAGCGCAGTCGATGGTTCCTTTAACGCCGTGATGCTGCGAGGCGACGCGATTCGCGAGGTGACGCTCGTCGGTCCCGGCGCGGGTGGCGACGAGACAGCTTCCGCCGTGATTGGCGATCTGATGGGCGTGCTTGGCACGTCGAATAGCGGATTCTTGCGTGCCGATGGTTTCTTCCGGTCGTTGCCGATCGTCCCAGCGGACGACGTCGAATCCGCGCTCTACTTGCGTCTCGATGTACGCGACCAGCCGGGCGTCCTCGCCACGATTGCCTCAATCTTGGCCGACGATCAGGTCTCGATCGACTCCGTCGTGCAACGTGCCTCCGACGGTCGGGCGCAGCTCGTGATCGTTACGCACCCTGCCCGCGAGGGCGCAGCGCGTCACTCGATCCAACGCATCGCCGACCTCGATGTCTGCGAAGGCACCCCCGTCGTGCTCCGCGTGCTCTCTGCCGGGTAGAATCGCCCCATGAAACGTCTTGCTGGCAAGCGCGCGCTGATCACTGGAGGCGCCTCGGGAATCGGGGCCGGAATCGTGGAACGTTTCCACGAGGAGGGTGCGACGTGCTTCGTGGCGGATCTCGCCGGTGGCGATGTCGTCTGCGATATTCGCGATGCCACCGCCATTAGCGAAGCCGTGGCTGCTGCCGTTGCGAGCATGGGCGGCGTTGACCTATTGGTCCTCAATGCGGCGCGCCCCGTAGTGGGAGCGCTCTGGGACCTTGATGACGCGACCTGGGACGACGCTGTCGCCACCAACCTAACCAGCGTGCACCGGTTCGTGCGTGCTGCGTGGCCGCAATTGAAAAAGCATCGTGGCACAGTGCTCCTGACCGGCAGCGTCGTCGGTCTCGACGGCTCTGCGAATCAGGCGGCCTACTGCGCAACCAAGGCAGGCGTCGTGATGCTGACGAAGACGATTGCGCTCGATGGAGCTCCGCATGGGGTTCGCGCCAACTGCGTCTGCCCCGGCTTTACCGAAACACCGATGCTCGAGACGTTTCTTGCCGAGCAAGACGATCCAGACGCCGTGCGCGCCTACGCCACTGGCCTGCACCCCGCTGGTCGACTCGGCAGCCCACGCGACATCGCTGACGCCTTCGTCTACCTGGGCTCTGACGAAGCTGCCTGGGTGACGGGCGTGGCTCTGCCTGTTGACGGCGGCCTGCTCGCCGGGATCTAGCCCAACACGAGTCCGAAACGAGTCCGACAAACACAAAGGGCCCCGCCGACCGCAGTCGACGGGGCCCCGTGTTGATGCTTTAGACGAGTACGACGAGCGCCGGAATGATCAGGATGGCCACGATGTTGGCGATCTTGATCATCGGGTTGATCGCAGGGCCAGCGGTGTCCTTGTAGGGATCGCCGACGGTGTCACCCGTGATGGCTGCCTGATGGGCAATCGAACCCTTGCCACCATGTGCGCCATCTTCGATCATCTTCTTGGCGTTGTCCCATGCGCCGCCACCCGAGGTCATCGAGATAGCGAGGAACAGACCAGTCACGATCGTGCCGACGAGCAGGCCGCCCAGCATCTGCAGCGCGCTCGGCGTCCAGATGGCGAGCACGCCGACCGCGATCGGAATCACGACCGGGATGGCAGCAGGAACGAGCATCTCGCGAAGCGCGGTGCGCGTCACGATGTCGACGCACTGACCATAGTCAGGGCGCTCGCTGTAGTCCATGATGCCCGGCTTCTCGCGGAACTGCCGACGAACCTCTTCGACAACTGCTTTGCCGGCCTTGCCGACTGCGCTCATGCAGAACGAGGCGAAGACGAACGGCATCGCGCCACCGACGAGCAGGCCGACGATCACCCACGGGTTGGACAGCTGGAACGTCAGGGTGTCAGCAATCGCACCCTTGCCAGCCTCATTCAACTGCACGATCAACTCGTCACGATACGAGGCGAACAGGATCACGGCTGCAAGTGCAGCGGAACCAATTGCGTACCCCTTCGTGACGGCCTTCGTCGTGTTACCAACCGCATCGAGCGGGTCGGTGACCTTGTTGCGAACGTCTTCCGGCAGGCCAGCCATCTCGGCAATGCCACCGGCGTTGTCCGTCACAGGCCCGAACGCGTCGAGCGCGATAATCACGCCCGCCATGGAGAGCATCGCCACAACGGCGATTGCGATGCCAGCAAGCCCGGCAAACGCGTTGGCGAGCAGAATGCCGCCACCGATCACAACGACAGGTGCTGCCGTTGCCTGCATCGAGTAGCCAAGGCCACTGATGATGTTGGTCGCATGTCCGGTGGTCGAGGCCTCAGCCACGTCTTTGACGGGCTTCCACTTGGTACCCGTGTAGTACTCGGTGATCGCCATCAACAGCGCGGTGATGACCAAGCCGATGATCGCACAACCGAAGATCTGGGCGGTCGTAGCGCCATCGAAGTTCGTGGTGCTGGCGAGGATCTCGCTATCCAAGGCAAAGATGGCTGGGATGAACAGCAGCGCGGAAAGCACTGCGGAAACCAGCACGCCACGGTAGAGCGCGCCCATCACAGAGCCGCCTTCCTTGACGCGAACGAGCAACGTGCCGACGATCGAGGCGAGACCCGAGAGTCCACCAAGCACGAGCGGCAGGCCAACCAGTGCGGCGTTGCCGTCGGACAGCTGGCTGAGCAGCAGCATCGCAGCGACCAACGAGACGGCGTAGGTCTCGAAGAGGTCGGCAGCCATGCCAGCGCAGTCGCCAACGTTGTCGCCAACGTTGTCGGCGATCGACGGCTGGGTTGCGCGGGTCGTCCTCGGGGATGCCAGCCTCGATCTTGCCGACCAGGTCGGCGCCCACGTCGGCACCCTTCGTAAAGATGCCGCCGCCAACGCGTGCGAACACGCTGATCAACGAACCACCGAAGCCGAGACCGATTAGGCCGCGAAGTGCCTCACCTTGGTCGTAGCCGGCGGCCAGCAGCGCGCCGTAGTAGCCAGCCACACCGATCAGGCCAAGGCCCACGACCAGCACGCCGGTCACGGTGCCGCCCTTGAAGGCGACGTCCATCGCGGGGCTCAAACCAGTCTTGGCCGCCTCGGCGGTGCGTACGTTGGCACGCACAGCGACGTTCATGCCGATAAAGCCGGCAGCTGCCGACAAAACAGCGCCGATCAGGAAGCCGACAGCGACCTTCCAGCCACCCAGGTCGGGCACGAACAGGAGGATCAGGAAGAGGACGGCAGCGACAATTGCCACCGTTCGGTACTGGCGGCTCAGGTACGCGGAGGCACCTTCCTGAATGGCAGATGCGATCTCGCGCATCTTGTCGTCGCCCGCAGGCTTCGAGAGGACCCAGCGAGTCAGGATCACTCCATACAGAACGGTGATAACTCCGCACACCAGTGCGATCAGCACGGCGTGTTCGGCGAAGAGCGTGGACATCAGGTCGGAATAGCTCCTTGAAGTCGGGAAACTGCCGTAAGTGACAGCCGCCGGAGGGTATCAACTCGCCCCGGCGGTATCCGCCGCTAGCACCCGCGCTGTGCGAGTTAGTGGTTCCGTGGCGCGAGGTAGGCGGCGACACCGAACATCTCGTCGAGCGACTGTGGTTCGAGACCACGTCGGCGCAGGGCCCGAATCAAATCGGGTACCGCGGCTGCCGTGTTGGCACTGACGTGCAGCACGACGATCGACCCGGCCCGCGCATGCTGGGTGATCTTGTCGATCAGCACCGCGGGCGGCGGGTTGAGATAGTCCGACGGATCGACGTCCCAGAGCACGGTGTACGCAAACCCTTCCGACCCGGCTGCGAAATCGGTCGTGGCATTGCGAAGGCCATACGGTGGCCGAAAGAACGGCATCGGTGCGGCCTTGGCGACACGCCACCAGATCTCCTTGTCGCCCTTCAGCTGGCTGAGCTGCTTTGAGGCGGACAGGCGGGGCATTTCTGGGTGGGCCCAGGTGTGGGATCCAATTGTGTGCCCACCAGCAAGCGTTGCGCGCGCAGCGGTGGGGTTGGAGCGGACGTTGACGCCGTTGCAAAAGAACGTCGTGTGGGCTTTGGCGACGCGAAACGACTTGATAATCGAGAGCCAGGCCTGCTCACTGACGCAGTCGTCGAACGCGAGACCGATCACCGATCCGGCCTCGCGGAGGGAGTAAATAACGTCGTTCTTGACCGCACGATCGACACGCAGCACGCGCTGCTCACTTTCACCAACATTGCCCACGCCATCAACACCCGTCAGGCGAAGGCGATAGACGCCTGGCTGCAGGAGACGCTTCCGCAGGCGCAGATTCCAGTCGAACGCTGCTCCCCGTCCGTCGCTGCTGACGGGCACCTTGACGGTGCCGAGGGTGGCTCCGAGCTGGCTCTCGACCGTCAACGTGATGCGAGCCAGTGGTGTTAAGTCCGATGCCGTTGCGTTGATCACAACCGGGCCGACCGCTGTCTGCCCCGAGCCAAGAGTGGCGAGATGCACCACCGGTGCTGTCGAGTCAACCACGACTGGCGTGAGGGACTGACTCGTCACGCCGGCGGCATCAACGAGGGTGGCTTGAATCCCGTACGTGCCGTCGATCGCCCTCGCCCCGTCCCAATTCACGGTCGTTGTCGATCCTGCCGTAACAGGCGTCGCGGGCACAAGGTTTTCGTAGACCGGTCCGGCCTCTGTCATCACGTCGACGCTCAACGTTCCTGCCACTGAAGCAACGACGACGATCACGGTCTCCGAGGCTCGCGCCGACGTCTGAGGATTAAACGTGCTCGGAGTCGCCGTCAGCGCAATCGTCGGTGAGTTGACAGGCACCACCGCCCGCGGCATGAAGGGCGATCCGATCAGCGCGGCAACGATCAACGTGGTGGCTAGCATGGACACGTGCCGCTCACCCTACAGCGTGGCTCCTTTGAGGGCCTGCGAGCAAGGATCATCCGACGCACGGGGTGGCAACTGCGTGATCGTCGTGATCAGGAGATCGCGCAAACGCTCCAAGTTGGTCTCGAACGCAGCGATCACCTGATCGGCCGTGACCGCCTGTGCCGTCGGATCGTTGGCGACCCCGGTGTCGTAATCGGTAATCAGCGCAATTGTGGCGTAACAGAGCTCCTGCTCTCTTGCCAGGATCACCTCGGGGTACCCGGTCATGTTGATCACCTGCCAGCCCGCATCGCGATACCACTTGGATTCTGCGCGCGTCGAGAAGCGCGGACCCTCAATGATCACCATCGTGCCCGCCGCGTGAATCTCGATGCCTTGTGATCGACCGACCTTGAGCAATTCCGCGCGCAGCGAACCACAGTAGGGATCCGCACCCGCGACGTGAGTCGCTCCGGGCCCGTCGAAAAATGTCTGCGCACGGCCCGACGTCCGATCGACAAACTGATCGACGAGCACCATCGAACCAGGCACGATGAGAGGGTCGAGCGAGCCCGCAGCGCACGGCGCAAAGATGCGCTCGACGCCGAGCTGCTTCATTGCCCAGACGTTGGCCCGATACGGGATCTGATGTGGCGGTAGACGGTGGCCGCGCCCATGGCGCGGGAGAAAGGCAACCGAGTGTCCACCAATCTCTGCGATCGAGATGACGTCAGAGGTCTCGCCGTACGGCGTCTCGATGCGGACCTCTTCTGCGTCGGCAAGAAACTGCTGGAACCCACTCCCACCAAACACGCCGAGTGTGGCGCGTGGCGTCAAACGTCACCGCCCGGCGTCCAAATCTTTGGACGTGGCGGCTCGGGCGGTGCTGCCGGCGGCGGCGGTGCTGCTGCCTTTGGTGTGGCCTTCGGCTTGGCAACCGCGGGTGCGGTTCCGTCGGCGTCACCCTCCATCGCCTCCGAGTGGGCTACCGCATCGGCAAAGGCCAACTGCAGCTCGGCGAGAGCACGACGCAACTCCTGAACGGGCTCCGGCAGCTCCGTCCCTTCGGGCAGCCCGTCAAGGAACGCAGCGATCAGCGCATCGGCACCACCGATCGCGAGGCGCGCTTGAACGCCATCGCCGCCGTTGATCATTCCGGGAATCATGCCGAGTTGGCCTGCGCCAATCGACATCAGTTCCGATGCCACGTTGAGCAGCAGCGACTCAACACGGATCTGCGACAAATCCACTTCGGGCATGCCCTCAGGACCGGCGTTGGGTGGGAGTTCTTCGGCCATCTCAGCCAACTTTCTCTGCGAGGCGCCGTGCAGACGCCATGGTGATTGCTACCTGCTCGGCATGGATCGCCTCCATGTCCTCGCCGGCCTCGACGCGATTCTTCCAACGGGTTGCATGATCGCCGTCAACGATCAGACCCTCTAACGGCTCCAGCCAGGAACGTAGACCCAACGTCTCAATTTCGGGTTCGCACGCTTCGAGCAGCGACCGAATCTTTGTGGCAGCCGGAATTGCCTTACGTGCCTCAAAGTCGATCAGCTCTCGCGACATGCCCCAGCGCAAGGCGCGCCAGAGGTTCTCTTCGAGATCACTCGGACGATCCGGTGATGGCAGCGTCCCCTCGTCGTAGAGTCGTGCCGCTCGAGCGGCAAGTGCAGTCTGGAACGCGGCGAGCGCAATTGACTCACCGATATCCGGCAGGGCATCACAGGCCCGGATCTCGATCGTGCCGAACGACTGGTGCGGGCGAACCGTCCACCAGATCTCCGTGTGTTCGCGAATCGATTCGGTCTCGAGTAGAAAGCGGACATAACGGTCGTAGTCGGCCCAGTCGGCGAAAATGTCGGGGATCCCACAGCGAGGAAACATGCGCGTGAAGATCTGCGTGCGGGTCGAGCGAAGATGGGTGATCCGCCCCTCGAGCCACGGCGACGTACAGGAGAGTGCGAGCAACTCCGGCACGTACGAGCGCATTGCGTTGGCTACGGCCATCGCGCGATCGGCACCCCGGATACCAACGTGCACATGCATTCCGAAGGTGTTGTTGCGCCAGGCGATGTAGCGCAGAGTGCCCTCAACGATCCGGTAGTGCGGCGTGTCGATGATGCGTTGATCCGACCACGGCGACGTGGGATGCGTACCGGTTGCGCCAATCAGGACGCCGAGTTTTTCTGCCTCGAGTGCCAGCTGCACACGCCGATCGATGATCATGCGCGCCGCCTCATCGAACGTCTCGCCACGCCCCGTCTTGACTTCGATCTCGGAAGCGATCAACTCGCCCGCGACGTTGCCGAGCAGCGGTCCGGCCTCGCAGGCATCGCGGAACTCCTCAAAGCGGTTCGTCATCGCAAGCGTGTCGCGATTGAGGATCTGGAACTCCTCTTCGATGCCGATCGTAAAATCGGTCGCGTCAGCGAAATGTTGTCGTGCCGCGTCTAGCGCCGCATAGGAGTCTTCAACCGGCGCACCCATAGGCGCCTACGGTAGCAGCCGGTCCGTGTCGCGAGCCACGCAGCAACGCTATTGTGCTGCCCTGATGGACGTGAACGACGAAACCGCGGAACACCCACCCGAGCTGACATTGCTCGAGTACGTCGTGGGCGAACTCGGCCCAGACACCTCTGACGGCGTCCGTGTCCACGTTGAGAGCTGCCCAGAATGTCGCGAGCGCATCGTCACGTTGGCAATGGAAATGGACGAGCTCGACCGGCTCCCACTGGTAGCAATCCCACATGATCTACTCGTGGGTGCGTTTGGAACCGCTGCCTCCGCTCGGCGACGGTCGATCAGGCGCTCGCTCCCGATCTTCATACTGCTCGCGGCCGCACTTGGCGTGCTCGGTCTATTCGAGTTCGGTGGTTTTCAGGGTGCCGAGTCGGCATCCACACAACGTCAGGTTGTCGTGCACACCGCCGACTCTGATCCCGCCGGCGTGGTCGACGAGTTGCTCGGAGGACTTCCGCACACCACGACCGTGGACCGTGCCGACGCGCGCCACCTGATCGTGCTCGTAAGCGACGGCGATGTCGACGTCGCGGTGGCGCGACTAGCGCATACGGCATCGCCAAACGGACAGTCCTACGTGGTCGATATTGGTGGCACGGGCACGTTGCAGACCCCTCCTGCCCCGTAAGTCCCCTCAGCTTCTACGCTAGATGGAAGTAGAGCGCGTAGAGCAATTCCACAGCCGGACTTGTGGTGTGCACCGTGACATCGGCTGGCACGTCGATCAGCGCACCGGAGTAGTTGAACACGATGCGCACTCCGCTGCGAACGAGCTCATCCGCAACGCTCTGTGCAGCATCGGCTGGAACGGCCACGACACCGACGATGACGGTCATCTCTTCGACAATGCGCGGGAGCTCGGTTGGCGACTGTACGACCACGCCGCCACACGTCATGCCGACCTTAGCCGGATCGGCATCGACGATCGCCACGATCGAAAAGCCATGGTCGGCAAAGACGTCGGCTTCAGCGATGGCAAGTCCGAGTCGTCCGGCACCGATCAGAACGATGTTGTGCTGTCCCGCGGTGCGCAAAATTGTGCTGATCTCGCCGATCAGTGCGTCGACGTTGTAGCCAACACCGCGTTTGCCAAAAGTGCCAAAGCCAGAGAGGTCGCGCCGAATCTGCGTCGCGTTGACGTGCGTGTACTCGCTGATCTCATGCGAGGTAATCGCGCCACGCCCGGCCTTCTTCGCCTGTGTTAAGACCTGGAGATAGTGCGCGAGTCGCGCTGCCACTCCCCCACCCAGACGCTCAGTCATGACAAACCCTTCGTGCTGCGTTGCATGTCACAAGGGATCGTACCCAACCGCACCGTTATCGGATTCACCGTGTCACGATCGCCCGGCTGCCAACGCCTTCTCGATCGTTTCTTGCTCGATCACAAAGTGACCCACCTCGACCCCATCGACCAGCACGACGGGGATCAGCTCGCGGTAGCGCCGCTCGAGCTCGACGTCGCCATCGATGTCAACAATCAAGAGTTCGGCGCCGTGCCTAGCCGACGCTGCCCTCGCCGCCTCGATCGCCGGCGGGCACAGATGGCACCCCGTCGCCATGATCACCTCGATACGCCTCATCCCAACGGGCTCCGCGCGTGGGCATCGAGCGATTCCATCTCCGCAACCGACAGTGGCGGCAGTGAGCGGCTCGCCATGGCGATCATGGCCGCGTTGTCGCCGCAGGCGGACAGAGGCGCCATCGTCACGGTGGCCGGCAGCGTTCCTAGTCGTTCGCGTAGGCGCACATTTGCGGCAACGCCTCCGACCAAACCGAGCGTTGTGCGCCCCGTCTTGGCGAGTCCAAGGTTGGCACGGTCGAGCAGGTGTTCGACGATCGCCTCTTGATACGCAGCGGCGAGTTCCGAGCGCGCGGCGTGATCATCGCTGTCGAGTCGTTGCACAGCGAGAGACAGCGCAGTCTTGAGTCCGGAAAATGAGAATGCAAGATCGTCGCGGCCTTTGAGCGGGGTCGTAAACGCGCGCGTCTGCGGATCTGCCGTGCCCGCCAAGCCGCCGAGGGCAGGCCCACCGGGATAGCCCAGCCCGAGCAGCCGCGCGCCCTTGTCGAATGCTTCGCCCGCGGCGTCATCCATGCTGCGAGCGATCGTGGTCAGGCTTCCAGTGTCGTCAACATCGATCAATAGCGTGTGACCACCGGAGGCAAGCAGCACCAGATGCGCTCCACGCGGCGGAGTGTCCGATAGTTGTAACGAAGCCACGTGGCCATGTAGATGGTCCACGGCCACTAATGGCAAGCGGCGGGCGTAGGCATAGCCCTTGGCGTAACTGACACCAACAAGCAACGCGCCAATCAGACCAGGACCAGACGTCACGGCGACGCGTGTCAGTTGGTCGTCACTGATTCCCGCTTCCGTGAGTGCCGTGGCAACCGTCGGTCCGAGCAGCTCGAGATGTCGCCGGGAGGCGATCTCCGGGACGACCCCACCGAACGCGGCATGGTCGGCGACCTGTGAGGCAACGACCGACGACAGCAACCTCCCGTCCTCCGTGCAGACAGCCGCGCACGTTTCGTCACACGACGTTTCGATCGCGAGGATCATCGAACGAGCGGTTCGGTGTCTGTGTCCGGCCCGTCGCCGCGCCACATCACGAGCGCGTCCTCGCGATCATCGGTGTAATACGCGCGACGCATCCCGGCAGGGCGAAAGCCAAGACTCTCGTAGAGACGGATTGCACCGTGGTTCGAAACGCGTACCTCGAGCGTGTGGCCACGGGTGCCATCGCCGTCAGTCTCGCGCAGCATGGTTTCGAGCATCAGTCGTGCCACCCCGAGCCGACGATGAGGTTCGTCGACAGCAACGTTCATCACATGCCACGCATCGGTGTAGCGCGACACGATCAGATAGCCGGCCAGCGACCGCTCGATGAAGGCGCCATAGCAGCGCGAACCAGGTCGGCTGATCTCGCCCGAGAACATCGTCCTCGACCAGGGCGTCTTGTACGCGCGTCGCTCGAGCTCCTCGACGCCCGTCAGGTCGCCGAGGCCGAGGCGGCGCAAGCGGATCGGTTGTTCGCCATCAAGTGCGCGTACGCTCTCCTCGGTCGCAGTCATCGGGCCGCCACCGGTACAGCATCGGGGGCGCGCAGATACAACGCGGTTGCTGGCTGAGGACTGGACTGCGCTAGCTCTACCATCGTGGCCGGGTTGGGCCAGTGCAGCGGGCTGTCATCCGCGGGCACGGTGCAGCCCGACTCGACAAACAGCTCGCGATAACGGAGCGCGCCATCGCCCATCAGGACGGCGCCGCGCTCCAGTTGCGAAGCCAGCTGCGCAGGTGTGTACGACGCTGCGGCCACGCCAACTCCCTGAGCGAACACTTCCCCTCGTCGAGCATCAATCACTGCGATGGCACCCGCTGGCGCGGCCTGTTGGAGCGCTCCAAGCGTGTCCACACCCACCACACGAACCGCCAACGCCTCGCTCAGACCAAGGGCAGTTGCCAACCCGATTCGTAGACCCGTAAACGAGCCAGGACCACGTCCCACGGCGATCCAGGAAATATCAGCAATGGACGATCCAGCCTCTCCGAGGACGGCATTCACAGCGGACAACACGTGCTGCGCCGCATTGGGGGACCGGATTGGCTCCGCACAGATGCTACGGCCGTCGGCGAGCACGAGCCCGACGGAGGCAATCGACGTGGCCGTATCGATGGTCAGGGTTGTCACGCGGTAATCCTAAAGGCGACCAGCAGCCGGCGAAATATCGAACTGTCGCACGCCGTCAGCGGCGAGCCCAATCTCAACCGAACAGGTCGCGGCAGGCAACCAATTGCTGCCGTATTCCGGCCACTCAACGAAGGCGATCGCATCTTCGGTCAAATAGGCCAACAGGTCAGCCGTGTCGCGGCCCGTCGCCTCACCTAGGCGATACAGATCGAGGTGAGCGACAGGGGGCGTGCCGTCATAGACGTGTGCGAGTGCGAAGGTTGGGCTTGTGACTGGCTCGCTGACCCCCAGCAGCCGCGCGCAGGCCTGAACGAGCGTGGTCTTGCCGGCACCAATCGGTCCATGGAGATAGACACAATCGCCTGCTTGCGCCGCTGAGCAAATCGCCTCGGCGACAGGGGTGAGATCGCCTCCATCCGCGACGGTGATCATCACGAACCGGTCAGCCGCAGCCGCAGCCACCGCCGCAGCAACCGCCAGCGCGGCCGGCTGCCGGCGCGGGTGCGGACTCGAGACCGCCACCACCAACGCGCACGCGCTGGAAGGTCGAAAAGAGCTTGTCAACCTTGCCGGAATTGCAGACGGGGCAGGCAACGACCGTGGAGCCAGAGGCCGAGACCAGCTCTTCAAATTGGTGCGAGCACTTCGTGCAGGCGTATTCGTACATAGGCATAGCCGTAGGGTAGCGCCTCGTTCCGGCGGACGTCCGGTACCATGCGCGCAAGGACTCCATCCTCACCGAGGGGTACCAATGAAACTCACCGTGATCGGTCCTGGACGCGCCGGGACAGCAATCCATCAGCACGCCTGCCACGCTGGCCTCGCCTGCACGCTCGGGCGCACGGCAACTGCCGACGTCGACGTCGTGCTGATCGCCGTTCCTGACCCAGCAGTAGCCGAGGTCGCTCAGGCCATCCCAGTGGGGCCGCTAGTCGGCATGGTGTC
>CAXNKU010000015.1:0-41709 GCA_964203045.1 Gaiellales bacterium
GCACGCATGCCCTCGTGGCCCATCGCGATGCCGTCGGAGACCGCGATCGTATTGAAGATCAACGAGACAGCGCCAGCAGCATTCGCACCGGTCTGCGCGTGCACAGCCAACTTGTCGAGATGGTAGTTACACGGCGTGACTTGGTTCCACGACGTCGCAACAGCAACCTGCGGCTTCGAGAAGTCCTCATCCTTCAGACCAACCGCGCGCAACATGGCGCGGGCGGGGGCGCGACGGAATCCGTCGGTGACATCAAGACTGCGGCGGCGATGGTCGTTGCTCATGGGCAGGATGATACGCGAAAACGGGCTGGGTAAATCCCGTGACGTAATGTCCTTGTCACCCACGGACGTTCGGCTACGAGCCGAGACGCTGGGAGGACACCACAACCGCGCGGATGTCATGTCCTCCCCACCACACGCGCTGGGGTAGCCATCACGTATGCCGGGGAGGACATGACATCCGCGCGGTTGTGGTGTCCTCCTTGGATAGCGGTCGCTGAATTGATGGCGTCCAGAGTCGGCAACGCGGACATGACAAGTGCGCACTTGTGGTGTCCTCCTTGGATAGCGGTCGCTGAATTGATGGCGCCAGAGGCGACTAGGCGGCGGCGAAGCGGCGGCCGTCGGGCGACATCGTCGCTCGACCGTCAGCTACCAGGCGTTCCACGTGCGAGAGGGCCTCGACCAGAGCGAAGCGGCGCTCGTGCATGCCGTGCCCACTCGGGCCAGATCACCGCGGCAACCTCCATCGCGGACGAAGCGCCATTCTGGAGGGCACCGAGTGCGATCAGGAGGCGCTCGTCGTGCATGGCGCGAATCTCGCGGGCTCGGCCGGCGACATCCTCAACGGGGGCACGATGGCCGCCGTAGACGATCGCGGGCGATAGCTCGGCAAGCCGCTCAAGCGTCGTGAAGTAGCGGCCGAGCGGATCGAAATCGGTGTCCTCCCACCGCCCCACGTTCGGGCTGATCGTCGCGAGGATGACATCGCCACCGAACATGCGGCCCGTCGTCTCGCCCAGCAGCGCGATGTGGCCGTCTGCATGCCCGGGCAGGTGCAGGACGCGAAAGTCTTCGTCAGCGATGCGGATCAGGTCGCCCTCATCCACTAGGTGCGTGGGCTCGGGGATCGTGACGGGCGAGCCACCCTCGTCGTCGGCCGCCTCGCGCGCCATCTCGGTCGACATGCCGTTGCCGAACATGTGGTCGTAGACGCCCTCGATATCCATGTCGACCCAGGCGTTCTTCGACAACGCGGCGTCGAGACGCCCCTGCACGACCTCGACCGGCTCGACGAGGTCGGCGAGCAGCCCGCCACAGCCAATGTGATCCGGGTGATAGTGCGTCACGACGAGACGATGGATTTTGGGGTTGCCGAGCTGCTCGAGCACCTCGCCCCAACGGCGCACTGTGCCGGGTGTACCTAAGCCGGCATCGATAATCGTCCAACCCTCGGGCGCCTCGAGCGCGTAGCAATGGACGTGATCGAGAGCCCACGGCAACGGCATCGTGATGCGATGGGCACCACCGCCGAGCTCTGTGATCTCTGCCTCGCGCGACATGTGCCAGTCCTTGACGAGCCCTAGAGCTCGGTGCGCTCGACGCTCTTCGAGAGGTACGCCTCGATCTGGTCGCCTTCAACGAGCTCGGAGTAGCCCTTGAGCACGATGCCGCACTCGAAGCCTTCCTTGATCTCCTTGACCTCGTCCTTGAGGTGGCGGATCGTGTCGATCTGGGTGTCGGCAACGATGATGCCGTCGCGGATGACGCGAACGTTCGAGCCGCGCATAATCAGGCCGCTCGTGACCATGCAGCCAGCGATCGTGCCGATCTTGGAGGCCTTGAAGAGCTGTCGCACTTCGGCGCCACCGGTGATCTCTTCGATGATGTCTGGTGTCAACATGCCGACGAGGGCGGCTTCGATGTCCTCGGTCAGCTTGTAGATGATCTTGTAGGTGCGAATGTCGACGCCCTCGCGCTCGGCAAGGTTCTTCGCCTCGCCGTTCGGGCGGACGTTGAAGCCCACGACGATCGCCTTCGAGGCGGCCGCGAGCATGACATCGGATTCGGTGATACCGCCGACGCCCGTGTGGATGACACGAACGGCGACCTCTTCGCTCTTGATCTTGTCGAGCTCGGAGACTGCAGCCTCGACGGAGCCCTGCACGTCGCCCTTGATGACGAGGTTGAGGTCGCGCACCTTGCCGTCCGAGACCTGCTTGAAGAGGTCCTCGAGCGAAATCGACTTCTGGCTGCGACGAGACAGTTCCTCGGCACGCAGACGCGCGGCGCGCCTCTGGGCGAGGTGACGAGCGTCGCGCTCGGAGTCGACGACGCGGCAAATCTCACCGGCCGGCGGTGGCTTATCGAAGCCGACGATCTCGACCGGATCGGCCGGACCAGCGGAGGTCATCTTGACGCCATGCTCGTCGAGCATGATGCGCACCTTGCCCCACGCATCGCCGGCAACGACAGCGTCGCCTGGCTTGAGCGTGCCGCGCTGTACCAGCATCGTGGCGACGGGACCGCGACCAACATCGAGACGCGACTCCACGATCGGACCAGAGGCTGGCGCGTTCGGGTTGGCTTTCAACTCGAGCACATCGGCTTGGAGCAGGAGCATCTCGAGCAGGCTGTCGAGGCCCGTCTTCTGCTTGGCGGAGACGTCGACGAAGACCGTGTCGCCACCCCAATCCTCTGGCTGCAGACCGTGCGTAACGAGATCCTGGCGCGTCTTCTGCGGATTGGCACCCGGCTTATCAATCTTGTTGACCGCAACGACGATCGGAACGCCAGCGGCCTTGGCATGGTCGATCGCCTCAAGCGTCTGCGGCATCACACTGTCGTCCGCTGCCACCACGAGGACGGCAACGTCCGTCAACTTGGCACCGCGGGCACGTAGGGCGGTAAACGCCTCGTGGCCTGGCGTGTCGAGGAACGTGACTTCGCGGTCGCCGACCTTGACCTGGTACGCGCCGATGTGCTGAGTAATGCCACCGGCCTCGCCTGTGACCACGCTGGTCGAGCGAATCGCATCGAGCAGCGTCGTCTTGCCGTGGTCGACATGGCCCATCACGGTGATCACCGGTGCGCGCGGCATCAGCGACTCGGGATCGTCTTCGATCACGATGTCGTCGATCTCTTCCTCGGCACTCTTGATCGTGACGGGGCGCTCAAACTCGGTGGCAATCAGCTCGATGGCCTCGTCGGTCAGCGACTGCGTGATCGTGACGAACTCGCCCAGGCCCATCATCATCTTGATGATCTCGGCCGTGGAGACGCCAAGCTTCTCGGCGTACTCCTTGACGGTCACACCACTCGGCACCGTGACGGGGCCGGTCGGGCGAACGACAACCTTCTCTTCGCGCTCTTCACCACGACCGCGATCGCCGCCGCGCACATTGCGTTCGCGCGGCCCACGAGCAGCCTGCGAGTCGATGACGACGCGACGCTTCTTGCCCTGCGGCACTCCACGCTGCGGACGGCTGCGACCAAACGGTGCGGCGGTGTCGCCCGGAGGCGGTGGCGGCGCGAAACCGACTGCCACCCGTGGTGCGGGCCTGACGCGGAGCGCTGTCTGTGCGAGGCGCCCGCTCCGTGCCACTTTGGGCACTCGCGGCTGACTTCTCTTCCTTCGGCGGTGCCGGCGGCTCAATCTTGATCGCGTTCGGGTGGGCGGCTGCGGGATCGGGTGGCGGCGCATCTGCAGCAGACTTGCGAGCAACAGGCGAGGCAACAGCCTTTTTCTTGACGGGTGCCTTCTTTGGCTTAGATCCTGCCAGGGCACGCGCTGCGGCTACCTCGTCGACCATGTCGCGCTGGATCGGAACGCCCGCCTCGAACAGGACGCGGGCGACCTCATTTGGATCCAGCCCACGCTCACGCGCGATTTCAACAATACGTCGCTTCGCCATCAGCGGATGATCCTACCAGTCAGGCGGCTTCTAGCCCCCCGCCAACGCCGCTAGAACGCGCTTTGCAAGGTCGGTTGGGACCTCCAGCGAAGCGCGCAGGCGCCGTGGAATCGCTCGCGTACGTACAGCCAGTTCGACACATTCCGCACGCGCGCAGAGATACGTACCGCGTCCGGTGCCTCCACCGAGCACGAGCAGGCCGGCGGCATCGACCGAGAGCCGAACGAGCTGGCTCTGCGGTCGCTGCTGCCCACAGCCGGCGCAGGTTCGCGTCGGCTCCATCGTTGCTGCGCTAGATGGCGTCGCCGTCGATCGTGACGACGTCCTCGGGACCGACGAGGCGCTCGTAGCGCCGCACGACGATGCCGTTGATCGAGACGCGACCTTCCTTGAGGAAGGCCTTCATTGCGCGCTCGTCATGACCACGAGCCTCGAGGTACTTGGCGATGTTGTCGGCACCTGCGTAGTCCTCGTCGCCCTCCATGGCGAACTCGGTCTCCGACTTGATGTCGATGCGCCAACCCGTCAGCTTGGCTGCCAGGCGCGCATTCTGCCCCTCACGGCCGATCGCCAGCGACAGCTGGTCGTCCGGCACGATGACGGTCGCCTGCATGCTCTCGTCGTCGACGAGCACCTCCTTGACGCGCGCCGGAGCGAGCGCCTTGGCGATAAAGCGGGCGGGCTCATCGTTCCAAGGAATGATGTCGATCTTCTCGCCGCGCAACTCGGAGACGACCATGCGGACGCGCGAACCACGCGGACCGACACAGGCACCGACTGGGTCGACACCTTGCACCTTCGACTCAACGGCGATCTTGGCGCGGTAGCCAGCCTCGCGGGCAACCTGACGGATCTCGACGAGACCGTCGGCGATCTCTGGCACCTCGAGCGTGAACATCTCGCGGATCATCTCTTCGGAACGACGCGACAGGACGATCTGTGGTCCACGCGTACCGCTGCGAACCTCGATGATGACGGCCTTGATGCGCGCACCGTGCTCGTAGCGCTCGCCAGGCACCTGCTCGGAGCCGGGCAACAGCGCCTCGACACGACCAAGGTCGACGAGGCAGTAACGATTATCGGCCTGCTGGACGATGCCGGTCACGACGTCGCCAACACGATCCTGATACTCCTCAAACATCATGTCGCGCTCGACCTCGCGGATCCGCTGCAGGATGACCTGCTTGGCGGTCTGCGCGGCGATGCGGCCGAAGTTCTTCGGTGTGGCGTCGTACTGGATGATGTTGTGTGCGGCCAGCGCGTCCCAATCGATAATCGCCTCGGGCTCGTTGTCGATCGGGTCGGGATCGCGATCGGCACGAATGTAGAAGGCAGGGCGCTCGCGACGCGGGCGCTCCGGCTCGACCGGCAGTTCGCTCATCTCGGGCGGCAACGGATACTCGAGCAGCCCAAGCGCCTCGAGCTGATCGTCCGTGGCGTCGATCTGCATGACACGAAAGTCGCCAGAATCGCGATCGATCACGACGCGGGCATGCTTGCCCTTGGCGTCGGGCGTCTTGCGATACGCCGCACCAAGCGCCTCTTCAAGCGCCACCAACAGGATCTCAGAGTCGATCGACTTCTGCTGTTCTAGCTCTCGGACAGCTTCGAGAATTTCTTTACTCATAGCGACTTCACCAGCTTCCACATGAGGGTTGACTTCTTAACATCGGCGTACGGCACCTCGAGGCGCTCTCCACCGGTTTCGACCGTGACAGAATCGGGGCCGGCAGCCACGAGCACGCCTTCGAAGGCGGTTCGTTCGGCAACCGGAACGCGCATCACGAAGGATGCCTCGCGCCCGATTGATCGTGCGTAGTGATCGGGGCGCGTCAGAGACCGATCGAGGCCAGGCGACGAGACTTCGAGCGCCCACTCCTCGCGCAGCGGCATCAGTGCCCGCGAGATCTCCTCGCAGACAGCGAGCGAGACGCCGCCTTCGCAATCGACCATGACACGCAATTGACCGTGGCCGGCGTCGGCCGTGACATCCCAGAGGTAGATGTCGGGACGGGCCTCGGAAATCAGCTGCTCAACGATAGCTCGTGGATCTGCTGGATTTTCCATGGCACCTCCTTCAATTGTCTTCGTCCAGAAACGAAAAAACGGGCTCTTGGCCCGTTTCGGCCGAGCGCCTTAGAACCACGCTCGTGCCGAAGGGTACCAGAGGATCGAGGTCTGCGGTTCGCTTTAACTCGGGGAACTACGGAGCGACGTCGAGCACGATCGTGACGGGGCCGTCGTTGACAAGCGCCACCTGCATATCTGCCCCAAAGCGCCCCGTGGCAGTCGTGATCCCGAGTGCCCGCAACGCGTCTACGTACCGCTCGACGAGCGGCTCGGCCAGCGCAGGGTCGGCGGCGCTCGTAAACGACGGACGATTACCTTTGCGGGTATCCGCAAGCAGCGTGAATTGCGAGACCACGAGGATGCTGCCTCCGACATCGACAACCGAGCGATCAAAGCGGCCCGCGTCGTCTCGAAAGATCCGCAGGGCGGCCGTCTTGGCAGCCGCACGCTCCACCACGCTCGCGTCATCGCCCTCGGCAATGCCGACCAACGCTACGAGGCCTGCGCCGATCGCACCGACCGTCTCGTCGTCGACCGTCACGCTCGCCTCTGTCACCCGCTGCAGAACCACTCGCATGCGCACGGTGTACCAGACCCGCGTCCTCATGTCCTCCGGCTCGGGTAGGCTCAACGCGATAGGAAACGGGGTCCTGCCCGCGCCGGCAGCTGTGGCGGTCTGGGCGGCTGACGTGGGAATCACCAAAAGACGCCGGCATTCGTGCCGACCGATGACGGGAGCACCGCGATGAGCGATCTGCCTTTGTACGACGCATATACGAAGTTTCTGAACACTCCGGGGACACCGTTTACGGTGCCGGGCCACAAGCGCAACCCGCTGCTCAGCGATGCACTGCTGTTGCTTGACCTGCCGCTGTACGGTGCCGTCGAGAACCTCAGTGGTACGAGCGGTCGTCTCCAGCGCGCCGAGCGTCTGGCGGGCGAGCTGTGGGGTGCCGACTGGGCTGGGTTCTCGGTCCAGGGCTCATCGCACGGCAACATGGCGATCGCCATGACAATCGGCAAGCCGGGCGACAAGGTGATTGTCGCGCGTACGCTGCACAAGTCGCTCTTCTTTGGCCTCGTGCTGTCCGGCCTTGTGCCCGTCTGGGTGAAGCCCGACATCGATGCCGAGACCGGTCTGACCGCTGGCATTCCCGTCGAGCGCATTGCGCACGCGTTGCGCGAGCACCCGGATGCGAAGGCAGTGATGCTCGTCGAGCCTAGCTACGTCGGTGGCGTCTCGGATGTCGCCGCGATCGCCAAGCTCGTCCACGCCCACGGGATTCCCTTGACGGTCGATGCGGCCTGGGGCGCCCACCTCGGCTTCCATCCCGACCTGCCACCGCATGCTTTGCAGGCCGGTGCGGACGTGCTGGTGACGAGCGTCCACAAGCACATCACGGGTTTTACGCAGTCCTCGCTGGTGCTTGCACAGTCCGAGCGGATTGATCTTGAGCGCCTCGAGCCGGCCTTCGAGGGTCTCCATACGACGAGTCCCTCCGGCGGCATCATGGCCAGCATCGATCGCGCCCGAGCGCTGCTCGACGAGCGGGGCGAAGAGTTGCTCGGCAACGCGATTCGTCTGGCCGCCGAGGCCCGCGTGCGCTTCCGCGAGGTTCCGGGCCTTGGCGTCGTGGGCGAGGAGATCGCCGATCGCTCGCCCGCGCTGCTGATGCACGACCCGACGAAGATCGTGCTGACGCTGGTCGGGACGGGTGCTGACGGCCAGGCCGTGTCGACGGTGCTCGAGGAGCGCGGCGTCACGCTCGAGTTCGCCGACCGCGACACCTTCTGCCCGGTGATCACCCTCGCCGATACGGACGAGACCGTCAATCGCATGGTCGACGAGATCATCCGCGCGATCGAGGAGCACCGGGGCACGCCACGCCCGATCGTGCCGCTGACCGCGTGGACGGTCGATCCCGATACGGCGATGTCGCCACGGGATGCGTTCTTCGCCGAACACGAGCGCGTCTCCGCCGCCGAAGCCGTAGGGCGTATCGCAGCCGAGACTGCCGCACCCTACCCACCGGGCATTCCGGCGCTCGCTCCGGGCGAACGCATCCACGGCGAGGTCCTCGCAGCCCTCCAAGCCGAGGCCGCGAGCGGGACGCGGATCGCCTACTGCGGCGACTCGCAACTCCAGACCGTCCTCGTCGTCAAGGAGTAGCCGGCACGAAAGAGGCCCCCGCTCCGGCTGGAACGAGGGCCTCGTCGACTTCTGATTGAGGGCATTAGCCCTCGGACGTTCTAGGAGAGCTTGGCGACGTTAAACGTGCCCTTCAGGAAGATAATCTTCTGAGCCGTGAATTCGGGTTCGTAGGTCGCGGCGTTGAACTTGATCTTGCCACGGAACTGCGACTTGATCGAGCCGGGCGAATTATCCGCCGCATCATCCAACTCCTTACACGACACGAGGTCCGGAATCTTGTCCGGGTCCGCTGTGTCCGCAAAGCACTTGGTCTTAGCCGACGTCTGAATCACGAAGGACTCACCAACGAGCTGGTCGTTGAGGTACTCCATCGTGGCTTTCTTGACCCCACTCACGACCTTTACAAAGGTGACGTCGAGACTGCCGTTCTTGTCTCCAGCGCCCTCAGTAGAGATGTTGATGACCATGTACTTGTTCTGCATTTCCTTCTTGATGTCATTCGACGGTGGCGCTTCAAACCCGCCCATCTCGCCGTCTGGGCCACCCATCCCTCCGTTGCGGCACGGCTTAGAAATCGAAGGCTTTTGGCCCTCCTCGCAATCGGGCATATCGAACCTGCACGGCGCTGTTGGCGTTGGCATCACACCAGGAGAGCAATCTTTCATATTGCCATAGTCGAAACCGCCGCCACCGCCGCCTTGCTGGCCGCCTTGCTGACCGCCTTGCTGGCCGCCTTGCTGGCCGCCTTGCTGGCCGCCTTGCTGGCCGCCTTGCTGACCGCCTTGCTGACCGCCTTGCTGGCCGCCTTGCTGACTCGGAACGCAAGGGGCTTGCAGCGTTGGCTGCGTCCCGGCAGCACAATTCGGAATGTTTGTCGGCATGCAGGGGGCTTCCTGCGTTGGCATGACCCCGGCAGCACAATCAGGCAGGTTTGGCAACAGGCAGGGGACCGCCTGCGTTGGCTGCTGCCCGACAGTACAGGGGATCATCTGCTGCCGGACCGTTGGATCGAGCGTACGCGCCCCACCGATGTTCGCCGCTGCCAGCAGAATCACTGCTGCCATCGCTACAAGGAGCGCCGCTCGAAATGTTTTTCTCATAGGGAATGCCTCCAGGGATCGCTAGATGAACGAATCCTATAACCAACCGCGCCACGTTGCAAGCGCCACAATCGTCGGCACACCACGTCGCAACAATCGTCGGCACACAACCTGAGCGTGGCTCGATGCTCTACGTCCAATCCACCGCATTGCGCGGCGTCCGGTCGACCGAGAACGAGAACAGATCGGGCCGGTTATAGTGGCCGACCGCATCAAAGTGCTGAAACTCTCCACTCAGGCGGCCGAGGTCGAGCTCGGCGTGGAGAATCTCCTCGCCCGAGCCAGCCGGGCCGACGACCCATTCGCCATCGGGACCGATCACGCCCGAGCCGCCCGCGAGCAGGAGCCCGTCGTTTGCGACCTGGCTGTTCCAGGTACCGAGCAGGGTCTGTTCCTTGAGATCCTCCGGAATCTCCTCGATCGACAACGACGAGCCCGCGGCAATCACGTAGCAGCGCCCCTCGAAGGCGTAGTGGCGGCTCGCGAGCGTGGCGTTGGGACCAACATCGGGCCAGACAGCGATGTGGATCTGCTCGCGCAGGGAATGCATCGCCATGCGCGTGAGGGGCATCCAGTGCTCCCAGCAGATCAGCCCACCAACCCGACCAAGTTCGGTGTCGTAGACGTTGAGCGTGCTGCCGTCGCCTCGACCCCAGATCATCCGCTCGGCGTGGGTGGGCATGAGCTTGCGATGACAGCCGAGCACGCAGCCGTCGGCGCCGATCGAGAGCAAGCTGTTGAAGAGCGTCCCGCCGGACAGAAGATCGCGTTCTTGGATGCCGAGGTGCAGTTGCACCCGCAGCTCGCGCGCCAGCTCGCCGAGGCGTTCGGTGGCAGGACCCGGTACCTCAATCGCATTGTCAAGCATGCGCGCATAGGCATTTTTCTGCAGCTCGCCGTCCCAGGGCGCCTGGCCATACATCCAGACCGGATAGCCCGGAATCCACGTCTCCGGGAACACCACCATCTGGGCACCAGCCGACGCCGCAGCGCTTGCGAGCCGCTCCACTTCGGCGAGGCAGCCGTCGAGATCGAGCATCTTCGGAGCGGCCTGAGCGATTGCGATGTGCACGGTTCCTGTCTGCATGGCCCTGTTGTAGCAGGAATCGCGAAACGAGCCACATGCAACAGATCGGTAGATGCCTATGGAATGATCACCTTTACCCGAACCCCCCAGGAGCGCGTCCGTGCCCGCAGCAGCAGAGATCGAGATCGTCGGCCCCATTCCCGCAGTGGCGGAAGGTGTGCTGACGGACGCTGCCCTCGACCTCGCTGCGCGGCTTCAGCGCGAACTCGGCGAGCGCCGCAACGAACTGCTCGCGGCGCGCGGCGCTCGCCAACTGCTGCTCGACGCCGGTGGCCTGCTCGACTTCCTTCCCGAGACCGAGGGGGTCCGCACAGGCGACTGGCAGGTCGCAGCGGCACCGCCTGCACTGCAGGATCGCCGTGTCGAGATCACCGGCCCAGCCGAGCCGAAGATGATGATCAACGCCTTTAACTCTGGCGCTCGCGTCTTTATGTGCGACCTCGAAGATGCGCTGTCGCCCACCTGGGACAACGTGCTGGCCGGCCAGGTCGCACTGAGCCAGGCAATCCGCCGCGAGCTCGAGTTTACGAGCCCCGAGGGTAAGCACTACCGCCTCAACGACGAGATCGCAACGCTGATCGTACGCCCGCGCGGCTGGCACCTCGAAGAGCGCCACCTACTGATCGACGGCACACCGATCGCTGCTGGACTCTTCGATCTCGCGGTCTACATGACCCACAACGCCAAGGAACTTTTGGCCCGTGGGCTTGGTCCGTACTTCTACCTCCCGAAACTCGAGTCGCACCTTGAGGCCCGGCTCTGGAACGATGCTTTCGTGATTGCCCAGGAGGCCGTCGGCGTCCCGCAGGGGTCGATCCGCGCAACGGTGCTGATCGAGACGCTCCCCGCAGCGTTCGAGATGGAGGAGATCCTCTACGAGCTGCGTGACCACTCGGCCGGCCTCAATGCGGGCCGTTGGGACTACATCTTTAGCGCCATCAAGAAGCTCCACGCCCACGAGAACGCGATCCTGCCCGACCGTTCGGCCGTGACGATGGGCGTGCCGTTTATGCACGCCTACACGCAGCTGCTCGTGCGCTCGTGCCATCGCCGCGGCGCGCATGCGATTGGCGGCATGGCTGCGTTTATCCCCTCGCGCCGCGATGCCGCGATCAACGAGGTCGCGTTTACGAAGGTTCGCGAGGACAAGGAGCGCGAGGCCAATGGTGGCTGCGACGGCACCTGGGTCGCCCACCCCGATCTCGTGCCGCTCGCGATGGAGATCTTCGATGCCGTCCTCGGTGATCGCCCTAATCAGGTTGAACGGCTCCGCGAAGACATCGTGCCCAACGCCGCTGCGCTCGTCGCGCTCGGCGAGACCCCCGGCGAGATCACCGAAGCCGGCGTGCGCACCAACATCTCGGTCGGCGTGCGCTACATCGCCGCCTGGCTCGGTGGACAGGGCGCAGTCGCGATCGACAATCTGATGGAAGATGCCGCCACGGCCGAGATCTCTCGCGCCCAACTGTGGCAGTGGCTCCACTTCGGCGTCACGCTCGGCGACGGACGGACGCTCACACAGGACCTCTACGCCACCTTCCGCGACGAGGAGATCGAGCGAATCGGCGGCCGCAGCGAGGGCCGTGTTGGCGAGGCAGTCGACCTGCTCGACGAGCTCGTGCTCCAAGAGCGCTTCGAAGAGTTTCTGACGGTGCCGGCCTACGCGAGACTGGCGTAGCCGGACCAATCGGCTCGATGTAGCTCCCAGAGGCAGTCGATACCGACGTCGTCGGGCGCGCGCATGCCCGTCGCCTCGCGGTCCCCGAGCAGCGTGAAGCCAAGCCGCCGAGGCACGCCAGCGCTCGGAAGGTTCGTGACGTCGTGGATGATGCGCAGGTGCCCGATCTCCGGGTCGACGAAGGCGAGATCTGTCAGGAGCCCGGCTGCAATCGTCATGATCCCCTGCCCTGTCCACCCGTCCGCCAGCCAGTAGCCAAGCTCGAGCCCATCGGGGCCGAGGCGATCGTGGAGCCCGGCCGCGCCAACGATCATGTCCTCGATAAACACGCCGAAATGGCGATCTGCTCCCGCATCCCACTTGTCGTTCCACTCCGCGATCTTGCCGATCGCGTCGTAATCGTCGGCAAACCACTCATCGACCCACGGCAATCGCGGACGGAGCCGCTCGGCGGAGCCCATGATGACGTCGCGGAGTTCCTCGGCGTCGTCGGCCGCCCAGCGCCGTACCTCAACCTCGCCAAACTCGGCCTGCTCGGTTGTCGGTCGCGTCACGCCGTCGGCACGTCGACGACAGCGAAGGTCGCCAAAGCGATCGCAAGGATGCGATCTTGGTCGTCGCGCATCTTGCCCTCGGCGACGATCGTACGACGCCCGTTGTGCTGCACCTCACCGGTCGCGGTGATCGGCATGCCGGGCATGACCGGGCGGGTCAGATTGACTTTGATCTCGATCGTCACAGCTCGCCGGCCAGCGGGGAGCAACGTGTGTGCCGCGCCGCCAAGCGCCGAGTCCATCAGCGTGGTCACCCAGCCGCCATGTACGAGGCCGATCTGGTTGAGATGACGCTCATCGGGCGTCGCGCGGAGAACCGCGCGCCCCTCACCGAGGTCCTCGACGTGCAGATCCGCGAGCACGGCCCACGGGCTCGGCGTAATCTGCCCATCCTTCAACTGCTGGAACAGCTCAAGGCCCGACAGCGAGGTGTGCTTGGGGTCGGTATCTCCGATCACCCCAACACCCTAGCGATCAGACCGCCTGCACATCCTGCACCAGCTGCGTCAGACTCTTGCGCGCGTCGCCAAACAGCATGCGGGTCTTCGGATCGTGGAAGAGCATGTTCTCGACCCCCGCGAAGCCCGACGCCATCGAGCGCTTGAAGACAATCACGTTCTCGGCGTTGTCGACCTCGAGAATCGGCATACCGTAGAGCGGACTATTCTCGTCGTCGCGCGCAGCCGGATTGACCACATCGTTCGCGCCGATCACCAGCACGATGTCGGTCTGAGGAAAGTCGGGATTGGCCTCTTCCATCTCGAGCAGCTGGTCGTACGGCACGTCGGCCTCGGCCAACAGGACGTTCATATGCCCCGGCATGCGACCCGCCACAGGATGGATTGCAAAGGCGACGCTGACACCACGCTCGATCAGGAGATCGGCCAGTTCGCGCACCGGATGCTGCGCCTGGGCGACGGCGAGTCCATAGCCCGGAACGATCATCACGCGACGGGCATAGACCAACTGAGCGGCCAGGTCGGAGGCCGAGATTTCGAGCACCGGCAGTGCCTCGCCTGACGCACTGACACCCGAGCCGCTGCCACCCCCGCCACCGAAGGCACCAAACAGGACACTCGCGACGGAGCGATTCATCGCCTTCGACATCAGCTGCGTGAGGAGCGTGCCGCTGGCGCCAACGAGCACACCCGCGATGATCAACAGACTGTTACCGAGCGCGAAGCCTGTCGCTGCTGCGGCCAGCCCCGTGCAGGCGTTGAGGAACGCGATGACGACCGGCATATCGGCTCCGCCGATCGGCAGAACTGCCGAGACTCCCAGCAGCAGCGCGAGCACGGCAGCCAACCAGAGCAGCGGATCGTTGATGTTGAAGGAGGCGTAGGCGGCCAGTCCCAGCACGACGATCGCGCCGAGCCCGTTGAGCAACTTTTGAGCGGGCCACGTGATTGGGCGGCCCGGCAAGACCTCCTGCAACTTGCCGAACGCCACGAGGCTACCGGCAAAGGAGATCGAACCGACGATGGCGGAGAACATCACCGAAACGGCAAGCACCGCTCCTAGCCTTTCCTCACCAGCGGCACCGGCAACGTGGTACTCCGAGACTGCAATCAACGCCGCCGCGCCACCGCCGAGGCCGTTCAGCAACGCCACCAACTGCGGCATCGCCGTCATCTGCACGCGTCGCGCCACGAGTGCGCCGATCGAACCGCCGACGAACGCGGCAATCGCAATCCACGTGTACCCGACGACGCGACCATCGACGAGCGTCGCAACGATCGCGATCAACATGCCGAGCGCCGCGACGAGGTTGCCTTTGCGCGCAGTGCGTGGCGACGAAAGCCAGCGCAGGCCGAGGATGAAGCAGAACGCCGCGACGAGGTACGCGATTTCGATGAGGTCATCGCGCATCATCCTTGGTTCTCCTTGGGCGGCTCCGGACGACGACGGAACATCTGCAACATGCGATCGGTCACGACGAAGCCACCAACAACGTTTGCGGCACCAAAGGCGACTGCAACGATGCCACAGATCGTCTCGACCGTTCCGCCCGCTGCCGCGCCCAAGACAAGGATCGCGCCCACGATCACGACGCCGTGAATTGCGTTCGTCCCGCTCATCAGCGGGGTATGCAGCATCTGCGGAACCTTCGAGATGACCTCGATCCCCACCCAGGCGGCAAGCACCAGGATCACCAGTTCAGTAATCAGGCTCATGTCGTACCTCCCGTGCCGGCGAGTCGCTCGGCAACGCGACTAGCAACCACTGCACCACCCCGTGCGATCAACGCTCCCGCCACGATCTCGTCGTCCCAATCGGGGGCTAATTCAGCGCCCGGGGCGATCAGCCGAACGAAGGCGCGGACGTTCGTCGCATAGAGGTCGCTGGCGGTGCCAGGAATCGCCGCCGCTGGATTGCTCGGACCGAGCACCAGCACACCGTCAATGTCGACCTCTTGACCCGCCACCGTGCAGGCACAATTGCCGCCCGTAGAGGCAGCAAGATCGACGATCACGCTGCCGCGACGCATCGAACGCACAGCCGCCTCCGTAATCAACTCAGGTGCTCGAGCGCCGGGAATCTGTGCGGTGCAGATCACGATGTCGGCGTCGGCGCAGGCTCGAGCCAGCGCCTCCTGCTCGAGCTTGTGCTGCGCCTCATCGAGCCCGGTCGCATAGCCACCCGCCTGCTCCTCACCCGCCACATCGATGGCGAGAAAGCGCGCACCAAGCGATTCGACCTGCTCCTTGACGGCGGCTCGGACATCGAACGCCGTAACCACAGCACCGAGACGCCGCGCAGTCGCAATCGCCTGCAGGCCCGCCACGCCGGCTCCCAACACCAGCACGCTACGCGCCTTGACCGTACCTGCCGCCGTCATCAGCAATGGGAACAATCTTGGCGCTCGGTCGGCAGCCAACAACACACCGTGATAGCCGGCCACCGTGGCCTGCGACGAAAGGGCATCCATCGCCTGGGCCCGCGTCGAGCGGGGCATAAACTCGAACGCGAAGAGGGTTGCACCCGTCTCTGCCAGGCGCTGCGTCCGCACAACATCGCCGAGCGGATCGAGGAGCGAGATGACGGTGTGAGCAGACGTCAGAGACGGGAGTTCGTCGGCTGTCGGTGGCGAAACGCGCGCGATCAGCGTGGCGCCGGCATGCGCCGCCACGGCATCGCTGACAACTTCTGCACCGGCCGCACGATAGGCCTCATCGCTGTAGCCCGCAGCGACGCCCGCGCCACCCTCAACGAGGACACGAAATCCGTCTCCCACGAGCGACTCAACGATCGTCGGTACCAGGGCGACGCGATACTCGTCTGCGGCTCGCTCAACCGGTACTCCAATTGTGACGTTCGTCATGTCTATTTGTCGTCCCGTGCTTTCGTGCAACCCGTGATACGAGTTCTTCGTTTCCGATCGTTATCCGGCCGATATCTTTTTTTACCTAACGACTCCAGCCGGGCTGGTCGCGGTCCAGCAGGCGCTTCATAGCGGTAAAGAGCAACGGCGACTCGTGGTCGGACGCCTCGGTCCACTGCTTTGCTGTGCGCTCGGCAACGGATTTTTTGCCCAAGACCAATTTGGAGCCAGTCGACTGGGCGAGGATCTGCATCTCGCAGGCGCGCTCGAGGAAGTACGTGCGTAGCCAAGCCTCAGCAGGCGTCGAGCCGACAATGATCACGCCGTGGTTACGCAAGAACAAGATGTTGGCGCCCTTGGCAACCGCGCGTGCGAGGCGTGTGCCCTCGTCTTCTTCTTGGACCTGGCCGCCGTAATCGAGCGTGGCAACGGCACCATGGAACGACATCGAGTTCTGCGTTAAGCGCGTCAGAAATCCGTCTTCCGTGCAGGCGATCGCGGTGGCGTACGGCATGTGCGTGTGCATGACACAGCGGGCGTTCGGTCGCGCAGCGTGGACCTGGCGATGGATCTGGATCGCGGTCACTTGGCCACCACCCGAGCCGTCAAGAACGTTGCCCTCAAGATCAACAAGCAGAATGTCGCTCGGCTTCATCTCCGACCAGTGCGGGCCATAGCGATTGAGCAAGAAGACGTCGTCGTGGCCGTCGATCGCAAGCGAGTAGTGATTATCAATGCCCTCGTTGTAGCCATGAACAGCAGAGATGCGCAAGAGCGCGGCGACCTCTACGCGGGCTGCGGCCAGGACCTTCTTGTCAATCGTCGGGGTACTCATGGGAGAAACCTAACAGCAACTGCGCTGCGTGACACTCGAAGCTAGCCGACGGTGAGCGTGGCGCAGGTCAAGGTAGAGACATTGCCGATGCTGTCTTTGGAGGTGATGCACCAGACGTACTTGCCATAGGCAAAGCCGCGCGGCACAGGCCACCGCACAAGACTGTCGACACCTGCCGGATTGACGGCAGCGACGGTCGAGAAGCGGCGAAGAACGGTTCCGCCCTTCGTACGGCGGATGGTGATCGTCTCGCGCGTCTTGCCAGTTTCGCCCGTCACGCGATAGCGCAGTTTGACTTTGACTCCTGGCACTTGCCGCGCATTACGTACCTTGACGTTTGGCGGCGACTGGTCCGAGGACTGCGCCCAAGCAACAGCATCGCCCGCCAGCAGCGGTGTGATCCAGCCCGTCAGCGTCGCAACCCGGGTGTAGAGGCCCGGACGATTCGCCGCTCCGCACTCGTAGCCCCACGACACGATGCCAACGAGCAGCGTGCGATCGTCGGCGGGGTCGGGTGTCTCCGCACCGGCAACGACGGTCAGCGGTCCTCCACTGTCGCCTTGACACGAATCGATACCACCCTCGCGGAGCCCAGCACAGACCATCTTCGTGACTTCGGCGAGCGTCACCTGATCGCTGTCAGAGCACTCCTGATCGCCAACGATCGGGAGCGTCGCCTGCATCAGCACGTCCGTCCCGTCGCCTGCCGTGGAGGTGAGACCCCAGCCGGCTATGCGCGCCGTCACTCCGGCGGCGTAGTACGGCGCGTCCGCCGTGGTCGCGAGCGCTAATGCGGGGCCTGGGAGATCGGTCGTCGTCTCAATCAACGCCGAATCGTAGGGGCCGCCTTCGCTGCCCGACTGGCGCGCATACTGCGGGTTGACGGCAATGCGGGCGACCGTAAATGGTGTCCCGTCCTCGCCACGCAAGTCGACGCGTCCCGCAACACCCGACAGGGCCATGGCGGGGATCGTGATCCCCTTGTCGACGACGCAGTGCGCTGCCGTGAGGATGTAGCGCGTGCCAACAATCGTGCCACCACAGGCCCACGAATTGCTCTTTGAGACGTTCGCCTCGAGATAGACAATCCATGGCATCTCGGCGATGACAGCCGGCGAACCGCCGACCACACGTGTCTGCAGCGACGCGGCCTGTACGGGAACCACAGTGGCGATCAGAGCCAGCGCTGTGACGAGTGCTACGAGAAAAAAGCGACGCATAACGAGCACATAGTATGACCGTTAATTGCCCGTTACCGAGTGGACGTCTGCCCGCCCACATGGCAACGTGCACGCATGGGCATGCGCATTCTCTTCGGGATCATCGCTCTGGGGCTCCTCGTCATCGCCTGGTCGGCCTGGCAGGGCGGACTCACGGTGGTCACGATTGGCGCAGTCGTGCTTGCGGGATGGATGGGTTGGATGGCGCTGAATGGCCTCCTACGACGCTGAGGTAGATGCGTCAGAGCAAGGTTGAGCGCGGCAAGACTTGGGCGCCTCGCGGCGAATGCTCAACGATGGCATTGGTGGCGGACCCGATTGAGCAACACCTGACCGCGTTGCGAGCGCGGGGCGCGAGCCCGCAGACGCTCCGCGCTTATCGCTCCGACCTGACGGATTATGCCGGCTGGCTCGAGACGCGTGGCTCCTCTCCGACGCAGGCAGCGCGCAGCGACGTTCGCGCCTACGCCGCTCAGCTCGCCAGCAGTGGCCTTGCGCCCTCAACGCGCGCGCGTCGCCTGTCCTCTGTTCGTGGCTTTCATCGCCGCCTGGCGGGCGAAGGCGAGACCGACCCGGCCGCCGAGATTCCTGGCCCAAAGCGCCCTCGCCGCCTGCCAACCGTTCCTGCCACCCGGGATACAGCTCGCATGCTCGACGTCGCCTGGCCCGATACCCCACTCGGACTTCGCGACCGCGCGCTGCTCGAACTGCTCTATGGCGCCGGACTGCGCGCGGCTGAGGCCTGCACGCTCGACCTCACGAGCCTCGAGGGCCGCACATTGCGCGTGATCGGCAAGGGTGGCAAGACGCGCCTCGTGCCAATTGGCGACCCAGCCTCCGATGCCGTCACTGCCTGGCTCGCCCGCGGTCGACCCGAGGTTGCGACCGCAGATTCCCCCCCTGCCCTGCTGCTGTCGATCCGCGGCAAACGGCTTGATACCTCCGGCATCCGCCGCGCCCTCAACCGACGCCTCCAGGCTGTGGGGCTCGAGCAACACGGCCCACACGCGCTGCGCCACGCCTACGCCACGCACATGCTTGAGGGCGGTGGCGACCTGCGCGCGATCCAAGAACTGCTCGGCCACGCCTCGCTCGCCACTACCGAGATCTACACGCACCTAGGACTCCCCCACCTCCGTCACGCCCACGCGCAGGCACATCCACGCGGCGAAGGCTAGGAGCGCCGCGATGACGCCCGAGCGATCGTATGATCTGGCGGTCATGGCGACCGCACACGAACGACTCACCTCGACCGATCGCCTGCTCGCGTGTGCGATCTGCGAGCGCACGATTCTGCTCGGCGAGGAGCCACTGCGGTTTGCCGAACGTGGTCAATCGCGCACCGTCTGTCGCCTCTGTGCAGCAAGCGCTCGCCAAGAGGGCTGGGTCGAGGAGGGTCGCTCTTCGCCACCCCCCACGCGCCCACAGCGAGAGCCAAGCCGCCTGACCCGCATGCTGACGCGCTCGCAGACACCACCCGAGCTCGATCTGGCCGACCCGATTCGTGCCCCGCATGGTCTCGGTACGTCCGATGATCTCGCGCGCGCCACCACCATGTTGATTGGCGTCGAGACCTTCAACGCCAGCCCGTACCGCGGAACTGTCTCTGGCATTGCCAAGAGCCTGGGACAGGCTAAGGTCAGCGTCGTTGCCTTCGGTGGTCGCCGACCCGGTGCGGCAATCACGATCGTCTGGGATTTGTCGTGGTATCGCTACCTCGTCGAGCCCGGTGGCATTCCTGCCGTCCGCCTCGACGAACGTGGAGACTCGGTAGCCGAGCTCGCGCCCCGCTGGCGCGAGTGGAATGCCCGTGCCTGCGCCGATGGCTCGATCGAGCTGGATATCAAGCAGCCAACACGCGGCACCACTGCCCCCGCGCAGTAGCAATCACCACCCTACGCAGTCGCGGGAGCAGCGTCACCCCGGTACACTCGCGCTATGGCTACGACTGAAACACGCGAGGTCCTATCCGGTAGCGCCCAGGCAGAGGACGCCCACTACCGCACCACCAGTTTCTGGCACGACAGCGTGCCCGGCACGCTCTCGAAGCGGCCGCCGTTGCCGGGCGACCTCGAGGCTGACGTCGCGATCGTGGGGGCGGGCTACACGGGACTCTGGACTGCCTACTCGCTGACCGAGATCGACCCGTCGCTGCGGATCGTCATCGTCGAGCGCGACATCGCAGGCTTTGGCGCCTCTGGACGCAATGGTGGCTGGTGCTTCGGTGGACTACCCGGCAGCCGCCAACGATTTCTCAAGACGCATAGCCACGACGAGGTGATGCGCTACGAGCGCGCCTGCTTCGACACCGTCGATGTAATCGGCGCGACCCTCGCCAAGGAAGGCATCGACGCGCACTTTCACAAGGGCGGCTGGTCGACGCTGGCAATGACGCAGGTAGGGCTGATGCACTCGCGCGAGGCCATCGAAGCGCATCACGCGTTCGGCCATACCGACGCGGACTACAGCCTGCTCTCCCGCGAGGACACGCTGGCCCGCACGAATGTGCCTGGCGCCCTCGGTACCCTCTTCAGCCCACACGCCGCACGGGTCCACCCAGCACGACTCGTGCGCGGACTTGCCGACGTCGTCGAGCGCCGTGGCGTTGGCATCTACGAGGGCACGAACGCGCGCCGCCTCGAGCCTGGCCGAGTCATTACCGACCGCGGCACGATCCACGCGACCTATGTGATTCGCGCAACGGAGGGCTTCACCCCGGAACTTGAGGGCGAGAAGCGACGCCTGATGCCATTCGCCTCGTGCATGGTCGCTACCGAGCCACTCTCGCAGGCGATCTGGGACGAGATCGGCTGGAACGACCGCGAGACACTCTCGGACGGGCGACGCCTCTTTATCTACGCGCAGCGAACAGCCGACGATCGCATTGCACTCGGTGGCCGCGGGCACCCGTATATCTTCGGCAGCAAGCTTGAGCGCGAGTTCCACGATCTTCCCGTCCACGACCGCCTGCAGGGTGTGATTGCGAAACTGTTTCCCGCCGCAGCCAACGCCAAGATCACTCACACCTGGGGCGGCGTGCTCGGGATTCCTCGCGACTTCAACGCCTCGGTTGGGCTCGACCCCAAGACGGGGATGGGCTGGGCTGGCGGGTATGTGGGCGACGGCGTCGCGATCACGAACCTCGCGGGCCGTACGCTCGCCGACCTGATTACGCAGCGCAAGACAGATCTCGTGTCGCTGCCATGGGTCAACCACCAGTCCCGCAACTGGGAGCCCGAGCCGCTGCGCTACATCGCCGCCAACAGCTCCCTCAAGTTGCTGCGGATCGCAGAGCAGAACGAAGAGACGGGCACCAAGACCTCGCGTGCCGGCTCGATCGTCGACTGGCTGACCGGGCACTGATCTTCGGCGGCTGACGATCAACTTTGCTTTGGGGTCAGACCCCAAAGCAAAGTTGATCCCCGTTAGGCGCCGGCCTCAGGCGCCAGCCACCCAGGTCCGCGTCACGAGTTGAGACGAGCCCGCCAGCATGATCGCGGCGGCGAGGTGCTCGTCCGCGACGCCAGCGATCTCGTCGTTTTCTAGATCGAGCGCAATCAGATCGGCGGGAGCCCCGACGGCAATGCGCGGAAGTGGTAGCCCAAGGGCTCTAGCGCCGGCATCCCACGAGGCCTCCAGCAACGCACCGGCTGGACCCGAATCGCCAGCACGAACCAGCACATTGCGTTGGCCGGCCGTTCGCCGTGCCATCGCTTCGAGCTCGCGGGCTTCGACGATCGGATCGAGGATCGTGTTCGAGTCCGATCCGAGCGAGATCGAGATTCCACGCTCGAACATGCGCTTGACGGGCGCATAGCCGTCGCCAAGGTTGGCCTCCGTTGTCGGACAGATGCAGACACCCGCCTGACGCTCGGCGATTAGGTCGAGTTCGGCATCATCGCAATGCGTGCCATGCACGATCACGGTGCGATGATCGAGCGCACCAGCCGCGTCGATTACCTGCACAGGACGCAGGCCATACCACTCGAGCGACTCGCGAATCTCGCGGGGCTGCTCGTCGGCATGAATATGGAGAGGCATCCCGTGCGCACGCGTGTAGGTACTGATCGCCGTCAGCCACTCCGGCGACACTGCCCGCATCGAATGCGGTGCTGCGCCAACCGTGACGAGCGGTCGATCCTCCGCCCAGACACGCATCGCCTCGAGCCGCGCGAGATAGGCCTCAACCGTGGGATCACAGAAGCGTCGTTGCCCCGGCGTCGGCGGGATGTCCTTGCCGCCACGCTCGTAGGCCACAAGCAGCATCACAATCCGCAGCCCCTCGGCCTCTGCCGCCTCGCAGACGGCCTCCGCCAGCGCGTTCGGGCGGTCGTAGGGCGTGCCGTCTGGCTGGTGGTGGACGTAATGAAACTCGCCGACGCAGGTGGCACCACTGGCGCGCATCTGGCGATAGCAGCGACGGGCCACATCGTTGATCTTGACGGGATCCATGCTGCCCGCCTGCGCATACATCTCCTCGCGCCAGCTCCAGAAATCGTCGTCCGGATTGGCCGGGTCGATTCGCTCGACGACGCCACGCAAATCGCGCTGGAAGGCATGCGAGTGCGCATTGACGAAGCCGGGCGCAAGCGCGGTGTTGGTCAGGCGCAGCGCATCGGCGGGCGCCTCTCGGGCCGGCACAACGGCCGCAATCAGCCCAGCTTCGACCTGAATCGCGAGGTCGCGGCGGACACCATTGGCATCGAGGATGAGATCGGGGAGAAGCCAGCTCATGTTGTGATTCCTGGGAGGTCGAGGCCACCACTCTTAGCGGCCTGTTTGGCGAGGTCGTAGCCGGCGTGGGCATGACGCATGACGCCGGTGCCGGGGTCGTTCCAAAGGACGCGTTCGACACGGAACGCCCCCTCATCCGTACCGTCGGCGACGACCTGAGCGCCCGAGTGAATCGAGCGACCAATGCCAACGCCACCGCCGTGATGCAACGCAACCCAGGCGGCACCCGAGGCCACGTTGAGCATCGCATTGAGCACAGGCCAGTCGGCAATCGCATCCGAGCCGTCCTTCATGCCCTCAGTCTCGCGGTAGGGCGAGGCGACGGAACCAGAGTCGAGGTGGTCGCGCCCAATCACGAGCGGCGCAGTCACCTCGCCCGAACGCACGAGCTCGTTGAAGCGCAGACCCGCAAGATGTCGCTCCCCGTGCCCGATCCAGCAGATCCGTGCCGGTAGTCCCTGGAAGGCAATCTTCTCTTGGGCACCATCGAGCCAGCGCTGCAGGCGCTCGTGGTGGGGAAACAGTTCGCGCATCGCCAGATCGGTGGCAGCAATATCGGCAGGATCGCCCGACAGGGCTGCCCAGCGGAAGGGACCGATGCCGCGGCAGAAGAGCGGTCGCACGTAGGCCTCGACAAAGCCGGGATAGTCGAAGGCATTCTTGAGACCACCGGTGCGAGCCTCGGTTCGCAGCGCGTTGCCATAGTCGAAGACCTCGGCGCCACGGTTTTTAAACTCGATCATCGCCTTAACGTGCGTGACGATCGACTGGCGCGCGAGATCGATGTACTTGTCGGGATGCACCTCGCGCAGGTCTTCGGCGCCCTCGACAGAGAAGCCAACAGGGATGTAGCCAACCAGCGGATCGTGGGCCGATGTCTGGTCCGTGACGATGTCGGGCAGGAAGTTGCGCTCGAGCAGTGCCGGCAAGACCTCGGCAGCATTGCCCAGCAGCCCAATCGAGACGGCCTCGCCGTTGGCGCGGGCCTCTTCGACACGGGCAATCGCCTCGTCGATGTCATCGAAGCGCTCATCGCAGTAGCGTTCGCGCATCCGACGATCAATGTGGTCCGTATCGATCTCGACACAGAGCGCGATGCCGCCATTCATCGTGACGGCCAGCGGCTGCGCGCCCCCCATGCCACCAAGGCCGGCCGTCAGCACCACGCGACCCACCAGCGAACCACCAAAGCGCTGCTCGGCCAATCGCGGCGAACGTCTCGTAGGTGCCCTGGACGATGCCCTGCGTGCCGATGTAGATCCACGAGCCGGCCGTCATCTGGCCATACATCGTCAGACCCATCGCCTCGAGCTCGTCGGAACTCCTCCCAGGTACGCCCACTCGGGCACCAGGTAGCGAGTTTGCGAGCAGCACCCGCGGCGCCAGCCGGTGCGTCGGAAAGACACCAACGACGCGACCAGACTGGACCAGCATCGTCTCCTCGTCGCCGAGGCGCTTAAGGGTGGCCACGATCTGATGAAAGTCGGGCCACGAGCGGCGCGGCCTTGCCGGTCCCGCCGTAGACAACCAGCTTCTCGGGCGCCTCGGCCACGTCCGGGTCGAGGTTGTTCATCAGCATGCGGAGCGCAGCCTCTTGCAGCCACCCCTGACAGTTCAGGGTTGTGCCGCGTGGCGCACGAACGACAGGTGGCGTCTCTTCCGACATGCGAGTGCTCCTCCGGCGGTAGACGGGACGATCATTCGCCCGTATGGAGGCAGCCTACCTGTCCCGGCGCGGCGCGGTTCGTGAGGATCGGCTCGGTACCTTGCCCGTTCCCAGCAAACGATAATTGTGCTGATTCGACCTCCCGACTCCACCTGTCGCGACTCGTATCCACACCCACTGACAGGAACGAGTGAGTCCGGCTCGACGAGTGATCGCGTCCCCTGCGGAATGCCTGTTCTATACTCACCGCCACGCGGATGCAGCTCAGTTGGCTAGAGCGTCGCCATGGCGAAGGTCGTGGGTTCGACCATCGTCCGCTCTGTTACAGCCCCGCTCCGGCGGGGCTTTCTCGTTCTCTAGACCTGTTTTCTAGCTCTGTTTCCTAGGCCAGTCGTTCTCGACCGTGCGGCCGATCCCAGTCGAGCGCCGGGCCAGCCGGAATGATGCGGCTTGGATTGAGCTGTGGATGCGTTGTGTAGTAGTGGATCTTCATCTCATCAACCCAGACGGTCTCCGCGATATCTGGCTGTTGGTAGAGATCGCGAAGGTACGGACCGAGGTTGGTGTAGTCGGCAATGCGGCGGATGTTTGTCTTGAAGTGACCAACGTAGATTGGGTCGAAACGGATCAGCGTCGTGAAGAGGCGCCAATCGACCTCGGTGATGGCTGGGCCCATCAGGTAGCGGCTCGTCGCGAGTCGCTCGTCGAGCTCGTCGAGCATGCCAAACAGCGCAACGACGGCCTCGTCGTACGCCTCTTGGGTGATGGCGAAGCCGCACCGGTAGACCCCGTTGTTGACAGCGTCGTAGATACGTTCTGCCAAGTGGTCGTGTTCGGGCTGTAACTCGTCGGGTCGCAGATCCAGCCGCACGTCGGTGAAGGCGTCGAACGCCTTGTCGAGCATGCGCATCACCAGCTCGGACTCGTTGCAGACGATCGTGCGCGTCTGCAGGTCCCACAGCGTCGGCACGGTCACGCGACCGTCGTACGTCGGGTCGGCGATCGCGTAGGCCTCGGACAGAAAACGAAAGCCCTCGTGCGGCTCGGTGTCGGAGCCGACGGGATCGCCGAAGCCCCACCCGCGCTCGTCACGGTACGGATTGACGACCACCATCGAGACAACATCCTCGAGGCGCTTGAGGCGGCGCAGGATGATGGTGCGGTGCGCCCACGGGCAGGCATACGAGACGTAGAGCACGTAGCGTCCTGCCTCCGCCGGATAGTTGGTCGTGCCGTTCGGGCAGACGTGGTCGAGAAAGCGGCTCGGCTGCCGGACGAACGTTCCCCGCTGGTCGGTCTCGCGGGGGAATTGCGCCGGGATGCTGCTCACGCGCTGACCCTCGCGAAGCGCTGGCCGGGCGCCAGTGCCCTCACTGCTCGGGACGCCAGAGGCCGGCGATCGCCGCCTCTGCGATCGCCTCAGCACTCAGGTCGAGCCACTCGTAGACCTCGGGCTGCGAGCCGCACTGGCCAAAGCGATCGACACCGAGTGGAATCAGCGGAGAAGAGAAGGCGGAGCCAAGGAAGGCCAAGGCATGCGGCGCCGCGTCGTGCACGGTGATGAGGGGCACGCCGCGCTCTTCGGGCAGCGTCAACCGCTCGAGGATCGATGGGTCGCTGAGGCGACCGTTGCGCAAGGCCCCTGTGCGCGTGCGCAGAGCGCGGAAGAGCCGGTCGGGGCTGGTGACATTGACAATCGAGGCGCCGATGTCTTCGGCCGCCAGCAACTCGCGTGCCGCAAGCGCCTGTGGGATCATCGCGCCACACGCTGCGATCACGACGCGCGAGCCCGGTCCACCGGCCTCGGCCTCGACGAGGCGATAACCACCCGCCAGCACGTCGTCGCGAAGTGCCGCGCGATCAACCCGTTCCAGCAGTGCAGTAAACGCGTCCTGAGCGACCGGAGTGGTCGACAGGCGCAGATAATGCGCCTCGCCATCCACCCGCACGATGTCGCGCAATCCGTGCAGCAACACCCACTCCGTCTCAAGCGCGTAGCAGGGCTCCCACATCGTCAGCCCAGGCAGTTCCATACCGATCGAGGCGGTAATCGACGATTGGTGCGCGCCGCCCTCGCGCGACAGCGAGACGCCCGACGGCGTACCTGCGAACACGAAGCGTGCGCCCGAGTAGACCGAGTAGATCAACGCGTCCAAGCCACGACAGACGAACGGGTCGTAGACGGTGCCGATCGGCAACAGCTGCGTGCCATGGAGCTCGGCGCCAAGACCGAGCTGTCCGAGCAAGAGAAAGAGATTCATCTCCGAAATACCGAGCTCGATGTGCTGGCCCTTCGGCGTCGGTTCCCACTTGAGCGGGCCGGCATCCTCGATCTCGTAGACCGCTTCGATCTCGGGACTAAAGACGCCGCGCTTATTGATCCAGCCACCAAGCCCTGTTGAAATCGAGACGTCGGGACTGGTCGTCACGATGTGGCGTGCGACCTCATCGACGTTGGCGATGTCTTGGAGCGCGCGCGCAAAGGCGTCCTGGCTCGAGGCGGGTCGCGTGGTGACAGGACCAAACTCGTGTGGAATCGCATAGGGGTCGACGCGATCCGGCGCAGCGGCGTTTTGCTCGGTGAGACGATCGGCCGAGCTGAGGCAGAGCTTGCCTTCCGCCGTGTCGGCGGCAAAGCCCGCCCATTCGTCGATGGCGTCAGCCAGTTCGCCGCGCAACTCGTCGACCTGCGCGGTCGAGAGCAGCGCCGAGTGGTTCATCGGATGCCCAGCAATCGGCAGGCCCCAGCCCTTGACGGTGAAGGCGAAAATCACCGTCGGGCGCTCGGTGTCAGCGTCGGCGCGCTCGAGCGCGGCGATCATGTCGCCGAGGTCGTGGCCGCCAAGATCGCCGATCAGGGCCGGCAGCGCTGCATCCTCGTAGGCCTCGAAGACCCCGGCAAGCGCCTTGCGATCACCGGCGGGCGCGTTATCGACGACGAGCGAGCGAATCTCGGCACCGCTCTTACGCAGCAGACTCTGGTACTCGGGGTTCGGCATGCCGTCGATGCGGCGCTCCAGCGCCTCACCGCCAGGCAAGGCGAAGGCCTCGCGCAGCCGCGACCCGTACTTGACAATCTCGACCTGCCAACCGTGGTCGCGGAAGACGTGGGTAAATTCCTGCGAGCGCACTCCAGGAATCACGCGGTCGAGGCTCTGACGATTGAAATCGACGATCCAGGTCAGCTGCCCGAGCCCGCGTGCGGCCGGATCGGCCAACGCCTCCCAGACGTTGCCCTCATCCAGCTCGGCATCGCCGAGCAGCGCCACGAAGCGACGGCCGGGCGGGACATCGAAGTGCGCTCCCACGTAGCGATCGACAACGCTAGCGAAGAGCGGTGCAGCGGCACCGAGACCGACGGAGCCAGTCGAGAAGTCGATCGGATCGGGGTCCTTCGTGCGCGAGGGATAGGCCTGCAGACCACCAAAATCGCGGAGCTTCGTCAGGTAATCGCGATCGAGACGCCCGAGCAGGTAGTTGATCGAATGCAGCACCGGCGAGGCGTGCGGCTTGACGGCCACCCGATCGCCGGCCTTCAACCAGTGGAAGTAGAGCGCGGTCATCGCCGTCACCATCGAGGCCGACGAGGCCTGGTGGCCACCGACCTTGAGCGCGTCACCCGAAGGTCGCTCGTGGTTGGCGTAGTCGATCATGCGTGTCGCGAGCCAGAGCACGCGGCGTTGAATTGAGGCCAACGTCTCCAGCTCTTGGGAACTCAGCTCGGGTCGCGGTGCGATAGCCATGGCGAAAGCCTACTCGTTGCACCCGCTATCCGAAAGCGCCGGCGACCCTCGTGGGCCCGCTGCATTCAAACCCTTACAGCGCGTGCGGGATTCAACGGTTCCCCTCTCCGGAGAGAGGGGAACCGTGCAGCCCTGGAGTGGAGGCGCCGGGAATCGAACCCGGGTCCGCGACCGCTCGGAAAAGGCGTCTACGAGCGTAGCCCGCTGATCAATCTCACTCGAAAGCGGCTCTGCGGGCCGGCGTTTTTCGAGCCAGGTGCATAAGGTCTCCCCCGTCGGCGCACCAGTCCGCCGGGGAACAAGCCCGTTGTTTTACGCCGTTTGCACCCCACGGGCCCAGGGTTCAAAGACGTTCGTCACGTGATCCTAGGATCAGGCGGCGAAAGCGATGTCAGTATCAGACTTCGCAGTTCATACTGCCGGGTTTTTTAACGAGGCCAACCGACATCCTCGGCTCGCAACCAATCCCTGTAGACGACCACGTCGAAACCATGACGCCCCCTGGGGACCTGCCAATGATACAGAACGCCAGTCTTCTGTGCCGTTTGGCTGATTTAGCCAGCGAAGTTGTTGAGTAGATCGAGAATGCCGACCTGCGAAAGCACGGCGCGCAACAGCAACGCCTCGATGCCCGACATCGAACCCGCGTCCTGCGCCTCGGTGACACCCTTTTCGAGTCCCGTCCGAAGCGCCGCTTCGATCTCTGCCTCTGACACGCCGGAACTTGCGATCAGCGCATCAAGCTCGGCCTGGCTGGCGAGCGCGGCAAACATGTCAAAGGTCGGTACCTGCAACTGGCAGGCGGCGTCAACAATGCCCACCAGCGCAACGCCTGCGAGCGTCTCGCCCCGACTCGTCGAACCGGGCCACGGAAACGCGACGCAGGGATCGTCGTCGCCGCGCACGATCGCAAGCAGTCGGTCGACCGGTGCAACGCGCGCAGCAGCCGCCAACACAGTCCCCTCCGTTCCCGACAGAGCACCGGCCTCCGCGGCTTCGTTGATCGCCTGCTCCATCGCAACCCGGACAGCCGCTTCCACCGTCGCCTGCGACACTCCAGCGCGGGTTGCGAGGCCTTCGAGCCCCTGAGGGTCGGCCAACGCAGCGACCGCCTCGAGCGGCGAGACCTCAAGCGCACAGGCGGCACCGAGCCCCGTCTTGACACCAATCTCTGCTGCGATTTCGTTGAGATCGCCGGTCGCCTTCCAGGGCAACGGCTTACAGGCACCCTGATCGCCACGCACTGCGGCAAGCAGTTGATCTGGCGGTACGAGCTCGAGCAAGGTTCGCACGGCCAGAGCCGTGGTCGGCGTCAGCCTGCCAGCGGCCTCCTCGGTGTCGACAGCTGTGGTAATCGCTCCGAGTACAGCCGTCGTCAGCGCGTCTGGCGCAACGCCAAGCGTTTGAGCGGCCTCGGCAATCCCCGTGCCACGCCCCAAGGCGAGCACGAGATCCTCACGGGAGACCTTGAGCGAGCAGGCAGCGTCCTGCAGCGAGGCAAGCAGGATCTGCGATGCCTCAGCTTCGGCCGCCGAGCCCTGCGCACTGGACGAACTGGTCGTCTGACACGTTGCCGCACTTGCCGTTTGGGTGGTGTCCAATCGTTCGGCACCGCCGAGTGCAATAAAGCCGGCCACCAACACGACGGCCACAACAATCGCGCCGCCAACAACCGCGAAACCCGAGCGCCGCACGACTAGCCCCGTTCCTTGACGGCACGGTCCATGTCGCGCTTCGCCTCGCGCGCCTTGACGGTCTCGCGCTTGTCGATCGTGTCCTTGCCACGCCCGAGCGCGATCTCGACCTTGGCGCGACCATTCTTGAGGTAGATCCGGAGTGGCACCAGCGTGAAGCCTTTTTGCTCGACGCGCTGACGAAACTTCTCGATCTCGCGTTTATGCAGCAGCAGTTTGCGGTCCCGCAGACGATCATGATTGCGCATGCCCGACTGGGCGTACGGCTCGATCGTCGCTCCAACGAGCCAGACCTCACTACCGCGAATCATCGCGTAGGCCTCATTAACGCTGGCAGATCCAGCCCGCAGCGACTTGATCTCGCTGCCGGTCAGCACGATGCCGACCTCGAGGTTGTCCTCGAGGTGGTACTCGTGGCGCGCCTTTCGGTTCTGCGCAATCGTTCGTTCGCCCTCGCCGCTCATACGTACATCGTACGCGTCGCTGGCAACCTACCCCTCGACTGTGATCGTCTCACGGATCGAGGCCGCTGGCTCACCGTTGGTCCCGGGAGCAATTACCTCCACATCGACCGAGCCGATCAGGGTGCGCGGAAGCGGAATTGTCGCCGCGAAACTGCCACGACACTGCTCGTCGATGATGCGGTTCGTAACTTCCAACTCGTCCTGTAAAAGTCGAATCACGATCGGCCCACCATTGCTCTGCAGCGTGCCCCGGACTTGCAGCGTCCCGCGCACCGTCTCGCCACTCTTGGGGCGCGCCAACGTCAGCATCGGTGCGCCATCGTAGGGCTGTGCGTCCTGTTTCGCGACCGCACAGCCCGTGCTCCCTGGCAGCGTCTCGGCAGCGACCACGAAGCTGAGATCCGCTCGGGTCAACGGCGGCTCGAGAGCGCTTGACCCACCCGTCACCGAACTGAGGCCGTAGGGACGCCCAGCGACGCGCACCTGGACCGCGTCGACCCCTCCGGCGGCAGTCACGGTGAACACGATCTGATACAGCGCAAGCAGCGCCTCAGAGTCATTGTCTCCCTGTACTGCAGGCAGGGCTGAAATGTCGACGATCGCGACACGACCGGTGCGGGAATAGCTGAGCAGACGTGTGCCCTCCAGGATCGCCGTCGAGTAGTGCAGCGTCGCCTCCGCCTGTGACGGTCCCGCAAGCAACTCACGCATGCTCGATTCGGGTACAGAAATTCCGACCGGCACGCTACGTCGCGTTGGCTCTGGTTGGTTGTACCGCAGCAGGTAGATAAAGGCAACGCCCGGCGCGGGCGCAGCCGGCGTGGCAGGAGTCGAGGTCTGCTCCATGACTGTTGCCGGCGAGACCACTGCTCTGTCCCCCGCTGCGAGCCCCTCGTCGCGCACTGCACTGTTCGCTCCACCACAGCCCACCAGCAGCAACGCAAGCACAAGTACCGCCAGCGCGCGGGTCATGCCCGACCTCCTGTCACAACGGTCGCTCCAATCGGCACGCGAGCCTCAGGCGGCAGACGCAGAGCCGCCACGGCGCCCGCATCGTCGCTCAACTCGAGCGTGCCCCCCAGCACCCGCGCCTGACCCTCAGCAATCGCCAGACCGAGCCCCGAGCCACCACCGCGCGCGACCGCCGCCATCGCGAAGCGATCAGCGGCTCGATCGAGGAAGACACCAAAGCCCTTGCCGCTATCCCGCACGGTCAGCGTCATCGTGTCAGCATCCAGCGTCACCGCATACGGGGCAGCGCCATAGCGACGAGCGTTCTCGAGCAGATTGACCAAGATCCGCTCAAGCCGGCGAGGATCCGACTGCACGCGGAGCGTGAGTGGGAGCGTGATCTCGGCCTCGGGTAGCCGATCGCGCGTGACATCGCCGACCAGTCGAACGAGGTCGAACTGGTCCGACATCGCCGTCTCTGCCCCCGCATCGAGCCGCATGACCTCGAGCAGGTCTTCCACAAGGTGGGCGAGCGCCCCTGCACGCTCCTTGACCATCATCGCCTCCGGCGTGTCATCGAGCAGGGACGAAGCAGCAACGAGGCCGGTAATCGGCGTACGCAGCTCGTGCGCGACATCGGCAGAGAAACTTCGCTCACGCTCGGCTGCCTCATCGAGTTCTCGGATCGTCGCACCAAGGGATTCGGCCATATCGTCGAGCGCGCGACCAAGCTGAGCGATCTCATCGCGCCCGCGTGGATGAAGACGCGCATCGAGATCGCCAGCAGCCAAGCGGCGCGCCAACGCCGCCGATCGTCGCAGCCGCCGTGACAACGCGGATGCCACGAGCGTGCCGAGGATCGCACCAATCACCGACGCTGCCGCTGTCAATCGAATCAGAGCATCGCGCAGCGCACTGAGCTCTTCCTGATCGGCTACGAAAGACTGTCGGACGTAGACAGACGCCACGCCGGACAACTGGGTGCCCGCGTACACGGCCACGTCTGCTCCCTCCAAGACCGGTTCGGTAAACACGCGGTCAGGCATCTTCTCGACACGCGCCTGCAGCAGCGCCGGGAGCCCAAGACCGATTGAGGCGTCGCCAACCGCACCGTCCTGCGTCACGACGTACGAGCCAGACGGCGTCACCGTCGCACCACCCGGCAATCGCAACCGCACGATCGAGGCAGCCGTCCTCGCTTGACGAGCCGCCGTTTCGCGCGCGCGATCGACTCGATCCGTCGTGCTCCGCTGGTACACCGCGACACTAATGCCCCCGGCGACGAGGGCGCTGATGATCGCAATTGCGAGAGCGAGCCGGACTCGCAGGCTCACGTAGCCTCGCTCGGCTGCACCAACTTATAGCCAACACCACGCACGGTCTGGACAAGCTCGGGCGCCGCCGGGTCGACCTCAATCTTGGCGCGGAGCCGCTGAACGTGCACATCGACAAGCCGCGTGTCTCCTGCCCAGCCATACCCCCACACGCGCTCCAGCAAGACCGCACGGTCGAGGGCCAACCCGACGTTGTCGATAAACTCGACCAGCAGGCGATACTCCGTTGGCGTCAACGCCAACGGTTCACCGTCGCGGGTCACGGCGTACCCTTCACGATCGAGCACGAGCGAACCGATCTGCTCGAAGGGTGCACGCTCGCTATCTGTCGGCGTCACGCGCCGCAAGGCAGCCCTCAGACGAGCGGTCAAGACCGCAGGCTCGAACGGCTTCGTGACGTAATCGTCCGCACCCGCCTCGAGCCCCATCACCACATCGATCGGGTCAGAGCGCGCCGACAACAAGATCACAGGGATCTGCGACTCGGCTCGGATTGCCCGGCAGAGCGCAACGCCGTCCATCCCGGGCAGCATCACATCGAGCAGTGCCAGCACCGGGTCCGACGCGCGCCATGCGACCAAGCCCGCATCGCCGTCCTCGGCCGCGATCACCTCGAAACCGTTACGGGTCAGGTAGTCACTCGTGGCTTGACGGATGACGGGATCGTCCTCCACAAACAACATCCGCGGCAACTGGGATTCCGTCATACGCAAAGGGTAGAGCGCCGACGGGCGGATTGCCGAATCGGCATGCGTTTTAGACCTTGAGGAAGCGGCGCATCGTGAGGCCAGAACCAATCGCGCCAATCGCCAATCCGGCAACGATCAGCAGCAACACAAGCAACGGAAAGGCGATTGCCTCAGGCGAACCGTTACCCGTCATCGACGACTGGACGCGATCGGCCAGCAGCGTCTGATAGCTGATCGCTAGGAGAACCGAGGCAAGAATTGCCCCTGCTACGCCACAGACCATCCCCTCGATCATGAAGGGGAGCCGCACAAACCAGTTGGTAGCACCCACGAGCTTCATCACCTCAACCTCGCGGCGACGCGCGAAGATCGAGAGTCGGATCGTATTGCCGATCAAGAGGATTGCGGCGATGGCGAGCACGACGCCCATGCCGAGCAACACGATGGTGATCGTGCCCGCAGTCTTCAAGACTCGATCGGCCTTGCCCGCTCCGTAATCCGGATTTGGCAGACCGGCCTGAGGCGGATCGAGGCCTGGCAGTCCCGCCACGGCCTTGGCGACGCCCGCAGTCTGGTCCGGATCGACAGCCTTGAATTCGAATGAGGCCGGCAACGGATTGCCCAGCGTCAGCTTGAGTAGCTCGGAATCCTTGCCCAACTGCTTTTGCAGGCGCAGGATCGCATCGTCCTTGGAGACGAACTGCAACGAGCCATCCTGTACACCAGGCGTCTCGGTAATCGTGCGCTGAATATCGGCAATCTGCCTTGGCGTTGCCGAGTCCTGCAGGTACGCGCGAATCGTGACGTCGTCTCGCACCTTGTTGGAGTAGTTGTAGACGTACGAGCCGAGCGCGATGCCAATCCCCGCGATAAACATCACAACCAGCACCGTCACGACGGCTGCGATCGTCGTCGCGAAGTTGCCCTTCAGCGACTTCAGTGCCTCCAAGACGAAGAACTTCCAGCGGGTCTCCACTAGACCTGCTCCTCTTCCTCGACGTAGCCACCACGACGATCGTCGCGCGCGACGCGGCCCTCTTCGAGCGCGATCACCCGACGACGCATCTTGTCGACCATCTCGCGGTCGTGGGTCGCCATCAAGATCGTGGTGCCTGCACGGTTGATGCGGTAGAGCAGCTGCATGATGCCGATCGACGTCTCGGGGTCGAGGTTGCCGGTCGGTTCGTCGCAGATCAAGAGCGGCGGGTGGTTGACGAACGCACGGGCAATCGAGACGCGCTGCTGCTGTCCACCCGACAACTCGTGCGGCAACTTATCGATCTTGTCGGCGAGGCCGACCAAGCCAATGATCTCGGGCACCTTGCGCTCAATCACGTCGAGCCGCTGACCCTGCACCTCGAGTGCATACGCGACATTTTCGTAGACCGTGCGCGTCGGCAACAGTTTGAAGTCCTGGAAGACGCAGCCAATGTTGCGGCGCAACTTGGGCACCTGAGAGCGTTTGAGGGTGCGAAGCGACTTGCCACCCACCTGGACGTTGCCGTTCGTCGCATCAATTTCCTTCAGCAACAGCTTGATGAAGGTCGACTTGCCCGAGCCAGACGGGCCGACGAGAAAGACCCACTCGCCCTTGTCGATCTGCAGCGTGACGTCATCCAACCCGACAACGTCGCCCGGGTAGACCATGGTGCAGTTCTCCAGCAGGATCATCGCCTCATTGCGCGGGGCAAACGGGCGGCGGAACTCGCTGGTCTCGCCCGCCAGTTCGGAAAGCGCCTCAGCACGACGGCGGCGACGCTCGTCTGCCTCGCGCTCTAGCTCGTCCTCGCTGCGAAGGTCGGTGTCGGCGATGCTCACGTAGCCAGAATCGGCGACGGGAAACGGCTCCGGCAGTGGATCAGATGGGGAGTCTCGCTTCAGCATGCCAACGCACCCAATCTATCATCGGCTGCCCGTCGCAGCAGATTACGATTCGGCAACAGCGTCGCCGTCAGCGGCAGTGCGGCGTAGCAGAAAATCGCGGATAAACGGATCAAGATCGCCATCCAAAACCGCTTGAATGTTGCCGTCTTTGCGGTTTGTGCGGTGGTCGTTGACCATCGTGTAAGGGTGAAGGACATAACTGCGAATCTGGCTGCCGAACGAGTTGTCCTGACTCATTCCCCGCTCCTTGGCGAGTTCCTCTGCCCGATTCTTCAATTCCAGCTCGATCAGGCGACTCTTGAGCACACGCATCGCGGTCTGCTTGTTCGATGTCTGCGAGCGCTCGTTCTGACACTGCACGACGATGCCGGTCGGCAGGTGCGTGATACGCACCGCCGAGTCGGTTTTGTTGACGTGCTGCCCACCAGCGCCTGAGGCGCGGTACGTGTCGATGCGGAGGTCGCCATCATCGATCTCGACATCGACGTCTTCGTCAACCCACGGTGTCACATCGACGCGGGCAAAGGCCGTATGCCGACGGTGCGCCGAGTCGAACGGCGACAGTCGGACAAGGCGATGCACGCCCTTCTCTGCGCCGAGGATGCCGTACGCATTCTCGCCCTCGACGAGCAGCGCAACCGACTTGATCCCCGCCTCTTCTCCGGGCGAGGCCTCGAGCAGCCTCGTCGAGAAACCGCGCCGCTCGGCCCAGCGCAAGTACATGCGCAGAATCATCTCGGTCCAGTCCATCGCATCGGTACCACCCGCGCCCGCGCTCACCGTCACCACGGCAGGCCCCGCGTCGTACTCGCCCGAGAAGAGTGCACCCTCCTCCAGTTCGTCAATCCGCGAACTCAGGCTGGTGACGGTGGCCGTGACCTCGTCGAGCAGTTCTGGCGCGTCCGCGAGCATCACCACGAGATCGCTCGCGTCGGCGACGTCAGCGGACAGGCTCTCGTAGAGCTCCACCTTGCGCGCATTGCGCGAGCGCTCCGCCGAAACCTTGACGGCCCGTTCCTGGTCGTCCCAGAAACCGGGCTCGCCGATCAGTGTGTCGAGCTCGTCGATCCGCTCCTGCAGGCGAGCCGGGTCAAAGGTAATCACGAACCCACACAAGGCGGGCTCTGAGCTCCTCAACTGCGGCCGCGAGGTCGTCGACAGACAACACCTCCGGCGCGTCAGCCACGACGTTTCTTCTTTGTCGGCTTCTTCCGTCGCCCCGCCGCTCCTGGCGCCTGGCCACGCAGCGTTTGGGACGAGCGATCCTCGAGTTCCTCAACAGCGCCCGTGCTGGTCGAGGTGCCTGCCCAATCGGACGAACGCGACCACGCCGAGTCGGGGTTTGGAGCCGTCGCGTTCTGCTGCTGTGCTGCGGGTGGCGGCGTGCCCGGTGCCTCAAAGGCACTGACGTCCTCGTGCTGCGCGATCAGTTGATCCATGTTTTCTTCGATCGTGAACGGATCGATCACCGCGCGTCCATCAGGACCATCAACTTCGATCACGAACTGGAAGAGTCCAGCGACGACCTCCTGCTGCACCTCCATCATCATCTCGCCAAACATCGCGTGTCCCTCGGTGCGGTACTCCACGACAGGATCCTTCTGGGCGAGACCGCGCAGGTGAATGCCGTCGCGCAGATAGTCCATGTTGTCGAGGTGCTCGCGCCAACGCGTATCGATCGTTTGGAGGAGGTAGAAGCGTTCCGCACGGCGCATCAGATCGGGGTCGATCTGAGCAATCACACGCTCCTTGTGCTCGTACGCCGTGGCCGCATCGGCAACGGCTCGGTCGATCAGATCGTCCGGGTTGATCTGCTCGATCGGCCCTAGCTCGGCAGCAGTAAAGGAAACGGGATAGATCGCGCGCAGACCAACGGTCAGAGCATTGAGATCGACTTCCTCGTCGCCATCGCCCTGGAGATGAACCTCGACCGCGCTCTCGACGGTCTCGTCGATCCACTCCCGGACGAGCTCGGAGATGTCGGCGCCCTCGAGCACCTCGCGCGACGCTGGTCGTAGACGACCTCGCGCTGTTTGTTGAGCACGTCGTCGTACTTGAGGACGTTCTTGCGAATCTCGAAGTTGTGCTCCTCGACCCGCTTCTGAGCACCTTCGATCTGCCGGGAGAGCAGCTTGTGCTCGATCGGCTCACCCTCCGGCGGTCCGAGTCGGTCGAGAATCTTATAGATGCGATCGCCCGCGAAGAGCCGCACCACCTCATCCTCGGCGGACAGGTAGAAGCGCGTCTCGCCCGGGTCGCCCTGACGCCCAGAGCGACCACGCAGCTGATTGTCGATGCGGCGCGACTCGTGGCGTTCGGTGCCGAGCACGTAGAGGCCACCCAGATCGGCAACGCCCTCACCCAGCTTGATGTCGACGCCACGACCAGCCATGTTGGTGGCAATTACGACGGCACCCTGCTGGCCCGCATTGACAATGATCTCGGCCTCGCGCTCATGCTGCTTCGCGTTGAGCACCTCGTGCTTGATGCCACGCCGTGTCAAAATTGCGCTCAGACGCTCGGAGGTCTCAATGTCGATGGTGCCGACGAGCACAGGCTGTCCGGTGGCGTGACGCGCCTCAATATCGTCGGCGACCGCCTCGAACTTCTCGCCCTGCGTCTTGAAAATCAGGTCGTCTTTATCCGCTCGGATCATGTCCTGATTGGTCGGGATTGTCAGCACATCAAGGCTGTAGATTTCTGCGAACTCGTTGGCCTCGGTGGCGGCCGTGCCGGTCATGCCCGCCAACTTGTCGTACATGCGGAAGTAGTTCTGGATCGTGACGGTCGCGACGGTGATGTTCTCGGCCTCGATCTTGACGCCCTCTTTGGCTTCGACGGCCTGATGCAGGCCCTCGCTCCAGCGCCGGCCTTCCATGATGCGGCCCGTAAACTCGTCGACGATCTTGACCTCACCGTCGATCACGACGTAGTCAACATCCTTCTTGAAGAGTGACTGCGCCTTCAGCGACTGGACGAGGTGATTAACCATCTGGCCATTGCCGGGGGAGTACAGGTTGTCGATGCCGAGCGCGCGCTCAACCTTGTGAATACCGTCTTCCGTCGGGGCGACGGTCTTGCGCTTCTCGTCGACTTCGTAGTCTTCGGGAACCGTCAGACCCTTTGCAACCTTGGCAAACGAGTAGTACGTCTCGGGAGCGTCTTCTGGCTGGCCGGAAATGATCAGCGGCGTACGCGCCTCGTCGATCAGGATCGAGTCGACCTCATCGACGATCGCGAAGGAGTGGCTGCGCTGCACGGTGTGTTCGAGCTCGACGGCGAGGTTATCGCGCAGGTAATCGAAGCCGAACTCCGAGTTGGTGCCGTACGTGACGTCGCAGGCATAGGCCGCCCGGCGCTCTTCTGGTTCCATACCGGACTGGATGATGCCAACGCTGACGCCAAGCATCTCGTAGAGCGGACTCATCCACTGGGCATCGCGGCGGGCGAGGTAGTCGTTGACCGTCACGAGGTGCATGCCGAGCCCAGCCAGCGCATTGAGACAGACCGGCAGGGTTGCGACCAGTGTCTTACCTTCGCCCGTACGCATCTCGGCAATCGAGCCGCGATGCAGACACGCGCCACCGATAATCTGGACGTCAAAGTGACGCATGTTCATGGCGCGCGCACCCGCCTCGCGTGCGAGCGCGTAGGTCTCTGCCTCGAACGACGCCAGCACCTCCTGCACCTGATCCTTGGTCGGATTTTCGCCGAGGCTTTCCGTCGCGAGTTGCCGGAGTTCGCTGTAGCGCTCGCGCAGGCCCTCGTCAGAGAGTGCGGCGGTCTCCTCGGCCAGCGAAGCGGTCGCGTCGACGATCTGTTGGAGTTCTTTGAGGCGCTTGCCTTCGCCGACGCGAAGGAGACGGTTAAACAGTTCTGCCATGGGACGAACCCTACCAGTCTGAACCTGAACGCCGCCTTAGAAAGCAGTCCCCACTACCGTTCTCAGGCGTGATCAGCGACCCCTCCCCCGCGGCTCCGACAGCGCCCCTGTCCGCACTCATCGAGGCGTGGCTGACGGGCGACGTCACGACGCTCGAGACGGGCCTCAGGATTGATCGGCAGCACCGAGAGTTTGATGACCTGTCCTCTGCCGCGCGCACTGCACTCGTGCGCCTGTTTCCGCCCTACCCAGGCGATGAGCCGGATCGCGCCGTTGTTCATCTCTTGGTCTGTGCACTCGCCACGCCAGGCTTTGCTGGCGATGCCCTGACCGCGCTCGCGGGTCGCCGGGCATTGCTGGAGGCCGTCATCACCTTGGAACCGGGCGAGGCAGTCGCCGAGATTATTTTGCGCCCGGGCGAACGTGTCATGCTCGGCACCACTGGCGGTCGTCAGGCGCTCAGCGATTTATTGGCAGGCAATCCGCAGCCACTCGTCGATTGGCTTGATCGAACCGTGCTTGACGAGGACGCCTTCGCCAGCACGACCAGCGACGTACCCCTGCATGACCTAACAAACCTGCGGGACCTCATTACCCGACTTTCGCAGGCAACCGAGGCGCTCCCACTCGGTAGCGCGCGCGTGATGGTGGCCGACGAATGGGTTGCCGAGACGACCGTCGCTGCGCTCGGCGACGACGTCCCGTTTGCCGACGTGGCACGAACGATCGGCGAGACGCTGCTGGAACAGACTGCTCCAATCCTCTTGTGGCACGCCGCCCACGAGTTGGCCTTAGTGGCGGAGGACGATCCAGAGCTTCGCGCTGCCGTGCTACGCCGCTGCCTCGTACGGGCGGACTGTGAGGCTGGGCGTTGCCCGGCCGAGGCCGCCGCTCCCCTGTTGTCCGAGCTCGGTACGCGCGGTGCAATCCGCACCCTCGACGCGCTCGCTCCCGACCTGACCAGCAGCTCGTGGCGCGCGATCAACAAGAAGTTTCTGCGCCGCGCGTTAGCCGACAATTGGCACGACTGGCGCGACGACGTCCAGCAGTGGGCTGCCGCGGGTGACCCAAACCGCGCACTCGCGGCCTTCGATGCGCTGCTGCGTGCGCCCGCTCCCGAGACCGGCGCGATCGCCTGGTTCGTTTCGTCCGGCGACACCGACATCCGCGCGACGTGTCGATCGCGACTCGGGCTCGAGGCGTAGACGTTTAGGGTCAGACGGTTTTGACGCCTTCGCAGCGTACGGCTAGGGTCAGACGGTTTTGACGCACGCGCAGCGTGCATCAAAACCGTCTGACCCCTTCTTTCGTTTGTTCAAGTTCCACGAATGGACGTTGCGAATTCAAGCGCTGTGTGGTTCGAAAACGCACCAGCCTCCGGTGGCGTCTAACCGTTTTGCGACTCACGAGTAAAGAAGGGGTCAGACCCTTTGTGTCGCGTGCTCCGCACGCACAAAAGGGTCTGACCCTGGTTTTGGCTCCGAGGCTCGACTCTGGTGAACAAACGAAAGACGGGGTCAGACCCTTTGTGTCGCGTGCTCCGCACGCACAAAAGGGTCTGACCCTGGTTTTGGCTCCGAGGCTCGACTCTGGTGAACAAACGAAAGACGGGGTCAGACCCTTTGTGTCGCGTGCTCCGACGCACCCGGGTTTCGAACCTTGTCCTTACGCCGTCTTGAGCCCTCGGTGGGGATGGGCACGCCGGCGATGGTGGAGGTCAGAGGCCTCCTGACGGACGTTGCGAACGGCGTGAATCATTGCGTCGCGAAACTCTGACTCTGCCGCGCGAGCGCGAATTACCTTGCCGCGTACGATGATCGTGATCTCCGCAATATGCGACGCCGCGATGCGCGGGTTGCGTTCCTCGGAGAACTCGACGTCGGCCGTTGCATCCGGCGGCAAGAGTCGCGCTATGGCCTCGAGCTTTTGCTCGGCCATCGCCCTCAACTCGGGCGGAATAGCGACGTGTCGTGCGTGCACCCGAACATCCATTGGGACACCTCCTCGTGTGACAGTGGACTCACCATACTCCTCGAACGGCGGCGTGGGAAGAGCAATTTTTGATCGCTACAAACTTGTGACAACACGGGCAAACGTGACGACGTCGACCTGTTCAGCACCGGCCTGTCGAAGCTGGCGCACACCTGCTCGCAGCGTTGCGCCCGTCGTCATCACGTCATCCACCAAGACGATCCTCCCCTCGACGGTGCGACCCGCTACGAATGCTCCCGCAGCGTTGCGCTGACGCTGTGCCGCCGAGAGTCCACGCTGCGGACGCTCATGCACCCGCTCCAGTAAATCCGTACGTACGGGCAGGTGCCAACGGCGGGCCAGCACGCGGGCCAGATCGCTAGGACCGTCGACACCGCGCCAGGCGACGCGACCGGGCGCGCCGGGGATCGGCACGATCAGATCTCCTGCGGGCCGCGGCACGGCCGCGACGACACAGGCGGCCGCAAGCTCGGCGACTGGGCCACGCGCGCCATCCTTCCAACAGCGCATGAGTTCGTGACCGACACCAGTGAGTGCAATTGCTGAGCGCACTGCTCCAACCGCACTACCTAACCGGTGGCAGACAGGACAGCGAATAACCGCCTGCGACTCCGGCTCTCCGCAACGCGGGCACAGAGGTCCTGCAAGCCACGGGAGGGAGCCACGGCAGAGCCGGCAGATGATTGCGCCGCGCACACCACAGCTCGCACAGCGTTGATCGGCAAGCAGACGGACGAGATC
>CAXNKU010000016.1:0-34765 GCA_964203045.1 Gaiellales bacterium
GTGGTCTGGCAATCCTGGTCGCTCCGCATTGCACGACGATTACGCGCGTCGAGCCCGGGCTCACGCTCGAAGGTCTGCGGCTGATCTGGCAGCGCGCCATCGCGACATGACGAAGCGCGGCTGGGACGGCAAGACCTACGACCGCATTGGCACACCACAGTTGGAGTGGGGGAAGGTCGTCCTCGATCGGCTCGAGTTGCGCGGTGAACGAGACGATTCGTGGATGCTGGCTGCGGCTCGGGTCGTGTCGACGGAGCTCTTGCCTGAGCGGCTGCCAGCACGGGCAGGTGATCGCGCTGGACGGCTCCGCCTCGATGATTGAGGCCGCCCGCGAGCGGCTTGGTGGCCATGCCAACATCGAGTTCGCGGTGATGGACCTGCTGGAGCTAGACCTTGGTGATCGACAGGTCGACGGCGTCATCTCGACGGCCACGTTCCACTGGATCACCGATCATGCCCGCCTCTTCGAGCAGCTGCACGCGATCATTCGCCCCGGCGGCCAGCTGGTCGCCCAGTGCGGCGGCAAGGGCAACATCGCGAAGGTTCTCGAGCAGGCCTACGCGCTGATGGCTGAACCTGAGTGGAGTCCGTTTTTCGAGGGCTACGTCGATCCACATCGCTTCGCTGATGCACCGGAGACGGAGACCCTGCTGGGAGCCGCTGGCTTTGTCGAGGCGACGTGCTGGCTGCAGCCTGCGCCGGCCAATCCGCCCGAGCCGCCGGTTTTTCTTGGCACCGTCATTCTTGGTGGCGCGATGGAGCGGCTGCCGCTCGACGTGCACGATGCGTTTCATCGCCGGCCGATGCTGGCGACGTCTACCCGAGCCGTTCGAGGCCGACTACGTGCGCCTCAACATCGACGCCACTCGCGTAGCACTGGCGCGCCTGCAAAGTCGGACTAGCCGCCGCCGTAGAGCGAAATCGGCAGATCCAGCTCGGTGTCATCCGCGCCCGAGCCGAGCGCGGCGATCTCGGCCTCCATCGCCGCAACAAGCGCACGAGCGCCAGGGGCTGCGCGAAACAGGGCCTCCTCGACGTCGGCTGTGGTTTCGAGCGTCGAGAGCTCCGCGCAGGGTGCGCTGAAAGTTGCCGCGCTTGAGGTACCAACCGTGGAACTTGCGCAGAAAGTGCGTCGAGCGGTGATCGCCCAGCTCGCGGACCGTCTCGCGAATAAAGCGCACCAGCTCGGCGACGACCTCATCGTTCGAGGGCTGCACGTCGATGTCGCCCGCCATCGAGGCGAGCAGCCACGGGTTGCCCTGGGCGCCGCGGCCGATCATGATCGCGGCACAGCCAGTCGTCTCGAGGACAGCATGGGCACGTTCGCGGGAAGTGATGTCGCCCGAGGCGATCACGGGCACCGAGACGAGCTCGACGAGCTCGGCCGTCAAGGCGTGGTCGGCGTGGCCCGTGTACATCTGCTTGGCGCTGCGCGGGTGGAGTGTCAACGCCTGTGCCCCAGCTTCGACGAAGCGGGGGCCGGCGATCGTGAAGTCGCGCGACTCGTTTAGTTCGCCACGGCGCATCTTGACCGTGACGGGGACGTCGACGGCCTCAGCGACAGCAGCCACGACGCGCGCGCCACGCTCGGCACCGTCCGAGATCAGCGTCGCGCCGGCACCGGTCTTGGTGACCTTGCGGACGGGACAACCCATGTTGATATCGATCAGATCAGCGCCCGCGTCAACACACATTCGCGCGGCATCCGCCATCAGGGCAGGGTCGGACCCGAAGATCTGCACGGCCAAGGGCTTCTCGTCACGCGAGATCCGCAGGTAGTTCATCGTCCGCTCGTTCTGGTGGCCGAGACCACACGCGGAAACCATCTCCGAGCAGACCAATCCAGCACCAAAACGACGGCCCTGACGACGAAAGGCCTGGACCGAAACGCCCGCCATCGGAGCAAGCACAATGCGGCTCGGAATCTCGACCGAACCGATCTGCCAGGTATCCGTAAGACTGCGTACATCAATCGCCATAGCCGCAGGGTATCGAAGGCCCGGCGTACCCCACGCCTCTCCCTGTGTACGATGCGACTCGTCTGGCGCTATCTCGGCGCCCCGATCAACCTGCCGGAGGGTCCGTGGCTAAGGAAATCGTCCTCACCGCTGAGGGTTACGAAGAGCTCAAGAAGCGCTATGAGCACCTAACGACCGAGGGTCGTCGTGAGGTTGCTGAGCGCATCAAGGAAGCCCGTGACTTCGGTGATATCTCTGAGAACTCCGAGTACGACGACGCCAAGAACGAGCAGGCGAAGATTGAGGACGAGATCGCGGAGCTCGAACAGCAGCTGCGCGAGGCGACCATCGTTGAGAAGGCCGACCTCAAGGTTGGCGTTGTGGCGATTGGGTCGACCGTCAGCATCAAGGGTGCTCGCAACAAGGAAATGAAGTTCAAGCTCGTGGGCTCTGCTGAGGCCGACCCCGATCTGAACCGCCTTTCCAACGAGTCGCCAATTGGTCGTGCCGTCCTGGGTGGCAAGAAGGGCGACAAGGTTGACGTCGTCACGCCGAAGGGCACCGTCAAGTACGAGATCACCGCGATCTCGCGCGTGTAGGACTCGATGGACTTCGCGTCCCTTCCGCACCGGTTCGGTGAGCGAGACGCGATTGGTGACCTACGCACGGCCGAGGACGGACTCGAGCCCGAACAGGCAGGCACGCAGTCGTGGCGCATTGCTGGGCGCGTGCTCGGTCGTCGTGGCCAGGGCGGCGTGTCGTTTATCGACCTTGAGGACATGTCTGGTCGTGTCCAGCTGCTGGCTGATCTTGAGCAGCTCGGTGAGGAGGTGTTCGAGCAGGTTCGCTCTGTCTCGATTGGCGACCTGATTGGTGTCGTCGGCACAGCCACGCGAACGCGTCGAGGCGAACTGAGCGTCAAGGTCGCCGAGTGGGTCGAGCTCGCGCCATGCCGCCTGCCGTTCCCCGACCGTCACCATGGACTGCAGGACGTTGAAGTTCGGCATCGCCAGCGCTACCTCGATTTGATGACCGACCCGGAGGCGCGCGATCGCTTCGTGGCGCGCGCCAAGATGATCGCGAGCATTCGCCGCACGCTCGACGACGCGAACTTCGTTGAGGTCGAGACGCCGGTGCTTCAGCCGCTCTACGGTGGCGCGGCTGCGCGTCCGTTCATCACGCACCACAACACGTTGGATCGCGACCTCTACCTGCGGGTCGCAACCGAGCTGTATCTCAAGCGCCTCGTCGTCGGCGGCCTCGAGCGCGTCTACGAACTCGGCAAGGATTTTCGCAACGAGGGCGTCTCCCCCAAGCACAACCCCGAGTTCACGATGCTCGAGTTCTACGAGGCATATGCGGACTGCGAAGACGTGATGACGCGCACCGAGCAGATCGTGACGGCTGCGGCGCTGGCGGTCTGTGGCACGACGAAGGTGACGGTCAAGGACCAGGAGATCGACTTCGGTGTGCCGTGGCAGCGGATGACGCTGGGCGAGGCCATCGAGCAGAAGACGGGTATCAACCCGCTCACTCTGGGTCGCGATCCGCAGCCTCTGGTGGACTATCTCAAGAGCCAGGGTGTCGATACGTCGCGCGATAAGACCTGGGCGCAACTCGTTGACCACATGCTCTCGCACTATGTCGAGCCAACCTTGATTGCTCCGACGTTCCTTGTCGACTACCCGGTTGAGCTGTCGCCGCTGTCGCGTCGCAAGCCGGGTGGGGAGGGCCTGGTCGAGCGGTTCGAAGCGTTCTGTGGTGGCATGGAGATCTCGAACGGCTTCTCGGAACTCAACGATCCTGACGACCAACGCGCCCGCTTCGAGGAGCAGGCCGCTGCTGGACGCGCGGGCGACGAGGAGGCCCACCCACGTCGATGAGGACTACGTGACGGCGCTCGAATACGGCCTGCCGCCGACCGGTGGTGTGGGGCTTGGCATCGACCGCTTGGCGATGTTGTTGACCGCGCAGGACACGATCCGCGAGGTCATCTTGTTCCCCGCGATGCGTACGTAAGACGTAACCCGGATCATTCGACCGAACGGGTGCGAATCACCCTCTGGTAGTGTGAGCAACCTACTGGTGAAGTGGTGGAATCCGCACACCGGGACCCTGCGAAATAGCAGGTAGGAGGCCAACAATGTTTGAACGATTTACAGAGCGTGCACGCCAGGTTGTCGTCCTTGCACAGGACGAGGCCCGTGCACTCAAGCACAACTACATCGGCACCGAGCACATTCTGCTCGGCCTGCTGCGTGAGGAAGAGGGTCTCGCCGCGCGCGTGCTCGACTCCCTCGATATTACGGTCGAAGACGTCCGCGCGAATGTTGCGCGCATCGTCGGCCAGGGCGAAGAGGTCACGACGGGTCAGATTCCGTTTACACCCCGCGCCAAGAAGGTCCTCGAATTGGCACTTCGCGAGGCGCTCTCGCTTGGTCATAACTACATCGGTACGGAGCACATCCTGCTCGGACTCGTTCGCGAGAACGAGGGTGTCGCTGCGCGTATCCTGCTCGACTTCGATGCCGACGCCGAGAAGATTCGCAACGAGATCATTCGCATGCTGTCGGGTCCGGGTCGCCGCTCGCAGTCTGGTGGCGCTGCTACTGGTGCAGGAGCCGGTGCCGGGTCGCCTGAGTCGAAGAAGTCGTCGAAGCTGCTCGACCAGTTCGGTCGCAACCTGACGAAGCTGGCGACCGAAGGCAAGCTCGACCCTGTCGTTGGACGCCAGACCGAGATCGAGCGGATGATGCAGATTCTCGTCCGCCGCATGAAGAACAACCCCGTGCTGATCGGCGAGCCAGGCGTCGGCAAGACAGCCGTCGTCGAGGGGCTCGCACAGCGCGTCTCAAGTGGTCAAGTTCCAGACCTGCTCAAGAACAAGCAGATCTACACGCTCGACCTAGCGGCTCTCGTAGCCGGCTCGAAGTACCGCGGCGAGTTCGAGGAGCGCTTGAAGAAGGTCATGAAGGAGATCGCCCAGCGAGGCGACATCATCCTCTTCATCGACGAGCTGCATAACCTCGTAGGCGCAGGTGCCGCAGAGGGCGCGATCGACGCGGCCAGCATTCTCAAGCCCGCCTTGGCGCGTGGCGAGCTGCAGACGATTGGTGCCACGACGCTCGATGAGTACCGCAAGTACCTCGAGCGCGACAAGGCGCTGGCACGCCGCTTCCAAGAGGTTCGTGTCGAAGAGCCAACCGTTGAAGACTCGATCCAGATCCTCCGTGGTCTGCGCGATCGCTACGAGGCGCATCACCGCATCCGCATCACGGACGAGGCGTTGGTCGCCGCGGCCGAGTTGTCGAGCCGCTACATCCAAGATCGGTACCTGCCGGACAAGGCAATCGATCTGATCGACGAGGCCGCCTCACGCATGCGCATCCGGACGATGTCGGCACCGCCGGCCCAACGCGAGTTGGAGGACGAGATCGAGCGCGTCCGCAAGGAGAAGGAGACGGCGATCGAAGGCCAGGACTTCGAAGCCGCCGCCAATCTTCGCGATCAGGAGCGCAAGCTCTCGAACGACAAGCGCGAGGCCGAGGAGAGCTGGTCCGAGGGCGAAGGTGCTGCCGAGCAGCCGTCGATCGGCGAAGAAGAGATCGCCGACATCGTCTCGATGTGGACCGGTATCCCTGTCTTCAAGTTGACCGAGGCCGAAACACAGAAGCTGATCCGCATGGAGGAAGAACTCCACAAGCGCGTGATCGGTCAGGACGTGGCAATCGCCGCCGTCTCGCGCGCGATCCGTCGCGCCCGTGCCGGCATCAAGGATCCGAAGCGCCCGTCGGGCTCGTTCATCTTCCTCGGCCCCTCGGGTGTCGGCAAGACCGAGCTCGCCCGCACGCTCGCCCAGTTCCTCTTCGGCGACGACGGCGCGATGATCCAGGTCGACATGTCCGAGTACATGGAGAAGCACTCCGTCTCGCGTCTCGTCGGTTCGCCGCCCGGCTACATCGGGTACGACGAGGGTGGTCAGCTGACAGAGGCCGTGCGTCGTAAGCCGTACTCGGTGGTGCTCCTCGACGAGATCGAGAAGGCTCACCCCGACGTCTTCAACATCCTCTTGCAGGTTCTCGAAGAGGGCAACTTGACGGATTCGCAGGGACGTAAGGTCGACTTCCGCAACACGATCGTGATCATGACGTCGAACATTGGCGCTGCCACGATCGCGAAGAATCAGAACTTTGGTTTTTCGCAGGCCGACGACGAGAGCGGCCAGTCGTACGAGGACATGAAGGGCAAGATCATGACCGAGCTGAAGCGCGTCTTCCGCCCGGAGCTCCTCAACCGTATCGACGAAGTGATCGTCTTCCACAAGCTGTCGCGTGAGCAGATCCTGCACATCGTTGACTTCATGCTGAATCGCCTCCGCGAGCAGCTCGAGGTCCACGGCGTCGCGATCGAACTCACGGAGACCGCGAAGGAACTGCTGGTCCAAGAGGGGTACGACCCGGCGATGGGTGCCCGGCCACTGCGCCGCGCGATCCAGCGTATCCTCGAAGATCCACTGGCCGATTTCGTGCTCGCGCAGCAGATGCCGACGGGCTCCACGATTCTGGTGGACCGCAAGGAGGGCACGGACGAGGTCTCGATGGACATCGTCCCACCGACGCCCGACGCGCCGCCAGCAGATCTGGTCGAGGTCAGCGAGTAGGTCCTCTCATTACGAAGCGCACGTCACTGAGCCTCGGGTAACCCCGGGGCTCAGGTCGTTGTGGGGTTCACCGACAGGCGCTGCAGATGCCGCGCAGGGCGATGTCGTGCCCGGTCACCTCGAAGTCGACCCGCTCGGCGACCCGGTGGATGGCCTCCTCCAGCGCGTCATCATGAAAGGCCTCCACTGCACCGCACCGCGTGCAGACGAGGTGATGATGGTGCTCGCCGCCGGGGTGCATCGGCTCGAAGCGGGCGACGCCATCGCCCGTGTCAACGCGGGTCACGAGCCCCATGCCGTGTAGGAGCTCGAGCGTGCGGTAGACGCTGGCAATGCCGATCGTCGAGCCAGCGTCGCGCAGACGTGTGTGGATTTCCTGTGCGCTGGCGCAACAGCTCTGGGCTGCAAGCTCCTCAAGGATGGCGCTGCGTGCTCCGCCCGAGCGGGTACCGGCGCTCCGCAGGACTAGCGTGGCGTGGGGGAGCCACGCATCGGTCGCGTGGCGGTGCGCATGGTCTGTCCCAGACATATGCAGAGCGTAGAGCACAACGACCTCTGCGCTTAGTGATAACGATTCCCATTATGTGCTAGGTTGTCGGTATGACATTCCTCCCGGCGCCGTTCGATCAGCCCTACCTTGTCCGCGCATTGCTGGAATTGGCGCTGCTCGCACCGGTCGCGGGCGCGCTCGGTGTGCTTATCGTGCTCCGGCGCCAGGTCTTCACCGCGCACGCGATCGGGGTCGGCTCCCTCCCGGGGATCGTGCTCGCTGCGGCGGCTGGCATCCCGGTGCTGCTCGGCGGCGTTGTCGCCGGCGGATTGCTCGCCCTCGGCGCTCTGCGTCTCGGCGCCGATGCGCGCCGCGGCGACCCGAGCGCGACGACCGGAGTGCTGCTCGCCGGCGCGATCGGCGTCGGCGCTCTCCTGATCTCCGCTGGGGTCGGCGGCAGCGGAGCTCGTATCGACGGACTGCTCTTCGGCACGCTGATCGGGATCACCGATGCCGATCTTGTGCGGGCCGCGATCATCTTCACCGTCACGGTCGTCGCGTCTGCTCGGACTCGGTCGCGTCTGGGCCTTTGCCGCCTTCGATCCGTCGGCGGCGCGGGCTGCTGGGCTTCGACCCGCACGGCTCGACCTCGTGGTCGCCGTCCTGCTGGCGCTTGTGATCGTCTTCGCCGTCGAGGCGGTCGGCGCGGTGCTCGCCAGCGCGCTGGTTGTCCTACCTGCCGCGGCTGCACTCCGTCTGACGCGGCGCACTCCCTCGGCGATGCTGCTCGCGGCGGTGTTCGGACTGATCGCAGGGACCGCTGGAGTTCTGATAGCGGACCGTTGGTCCCTGCCGTCCGGCGTCGCCGTCGTGCTTGCCGCCGCGGCGCTGTGGCCGCTCGCTGCCGGGGTCGCGTACCTGCGCACGCACCGGCGCCGCTCGCTGGCGGGTCTCGCGCTCGCATCTGTGGCCATCGTCGCCGCCTGTGGCGGCGGTTCGGGGACGACGACGGACTCCACCGGATCCGCCACGAGTGCGGGGAGTGACCCCGTGGCCGGTGCGCTCTCGGTGGTGGCGACCACGCCGATCGTCGCGGACTGGGTGCAGGCCGTTGGCGGCGACGATGTCACCGTGACCACGATTATTCCCGCCGGCGTGGAGACGCACGATTTCGAGCCGACTCCGGAGGCCGCCCGCGCGGTCGATGGCGCTGCGGTCGTCTTCTCGAGCGGCGCGGGACTAGACGAATGGGCCGACCAATTGGTTGAGGCCGCCGGGAGCGGCGTGACGCTCGTCGAGTTGGCACCCGAGGACTCACTCGCGGCACCGGCGGAGGAGCCGGGACATGCCGCTGACGCACCGGCGGACGAGCCGGCCGTCGACGAGCATGGCCACGGCGACGTCGATCCCCATTACTGGCACGATCCGACGCTCGTAGAGCAGTCGGTTGCCGCGATCGCCGCAGCGCTCGCCACGGCCGACCCGGCGCACGCCGCTGCCTACGAGGAGCGGGCCACCGCCTATGAGGCCGAGTTGGCCGCACTCGATCAGGAACTCATGGCAGCCGTTGCCGGCGTGCCCGCCGACCGGCGGCTCCTCGTCACGGATCACGACGCTTTCTCATACCTCGGACGGCACTACGACATCGAGCTGATCGGCGCCGCGATTCCCTCGACCTCCGGGGCCGCCAGCGCCGACGCCAAGACGATGGCCGAGCTGATCGATGTGATCAAGCAGCGCGGCGTCCCTGCGGTCTTCTCCGAGAGCACGGCGGATCCGGCGGTCGCGATGGTGCTCGCCGACGAGGCCGGCGTGCCCGTCATCGACGGCCTGTTCGCCGACACGCTCGCCCCCGCGGGCGACGCGGCCGGGACCTACATCGGCATGATGCGGAGCAACGTGCTCCTCATCGTCGAAGGTCTCAAGGGTTGACCCCCGAAGCGACGCTGCTCCAGGTGGAACGTCTGGCTGTCGATCGCGATGGCGTACGCGCGCTTGCCGACATCTCGTTCGACCTCGCCGCCGGCGAGCTGATCGCGATCGTGGGGCCGAACGGGGCAGGGAAGTCGACGCTGCTGCTCGCGCTGCTCGGACTGCTGCCCTCGTCAGGAACGGTCGACGTCGCCGGGAGCCTGGCCTTTGTACCCCAGCACGGCCCAGCCGACGCCGACTTTCCCGTCACCGCCCTCGACGTCGTGCTGCAGGGAGCAGCGCCACCACGGCCGTTTCGGCGCATCAATGCAGCGGCGCGCAGCGCGGCACGCAGTGCGCTCGGCGAGGTCGGCCTAGTCGACAGCGGCGACCGTCCCTACGGTTCGCTGTCAGGCGGACAGCGCCAGCGGGTGTTGCTGGCACGTGCCCTCGCCCAACGGGCTCAGATCCTGCTGCTCGACGAGCCCCTGTCCGCCGTCGATGCGCCGTCGGAGCAGGCGATCATGGCCGCGATCGCCGCCGAGCAGGCCCGCGGCGTTGGTGTCCTCCTCGCCACGCATGATCTGGCGCTCGCGCGCTCACGAGCCGATCGTGTGCTTCTGCTCGCCGGGCGCGTACATGCCTTCGGGCCGCCCGGTGAGGCGCTTGGTGTGGATCAGCTCCGGTCCGCGTACGGCGGGCGCATGCTCGTGCTCGATGATCAGGGGCTCGCCGTTGCCGACGACCACTGTCACGATCACGATCATGGGCACGGCGCGTGCTGAGCTGGGTGCTCGACCCGTTGCAGTACGGGTTCATGCAGCGTGCCCTGCTTGAGGTCGTGCTGATCGCGGTTGCGTGCGGCCCGGTCGGTGCGCTGCTGTCGCTTCGGCGACTGGCCTACGCCGGTGAATCGCTGAGCCATGCGCTCGTGCCCGGCGCAGCCGTCTTCATCGCTTTCGGACTCAGCGGTGAGTGGGGTGCGGTGCTCGGCGCGCTGCTCGCCGCCGTGGTCACTGCGTTCCTGTTGCGCCGCGACGACGTCCGCGAGGATGTGGTGGTCGCGCTTGTCTTCTCCGTGGCGCTGGCGGCCGGCATCGCGCTCTTGTCCCTGACCGTCCCGGCGCAGCGCTCGCTTGCCGTGCTATTCGGGGACATCCTCACCGTTGACCGCGGCGACCTGATCGTCGGGACGATCGCCATGGCGATCGTCTCTGGCGTGGTCCTGTTCGGCAATCGCACGATTTCCCTGGCGTCCTTCGACCGTGGCTGGGCACGCACGCTCGGCATCCGCGTCGGCCTGATAGACGCCGCACTCCTGCTTGCCACCGCGCTGGCGCTCGGGGTGGCGCTTCGGGGTCTCGGCGGGCTGCTCGCCCTAGCCATGCTGATCGGACCTGCGGCGATCGCGCGTCCGTGGGTGGCCCGGGTGGGCCCGCTGCTGCTCTTGACGATTCCACTCGGCCTGCTGGCCGGATGCCTGGGCCTGCTCGTGTCGTTCCACTTCGGCTGGGCGGCGGGACCCGCGATCGCCTCAATCATCGCGGCGCTCTTTTTGGCCTCGCGGGTAGCTGCCCTTGCGATCGGCGTGCGGCCTCGCTCTGCGAGTGCGGCGCGCCACGTCTAGGAGCGCCGCCACCGTGCCTGCCGCCGGCCGCAGCACATGCGCAACGCGTAAGCCTCTGCGCGGGCCGTGTGACGAACCGGCACCCCAGCGCATCCGCGCTCGGCACTAGTCTCCAATCATGGCCCGCACCACCACCCACTTTGTGTGCTCGGCCTGTGGTGAGGTGCTGCCGAAGTGGGAGGGACGCTGCCCCGCGTGTGAAGCCTGGGGGACAGTCGAAGAGCAGCGCTCGTCGGTGCAACGCAGCGGCCGCTCGGGCCCGGTGGCGGCGCGCGAGTCGATTGCCCTCGCCGACGTCTCGGCCGATGAGGCGATTCGCATTCCCACGGGCATCGGCGAGCTCGATCGCGTGCTCGGTGGCGGCATCGTGCCGGGCTCGCTCGTCCTGCTTGGTGGCGAGCCAGGCGTCGGCAAGTCGACGCTCCTGACGATGGCGTTGGCCTCGATCGCCCAGCGCGAGACCGCACTGCTGGTAACGGGCGAGGAGTCGGCTGCGCAGGTGCGCCTGCGTGCTGAGCGGATCGGTGGCGCCGGCAAGATCCGCGTCGTAGCCGAGACCGACCTCAACATCGTCAAAGCCACAATCGCTGCCGAACGGCCAGCTGTCTGTGTCGTCGACTCGGTGCAGACGCTCTGGACTGCCGACCTTTCGTCGGCGCCGGGTTCGGTCTCGCAGGTGCGCGAGGCGGCCGGCGAATTGCTGCGCGTCGCCAAGGAGCATGGCGTGGCGATCGTGCTCGTCGGGCACGTCACCAAGGATGGTGCGGTGGCAGGTCCTAAGGTGCTTGAGCACCTCGTCGACGCGGTGCTGCTCTTTGAGGGCGAGCGTGGCGGCGAGCTGCGCGTGCTGCGAGCTGCCAAGAATCGCTTTGGGGCTACCTCCGAGCTCGGCGTGTTTGCCATGACGGGCCGTGGGCTCGAAGCCGTCGAAGATCCCTCGGCGCTGCTGGGGCGCGACGAGCTTGGTGCCGTCGGCAGCGTCGTGGCCTGCACGATGGAGGGTTCGCGCCCGCTGCTGCTTGAGGTGCAGGCGCTCGTCTCGCCGAGCGAGCTACCTCAACCGCGTCGGCTCGCCAACGGCATTGATCGCAACCGGCTCGCGATGCTGCTCGCGGTACTCACGCGCCACGCCAGCCTCGGGCTGGGCTCGGCCGACGTCTTCGCCAATGTGGTTGGTGGGGTGCGGGTCGACGACCCCGCGGTCGACCTTGCCGTCGCTCTGGCCGTCACCAGCGCCGCGCGTGGCGTGCCGACGGGGCCACTTGTGGCGATCGGCGAGATCGGCCTAACAGGCCGGTTGCGGCCCGGTCGCGCAGGTCGAACGGCGGCTGAAAGAAGCACAACGCCTCGGTATCGAACAGGCAATCGTGCCACCGGGGTCACCTTCGGTCCCAGGGATCGTGGTGCGTACGGCCGGCTCGATCAGCGAGGCCCTCGCCCTCGCCCTCGGTACGGACTAGACAGCACCCTACGCGCGCTGTGCGAGACGTTCGGCCAGGCGGCCCATGCCAGCCGCCGCACAGGCCGCGGCTCCAGCCTGCCAGTCCGGCACGCGGTCGTCCGGGCGCTCGATTGGCAGGTCGGCCTGCATCACGGCGAGCTGGCGAAAACAACGGAGGTCCTCCGCCGACTCGGCCACGGCCTGTGCGCGCGCAGGCGTGAGGTCGGCGGCATGAGCGATCACGCCCTCTAGGTCGCCGTACTGCTGCAGCAATATCGCTGCGGTCTTCTGACCGATGCCGCGCGCACCAGGGATGTTGTCGGAGGGGTCGCCGCGAAGCGCGATCAGATCGGGGACCTGGTGGGGTGTCACGCCATACCGCTCAACAACGCCCGCTGGGTCGACCAGCTCGGTCTCGGACATACCCGACAGGGGCCGAATAATCGATGTCTGCGGGGAGGCCAATTGGAAGGCGTCACGGTCGTGCGTCAAAACAAGGGCGTGTCCGCCAGCCGCCTCCTCCAGCGCAACGAGCGCGGCACAGACATCGTCGGCTTCCCAGGGATCAATGCGGATCGCGGGGATTCCAAAAGCGGCGACGAGTGCGGGCAGCGCGTCGAGTTGTGCGACGAGGTCGTCGGCAAACGGGTCGCGTTGAGCCTGATAGGCAGGCCAAAGCTCGTTGCGGTAGGACGGCAGTCGACTGTCGATGGCGACGGCCAGCGCACGCGGCTCGAAAAGATCCCAGGCCGAGACCAGCATCGAGATCGTCCCCTGCAGCAGCCCCACAGGGCGCCCGTTGCTCCCAACAATCTTGCCGAGCGCGTGGTAGGCGCGATGGGCTAGTGCATCGCCATCGACGATCAAGATCGGCTTAGAATTCGTCACCCGGCTACGATACCTGTCAAATGTTGATCGATCCACGCCGAAACCCTCGTCTCGCCAGTGCGCTGCGCCTGCTTGCGCCGGGCACCGATCTGCGTCTCGGCATCAACGACATCATCATGGGACACCTTGGCGCGCTGATTGTGATTGCGACGCGCGATGAGATCTCGCCGTTGACCTCGGGTGGTATCGAACTCGACATGCCGTTCTCGTCACAGATGTTGTACGAGCTCGCCAAAATGGATGGTGCGATCGTGCTCGATGCCGAGCTAAAGCACATCATGAGTGCAAATGTGCACCTGATGCCCGATGCGAGCTTGGCGACATCCGAGACTGGTACGCGGCACCGCACGGCAGAGCGCGTCGCGCGCCAGACCGATGCGATCGTCGTGGCGATTTCGCAGGAGCGCGATACCGTCAACATCTACACCGGCGGCTCGCGCTACCAGCTCGATTCGATCACCGACGTGCTCGCGAAGGCGACGCAGGGGCTCTCGACATTGCGCAATCACCGTCAGCAGCTCGATCGAGGCGCTGACGATCTGACGATGCACGAGCTGCGAGGCGACGTCACGATCGACGACGTCCTGACGGTTCTGCAGCGCGCCGAGATGGCCGGGCGAATGGTCGGCGAGATTCAACGTAATGTCGACGAGCTCGGTTTGGATGGGCGCCTCGTCGCGATGCAACTCGGCGAACTCTCCAACGGCGTGCTCGACGAGCGGATGGCGACGATTCGCGACTATCGCAACGCAGCCGCCACGAGCAGTGACGAAGAGGTACTCGAGAGAATTGCGAGTCTTACCTATCAGGATTTGGTCGGCGTCGAAGCTCTTGGCTTAGCGCTCGGGCATGAGGACAGTTCGGTTGCGAATGGGCCATTGCGGCCGCGGGGCTATCGCGCACTCGCACACATCCCCAATTTGACGGATCTCGAAGCCACCCAAATCGTGGCCGCGTTCCCGACCTTCGATGCCCTCATGCGAGCCACCTTGCGCGAATTGGCAGCCGTCGAAGGGGTCTCGCAGTCGAAGGCCGCCGACGTGCAGCAAGGCCTTCGTCGGCTGCACGACCGGCTGCTCCGGAACGCGAAATAACCCTCCACATTCGCGGCCGAAAACCGTTATCCTTCTGACTCTAGGTCGGAGGGAGCACCGCGTGTTCAAAGTTGGAGATCGGATCGTCTACCCCCAGCACGGTGCTGGCATCATCGATGGCATCGAGCAGCGCACGGTCTTGGGTGAAGAGGTCGAGTACCTCACGATCCGCATCGTCGCCGACGACCTCGTAGTCCGGATTCCCGTCAACCGTGTCGACGAGCTGGGTCTCCGCCGCGTGATGGACATGAAGGGCGCAAATGAAGTCCTTGCCGTGCTGGCCGAGGAAATCCCGGCCGACACAGGCTCTTGGAGTCGTCGCTTTCGGATGAACAAGGACAAGATCCGCTCCGGTGACGTTAAGGAGATCGCTGAAGTGATTCGCGATCTTTCGCTGCGAGATTCCGAGCGTCCGCTCTCGTCGGGCGAGCGCCAGCTTTTGTCGCAAGCCATGCGCATCCTCTCCTCCGAGCTCCGTTGGGTGCTTGATAAGGATGAGGAAGCCACGAATGAGCATCTCGACAAGCTCCTCGCCGATCTTGCGACGGCCCGCGCCGAGGCGCGCGCCGCGCGCTCCGTCTAAGCGCTGATGGCTGAGGCGGTGGCCGTCTGGGCGGTCGTGGTTGCGGCCGGCTCGGGTGAGCGGCTGGGCGCAGAGCATCCGAAAGCCTTCGTCGCGTTCGGTGACAATCCGCTGGTCGCAGCCTCGGTCTCTGCGCTTGATGACCATCCTGGCATCGATGGCATCGTCGTTGTGGTGCCCGAGGGATGGGAGGAGCGCGCGACCTTTATGGTCGACGATATTGGTGCCGGTAAGGTGTCGATCGCGATCGCAGGTGGCGCCTCACGTTCCGACTCTGTCGCTCTTGGCGTCGCCGAAGTGCCCACCGAAGCGGTGCTCATTCTCGTGCACGATGCAGCCCGTCCACTGGTTTCGGCCGAACTGATCGACCGCGTGCTGGCAGGCTTTTCGGATGGTGCGGATGGCGTCATTCCCGCGCTGCCGATCGTCGACACCGTCAAGCGTGTTGATGGGGCGGGGCGCGTGGTCGAGACCGTCGAGCGGGCTGATCTATGTACGGTCCAGACGCCGCAGGGCTTTCTCGCGGATGTGCTGAGGCGCGCCTTGGCTGCCCCCGACCGCGCGACCGGTACCGATTGCGCCAGCCTTGTCGAGCGTATTGGTGGCACGGTCGTGACGGTCGAGGGAGATCCGCGGGCGATCAAGATCACGACGCGCGACGATCTACGGCGTGCCGAGGAACTTCGCGATGCTGACTGATCACCACACGCACCTGCGGCCTGACGACGATCCGCTCGACGAAGAGGCATTGTCGATCGAGACGATCGTGCCGCACGTGGCAGCAGCGATGGATCAGGGGCTCGAGGCCGTCGCGATTACCGAGCATGTCTACCGCTTTCGGGCGGCGAAGCCGGCTTGGGCGCACGAGTACTGGCAGACGCAAACCGAGTGGGATATCGACGCCTACTGGGAGGCTCTCAGCGAAGCAAAAGCGATCGGCTTTCCGCTGCTGATTGGCATCGAGTGCGACTGGCTGCCGGACGGACAGGACGTGCTCGTCGAGGCGTTGCGTGGCCGACCATGGGATCTGATCCTTGGCAGCATCCACTGGGTTGACGAGGGTGCGGTCGACTACGACCTCTACTCGGCCTTCGACCACATCGATTCGGAGGCACTCTGGCGCGGCTACGTCGACCGCTATACCCGAGCTGCCATGAGCGGCCAGTTCGATGTCATGACGCATTCGGATCTACCGAAGTCGTTCGGTCCGCTGCCATCCTCGACGACCCTCAACTGGGCCTACGACACGATTGCGGATGCGCTCGCCGAGTCTGGCGTCTGCGTTGAGATCTCGACAGCGGGCCTGCGCAAAGCCGCCCAAGAGCTGTATCCATCGCAGGCGTTGCTTGAGCGCTACTACGAACGTGGCGTGCCGATCGTGCTCTCGTCCGATGCGCACGTACCCGCGGATATTGGTCGCAACTTCGACCTCGCTGTCCAGGCGGCGCTGGCCGCGGGCTACTCTGAGGTTATGCAGATCAAGGGACGCGATCGTCGGGCGGTACCGATTGGCTGACTTCCGAGTTGGCACAGCGGTCGATGCGCACCGCCTCGTCGTGGGGCGCGCCTTGGTCTTGGGCGGCGTCACGATCGAGCACACGCACGGGCTCGAAGGACACTCCGATGCAGACGTCATCTGTCACGTCTTGACGGACGCGCTACTTGGAGCAACCGGTCTTGGCGACATCGGTCGCATGTTTCCCTCCAACGACGAGTGGGAGGGAGCGGCATCGATCGACCTGCTGCGGCTCGCCTCCGAGCGCATCGCGGCGGAGGGCTGGAGCCTCGTCAATGCTGATTGCATGGTTGTAGCGATGCAGCCACGCATTGCGCCGCATGTCGATGCGATGCGTGCAGCCTGTGCCGCGGCGATGGGGTCTACCGCGGATCGTGTCTCCGTGCGGGCCACGGGCACAGATGGTCTTGGTTTTACCGGCCGTGGCGAGGGCATTGCCGCTCAGGCCGTCGTGCTCGTCGAGCGCTAAGGCGCGTCGACTTAGGCGTCGGCTGCGCCCTTCGGGATCGGCGGCAACGTAAAGCCACCCATCTCTTGGAGGCGATCGATGCGCTCTTGCAGGGGCGGGTGCGTGTCGAACAGACCTGCCATCGAGGAGCGCATGCCCTTGTTGTCGCGTAGCGGCGACTCGATCCACAGGTGGGCCGTCGCACGATTGACCTTCGCGAGGGGACGTTGATCGGCGGCGAGCTTGTACAGCGCACGGGCTAGGCCCTCTGGGTCTCCTGTCAGTTCCGCTGCTGTGGCGTCGGCAAGATACTCGCGGCGTCGGGAGAGCGTCATTTGGAGCATGGCGGCTCCAATCGGGGCGAGGATGATGGCGACGATCGCGAGGATTGCGCCGAGCGGATTGTTGTCGTTGCTATTGCGGTTGCCGCTAAAAATCATCGACCAGAGCAGCATGTCGGCGATCATCGAGATCACGCCAACCATCACCGCGGCGAGCGTCATCAGTCGTACGTCGCGATTACGGATGTGCGCCATCTCGTGGGCCATCACGCCTTCGAGCTCACGCTTATCGAGCAGCTGCAGGATGCCGGTGGTGGCGGCAACGTACGCCTTGTCGGGAGTACGACCTGCTGCAAAGGCGTTCGGTGCTGGGTCTTCGATGATGTAGATATCGGGCGTCTTCGCGAGGCCAGCGGCGATCGCCGCGTTTTCGACGGTGCGAAACAACTCGGGGGCATCTTCCTTCGCGATCTTGCGGGCACCACTTGCCGACGCCACGATCGAGCCAGCAGCGATGTAGCCGAAGATGCCGTAGCCGACCGCGACCATGCCCATGATCAGGCCGTAGCCCGACCCGAACGCAACATTGATTGCCGCCACGATCACGGCCATCAACACGATGAACAGGACGATCACCAGCAGTGTCCGCATCCGCGCGGATCGGATCTGTTGTTGGAGCGTCATTAGTTGAGATCAACCTTGACGGGCTGGCGATCCGCATCGTCTTCGAGGCGATAGAACTCGCGGGGCGAGAAGCCAAAGGCGCCTGCGATAAACGAGGTTGGTACCGTCTGCTGCTTGGTGTTGAACTGTTGCACGACTGCGTTGTAATAGCGGCGCGCCGCGGCAACCTTGTCTTCGGTGTCAGCCAGTTCTGTCTGGAGCTGGACGAACGACTCGACTGCACGTAGCTCGGGATAGGCCTCAGCGATGGCGAACAACTTGCCAACTGCGGACTGCATGGCGCCGTCTGCGTCCGCTTTTTCGGACAGCGACTTGGCGCCGAGTGCCTGGGCGCGGGCGTTGCTGACGTTCTCGAAGGTAGCGCTCTCGTGTGTGGCGTAGCCCTTGACGGCCTCGACGAGGTTGGGGATCAGGTCGGCGCGGCGCTTGAGTTGAATATCAATCGACGATTCGCCTTGGTCCGCTTCGTTGCGGAGACGCACGAGTCCGTTGTAGGCGATCACGAGCCAGAGCAGGATCACGACGACGATCACGGCGATCAGGATCAGCAGGATGTTCATTGGGTCAGAGTGCCCTTGTGGATTCGGATGGTGATGATGGCGCGCAGTGGTCTGCGCTTAGGCCCATCTTAGCGGTGAGGGGGCGTGGTGTTCTGCGTCGGGAACGCACCTTGATCAGGGCAATCAACTATGGGGCGTATTGCACAAGGCGGACATGACAAGTGCGCACTTGTCATGTCCTCATCGCAATTGGCCAAGGTGGGGTCTAGCGGGGTAGGCGGAGTTGGTCGTCGACTTGCTCTGCCAAGCCATCCTTGATCAGGAGCGCTGCCAGTGCCGGGTCGAAGCTGCCCGTCGCCAGCGGCGCTTCCCGCAACTGGTCGAGCAGTCTGCTGCGGGCCTGCCGGCGTGAGCCCTCGAAGCGGCTCTGTTTGCGCAGCGGCTCATAGCGTTGGCCGTGACTGGGGCAGAGGTCTGCAAGCGGACAGGCGTCGCAGCGTGGGATCCGAGCCAGGCAGATAGTTGCACCGAGGTCGAAGAGTCCCTGCGTCAGATCGTGTGCTCGGCTGGGTGGTGGTTCGAGCTCTGTCGCACCAAGTGATCGTTCGAGGATGCGCAAGATGTTGACGTCGAGGGGAATCACGTCGTGGTCGAGGGCGAGCGCACAGACGGCAGCCGCTGTGTAGGGCCCGACGCCCGGCAAGGCGCGCCAGCCAGCTTGGTCCTGGGGAATGCCGTGCTCGGCGAGCTGGCGGGCTGCCTCGTGGAGCGAGACCGCACGACGGTTGTAGCCGAGGCCCTGCCAGGCGCTGATTACGTCTGCCCGTGAGGCTGCAGCGAGGTCTGTTGCGGTCGGCCAACGTTCGAGCCAAGCAGTCCAGCGTTCGATCACGCGATCGACCTGTGTCTGCTGGAGCATCACCTCGCTGACGAGGATCGCGTACGGGTCGCGCGTGTGCCGCCACGGCAAATCGCGTCCGTGCGTTTCGTACCACGCAAGGACACGATCGGCGAGTTGCTCGGGAGTCAGCGACACTCGGGCAGCGTAGTGCGCGCAGGGCTCGGCACGATCCGCGTGCAATTGTGGACTAAGTGGACTAGGATATGGGCTATCGTGACTGACATCGTGAATGTGCATGAGGCCAAGACGCATCTTTCGAAGCTGTTGGCACGCGTCGAGGCGGGCGAAGAGATCATCCTCGCTCGTGGTGGCACGCCGATTGCGAAGATTGTGCCGATCCCAATCAGGCGCGAATGGGCGGGGCCAGGCGCGTGGAAGGGCAAGTACGACATCCCGGACGATGCGTTCGAGTGGAGCGACGCAGAACTCGAGGAGATGTTTAACAACCCGGTATTTCCCAATCATCCCGATTGGGAAGATTGGGTCCGTGGTCGCGGGCCAAAGCCCGAGTAGCCGCATGGGACTTCTGCTTGATACCCACGCGGCTCTGTGGTGGTTGGCAGATGCCACAGCGCTCCCGCGCGAAGCGAAGGCCGCGATCGCCGGTGCCGTCAACGGCGAAGGGGTATTTGTCAGTTCTGTCTCGGTGCTCGAGGTTGCCGAGAAATCCGGACGCCGGCAGATGCCGCCCGCAGCAACCTTTGTCGCCGACATGGAGGCGTCGGGGTTTCGGCTGTTGGCTTTCGACACCCAAGACGCGATCGCGGTTGAGGATCTTCCTCGCATTCACGGCGATCCTCTCGATCGCGCAATCGCCGCCCAGGCTCAGCGGCGGCAACTCACGCTGATGACGAGTGATCAGCGGCTCGCCCAATATCCAATCGCCATCTACCGCCTCTGACCCCCGATGACTGCCATTCTCCGGCCATGACTGTTCGCGTCCGCTACGCACCTGCGCCCACGGGCGATCTGCACGAAGGTGGCGCGATGGTGGCCGTGGCTAACGATCTCTTGCGGCGTCGGTTCGGAGGAGCCTTCGTGTTGCGGGTCGACGATACGGACGACGAACGCCTCGCTGAGGGCGCAGTCGAGCGAATTCTTCGCGATCTTGCCTGGCTTGGCATCGTGGTTGACGAGGGTCCAGACGATGGCCCGCACGCTCCCTATCGACAGTCGCAGCGCCTCGACCTACATCTCGCTGTCGCCGAGCAGCTCGTTGCGTCGGGAATGGCCGAGCGCCTGCCTGACGGCGCGATCGTGTTGCCGGGTGCCACGCAGGATGTCGCGATCGACGACTGCAGCCGTGGTCCAATTCGGATTCCTGCCGACGAGCTCGACCGCACCGTGCTTGTGCGGTCCGACGGTCGGCCGACGTATCACCTCGCAACCGCCGCCGACGATCACGCGATGGCGATCACCCACGTCATACGCGGCGAGGACCACATCGTCAACTCGGCGCGTCAGCTACTCCTCTTCGCGGCGATGGGCGTCGAGCCGCCGGCCTATGCGCACCTGCCGATCGTGGTGGGGAGCGATGGCGCCAAGCTCTCCGGACGCAGCGGCGCGCTTGGCGTCGAGGTCTTGCGCGAGCAGAGTTGGTTGCCAGCAGCCGTCGTCGATTGGCTCGCCCGCTCGGCCTGCCCGCCCATCACCGCACTGCCGGCTGCCCCAGCCGATGTGCTGGCGGAGAGCTTTGACGTCGCGCACCTCGGGCATGGCACGACCCGGCTCGACCCGGCGCTGTTGGCGACACTCGGGCGCGATCATTTGGCTCTGTTGAGCTCCTCCGAGCGTGTTGCGCTTGTGAGCGATCGCCTGGCGGCACAAGGGAATGCCAATCTGGAACGTGTCATCGAGACGCTCGAGCCGGGGCTCGGCGAGGCCGCCAACGTGCAGGCCGCAGCCGACCTGATCACGGGCATCACGGACACACCAACCCTTCAGAATGTGGGGGAGGGTGAGCGAGCGGCGGCTGCGGCTCTCGTTGCGATGCGAGCATCACTACCCGACCTAATCGACAGCGAGGCAGCGGCTGTATTGCTTAGTGAGTTGGGCGTCGGTAAGCGTTCGGTGCGGCGCGTCTTGACGGCGGCCGACCATGGGATCCCGCTACCGTTGGTGCTCGCGGCACTGACGCGGGACGAGACACTCGCCCGTGCGCAAGCCGTAGTGGACCTGCCATGACGCTGCATCTCTACGACTCCCTTCGCCGCTCGGTCGTCCCGGTCGAGCCTCTGACGCCGGGCCAGCTCGGCCTCTATGTCTGCGGTCCGACGGTGTACGGCCCGATCCATGTCGGCAACGCCCGTCCGTTTGTCGTGGCCATGACGCTGGCGCGCCACCTGCGTCGCACGGGTTGGCAGGTCAAGGTGGTTTCTAACCTGACCGACATCAACGACAAGATCTATACCGCGGCCGTTGCCGAGGGCATCGAGAGTGAGGTGCTTGCCGCGCGCGAGTCGGCGCGCTACATCGCCGATACCACGCGACTTGGCCTTGGGCGACCCGATCTCGAGCCGAAGGTGACGGACTCGCTGTCCGAGATCATCGCCATGATCGAGCAGCTGATTGCGGGTGGACATGCCTACGCCGCCGATGGCGATGTCTACTTCAGCGTTGCCGACTTTCCCAGCTATGGAGCCCTTTCGGGGCAGAAGATCGACGAGATGCAACCCGAGGAGATTACCTCGAAGAAGTCTGCACCACTCGATTTTGCGCTTTGGAAGGCGACCAAGCCTGGCGAGGATGCGGCCTGGGAATCCCCCTGGGGGTTGGGGCGCCCTGGCTGGCACATCGAGTGCTCGGCGATGGCGATGACGGCGCTGGGTGAGGAGATCGACATCCATGGTGGCGGCATTGACCTCAAGTTTCCGCACCACGAAAACGAGCGAGCCCAGTCGGAGGCGCTGACTGGACGCGCCTTCTCGCGCATCTGGCTGCACAACGGCATGCTGCGCTTTGGTGGCGACAAGATGTCCAAGTCGCTGGGCAACATCGATCGCCTGGCCGATGCGCTCGACCGCGAAGGCCCCGAGACGCTGCTGTCGCTCTTTGCGCGCGCTCAGTACCGCTCGTCCGTTGACTACAGTCCCGATTCGCTCGAGGACGCACGCCGTTCGAATGATCGTCTGCGCGAGGCACTGCGCCGAGCCGCTCGTACGAGCGGTGCGGCCCCAGCCGCCAGTGGAGGTCCACTGGCTGAGGCTGCAGCAGAGGTCGATAGTCGTTTCTGCACTGCGCTCGATGACGACTTTGCGACGCCCGAGGCACTCGCCGCGTTGTTCGATTTGGTCCGCCAATTGAACGCTGCAATTGACGCCGGCGATGCCGATCCTGCCGATGTTGCGCAGGCTCGCAGCGTGCTGGTTGAGTGTCTCTACGTGCTCGGTCTCGATGGGCTTGCAGCCACGAGCGAGGGCCCACCTGCCGAGGCCCTCGCGCTGCTCCAAGAGCGTGAAAACGCCCGTTTAGAGCGAAATTTTGAGCGTGCAGACGCCCTGCGAGACGAATTGCTCGCACTCGGCTGGGTTGTTCAAGACCTGCCTGATGGACCCGAGTTGGCGCCCGCGTGAGCGCCGATCTGATCTACGGAAGGCAGCCGGTCCACGAGGCGACGCGCGGCCGACGCAACGTGCAGGAGATCCTCGTGACGGACAAGGCCAAGGCCTCGCTGCCGTGGCTTCGTGGTCTCGACGCACCCGTGCGCGTGACGGGCGCGGACGAGATCGGCGCGCTAATCGGCAACTCCGATCACCAGGGCATTGCCGCCCATGTCGATCCGTTTCCGTACATCGATGGCGACGAGCTGCTCGCCATCGAACGCCCGCTGATCATTGCGCTCGATGGTGTCAGCGACCCTCGTAACCTGGGAGCGATCGTGCGCAGCGCCGAGTGTGCTGGGGCCGATGGCCTCGTCGTGCCGCGGCATGGCAGCGCGCCGGTTACCGCCGCTGTCGCCAAAGCCAGTGCCGGCGCGGTCGAGCACTTGCCGATTGCGATCGTGCCGAATCTGGCCGATTGGCTGCATCGCGCCAAGCGACCGGGGCTCTGGACCTACGCGGCTGCTGCTGATGCTCAGATGGCCTATACGGACGGCGATTATCGCGATGGCTGCATCTTCGTGCTTGGTGCCGAGGGCTCAGGCGTGCGTCCGCGTGTACAAACGGCCTGCGATGCGATCGTCTCATTGCCGTTGGCGGGCAAGATCTCGTCGCTGAATGTTTCGGTCACCGCCGGCATTCTGCTGTTTGAGGCCGTTCGGCAACGCCCGTAGGTTTCGAGGGCGACAGAGGTCGCCGGGATAGGTTCGTCCCTATCAACCACGCGCAATCCCGCTGGTAGAGCCGATTCTAGGCCGCCTCGGGGGCGACTAAGAATGTAACGGTTTGCAGGCAAATTAGGGTTTGTCCTATCAATTATGAGATTGCCCTTGTAATTGCCTAGGCTGTCGGGCATAGTGCGGATGTCAGGCATAAACCTCAAGTACACAATGAGGTTGATGGAGCGTCATGGAGGGTTACCCCGTTATGCAAGCAGCACGAGCAACTACAGCCCGCACACTGGATCCAGCCGCGCGGCAGAAGCGCGATCAGGGTGATCTCTCCCTTGTCTTGCGTGCTCGCAACGGTAATGACGCCGCTCTCGACCAGCTGATTCGGCGCTACCAGCCGTTTGTGCGCCTTAAGGCGTCGAGTTACTTCCTGGCCGGTGGCGACTCCGACGATTTGCAGCAGGAGGGCCTGATTGGCCTCTACAAGGCGATCCGCGATTACCGTGTCGATCGTGAGACCTCGTTCCGCTCGTTTGCCGAGCTCTGCATCACGCGCCAGATCATCACGGCGATCAAGGGCGCAACCCGCAACAAGCATCAGCCACTCAACGGCTACATCTCGTTTAGCCACACGCCTGCTGGAGCCGATCCAGAGGGTGGAGAGTGCACGCTTGGCGATGCGATTGCTGGTTCGCCGACGCTCGACCCCGCTTCGCGCGTTGTCTCCAGCGACGAGCTGGATTCGCTGGTCTCGATGCTCGGCAAGGCGCTCTCGCCGCTCGAATCCGAGGTGCTCGCCTCGTTTATGGCCGGCGAGTCGTACGAGTCGATCGCCGAGCGGGCAGGTTGCGACCCGAAGGCCGTCGACAATGCTCTCCAGCGCGTCAAGCGCAAGATCGAGCAGCACCGTGCCAGCCGCGAGGTTGGCGAGACCGCCTAGATTTTCGATATGTCTGCCGGTGACCTCGTATTCGCCGGCTTGGCCGCGCTCGCTGCGGGAGTCATCAACGCCCTCGCCGGAGGCGGCACGCTGATCTCATTTCCCGTGCTCTTGGCACTCGGTGTGCCACCGATCGCGGCCAATGTGACCAATACCGTGGCACTCGTGCCTGGCTACCTCGGCGGAACGCTTGCGCAGCGAGGCGATCTCGTCGGGCAGGGTCGCCGGATGCGGGTCTTGCTGCCGCTCGCGGCGCTCGGCGGTCTCGTCGGTGCAGCACTGCTCTTGATTACCCCGGAGAGCGCCTTTGAGGTCCTGATTCCATTCTTGATCATCGGCGCGGTCGTGCTGTTGGCGCTCGGTAATACCGTCAAAAAGCGTGTAGCAGAGCGGATCTCTCGCCTGCACGGGGGACACGAACGGTTGCTGGGACCGGCGATCGGTATCTTTGCAGCCGCCATCTATGGCGGCTACTTCGGCGGCGGCCTTGGCATCATTGTGCTGGCCGTGTTCGGTGCCGTGCTCGTCGACACACTCACGCGCATCAATGCCCTCAAGCAGTGTTCGAGCCTCGTTATCAACGGTGCCGCCGCACTCGTCTTTGTCTTCTCGGGGCACGTCTTGTGGGTGACCGCGGTCGTGATGTTGATCTGCGCACTGGGCGGCGGCTACCTTGGTGGACGCCTCGCAACGCGTCTGCCGGCTGTCGTCTTACAGCGTGTCGTGATCGGCGTCGGCGTCGTCGTCGCGGTGGTCTACAGCATTCGCACGTTCGGCTGAGAAGCTACGCAGCGATTGCGGTGCGCTGCGTCGCAGCAACCCGGGCGGGATCCGGCACGTTTGTGCAGATGCCGTCGACACCCATTGCGCAGAGGCGTGCGATCGTTGCTGGGTCGTCGGGTGTCCAGACCCAAATCTCGCCACCACCACGATGGACCTGTGTCACCAATTTAGGGGTCACGAGGCGATGCTGAATGGTTACCAAGTCGATGCGGTAGGCCTTCATCAGCAGATCGACACGGCCGGTCCAGGCGAATCGCCAGAGGCGATTGGCGGCCCAGCCGAGAGCGCGCACCCAGTCGTGGTGCCGGCGCGGGATCGTAAAGCCAACGCGAATACGGGGCTCGAGGTGGCGGACCCAAAGCGCCTGCTCCCAGCCGCCACCAGTCAAAACGACACGATCAGTCATCTCGCCCTCGCGCAAGACCCGTACGAGTTGCTCGGACAGACCATTCTGTTTGAGGTCAAGATTGAGGGGAATATTGGCGTGGCGCGCCAAGGCTAACGCGTCGCGGAGGAGCGGAGCGGTCAGGTTCGCGCCCTTCTCGTGTGCGAGCACCAGCTCGCCATCCGAGCCGCGGCGGCGAACATCGACTTCGACCATGTCGCAGTCGAGTCGAATCGCCTCAGCAATCTGTGCCAGCGTGTTGTCACCAAGCCCGGTGCGGTAGCCGCGATGTGCGATGTGCAGGTGCGTACCCATACCCCTAGCGTAGCGCTCAGACTAGGTAGAACGGAAGTAATTCACCGAATCGAAATATCCCCTCAGCAGGGAAAAAGCATGATTTTCAAGCCGACGCGCGGACTCGAACCGCGGACCACTCGCTTACAAGGCGAGAGCTCTACCAGCTGAGCTACGTCGGCAACCTCTGCAGCGTAGCGACCGATCGATGCGGCATCGTAGGTTCCATGTACGACTCGCTTCGCGTCCTCGTGGTCTCCAACATGGTCCCATCGACTGAGGTACCGCAATATGGCGTCTTCGTGATGCGCCAAACGGCGGCGCTCGAGCAGGCTGGCTGCACCGTTGAAGTGGTCGGTATTGAGCAGCGCACGACGGGATTACCGGGCACGCTACGCAAGTACGCAAGGCTTCGAAGCCAAGGCGCGCATGCGGCAGATCGTATGCAGGCCGACGTCGTGCTCGGGCACTATCTCGTGCCAACAGCGTTGATCGCGCGGCGTGTGGCACGCTCGGTTGGTGCTCCGTATGTGCTGGTCGCGCACGGTGGTGACGTTGGTCATCTCGAACGGTCGAGGCCACTGCGCACTGCGGTGCGGAAAGCGGTCTTTGGTGCAGCGGCTGTAGTCGCTGTTTCCAGCGAGCTGGCTGCGCGCCTCACGGCGGTCTACCCCGGGCTCGTCGTCGAGGTCATCAACACCGGTGTTGATCGTGCACTCTTTCACCCTGGGGCTGCGGACCTATCGTTGTTTGGGGCGGCCCCGAGTCGTCCGCTGATCGTGCAGATCGGCAACTTGATCGAGCGTAAGAACCCCGAGCGTCTCGCCGCGGCGGCGGCGCGACTGTTTGCCGAGCACGGTGGTGGCGAGCTCTGGATCGCTGGCACGGGGCCACTGGCAGAGCAGCTCGAGGGATTGCCGCACGTTCGCCTGTTGGGAGCTGTCCGTCCCGACCGCGTGCCGGCGTTGCTGCGTGGAGCGGATGCTGCGACGCTCGTGGCGCTCAGCGAAGGCTACGGACTCGGCGCGCTCGAAGCCGTTGCCTGTGGCGTACCTGTCGTCGTCTCGCAGACGGCTCCGGTGGCACGCGACCTGCCAGCCTCCGCTGCGGTGCAAGTCGATCCATTCAGCGAAGACGCGATTCTCGCTGGGCTCCGTGCTGCACTTGCGTTGGCTCGCGACGACCCTGCGGGGCAGGCGACCGCAGACGCTCACGCAGACGTTGTCCAAGCACGGCGCTTGGCCGATCTGCTCGAACGCCTCACGCGCGTGCGCGAACCGCGTAATCGCGCCTAGTCGGCGGTAACTGCCGACGTCTCTTCGACGTACGGTGCGACACCAAAGTCGTCTTCCCAGAGGTCTTCGACGGTGCGAAACTCCTTGTCGGTCAGTGGTGCCGTGTCGGACGTCGCGGCAAACTCGTCGATCTGCTCGGTGTTATAGATATTCGGCAGCACGGAGGCGACAACGTTTTCGTGGAGCAGCCACTGGATCGCAGCCTGGCCCATCGTGCGGTCTTCGCGCTCGAGGAACCGCACCTGCTCGACCTTCTGCACGCCCTCGACGAGCCACGACTTCGGGCGGTGCCTGCGATGATCGTTCTCGTCGAAGACGGTCTCGAGCGTGTACTTGCCTTCGAGCATGCCGGACGAGTGGGGAACACGCACGACGATCGAGGTGTCGTTGTTCTTGGCGCTGGAAATAAAGTCGCGGCCCGGCTGCTGCTCGAGCAGGTTGTGGATCACCTGGATCGCATGGATCGGTCGATTCTCGATCGCCCACAGACCCTCCGTGCGCCAGCCGATGGCGGGGCCGAGGGCGACGCCGATCGAGCCGATCGTGCCTGCCTGGACGAGCCCGTCGAGCATCTCAAACAGCCCATCGTCCTGCAGGGCGTCAAGGCGCGGATTGTGGAGCTGATAGAAACCGATGTGGTCGCGACCGAGGCGACGCAGGCTCTGCTCGAGCGCGTACTTGACGAACGCAGGCGTCCAGTCGTGCGGGCGCTCGACGTGGCCCTTGCGCTCCCAGGGCGAGTAGATGTCGTAGCCAAACTTGGTGCCAATGACGACGTCGGAGTCGGCGCCGAACGCCTTCTCCAGCAGCGTTTCCCCACGACCCTCACCGTAGGTGTCGGCCGTATCGAAGAAGTTGATGCCACGATCGCGGGCATGGCGGAGCAGAGCAACAGCCTCGTCATCGGAGTACTCGCCCCACCAACCGGTGGCGACGGTCCAGACACCAAAACCTACCTCAGAGACGTTGACACCACTGGATCCGAGCGCACGCTGTTTCATACTTGGAGCGTAGCGCGGGTTCCTCGTGCTGCGCGAGGTGTCAGCTTTTGTACAGTGGATTGTCCTACGTCGGGAGGCACGCGTGTCGAAGCAGGGACTGGTGCGGTGAGGCTGTTGACCAATCTGCAGTGGCTCGACGTTGACGGTGCGCTCGCTGACGGCTGGATCCTGATCGAACAGGATCGGATCAGCGACTGTGGGCACGGCGCTGCGCCGCAGCTGGCGGAGGCAACTGTCGAGTCGCTGGAGGGCGCGATCGTGCTGCCTGGCTTTATCGACCTTCACTGCCACGGTGGTGGGGGCGGGTCGTATCTGTCGGGCTCGACGGAGGAGGCGCGCGAAGCGGCGCTGACGCATCGCCGACATGGCACGACGACGAGCCTTGGCAGCCTGGCTTCGGCGTCGCACGGCGACCTACTGCGACAAATTGAGGCGCTGCTGCCGCTCGTCGCCGACGGCACGCTCGTTGGTATCCACCTTGAGGGGCCATGGTTGGCGCCGGCCTACTGCGGCGCACACGATCCCGCCGCTTTGCGTGGGGTTGCCGACGATGAGTTGGCCGAGTTGCTTGCCAGCGGCGAGATCGCGATGGTGACCTTGGCACCGGAGGTCGATGGCGCGCTCGCTGCGATCCCAAAGCTCGTCGCTGCCGGAGTAGTCGTGGCGATTGGACACACCGGTGCGGACCCGGTGGTCATCAAGCAGGCCATCGATGCTGGCGCGCGTGTTGCAACCCACCTCTTCAATGCGATGCCACCGTTGCATCACCGGCAGCCAGGACCCGTCGCAACGCTCCTGCTCGATCAACGCGTGACGATCGAGTTGATCGCCGATCTTGAACATGTCGCGCCAACGATGTTGGAAATGGCCGTCCGTATTGCCGGCCCTGACCGCGTTGCGTTGGTCACCGACGCAATCGCTGCGGCTGACGACGGCGATGGCGATCATCGGCTCGGCGAGATGGATGTGGTCGTCTCCGGTGGCGTTGCCCGCCTGCGCGATGGGGGAGCGTTGGCGGGGAGCACCCTCACACAGGATGTGGCGCTGAGGCACCTCGTCGAGGTCGTTGGCGTTGATGTGTCGGCAGCCTCCACGATGCTCTCGGCAACACCTGCCCACGCGCTCGGTCTGACCGACCGTGGGCAGATTGCTCCTGGCCTGCGTGCCGACCTCGTCGTGCTGACACCGGCGCTCGAGGTCACTGACGTCATTCGCGCCGGCGTTCGCGTTGACTAGCGCTGCGAGAGACGATCGCCAGCGACGAGCGCGGCACCAAGTGCGCCACAGTCGTCTCCGAGTTCGGAGAGGACAATCTGGCTTGCGACATCGGAACGCAGTAGGACTGGCTGCGCGGCGGCGCGGACGTCATTGAGGAAGTGATCGCCGAGTCGAGTCGCCAGGCCACCGCCAATCACAATACAGTCGATGTCGAGCAGATTCGTAGCACTGCCAGCCGCCGTACCGACCGCACGTGCGGCCTGTGCGATCAGTTCTAACGCGAGCTCGTCTCGTTGCAGGCAGGCATCGAGCCAGACGCGGCTCGTCAGGCGGGTGCGTCCCTGCTGTTCCATCAATTCAAAGAGCATCGTGGGGCGGCCCGCTTGATGCTGTTGGCGAGCGGCCTGCTCGAGTGCGCCGCGTCCAGCGTAGGCCTCAAGGCAACCGTTGCGTCCACAGCCACAACGGTGCCCGCCTTGGACGATCACCGTGTGGCCGATCTCGCCTGCGGCACCAGTCCCCAGCCAGAGGTCGTTGTTCAAAATCAGCCCACCGCCAACACCTGTGCCGCAGAAGATGCCAAGCAGGTTGGCTCTGCCGCGACCAACCCCGAGCCGATGCTCGGCCACGATGCTGGCTTGGACGTCGTTCGCGAGTGCGACGGGCACGCCAAACATATCGCCGACAATCTCACTGACCGGTACGGGCTGGTCCCAGCCTGCGACGTTAACGGCTTGCAGGACGATGCCCGCGGCCACATCGATCTGGCCGGGCGCACCAATACCGATGGTGGTGACGGCGGACGCTGGCTGATCGGCTCGGATGAGGAGCTGTTCGATCGTTTCCTTGACGGCCGCAAGTACGGCACTCGGGCCACCCGTGACAGGGGTTGTGCCCCGCTTGCGGGCTACGATCGAGTCGTCCTCGGCGACGAGCAACGTCTGGATCTTTGTCGCACCAAGATCGACGCCCACGCGTAGGCTCATCGGTTTGTTCCAGTCGTGTGCTGAGAGCAATTCCTATCCACGCGGGACGACGTTACCACTCAACGGTAAGGGCCTGACAGAAGAATCGGCGTTCGATCAAGATGATCCGGGTAGACTGCGCGCATGCTTGAAGGCGTCTTTGTTGCACTGCAGGTCATCCTTGGGATCCTCGCGATCGTGCTCGTGCTTGCTCACTCGGGCAAGGACACGGGTCTGTCGGGTGCCTTCGGCATCGGCCAGTCGCAGTTTGGGGCGACGCAGGTGATGGAACGCAACCTCACGCGCTTTACCGTCATCATCGCGATCCTGCTCATTGCCAACACGATTCTCTTAGGTTTCCTGCTCGCATGAGCCCAGAAATGCGCGAAGCCCGCGTGAGCGGGCCTCGGCGTCGTGCGGGAGGAGAGGAGGGTGTCCGCGAACGTCTCGCGGTGGAGATCACCGTTCCGATGGAGCAACATATTCTTCGCACGAGTGAAGCGCGACGGATTACTCGACATCACAATTGTGTCGTTCGGTTTTACGCATGATGCAGCCGCGTCTGATCGCCTCCGATTTGGATGGCACGCTGCTGGATCCTGAGGGCGAGGTCAGCGTCCGTACCCGTCGGGCGCTTGACCGCGCGACGGCCCTCGACATCGACATCGTGCTGGTGACCGGACGCCCGCCCCGCTGGGTGCGCGACCTACCCGCTGCAACCGGCGCTCATTCGATTGTGGTCTGTGCAAACGGTGCGTTGCTCTACGACGTTGACGAACACGTCGTAATCGACCACCTACCAATCGCATCGCCGCTCGCCGTCGAGCTCGTCGAACACCTCCGTCAGGATGCTCCGGACTGCGTGTTCGCCTGTGAAATGACGTTTCAGTTCGGTCGTGACACGGCCTACCCCACGCGCTACAACACACCAGAAACGCTGATTGGCGATGTCCGCGAGATGGTCGGGGCAGCCGAGACCACAAAGCTGATTGTCCGCGACGACGCGATCGAACACGACGAATTGGTGCGGATCGTGGCAGCAATCGTTGGCGACCGAGCCGAGGTGACGCACTCGGGATATGGAATCGTCGAGATTTCGGCCAAGGGTGCCGACAAGGGTCGTGGCCTGCGCGTCGCCTGCGAACGCCATGGCATCGAGCTCGCCGACACGATTGCCTTCGGCGACATGCCGAACGACCTACCCATGCTGCGCATTGCGGGCCACAGCGTTGCGGTTGCCAATGCGCACGCGGATGTGTTGGCGATTGTTGACGAAGTGACGCTTTCCAATGCTGATGACGGCGTGGCGGTTGTGCTCGAGCGTCTGCTCGGGACATAAAACACGCCGATGATCAACTTTGCTTTGGGGTCAGACCCCTATGCAAAGTCGATCGGTTATGCCAAGACGATCGCTTAGATCAACTTTGCATAGGGGTCTGACCCCAAAGCAAAGTTGATCACGCCATGTGACGCAACACCATCGGGAGAATTCCCCCGTGGCGCAGGTACTGGATCTCGACCGGCGTATCAACGCGGGCGAGTGCGGCGAACGACTCCTCCGAGCCATCGGCGCGCGTGATCGTGACCTGGATCGAACCACGCGCCTCGAGCGTCGGCAGGCCCGAGACAGCAATCGTTTCGGTGCCATCGAAGTTGAGCGTGGCGCGCGAGATGCCGTCGGGGAACTGCAGCGGTAGCACGCCCATTCCGACGAGGTTCGAACGGTGGATGCGCTCGTACGATTCAGCGATGACGACCTTGACGCCGAGCAGCAACGTGCCCTTAGCGGCCCAGTCGCGTGAGGAGCCCGAGCCGTACTCGCGGCCCGCCACGATCATCAACGGCACACCGTCGGCCTGGTAGCGCTCGGAGGCGTCGTAGATCGACAGCACGTCGCCCGAAGGCTGATGGGCGGTAATGCCGCCTTCCGTGCCGGGAACGAGCTCGTTGCGGAGGCGGATGTTCGCGAACGTGCCGCGCACCATCACCTCGTGGTTGCCACGGCGCGCGCCATACGAGTTGAACTCGCTCTGCTCAACGCCGTGCTCTAACAGCCAGCGTCCAGCCGGACCGTCGGGCTGGATTACACCGGCAGGCGAAATGTGGTCGGTCGTGATCGAGTCGCCCAACACAGCGAGCGTGCGCATGCCGGTGATGTCGGTCAGATCGTGCGGCTCGGCCGGCATGCCCGTGAAAAACGGGGGCTGGCGCACATACGTCGAATCGGCATGCCAGTCCATCGTCTCGCCCGTGGGGGCAGAGAGGGCGCGCCAATGTTCGTCGCCATCCCAGATTGCGCCGTATTCCTTCGCGTAGAGATCCTCGGTCAAGGACGCGGCGATGACCTCTTTGATCTCCTCCATCGAGGGCCAGATCTCGGCCAGCATGACGGGCTCGCCGTCGGAGCCGATACCGATCGGCTCGCTGGTGAGATCGATGTCGAGCGTGCCGGTCAAGGCGTACGCGACGACGAGTGGGGGCGAGGCGAGGTACGCGGCGCGCACCTTCGGGTGCACGCGTCCCTCGAAGTTGCGGTTGCCCGACAAAACGGCGCCAACGGCGAGCTCGTGTTCGGAAATCGCGGCATCGAGCGCCTCAGGTAGCGGACCCGAGTTGCCGATGCAAGTCGTGCAGCCGTAGCCGACGAGGTTGAAGCGCAGCTCGTTGAGCGGCTCCGTCAACCCAGACTTATCCAGATAGTCGGTCACGACCCGCGAGCCTGGCGCGAGGCTGGTCTTGACCCACGGCTTCGTCTCGAGTCCACGAGCACGGGCGTTGCGCGCCAAGAGGCCGGCGGCGACCATCACGGACGGGTTCGACGTGTTCGTGCACGAGGTAATCGCAGCGATCACGACGCTGCCGTGGTCGACGGTGCAGTCCTCGGCCGTCGTGGTTGCACCTGCAGCCCCCACCGGGACGAGGGCCGTGACCGGAATACGCACCGGCGAAGACTCGCGTGGGAAGGCCTGCTTAAAGCTCTCGCGAACGCCGCCAAGCGAGACGCGATCCTGTGGGCGGCTCGGGCCGGCAAGGCTCGGCTCTACCTCAGCAAGATCGAGCACCAAGACGTCCGAATAGGTAGCGAGCGGCTGACCATCTTCGCGGAACATGCCCTGTGCTCGACAGTAGACCTCGGCAACAGCGGCATTCGCATCGCGACCGGTCGAGCGGAGGAAACGGATTGTCTCGGCGTCGACAGGGAACGTCGCGGCGGTCGCACCAAACTCGGGTGCCATGTTCGAGAGCGTCGAGCGGTCGGGGATTGAGAGGGCGCTCAGGCCATCGCCACAGAACTCGACGTAGCGACCGACGACGCCATAGTTGCGCAGACGCTCGGTGACGGTCAGGACGAGGTCGGTTGCGGTGACGCCCGGGTTGAGGGTGCCGCGGAACTCGAAGCCAATCACGATCGGCTCGCTCATTGCGAGCGGCTGTCCGAGCATCGCAGCCTCGGCCTCGATGCCGCCGACACCCCAGCCAAGCACGCCGAGCGCGTTGACCATCGTCGTGTGCGAATCGGTGCCCACGAGCGTGTCGGGCAGCGCGACTGGGCCGCCAGCGACTTCACGCACATCGACCACGGAGGCGAGGTGCTCAACGTTGACCTGATGGACGATGCCCATGCCCGGTGGCACGACACGAAGCCGACCGAAGGCGCCTTGGCCCCAGCGGAAGAACCGGTAGCGCTCGCCGTTGCGCTCGTACTCGCGCTCGACGTTATTTGCGAACGCGTACTTGGTCCCGAAGGTGTCGACCTGAACCGAGTGGTCGATCACGAGGTCGACAGGCACGTGCGGGTCGATGTCGCCGGGGTCGCCGCCCATCAAAGCGTGCGCATCGCGCATGGCAGCAAGGTCGGCGATCGTCGGAATACCAGTGAAGTCCTGCAGGATCACACGCGACGGAATAAACGGCACCGATGTGCCCTCTGGTGCCGGAGCAGGCCACGCGGCAAGTGCGCGAATGTCGGCCTCAGAGACGTGCTCACCAATCGAATTGCGCAGCTGCATCTCGAGCAGCACGCGGACGGTGTACGGCAGCGCGCTCGTGTCAATGCCGGCCTCATCACACGCGGCGATCGCGAAATAGTCCACGCCGTCAACGCCGGGGAGCGGACGGCGCGCGTGGAGAGGATCTGCTGCAGGCGTCATACCAGCATCATGCCATGAGGTGAAGGTCAGGTGAGCAGGGCGAAGGCCGGGTCGATCAGTCCGCAGATCGCGCCGATCACTGCCGTTCCAATGATCAGTGCTGGCACGGGGAAACCTCGACGGTGCAAGGCGAACACGACGAGTGCAATCGCCGCTGCCAGCAGGTCGACGCCGCCGGCTCGGAAGATCGCGTGGTCTGCGAGATAGATCACCAGCACGGCGATTGCTCCAGCCACGACGCCTTGCAGTGCGGCCAGTGCGTCGGCAACGGGGCCGCGCCTGGGCACGTGTTCGATCAGCGGCGCACCAACAGAGATCATCAGGAACGACGGCGCAAAGGTCGCGAAGGTCGCGACCAGTGCACCCACGATGCCGCCGACGGCACCACCGAGCGTCGTCCAGCCTGCCACGAAGCCGACGAAGGAGTTGACCATGATCAGCGGGCCCGGCGTGGTCTCGCCGAGCGCGAGCCCGGCAATCA
>CAXNKU010000017.1:0-33155 GCA_964203045.1 Gaiellales bacterium
CAAGTTACGTATTGCTAAGTTAACCACAGTGTCAACTAGAGCCTCTCCAGCACCTTGGTGCCTCGAAGTTGGCGGCCTTCCAGGAGGCTGGGCACTTGCCGGTCCTGATCGTCGGAGACTTTACGGCGCGGGTTGGCGATCCCAGTGGCAAGTCGAAGACGCGACCGATGTTGACGCCCGAGCGGATTGCCGCCAACGAGGCCGACTATCTGCGTCAGTTCTCGAAGATCCTCGACGTCGACCGGATTGAGATTCGCCATAACTCTGAATGGCTTGGCGAGCTTGGTGCGGGTGGCCTGCTCGATCTTGCTGCCAAGTCGACGCTGGCCCAGATGCTCGAGCGCGACGATTTCAATAAGCGCTACACCGGTGGCGCGCCGATTTCCCTCCAAGAATTACTGTACCCACTGCTGCAGGGCTACGACTCCGTCGCGATCAACGCTGACGTCGAGATCGGTGGCACCGACCAGAAGTTCAACCTGCTCGTTGGTCGCGACCTGCAGGAGCAGGCCGGGATGCCCCAGCAGTCGATCATGACGCACGAGTTGCTGGTCGGCACGGACGGTACGCAGAAGATGAGCCAGTCGCTCGGCAACTTCGTCGGTCTCGACGACCTTCCCGCCGATATGTACGGCAAGACGATGTCGATTCCCGACGAGGCAATGCCGGCCTGGTACCGCCTGGCCTCGGGCCTGCCCGAAGACGACGTCACTGGTCGGATCGCGGCGCTGGCGGCAGGGGAGACCGAACCAGTTGAGGCTAAACGCGCCCTGGCCTTCGCGATCACAGCGCGTTTTCACAGCGACGAAGAGGCCGAACAGGCCGCGGACGCATTCCGACGTCAGTTCGCTGAGCACAAAATCCCTGAGGACATTCCTACCGCCATCCTCGGTCCCGAGCCAACCGTGCATGTACCGGCGCTGCTGGTGGATCATCTTGGCGTCGCGTCGCGTGGCGAGGCCCGCCGCTTGATTACGGGCGGTGCCGTGCGTCGCGGCGGTGCCAGCGTTTGGACGGCGAAACGGTCGAGGAAATTGACCTGCCGCGCGAGGCCCTTGTTGGTCGTGTTTTGCAGCGTGGGCGCAGGGATTTTGTGCGCCTGATCACCGGCTGAACACCGTCAGTCTTCTACCGGCGCACGGATTGAACCGTGTGCGGTACTGTGCGACCTGTCGCGCAAGGAACGGCGGTTTACCGCTGTCTGCGTGTGATTGTCGTGGAAGGTGCTGTGGGAATCCTCGGATCTCTGCTAACCTCCGCGGTCGCGCCATTGGCGTGTGGTCTTTGAAAACCGAGCAATGGAACGACTATGCGAAACCCTTGGGTTTCGTGCAGTCGTCTAACGAGTTTTATGCCAGCGGCAGTGGGTAGCAATACCCACTGGACGCACGCGCAATAGACGTCTACTGCCCTCGGGCAGGTGGCCCTATTGCGCACTCTAAACAGCCAGAAAACCGATACCTTCGGGTGTCGGATTTCGAAAGGCTTTCACGGAGAGTTTGATCCTGGCTCAGGACGAACGCTGGCGGCGTGCTTAACACATGCAAGTCGAGCGGAGAAGGCAACCTTCGGGGGTACTCGAGCGGCGAACGGGTGAGTAACACGTGGGTAATCTACCCTCTGACGTGGGGAATACCCTCGGGGAAACCGGGGCTAATACCGGATAATGTCCGGAAGCGCATGGACGCAGTACCAAAGATAGCTTCGGCTTTCAGTCAAGGACGAGCCCGCGGCCCATTATTTATGCCTAGTTGGTGGGGTAAAGGCCTACCAAGGCGTACGATGGGTAGCTGGTCTGAGAGGACGATCAGCCACACTGGGACTGAGACACGGCCCAGACTCCTACGGGAGGCAGCAGTGGGGAATCTTGCGCAATGGGCGGAAGCCTGACGCAGCAACGCCGCGTGAGTGAAGAAGGCCTTCGGGTCGTAAAGCTCTGTCGGGGGGGACGAAGCTTCCGGGGTTAATAGCCTACGGGGTGACGGTACCTCCCAAGAGAAGGTCCGGCTAACTACGTGCCAGCAGCCGCGGTAATACGTAGGGACCGAGCGTTGTCCGGAATCATTGGGCGTAAAGAGCGTCGTAGGCGGCTTGGTAGGTCTCGTGTGAAATCCCGCGGCTCAACCGCGGACCCGCACGGGAAACCCCGCAAGCTCGAGTCCGGAAGAGGAGAGTGGAATTCCTGGTGTAGCGGTGAAATGCGCAGATATCAGGAAGAACACCCGTGGCGAAGGCGGCTCTCTGGGTCGGTACTGACGCTGAGGCGCGAAAGCGTGGGGAGCAAACAGGATTAGATACCCTGGTAGTCCACGCCGTAAACGATGGGTGCTGGGTGTCGGGGGTATTCGACCCCCTCGGTGTCGAAGCTAACGCGATTAAGCACCCCGCCTGGGGAGTACGGCCGCAAGGCTGAAACTCAAAGGAATTGACGGGGGCCCGCACAAGCGGTGGAGCATGTGGTTTAATTCGACGCAACGCGAAGAACCTTACCCAGCCTTGACATCCTCGGAACCCGGTAGAAGTACTGGGGTGCCCTCGCAAGAGGGAGCCGAGAGACAGGTGCTGCATGGCTGTCGTCAGCTCGTGTCGTGAGATGTTCGGTTAAGTCCGGCAACGAGCGCAACCCCTGCTTCCAGTTGCCATCCGAAAGGGGAACTCTGGAGGGACCGCCGGCGTCAAGTCGGAGGAAGGTGGGGACGACGTCAAGTCATCATGGCCTTTATGGCTGGGGCTACACACGTACTACAATGGCGTATACAAAGGGCTGCGAACCCGCGAGGGGGAGCCAATCCCAAAAAAGACGGCCTCAGTTCGGATCGGAGTCTGCAACTCGACTCCGTGAAGTTGGAATCGCTAGTAATCGCGGATCAGCAACGCCGCGGTGAATACGTTCCCGGGCCTTGTACACACCGCCCGTCACACCACGAAAGTTGGATGCGACCTGAAGCCTGTTGAGCGAACCCGTAAGGGACGCAGGCAGCCAACGGTCGGTGTTGGTGATTGGGGTGAAGTCGTAACAAGGTAGCCGTAGGGGAAGCTGCGGCTGGATCACCTCCTTTCTAGGGAAGCGGTGCAATTACGCACCGTGGGCGCCCCCTTCGGATGTGGAGCCTCGGTTTCGACTCGAGGTGACTTTCCCGATCGAGGTCTTCGGACCTGCATCGAGGGGCTCGCCTACAGAATTACGTGCGACCAATCGTTGAGAGACCGCGCTGTCACTGCATTCCGACAGTGTCCTGGCTCCGGTTTCACATTGCTCGGCTTTCAGGGACTGGCACGCAAGCGCCAGGTCGCGTTCTACTTCGGTAGAGCTGACAGTCCCTGCGGCACGTGCCGCCCGCTCCTTGATAACTGCATAGTGATAATTGGTGTTCTTTATCTCAGTAATAAAAATAAGAGAATAAGGGCACACGGTGGATGCCTTGGCATCAGGAGCCGATGAAGGACGTAGGACGGCTGCGATAAGCCCTGGGGAGCTCGCTGAACGAGACTTTGATCACAGGGATTTCCGAATGGGGAAACCCAGCCCGTGGTAATGCGCGGGTACCCTGCACTGAATCGCATAGGTGCAGCGGAGGTAAGTGCGTGAACTGAAACATCTAAGTAGCGCGGAGGAATAGAAAGAAACCTCGACTCTCCTGAGTAGTGGCGAGCGAAACGGGAACGAGCCCAAACCATGTCGGAGTGATAAGCCTGTGGGCGTTGCCGGCATGGGGGTTGTAGGATCAGTTCGTTATCCGTCCCACAGGAGCGGGTGGGGAGTTACAAAACTTCAGTGAGGTAGTGGAAGTATCGTGGAAAGGCGTACGCCATAGAGGGTGAAGGCCCCGTACACGAAATCTCGAAGACTCCCTTGAACGACACCTGAGTACGGCCGGGCACGTGAAACCCGGCCGGAAGCTACGGAGGACCATCCCCGTGAGGCTAAATACTTCCTGATGACCGATAGTGAACTAGTACCGTGAGGGAAAGGTGAAAAGCACCCCGGAAGGGGAGTGAAATAGTACCTGAAACCGTGTGCCTACAAGCGGTCGGAGCCGGCTAGTCCGGTGACGGCGTACTTTTTGCATAATGGGCCAGCGAGTTAGTCGTGTGTGGCGAGGTTAAGTAACCGGAGCCGAAGCGAAAGCGAGTCCGAATAGGGCGATTTAGTCGCACGCGCTAGACCCGAAACTAAGCGATCTATCCATGGGCAGGTTGAAGCGGGGGTAAGACCTCGTGGAGGACCGAACCCACGTCGGTTGAAAACGGCGGGGATGACCTGTGGATCGGAGTGAAAGGCTAATCAAGCTTAGAGATATCTGGTTCTCCCCGAAATATATTTAGGTATAGCCTCGGTTGTTCAGCTTTGGTTGTAGAGCACTGTTTGGTCTAGGGGCCCTACCAGGTTACCGAAATCAGACAAACTCCGAAGGCCATTGCTCCAGAAACCGGGAGTCAGACAGTGGGGGATAAGCTTCATTGTCGAAAGGGAAACAGCCCAGACCACCAGCTAAGGTCCCTAAATCATGTCTAAGTGGGAAACGATGTGCGGATGCGTTAGACAACCAGGAGGTTGGCTTAGAAGCAGCCACCCTTGAAAGAGTGCGTAATAGCTCACTGGTCAAGTGTTCGTGCGCGGATGATGTAACGGGGCTCAAGACATGTCACCGAAGCTGTGGATAGCGACTATGTCGTTAGTGGTAGGGGAGCGTTCCTAGGACGAAGAAGCGGCAGCGGAAGCTAGCCGTGGAGACCTAGGAAGTGAGAATGCTGGCATGAGTAACGAGAGAGGTGTGAGAAACACCTCCGCCGAATGCCTAAGGGTTCCTGAGTAAAGCTATTCTGCTCAGGGTTAGTCGGGACCTAAGCCGAGGCCGCAAGGCGTAGGCGATGGACAACTGGTTGATATTCCAGTACCACGTAGCCACCGTTTGACTGACGGGGGGACGGGGTAGGATAAGGGATCCCGGGCGATGGTAGTCCCGGGGCAAGCGCGTAGGAGGTTCGGTTGGAAAATCCGCCGAACAATACTCTGAGACGTTATGCCGAGGCCGTAGGCCGTAAGTCCCCTAAGCCATGCCTCCAAGAAAAGCCTCTAAGGAGGTGGCGCGTGCTCGTACCAAAACCGACACAGGTAGGCGGGTAGAGAATACCAAGGCGATCGAGATAACCCTCGTTAAGGAACTCGGCAAAATCGTCCCGTAACTTCGGGAGAAGGGACGCCTCATTAAGGTGAAAGGACTTGCTCCTGGAGCCTGAGGAGGCCGCAGTGACGAGGCCCAAGCGACTGTTTACCAAAAACACAGGTCTCTGCTAAGTCGAAAGACGATGTATAGGGGCTGACGCCTGCCCGGTGCCGGAAGGTCATGAGGAGAGGTTAGCTTCGGCGAAGCTTTGAATCCAAGCCCCGGTAAACGGCGGCGGTAACTATAACCGTCCTAAGGTAGCGAAATTCCTTGTCGGGTAAGTTCCGACCTGCACGAATGGCGTAACGACTTGGGCGCTGTCTCAACGAGGGACTCGGTGAAATTGTAGTATCGGTGAAGATGCCGATTAATCGCAGCTAGACGGAAAGACCCCGTGAACCTTTACTGCAGCTTGATATTGGGATCCGGTTCATCCCGTCCAGGATAGGAGGGAGGCTTTGAAGCCATGACGCTAGTCGTGGTGGAGCCATCCTTGGGATACCTCCCTGGATGTTTCGGATTTCTAACCCCATGCCGTGATCCGGGTGGGGAACAGTGTCAGGTGGGCAGTTTGACTGGGGCGGTCGCCTCCTAAAATGTAACGGAGGCGCTCAAAGGTTCCCTCAGCATGGTCAGAAATCATGCGTAGAGCGTAAAGGCATAAGGGAGCTTGACTGTGAGACCAACAAGTCGAACAGGTACGAAAGTAGGACTTAGTGATCCGGCCGTGGAGAGTGGAATTGCGGTCGCTCAACGGATAAAAGGTACTCCGGGGATAACAGGCTTATGATGCCCAAGAGTCCATATCGACGGCATCGTTTGGCACCTCGATGTCGGCTCAACGCATCCTGGGGCTGAAGTAGGTCCCAAGGGTTGGGCTGTTCGCCCATTAAAGCGTTACGCGAGCTGGGTTCAGAACGTCGTGAGACAGTTCGGTCCCTATCTGCTGTGATCGTTGGAGAATTGAGAGGAGCTGCCCCTAGTACGAGAGGACCGGGGTGGACAGCACCTCTGGTGTCCCAGTTGTCGTGCCAACGGCACCGCTGGATAGCTACGTGCTGGATCGGGATAACCGCTGAAAGCATCTAAGCGGGAAGCCCACCTGGAGATGAGTTCTCCCATCCCTTTAAGGGAGTAAGGGCCCTGGTAGACCACCAGGTTGATAGGCGAGATGTGGAAGTGCAGCAATGCATGTAGCTAACTCGTACTAATAGCCCGAGGTCTTATTTTAAACTCGAACACCATTATCACTATGTAGTTTTCAGGGAGCGGTCGCTGTACCGCATGCTTCCCTAACCGCTTTCCGGTGGTTATGGCGAGGGGGATCCACCTCTTCCCTTTTCGAACAGAGTCGTTAAGCCCCTCAGCGCCGATGGTACTTGGTGGGAAACTGCCCGGGAGAGTAGGACGCCGCCGGAATATTTATTGAGAAAGCCACTCCGCAAGGGGTGGCTTTCTTGCGTTCTTGCCCGGGGCGCTGCCTCAGCAGCAGTCGCCTATTCCGTGCGGTGATACTGCGAGCGGTGAGGAGACTAGGACGGGTTGAGCGTGGGTTGGATCGGCGTCAGCATCGGCGGCTGGCCATTGTTCAATTGGGTAAAGACCGTCACCCAGTCGGTCAGTGCTGTTGGCGTACCCAGCCCACTCGTCATATCGAACCCTGGTCCGGCTGTGCAGCAGTGGCCATTACCGAAGAGATCGTTCGAACCAGTCGTGATGTCATTGGTCACGAGCGCTGACGGGGAGCTGTAAAGGTACTGATTGATTGGTCCCAGCGCATTCGTCATACCGCCGCTGGCAACCATCGACGCATTCATGCGGAGTGTTGCGGCAGCAAGCGTTGGAGAACTCGCACTGGTTCCCATAAACACGATTAGTTGGCCACCCATCGCCATCAGGTAGCCCGGAGGCCCAGCCAATAGACTGACGTCGGGCACGAGCCTCATGGTGGTACTAATCGGTGCCATCGCGGCGTGCTGCCACGCATTCTGGGAATAGATCTGACTCATACCACCACCCGTGGCGGCACCTGTGCAGGGCCACATCGAACTAGAGCCGAGTGGTTGCAGCCAGACCGACTCGCCTGCACGGGTCGGACCCGTCGGCCAGATCGTGCCTCCGACTGCAATCACGCTTGGGATCGAGGCAGGCCAAGCGACCTCAGCATCGCCCCCTTCGTTACTCATGCAGCCGGCCGGTGGTGCTCCCTGGGCGCCAAACGAGCCCTGGTCGCCGGCAGCCACGAAAACACTCGTGTTGGCAGCGACCTGGTTGAACGAATCGGTGATCGTCTGAATCGCGGCTATGGGCGTCGTCGGCGTGCCAGCGACGCCGCTCGCAGCCTCTGAGTACAACTGCTGCTCTGGCATGCCGTAGCTGATGGTCACGGCCTCGAGGTTCGGCAGCGTAAGTGCCGCATCCATCGCCTCTTGCCAACCAGCGAGCGTGTTCGGAGCGTTGATCACGACGATGGTCGTGTTAGCGGGTGCCAGTGCGGCCACCCACTGGGTATCAAACGTCAACTCGTCACCCACGACGGCCTGTGCTCCTGGCAGGTTGATCAATTGCACGTTGATCGTGTTCTTGCTGGGGCTCGTGTTACAGGAGGTCAGAGTGGCGTTGACATCGCCGATATCCGGCACCATTCCCAGGCCGATGATTGCGATCGTTTGTGCAGGATACGAGGCGGCCTGGCCGAGGCTGTTGAAGCCATATTGCGTTGCTACGCCTAGAGGCGTTGGAACTCCGGAGCCGGATGTCACGGCGGCACAATTGGCCGGCCAGGGTGCTGCTGGAGTGACTGGGGTCGAGGGCGCAGAGGCCGTCGTCTGTCCGTTCGCCGTGACGTTGACGATGATCGTGTAGTTGGAGCCATTTGTCAGTCCGGTAATGAGACACTGGGTTGCCGTCGCGGGAGCCGTGCACGAGGCACCACCCGGGCTCGCCACCGCTCGGAACGTACCAGCGCTAACCGGTGTCCACTGGGCGATGATTGAGGCGTTGCCGTAGATTCCCCAGACATCGGAGGGGGCGGTTGGCTTGCCGGTGGGTACGGTTGGTGTGGCGGGCGCGGAGGCGCGCATCGGCACGCGCGGCCCGGGCGTCGTGCCTGGACTGATGAGAGTCGTGGCGGCTTGGTGTGGCGGCACGATCGCGTGATCAAGTCCAAACACGTGGCTGACGTAGGGGCGTAGCGCCTTTGGTACGCGTGGACCCCGCGAGGAACCGCGATAGACGTAGCCGTGTTTGGTGCGGTAGTGACCAATTTGGCCCAGTTTGAATTGGCGCACCGCAGCATCGGCACGACCGCGGATACGGATGTGGGTGCGTGAGGTGCTGAGATGGGAGGTGAAGCCGTGAGACTGGGCCCATCGGCGCACAAATCGAATCTGTGAATCGCTGGCTCCAAAGCGTTGAGAAACCTCGGTGGGCGTCAGTCGAACACCGATGTATCCAGGCGTGTGAAGCCGCTCGAGATAGCGCATCAGAGCGGCGCTGCGCGTGTGCAGATCGAGGTAGAGCGTCGTGCGGGCCCCATTCGAAACGGGGCCGACGAGTTCGGAGCCATAACTCGTGTGGTCACGCCATGCGCTATCAGCAGCAACCCCCTCAGCACCCAGGGCGGTCGCTGGACCGACGAGTGCGAGCAGGACGATCAGGCCGGTAACAGTTCGCCGCATCGCTTGAGCATACAGACAGGCAGGGCTGATTCAAGGTCGCTGGAACATCGTTGTGGCTCCGGTCACGCCCGCTCCAACGGCTACACCAGACAGGTCGGCGCCGTTCTGCACGACGCCTCGATTAGTGACTGGTCAGCTCGATCGGTGGCCCGGCGTCGCCCAACAGCGGCGCGTTATAGGCAAGCACGCGCCAGATTGGTCCGGCGGGCGACTCGCGCCGGCGCAGGTACGTCGCGTGGCCGTGGCTGATGCGCCCGAGGTGGACACGCTGCTGCTCGGCTGTCAGGCCGATGATGCGGCCCGTGACGGCACCGATCAGGCCGCCGTGGGCGACGATCACGAGCAGATCCGATTCGGCGAGGCCCTCTGAGTGGTGATTAAGGGCTCTGGTTCCGCGCTCGGCGACGTCGGCGTAGGTTTCGCCGTCGGTCCAGCCTGTGCCGCCTTCGTCGTGGCGAAGCGCCCCTTCAGGGTCGCGGGCGGCGGCTTCGTCGTGCGTGAGGCCGGCCCAGCTACCGACGTCGATCTCGCGGAGGTCGGCATCGGTGACGATCGGGAGGCCCAATCGTTCCGCGAGCGGCCGAATCGTCTGTTGGGTGCGTACGAGATCCGACGTGACGATATGGGTCGGCTGTTGTTTCGCAAGGGGCTTGACGAGCCTATCGGCCTGCTCGAAGCCCAGGGCATTCAGCGGTACGTCGGAATGGCCCTGCCAACGAGCCTCGCGGCTCCAGTCGGTCTCGCCATGTCGAACCATGATCACGCGTGCCATTGACACAGGGTACGCGCTGGGTTCCCTGCGCACCCGGTACCCTTTGCGTATGGATCTCGGACTGACAGGGCGCGCCGTACTGATTACGGGCGGTAGCCAAGGAATTGGGCGCGCTACGGCTGAGGTGCTCGCTCGTGAGGGCGCGCGCGTTGCTGTCGCAGCACGCAGCCAAGACGCGCTCGACGAGACCGTTGCCTTGCTGGAGAGTGTGGGGGCTGCAGACGCTTTTGGAATTCAGGCGGACCTGGCGCTTCCCGGTGGACCAGAATGGGCCGTCTCGAAGGCCTGCTCGCGCTTTGGTGCGCTCGACGTGCTCGTCGCCAACGTGGGCTTCGCCGTCGCACGGAAGCTCGATGACGTGACGGACGCAGAGTGGGAAGAGTCGTTCCAGTTGAACCTAATGAGCCATATCCGCGCCGTCCGGGCAGCGCTGCCTCATTTGCGCCAGAGCGACCAGGCGCGCGTCGTCCTCGTCTCGTCGACGGCCGGCAAGCGTCCGTCCGGCGGCATGCCGGACTACAGCGTGATGAAGGCTGCGCTGCTGTCGTATTCCAAACTAGTCGCGGATCTCGAGGCCAAAAATGGCGTGCTCGTCAACGCGATCTGTCCAGGACCGACCGGAACGCCCGCGTGGCTTGCCGAAGGTGGCCTCGCGGATCAGACCCGCGGTGAAGGCTCGCGTGAAGACGCGCTCGCGAAGGCGGGGGCGGGACGCCCGATTGGTCGGATGGCCGAGCCGGCGGAGATCGCGGACATCATCGCGGTGCTGTGCTCGGTGCGAGCCTCGTACGTGACGGGCTCCGCATGGGGCGTCGACGGCGGCACCGTCCCCGTAATCATCTGACCCAGCCGCCCGACTCTAGTGCGTGGACTACGCTGTCGGTGTGAACGAACCCTCTGCTGCTGATCGAGACGAAGCGCTGGCCGGTCCAGTCGCGCAAGGCTTCGCCGAGCGCATGGCTGCAGCCGAGGCCGTGCGTCTGGTTCCGTGGGCGACACGCTCGCAGGATTCGCTTGGGCGTTTGCATGCGGAGGCAGATTGCCTCCTCCGCACACCGTTTCAGCGTGACCGCGACCGCATCGTTCACTCGAAGGCATTTCGGCGTCTGAAGCACAAGACGCAGGTCTTTATTGCCCCCGAGGGCGACCATTTCCGCACGCGCCTGACCCACACGCTCGAGGTGACAGGCATCGCCCGCGCCGTGGCGCGCGCACTGGGCCTCAACGAAGATCTGACCGAGGCAATCGCGCTTGGCCACGATCTCGGGCACCCGCCCTTTGGACACACCGGTGAAGAGGCACTGTCGGACATCCTCGAGGAGCGCACCGGGCGCCGCTTTCATCACAACGAGCACTCCCTGCGCATCGTCGAGCACCTGGAGCGCGATGGGCGTGGCCTCAACCTGACGGACGAGGTGCGCGACGGGATCCTCAACCACACCGGGGCCACGGCGCCGCGGACTCCTGAGGCTCGGATCGTCAAGCTCGTCGATCGCTTCGGCTACATCAACCACGACATCGACGACGCCGTGCGGGCTGGCGTGCTCGATCCTGCGCGACTGCCTACTGCTGCCACCACCTTGCTCGGAACGACGGCCGCGCGGCGCATCGACGCACTCGTGCACGACCTCGTCGAGCGCTCTGCCGTGGTGGAAGACATCGAGCAGACGGCGCCCTACGCCGAGGCGCTCCTCGAGTTGCGGCGCTTTATGTTCGACGAGGTGTACCTGCGACCAGCCACCGAGACCGAGCGTGGCCGGATTCGTAACGTCGTGCAATCACTCTTCGTCTGGTTCTTTGAACACCCGGAAGAGGTGCCGATCTCGGAGGACTCGTTCGAGACGCGGGTCTTGGATCACGTGGCTGGCATGACGGACCGCTATGCCTTGCGCGCCTATCGCGCGCGCTTCGAGCCGGACGCCTGGCGCTTCTAGGGGGCTGGCGTGGCGGGACGGATCAATCGGGCAACAGTCGAGCGAGTGCGCGAGCGCGCCGACCTCGTCGAGCTCGTGTCGGCGCGAACCGGTCAGGTACGTCAAGTCGGTCCACGCGCGATGGCCCGCTGCCCATTCCACGACGAGAAGACGGCGAGCTTCTCGATCGAGCCGGCACAGAAGCTGTACCACTGCTTCGGCTGTGGTGTCAGTGGCGACGTCTTCAAATTTGTGATGGAGCTCGAAGCCTGCGAATTTCCCGAGGCCGTCGAACGACTGGCCGAGCGCTATGGCGTGCCGATTGAGTACGAGGAGCTGTCGCATAAGGAGGCGGAAGAACTCGATCGCGAAAAGAAGATCGAGCGATTGCTCGAGGAGACGTGCGCCTACTACGAGCGCGTGCTCATCGACAGCCCCGAAGCGGAGGTCGCCCGCGCGTATCTCGCCGAGCGCAAGCTCGGACCCGAATTGATCAAGCACTGGCGGATCGGGTTTGCCCCCGACGCCTGGGATCGCGTCGTCAACGGTGCGCTCAAGAAGGGCTACACACCGGCTGACCTGCTCGCCGCTGGTGTCGCGAGCGAGGGGCGCCAGGGCCCGATCGATCGCCTGCGCGGCCGGATCGTCTTTCCCTTGTTTGACGGGCGCGGACGAGTGCGTGGCTTCGCTGGTCGAGTGCTGCCTGGTGTCGAAGGGCCGAAGTACATCAACTCGCCCGAGGGACCGTACTTCCACAAGGGCAAGCTGCTCTACGGCCTGCACCATGCCCGGGGACCAATCGCGAAGGCTGGACGCGCGGTGATCGTCGAGGGCTACACCGACGTGATCGCACTGCACGAGGTGGGGGTACAGGAGGCCGTCGCCTCGATGGGCACGAGCCTGACCGAGGAGCAATTGACCGAGCTGCGTCGCCTTGCCGCGACCCTGGTCTTGGCCTTCGACGCGGATCAGGCCGGACAGGATGCGGCGTTGCGTGGCATGCGTCTTGCCGAGCAGAAGGGCTTCGAGGTGCGCATCGTGCCGCTGCCTGCCGGGCAAGACCCAGCCGAGATCGCAGCGAGTGGCAAGGAGGCTGTCGAGGCAGCGCTCGCCGGCAGCGTGTCGGTACTGGCGTTTCTGATCAATCGGGCGTTGCAGCAGCGCGAGCAGGATGGAGTCGATGCCGTGTACGCGCAGGTGCGGAGCATTCTCTCGAGCGCACCACCAACGCCCGATCGTGCGCGCCAGGTTCGGCGCGTCGCCGATGCGTTGCGGCTCGATAAAGAATTGGAGTCGCGGCTCACGCGAGGTGCTCGAGTGGGGGTGCCCGTGAGCGAAGACGGTGCCATCAACCGCGCGCGCAAACGCCTCGATCAGCGCACGCGCATCGAGCGCGAGTTTCTGGCCGCCTGTCTGGCACTTCCTGCCGATGCGCCGACGGCGCTCGATCTGACGGCCGACGCCCTCGTCGAGCCGGTGCACCTCACGCTTGTACCGTGGGTGCGCGAGCGTGTGGCTGGAAACGCAGCCGAGGCACCTGCGGGCGCAGAGGACGTCGTCGCGGAGTTGTACGCGCTGTCGGCACGTTTTGACCCTGCCGCGGGCGATGTTCCGGATCTTGAGGCCGCGCAGGCGGCATTGCAGGAACTGATGCTGCAAATTCAGTTGCGGGCAGCCGACGATGAGATCGGGCCGCTCCGTGGACGGGTGGAGGACGGATCCGCGTCGGCAGACGAGTTGCGACGCCTCGCTGTGTTGCAGCGCGAGGTCGAGAGCCTGCGTGCCGAGTTGCGCAACTCGAGCTTCGATAGCTGAGCCTGTTACAGGCACGGCGGTCTGGCAGCCACGGTTATACTCCCTCCGCGTTCCTCGGTAGCTCAATGGCAGAGCATCCGACTGTTAATCGGAGGGTTGTAGGTTCGAGTCCTACCCGAGGAGTGCGCGCCGATCGACTCGCTTTACCCGGTGCGAGCCGTGAGCGGTCCGATTGCTCCCGCGTCAGACATCGCACTGATTTCCCGCTCCGTGTAGCCGAGTTCGCTCAGCACATCCTCGGTGCTCGCACCCCGACTGAGCCCAGCGTGGCGAACCGCACCCGGGGTGCGTGAGAGGCGCGGGGTCGGCGCAGACTGCAGCAGCTCGCCGTCGCCGTCGGGGTCGCTGACCATGGCCGTGGAGCCGCGTGCGACCACGTGCTCGTCGGCGATTAGTTGTTCGGCGCTGTAGACGGGACCGGCAGCGGCGCCAGCGTCAGCAAGGGTCTGAACGGCATCGCGCCAGGTATGTCGCCCGGTCCACTCGCTAATCAAGGCATCGAGGGCATCGACATTGGCAATGCGGTCGGCGTTCGTGGCGAAGCGCGGATCGTTTTCAAGTGCGTCGCCACCGACGACTTTCAGGATGCGCCGAGCGACCGAATCGGCCGAGCCAGACATGCAGATCCAGCCATCGGAGCACTCGTAGACGTTGCGCGGGGCCGAGAACCAGAGGCGGGAGCCGATCCGCTGATCGGAGACACCCGTGCGGTGGGCAATGGCTGTGCCGGGCCCGACCACATCGAGCATCGAATCGAGCAGCGTCGCGTCGATCACTTGCCCCTCGCCGGTCAAATCGCGGTGGCGGATCGCGGCCAAGATTGCGAAGGCAGAGAGGGCGCCGGTGATCTCGTCGGCGAGCGCAACCGGAGGCAACGTGGGGGGACCATCGGCCTGTCCCGTCGTATAGGCAAGCGTCGACATCGCCTCTGCGATCGTGCCGAAGCCGGCCCGGGACGAATAGGGTCCATCCTGTCCAAAGCCGGTCACGCGGAGAATCACAAGACCGGGGTTTTCCACCAATAAGACGGACTCGGGATCAAGACCCAGTCGCTCGAGCACGCCAGGACGAAAATTCTCGATCAACACGTCTGCGGTGCGAACGAGGCGAAGCAGTACCTCGAGCCCTTGTTCCTGCTTGAGATCAAGCTCGATGGGGCGCTTGTTGCGCCCGACCAGGCGCCAGTAGTAAGCGTCGTCACCGTCGGTCTCACCAAGATGGCGAGCGCCGTCGCCACCACCGGTGCGCTCGACCTTGATGACATCCGCACCAAAGTCGGCCAGACGCCGGGCAGCGCTTGGTCCCGCAAACACCGTCGCGAGGTCAATGACACGGAGTCCGCGAAGCGGTCCTTCGTGTAGTTGAGTGCTCATCGCTAATGCGCCCCATTGGGGAGTACGGTGTCGAAGGCTGCCAACACGCGATCGGCAGTCTCGCGATTGGCGTTGACGCCCATCATGCCGATGCGCCAAATGGGTGGCGACAACGGTCCGAGCCCGCCGCCGACCTCGATGTTGTGCGAGTTGAGCAGGATGCCCTGGATGGCCTTGCCGTCGATGCCTTCAGGGACCCGGACGGCAGTCAACTGCGCCAGCTGGTCGGATGCGGCAGGCAGGAGGTCAAAGCCGCGCTCGCGGAAACCAGCCTGCACGTGAGCTCCCGCGTCGGCGTGGCGTGCGTAGCGGGCGTCAAGGCCTTCTTCGAGCGCGAGGCAGAGCGCCTCATCGAGGGCGTAGTACGACAGGTTCGGAGTCGTGTGGTGGTACGTCATCGGCCGGTCGAACCAGTACTTGATGTGCTCGGCCAAATCGAGCGAGTACGGCACCTGCATGCCATCGCGGCCAATGCGCTCAATTGCGCGCGAGGAAATCGAAACGGGCGAGAGGCCAGGTGGCGCTGCGATGCACTTCTGGCTGCAGGCGTAGGCGTAGTCAACACCCCAGGCGTCGAGCTCGATCGGCATGCCGCCAATTGCGGTGACACAGTCGGCGTAGAGGAGCGCATCGGTACCAGACGCACGCATCGCCTCACCAAGTTCTTGCAGCGGATGCGCGACACCCGTCGAGGTCTCGGCGTACACCACGCAAACCATCACTGCGTTGGGATTCTGAGCAAGCGCGTCGAGGATCTGGTCGTTGGGGACGTGCTGGCCAAATGGCGCTGTCAACTCGACCACTTTTGCGCCGCGGCGGTGCAGCATGTCAAGGATGCGATTGCCAAAGAAACCCGCGCTGGCAGCGACGACGGTGTCACCGGGGGCGACGAAGTTAAGAATGCCTGCCTCCATACCGCTCGTGCCGCTCTGGGAGAGGCAGAACGAGGCGCCATCGGTGCGCCCGTAGACCGTGCCGATCATCTCGGCCATCACGAGCAAGCGCTCCCAGAAGACGGGGTCGAGGTGGCTGATCAGTGGCTTGCGCATCGCCTCGAGCACGCGGGGATCGACGTTAGCCGGGCCAGGGCCCGCGAGCAGGCGCGTTGGCGGCTGAAAGCTCTCGATGGTTACGTGCTGTGGGGCGGTTGCGCTCAAGACGGACTCCATGCGTTGACTACCTGCATGGTACGCCGCCAGTTCCATAACTTCTATATTGATTTTAGCAATAATTGATCGGTTTAAACCGATCAATATGATTAGCCGACGCTCTGAACCCCAGCGGCGACGCCGGCCATCGTGGTCAGCAGCGGCTGGCGCATTGACTCGTCGCCATCGGCGAGGCGTTGCAGGAGCGTCGTCTGGATTGCACTCAGTGGATCGATCCACGGGTTGCGATGGGCCAGGCGTTCTCGCAACTCGGGGCGTCGACCATAGAGATCGTCCTCGCCCGTAATCCGCAAGACGGCTGCCCGGCTGCGTTCGTGTTCGTCACGGATTGATTGCCAGATGCGCGTGGCCTCAGCGGTCGGGTGCAGTGCGAGGTAGTCGTCGGCAAACGAGAGGTCCGTGCGGAAGAGCGATGCTTCGAGGGCAGAGACGATCGCCCGAAAGGGCGGCCAATCGGCCCACATCGCTCGTTGGATGGCGACGTCGCCTCTGGTGAGGGCGGTGCCCGACCCAAACCACGCGGGTACGAGCACTCGCGTCTGTGTCCATGCCATCACCCAGGGGATCGCGCGCAGACTGTCGGCGCCACCCGTGGCTCGGCGGGCCGGACGCGAACCAAGCTTGAGGTCGTCAGCCAGAGAAATCGGCGTGGTATGGAGAAACGTCTCAGTAAAAGCGGGGTCGTCGAGCAGGCCACGCCACGAGGCGCGGGCGGTGTCGGCCAACAACTCCATCTGTTCGCGCCACGCAGCCGGCGTGGCGTCATCGCCTTCGCGCGCTGCTGCGATCAGGGCACCAGATAGCACCTGCTCAAGCGCCCGGCGCGCGAGCACAGGGTGCGCCAACTTGGAGCGCGCGGTCTCGCCCTGTTCGGTCAGACGCAAGCCGCCGCTGGCGGCGCCGGCTGGCAGGGCCTTGGCGATCTCGTCTGATGGTGCACCACCACGGGCTGGTGAGCCACCGCGGCCATGAAAGGCTCGGAAGCCAATGTCGTGCCGTCGGCAGACGGCGACGAGATCTTCCTGCGCACGCCAGATGCGCCATTGGGCCGCAATAAACCCCTCTTCCTTGCCGCCGTCGGAATGGCCGAGCATCACCTCGAGGCGGCCACCGGTACGTACGATGTGATCACGCATCGCGGGCACGGCGAGTACGGCTTCGGCAATCACGGTCGCATTGCGGAGTGAGGCACCGGATTCGAAGAGTGGTACGACTGGGACAGTGTGCAGACCAGCGCGATGCAGCAGCCACGTCGCCGCCAGTACATCCGCGGGCGATTCGCACCCAGAGACGACGAGGGAACGTAGCGGCATGGCACCCAGCGCAGCATGGAGGTCGGCAGCCTCATCGAGCGCCCGCGCGGCTCGAAGGTCATCGGGAGCCGGCGCAGTTGTGCGCGGAATGGGCCGTGCCAGTGCCGCGGCGAGGTGGGCCAGGCGGGCGGATTCTTCGAGACCCGCGGCCCCGGGGAGAAGAACATCGACCGCGTCACCCAATTCCCTCGCGTGGAGGCGTACGTCGATGTCCAGCAGGTGGAGCCCAAAGATACGCACCTGCCAGGCGAGGCGGTCGAGCGATGGTGTGTCGCCAGGAGCAGCGGCTCGGACGGCATCGACATCTTCGATCAGGGTCTTGGTGTCGCGGTAGATCCACGCTGGATCGATCTCCTCGTCCAACGCACGCAGCGTCCACGTGAGTCGTTCGCGCATCAGTCGAAGCTTGCGCCGCAACGGCTCGTGCGCGTAGGCATCGCCTTCGCCACTGCCGCCAGGCAACGTGGCCGCATCGCGCTCGATCAAAAGCAATAGGTCGGTGACATCGGTATAGCGAGCCGCCTCAGAGTGCAGGCGTGAGGCGTTGACGACACGGTCGATCAAGAGACGCAACGCTGCACGGCGAGCCTCGATGACGGCGAAGCGCACCGTCTCGGCGGAGGCGGACGGGTTGCCGTCCATGTCGCCGCCTGCCCACTGGACGAACGAGAGAGGTGCGCGCTCCAGCGCGAACCCGAGACGCCGCTCGGCGCTGACGGCAACGTCGGCCGCCGCGTCGTAGAGCGCGGTCTCGACGAGAAAGACCGTCCGCCGGATCTCTTCCTCGACCGGGGGCCGGCTGCGACGAATCTCGTCCGTGGCCCACCAGGCGCTGACCGTCTCCTGCGCCTCGGCCAGGGCTCGCTCCTGTGCCTCGAGAGCCAGGGGCGCGATCGAGGGCGTCGAGCTGCTCGGTGAGACGGTGCAACTTATGCAGCACTGCCCGCCGTGTGGCGTCAGACGGATGCATGGTCAGTACGAGTTCGACATGCAGGTCGTCGAGGTGAGAGCGGAACTGTTCGGGGTCTCCGAGTTCGGCGATTGCCTGCTCGAGCGAGGCGCGGCGCCAGCCGGTCGTCTGCAAGCGGCGAACACGTTCGCGCTCCTCGCAGAGGTTGGCCAAGTTGCAGGCGCATCAGGAGGGCCTTTGCGGTTGCTCCTGCCGCGCGCCGGTCGAGCTGCGCAACCTCCGAGCGGATCAGTGCAGCGGCGCTGGCATCGCCGCGCGCGGGCACGCTCGGCCAGCTGCGTGGAGACGGTGAACCATCTCTACGATCTCGATGCCCTCGGTTTTTGTGATCGCCTCAAACAAGCAGGCGTTCCAAAATGCGGTCGTCGCCACCGAGCGTGCCAGGCTGGAGTTCGCCGACGACCACCGCCATCAGGACCCCGACAGGCGCTCGACGCGGGCAATCACGTTCTCGGCCATCTTGATCGAGGCCGCGTCGATCAGGCGACCATCGAGCGAGACGGCACCGCGACCCTCAGCGGCAGCCTCGGCCATGGCAAGCAATGATCCGCTGCGCACGATCGACCTCGTCGGGCAAGGGCGAGAAGATCTCGTTGGCCAACTCAATCTGCGACTTGGATGGATTGCCCACTTACCCTCGCAGCCGAGAGCGGCAGCACGACGGGCGGCCATCTTGTAGCCCTCGGGGTCACTGAAAGTCTCCAAACGGACCGTCGATCGGGCGCAGACCGTTTGCCCGGCACGCGACGATCATGCGCGAGAGAGCGAAGTGCCACGGGTCGCCCCAGTGCAGCTCGCGGGCGCCGCTCGCGTCCGGATCGGTCAGGACCGCGTACTCCGGTGTCACGCCACCGATTACGACCGTGCGGGCTCGGGTCGAGGCCGCGTAGTCGGCCACGCCAAACGAGAGTGCCTCGAGGCGCTCCGGGCAGGTCTGGGCAATTGCCTCGACGTTGGCCATGCCAGGCGCGGTTTCGATCAGCGCGGTGAGGGCGATCGGGTCGTAGCCGTAGGCCTGCTCGATCTGCGAGAGCAGCATCGCGACGAACTCGATGTCAGAAGGTCGCCCGACCTTTGGAATCAGAATCATGTCGAGTTTGTTGCCGACAGCCTCGACAATATCGACGACATCGCGGTAGGCCCAGTAGGTGTCCAGACCGTTGATGCGGACCGAGGTTGCGGTCTTCGACCAGTCCTGAGACTGCAGGGCTTCGATGGCGTTCTTGCGCGCCTGAACTTTGTCGTCGGGCGCAACCGCATCTTCGAGGTCGAGAAAGACGATGTCGGCGCCGGCCTCGGGAGCCTTCTCCAACATGCGGAGATTCGAGGCTGGGACGGCAAGTTCGGAACGGTGGAGTCGATCGTTATTCGGCATAGTCACCACGTTACGCGAGCAATACATGGACTTCCAGCAGGTATTAGTGTCTAATTCATAAGGCAATGGCTATGACACTCTCGCAGCTGAAGACCTTTATCGCCGTGGCGGAGGATGGATCGGTCCGTGCTGCGGCCGAGCGTCTTCACGTTTCCCAGCCGTCGGTGTCGGGCAGCATCGCTGCGCTCAGCGACGAAGTTGGCGTTGCACTGACCGAGCGCGACGGTCGTGGCATGAAGCTAAGCGCCGCGGGAGAGATCTTCTTGCCGCATGCGCGCGAGGCCCTCGGTCTGCTCGAACAGGGCACGAGGATGGCGCACAGCGCCTCCGCGAAAGAGCAGGCAACGGTTCGTATTGCCGCTGTCTATACGGCTGCCGAATTTGTGCTGCCGACGTTGCTACGTGCCTTTCGCGAGGCGCACCCGGAGATCCCAATCCAGCTCGAGATTGGTAATCGTGAGCACGTGCTCGCACTGCTCGGCTCGCGCGAAGCAGACATCGGCATCGGTGGACGGGCGCCAGACGATGGCATGTACGAAGGTCTGCGTATTGCGACGAATCGGCACGTAATCGTCGCTGCGCCCGACCATCCCCTCGCCCGTCAGCAGAAAATCGCACTACGCGACCTCGCGAGCGAGACCTGGTTGGTACGTGAGGAGGCCTCCGGTACGCGTCGTCTCGTCGATGAGTACCTTGCGGGGGCGCACATCGTCCCGTCCAAAACGACGATCGGGTCGAACAGCGCTGTCGCCGCAGCCGCGATGGTGGGTCTCGGTATCGGAATAGTCCCGCTCGTGGCCGTCGAGCATCTGATCGTCGCTGGTTCGCTCGTGCAACTCGACGTTGCGCCGAGTCCGCCTTCTCGCGATTGGTTCGCGCTCCTACCAGTGCGTCGGCCAAGCCCCGCGGCGCGCTCGCTCGCAGAGTTTCTTACCCAGCGCTAAGAAACCGCACGATACGAGCGGCAATTTCGTCGGGCTGCTCAACGTGGAGCCAGTGACCGACACCACCAACCTGCTCGAGCTCCAGACCGGCGGGGAAGCGTTGCTCGAAGCCTCTGAAGCAGGCTGGACGAATGCAACCATCGTCGGAGCCGTGCAGCATCAGCGTCGGGACGAGTACCTCGCCTGTTGAGGTCGTCGCCCCGAAGTCGTCCCGATACCAGCCGTGTACGGCCTCACCAACACCGGGACGTTGCAAGACCTCCTTGACCGCCGACCATTCGGCACGGCGCAGACCAGGCGACCATTCTTCGTGCACCTGGTCGAGCCAGTCGGAATCGGCTGCGAGTTGAGCGGCACCACTGGAGTAGGCCAAGATCCAGGCATACGCGGCCGTCTTCTGCTCCTGAAGGTCACGACGCCTCGCAACAAAGCCATCCGGATGTGGGATCGCGAGTGAGACGACGCGGGAAACTCGGTCGGCATGGTTCGCGCCAAGATCGAGGGCGACGCAGCCACCCCAATCGTGGCCAACGACGGGTACCCGTTCGAGCTCGAGGGCATCCAACACGGCGATCATGTCGCCTGCGACGGCAGCGCTCTGGTAGTTCTCAACCGGCTCCGATGGTGCATAGCCGGGTAGCGAGGGAACGATCGCGCGGTAGCCGGCCCTCACGAGCCGATCGGCGAGTGGGGACATGCCAAGCGGCGCGTCGGGAAAGCCGTGCAAGACGAGCACGGGTGTGCCCTCTCCAAGATCCCAAAACGCGACAGCACCACGAGCCTGCGCGAACGATGGTGCAGTTGCGAATTCGTCCATTAGATTGCGCTGAACCCACCGTCGACGGGCATGATCACGCCTGTCATCCACGCGGCATCGTCGGAGGCGAGGAAGAACGCGGCGCCCGCGATGTCCTCGGCTTCACCGAGTCGCGGCATTGGCGTCGTCGCCTGCAGCCGAGCAAGCTTGGCTGGGTCGTCCCACAGGTTGCGCGTCATCGACGTACGTACGTAGCCGGGGCAGATTGCATTGACTGTGATCGAATGCGGGGCGAGCTCGATTGCCAACGTACGCGTGATCTGGACGACAGCGCCCTTGCTCATGTTGTAGTGATACCCCGTCTGCACGCCCGTGATGCCCGCGATCGAAGCGAGCGTGACGATGCGTCCGCCGCGGCCCTGCTCGATCATCGCGCGGGCACTCTCGCGACAGGTCCACCAGACGCCATCTTGATTGACTGCCTGAACCTGCTTGTAGTCCTCGAAGGGCTCATCGACGATCGAGTAGGCCATCGGCGAGATGCCCGCATTGGCAATCGTAATGTCGAGCCCGCCATAGGTGTCGGTGGCCGTTGCGACGGCGGCGGCAACCTGCGCGCCATCGGTCACATCGCACTCGACGAAGGTTGCACGACCACCCTCCGCGTTGATCAGGTCGTGCGTGGTCGTGGAGTCCTCCCAACCACCCGCAATCGGGTTTGGCACGAGATCGGCACAGACCACAGCGGCACCCTCCGCGGCGTAGCGCAGGGCAATCGCTCGACCGTTGCCACTGGCGGCGCCGGTAATCAGGGCAACGCGACCTTCGAGTCGGCGTTCTGCAGTCATCAATCCATCTCCTCTGTACGGGTCTCTGCGGCGAGCACGGCATCGTGGCCGCCGTCCATGCGAATAGTGGTTCCATTGATCGACTCGGCACGAGTGCCGAGTAACAGGTTTGCGACGGTGGCGACCTCAGCAGGGGGTATTGCATCGGCCACGAGGAGTGCGTTGACGCTGATACCCGGGAGCGTCGAGGCGACCTCCATCAGCATCACCAAACCTCCTGCGATCGTCGAACGCACGCCATCGCAATGGTCGGGCAGCAGACCGCCGGTGGGGCAGACGATCACGACCCGGGCCGAATGGTCGAGCTCGGTCAACGTCTGAATTGCTGCGGCTGCAGCCGTCAGTGTCTCGCCCAGTAGTCGCTCGAGCTCGCTCGTCTCGACCGTACCCAGCGAGCCAAGGGATGGCGGCAGCGCGACAATCGCAAGCTCGGTTGGGCGATCCCGACGAACGATCTCGCGGACGGTGGTGCGCGCGGGCGACGAGGCGAAGCGAGCGCCCTCGGCGAGGGCCTGCGCGACGGCGCCGTGTGTACCGATCACGAGGCGGGTCATCGTTCATCCCCTGATTGGGCCTGCCAGGCGGACGCAGACGAGCGCATGCCCGCGTCGATCAGCAGGCCTGTGCCGGAAATGCGGGAGGCATCGGCGCTGACCAAGAACGCCGCGGCCGCCGCGACATCTTCGCCACGAACGATTGTGCCCAGCGGTGGTGCAAGCCAGCCATCGGTCGCTCCTGGCGTGCGTCGGCCAGCGGTCGTCGTCAGCATTCCCGGTGCCGTATCGCCTGGACAAATTGCGTTGACGCGGACGCCTGCCGGGCCCCATTCTGCGGCGAGACAGCGCGTCATCGTCAACGTCATGCGCTTGGCGATCGAGTACGCAGCAATCGGCGCCTCCCCCCAGACGCCGGCATCGGAGGCGGTGACCAGGATCGAGCCCTGGGTTGCCTGCAGGTGAGGGAGCGCAGCGCGTGCCTGACGGTGGACGGCGAGGACGTTGACGTCCATCAGGAGGTCCCAGTCGGCATCGGGCGTGCTTGGCAGATCGGCGTCGAGGATCACACCCGCGTTGAGCAGCACCGCATCAAGACCGCCCAATGCCGTGGCAGCACGGTCGACAGTGTCATCAGAGGGGTCGGCGACATCGCCGACGATGGCCACGCCACCGATCTCGGCTGCCAGTGCATCGGCACGCGTTTGTGAGCGACCGGCCACCGCAACGCGCCAGCCATCGGCGGCCAGCCGGCGACAGATGGCAGCGCCAATGCCGGAGGTACCGCCGGTCACGAGTGCACGCATCGCGGTCATGTGCCGAAGTCTCCCAATGGTCGTCGTGCCGCGAGCCGAGCGGCTGCGCGACCGAGCAGACGAGCGTCGCCGACAGGGCCCTGGAAATAGGCGCCAGTGGTCCCAGTCGAAAGGGCGACGACGAGTTCGGCGCCATCGACGCTAAGCCCAATACCAAGCGGCGAGCGTACCGCGGCGGCTCGTGCCGAGATCGGTTCGGACAGCACCTGAAGCGGCACGGCCTCTTCCTCAAAGGCAGCCGCGACGAGTCGGATCAACTCTGCGTTCGTGCTGGCGAGTACCACGGCTGGAGCGCTCATAGAGACTCCGCGTGGAGCAGCACGAGGCCAACTGCCACGGCCGCGCGCGGTCCGTGTTGGCCCAAGACGTCTCCTCGGGCAATCGCCAGGTCGAGATCGGCGAGTGCCAGCGACACCTCGCTGACGATCTCGGCATCCTCGGCACAGCCACCAACCAAGACGGCGAGCTCGCCACGTGGGAGTCCACCGGCCGCGGTGATTGCCCGTCGCAAGTTGCCGGCGATGATCGCACGTTTCGCCGCGCGTCGTAGGCGGGCCCAGACCTCGGGCGCAAGATCACTCTCGAGGGCGTCGAGAGAGCCGTCTTGACGTTCGGTGATGCAGAGATGAGCGACTGATTGAGGGGCAGCAGGGGAGGTGAGAAACGTTCGGCTGCCATCCTCGTGTCGGAGGATGAATGGCGTTTCGACGTGCACGCTCGGATGTCTTTTTGCCTGCTCGGCGCGCAGCGGGTCGATTCCGAGAATCGCACCGCAAATGCGGTCGACAAGTAGGCCTGCTCCCGCCGTTGCGATGGCAACCTCGCGGTTTTCGAGCTGGACATGCAGGTCGACGGTGCCGCCGCCCATGTCAATCACGATTGGCGCGTGGCCGGCCCCTGGGGTCGTCGATGCACCCGCGACCGCTGCGGCAGTCTCGGCTGCGACGACGACAACCTCGCCGGCAAAACCGTCTGCAAGTGCCTGCTCAAGTGCGCGGTCGCTGCGGCGCGCGAGCACGGCGAGCCCGACGGCCCGTCGTTGGCGGAGGCGCAGCGACAACGCAGCGTCGTCGATTGCCTCGGGCAGTGGTGCCCAAAAGGCGTCGATCAGGTCGGCATCGATACCCTCGATCGCAACGACCTCCCCGACTCCCGGGGGCGTGGTGCTGATATCGATGGCGCGGGTCGACCCGTCGGCGAGGGTCGCGAGGCGTGGCTGCTCCTGTTCCGTGGTACCACCCGAGGCCTCGCGACGGACAGCGATGCCCGCGCGATGCCCGAGCAGCGCACGGGCTGCGTTGCGGGCACCACGAGCACGCGTGGGATCGAGCGAGAGCAAGACGGCGAGGCGCAATGGATCGGCGAGCTGAACAACGGCTGCACCCAGCGGTGCCACCTCAACGGCAGCCCAGTGCGCCTCGTGGCAACTCGTCGGTATCCGCCACCTCGTCGACGATGGGTAGCGTGGCATCGACGCGATTACCGATCAGCACGCCATCGTCGCCGGCCACGATGATCGCCACGATCTGCCAGCCAGCCGCGCGGGCAGCATTGAGAGCAGCCGCGGCCGCGTCGAAATCGATCAAGCCAACAATCGGAATAACAGGTACCGACAAGGGATCTCCAACCAGTTCGGCCAAATCAATCAACTGCCCCGCCGCAGCCCCAACGCCGGACGGCGTGGCACTGACCGGGCGGGCGATGCCAACACCACCAAGGTCTTCTTCGCTGTCTGCGGCTAATTCGCGAAGCCCGGTCTCGACGGGGTGGAGATCTGCCAGCAGAATCCGCGTGGGCGCCTCGCCCAGTCGACGGCTGGCTCGCTCGATCAGATCCAACACGCCCTGCGCAGACTCCGCGGTGCCCTTGGCCCCTGTTGTGGGTCCACGCGTGACGCTGAGGTGTTCGGGTGGCTGGCCGACGACCAGGCGTGCCAACGCGACCTCTGTCGTGGCATTGCCAACATCAACACCGGCGACGAGCACGTCAGCTGATCAGCCCGCGACGGCTGTAGTGCGCAATTGCCTCGTGGACGAGTGCTGCACAGCGCTCAGCACCACCGGCTTCGAGCTCGGCCGCAATTCCCTGGAGTTCCGCAACCGAGGAACGGCCGGGACGGAGAGCGTCATAGAAGCGCAGGACGTCATCGTCGGAGAACAGCGCGAGCTCGGCGCCGCGCCGGAGATTGTCGGCCAACTGCGGATTGCCCCCCTGTTCAGCAAACTCGGCCTGACGGCGGAGCGTGTCGGGGTCGACGGCCGCATCGGCTGCCGTAATCGTGCCGTTGCGAATGTCGGCAACGGTCAGCCCGTCGGCGGACTTGCCTGTCTGCGAGCGGATATCAGCACGATTGTGCTGTCCGAGGGGATATCTCAACTCGGCCATGTCACCTCAATCTCCTGCGGGTCGCCGTGGCGAAGGCACTGGCTCTCGCGGTTAATCAGGGCCACAACCTTCGCGTGATAGCGCGGTCCCATCGGTTCGCCCGACTCAGGCAAGAGCACGGGCGATGGCTTCTCGCCGCGGGCATTGCGTGCCGCGTTACGACCCATCAGCCGATAGCGTGAGCCGTCGATCAGCGGGGCCATGCTCAACAACTCGAGGTTGGCGAGGGTTGGCAGGTCGGCACGATGAATCAACGCGGTGCCCTTGCCCTGAATGCCGAGTGCTACACCACTGCCCGAAAGGTTGGCGGCCGTCCAGCCGATCATGCCGAGGTCCAGCGAATGGGTGACACGCACGACGCGGGCGGCCACGCCCTCTTCCTCGATGCCAGCGAGAATCTGACGGAGGGCTTCGCCGACTGTCAGGCCAGAGAGCGTCAGCCAGACATCGACGCCGAAGGCGGGGGAGATGCCAACCACAACCTCGTCCGGGCGTGGTCGCACGGCGGCTGGTCCGGTCTCGGTCAGTACGACACACCCAGCGTGTGGCGCCTGCTCTGCGAGCAACTCCACATGAGAGCGTTCTTGCCGAACACGCGCCATCTCCTCGAGTCGAGACGGCGCAGGGCGATAGCCTGTGCCCGGCCCCGCATAGTCGTTCGGGTCCGTCAGGGCACTCAGCACGCTCATGTCCTCGGCAAAGATTGCCGAGGTTTGGAGGTGGTCGCCAAACAGGCGCTGGCGTGTCATTTCGAGCACGCGTTCTGCCTCGAGCTCGAAGCCGCGAATCGACAGCGCGCGCACGACATCGACGGCGGTGATCTCGCGCTCGATAATGGCGTCGCCAGCACGTGCCGTCTCGTCGGTCTGGTGTTCCGAGACGTCGAGGCTGCCGTGGGCGGTCACGACCCGCTCGAGCTCGGCATCGTCGAACGTCATCAGGTCCAACTCGTCAAGCACTGCGCGACAGGCCTCCGCAGCACGGCGCCGGAGCGGCAGCAGGGTGTCATCGCCCTGCGAGCGCAGCACGCCCTCAAAACCCCAATCGCGTTGGACCATCAGGTAGTCGTCGATGTCTTCGGCATTGAAGTTCGAGGCGCCAAACGTGTTGTCGTAGCTGGGAATCGAACCAAAGCCGCTGAACAAAAAGTCCGAGCCAGCGAGCAGCAATGGCAGCGTGTGCGCGGTGCGACGGATGTCCGACGCACTCATCTGTGTGTCGTTGCCGGTGCACGACTCCAGGCCATAGAGCGTCGCCATGACGTTCTCGGCGAGGATCTCGCGCATGCCATTCGGCACGGAGCCCGTCACGTTGATGCCATCGATACCGCCGTTCTGTGTGCCCTGCGAGCCGGCCGCGCGCGTGATTGCCACGCAGCGCGCCTCGAGGTAGAGCATCGACTTACCCTCGGCGCCACCCATCAGAACTTCGGCACCCGACCCCGAGGTGAAGCGCATCTTGAGGCCGCGAGACGCATACGAAGAAGCGAGCAGGGCCTTCGACCAGGGGGTGTCGTCGCCATCGAGAAAGACCTGCTCGGTGCCATAGACCGAGACCGTCTCGGCATACGTCGTCAGACCCCGCAGGCCTAACTCGAGCTCGGTCTTCTCTTCGACCGAACACTGCGTCAATGCGCCAGGCGCAGGAACCTGACTTCCGATCAGCAGAGCCAGCGCCACGAGTGGTGCATCGCGCAGCACGGGGACGGTGGTCTCGAGCTCGCGGAAGCCGAGCGCAACGGCACTCGCAGCATCGGCGGCGATCAAGAGCGGATGATCGATGCGATTGGTGACGTGCGCTTGGATTGATGGTGTGCGACGAGCACGCATCTTGGCCATCGCCTGCATCAGCTCAAGCGGACTGAGGAGACTCAGAATGCGCGCTACCTTGGCGGGAGTCATGCCCTCAACGAGACGCAGAATCTCCGTGCGAGGTACGTCGTGTCCGCACAACATGCGCGCGAAGGTGATGTCATCGAGCGCCATCGCCTCCTCGGCGACAGTCGGATTGATCCCGTGCGTCGCGAGGAACGCATCGATCAAATCGAATTCGGTTTCCGAACGACCGTCGATCTCGACGATCCTCCCGCCCTCAACACGCACCGAGGGCTCTGGATCGTTGGGGCTATCGAAGGCGATCAGGCCGAGTTCGGGATACTCCGGCACGACGACGTCGCGGCTGATCGACCGTGTCTCGTAAAACGCACTTCGTCGAGAGGTTCCCTCAGCCGGCTCCATGGGGCGATGCTACCGCGTTTTGCGTGTCGACGACAGGTCTGGCGAGCATAAGCGGACACCCCTGCGTTGGAACCTGCCACGATTCTGTCATGACAGGAATCCGTCAAGGCGTCGCCCCCTCGACCATGCTGGCTGTGGTCGGCGACTCGGCGAGTGGCAAGACGACGCTGACGCGTGGTTTGGCTCGCGTGCTCGGCGAGGAACAGGTCGCCCACGTCCCCACGGACGACTACCACCGCTACGACCGAGCGCAGCGGAAGGTGATGGGTATCACGCCACTTAATCCCGACGCCAATTATCTCGACATCATGGCCCGTGACCTCGAGACGCTGTCGACGCAGCGCGCGATTCTCAAGCCGACCTATCGCCATACGGATGGCTCGCTCGGCCCGCCTCACTACCTCCAGCCAGGCCCCTACACAGTGGTCGACGGCTTGCTTTGCCTGCAAACAGAAGAATTGCGTCGGCGCTTTGATTGCACGGTCTACATGGATCCGCCCGAGGAGATCCGACGCGCGTGGAAGTTGCTGCGTGACACCACACGACGCGGATACACCACCGACGAGGTGCTCGATGAGATGGATCATCGCGAGCGCGACTCCGTCAAGTGGGTGCGACCGCAGCGGGCCTATGCCGATCTTGTGATTACGTTTCGTCATGGCAGCCGGCCCGAGGAGAAGAACCTCGACGCAGAGATTCTGCTGCGACCGACAGTGCCTCATCCAGATCTGTCAGGTCTTGGCGGCGAGGGGCCAGACGACCTCACGATTACGGCGTTGCCTCATGGAGAGCAGCTATTGAATGTGCCGGGAATCCTGCCACCGGGGCGTGCGCAGGAAATCGAAGAAGCAATCTGGGATCGCCTGCACTTCGCCCGCCATCTGCAGCTCGACCGGCTCGGGCAGTTCACCCGCGGAATGGATCTCTATCGCTCCGACGCGCTTGCCATCACCCAGCTGCTGGTGCTGTATCAGCTCGTGACAGCACGGGCGACTCGTGCGCTCGATGTCGCCGGTGCGCCAACGCGCCACGGCGACGTCGACTAGCTGCCTGCCGCGACGTTGCCTCGGCGATCGACGCCGACGATGGCACCAAAGATGATGCCGAGCGCGATCGGCGGCAAGAACGTCAAGGCTCGCTCGAGCAAGACGCCCGCTACGACGGCCGTGTGATCGCCGCCGAACGCCACCAGCAACCCTGTCATGCCGAGCTCGACAAAACCGACGCCACCGGGGGTGATCGGAATCAAGAGCAAGAGTCGCGTCAACGACCACGCGACGAGGATTTCCTGCCACGAGAGCTGTGTAGGATCTGCACCGCAGACCCGAAGAGAGACCACGACACAGGCAAAGACTGCGATGTTCGACAGCAGCGTGGCGGCGAGGAGTCCGAGCCAGCGCCGGCGCAGCACGACGACCGCCTCGGCCCGAAAATCGACTGCATGTTGACCCCAGTCGTCCGCCGGCTTCCTGCGCATTAGCCGCAGAAGTGGGGATGCGAGGCGCGCAGCGGTCGTGCCCGCGCTCCGTGCTGCGGGCTCGTGGCGGATCGACCGCACGATCACGCCAATCAGCACGGCGACGAGAGTCAATGCTCCGAGGGCGATCACGAGCAGACCTGTTCGACCCTCGCCATCAAGCTGCAGCAGCAGGAGGCCGAGCGGCGGCAAGGCGACAAAGAAGATCGCGTTTGCGGCTCCCACAAGTGTCAAGGCGACCGCAATCGGCTGGGCTCCAAAGCCCCAGCGACGATAGAGCGCGACCTGTGCCCCCATGCCGAGGGCATCACCCGCGGGTACTGCGTGCGAGAAGGCGGCACTAATCTGAGAAGAACTCAAGGCCCGCCAGAAACCGAGCCCAGAAAGGGCAGATTGCAGTGGTGGCGCGAAGGTCAACACGTTGAGAACGGCGAATCCGACGAGCAACATCAGCTGGAGCGACGTCAGCTGCTGGAACTGGTCGATGACACTCCCGTAGCTCGCCACCTCAGGCAAGACAACCAAGAATGTGCCGGCCACAATCGCAATGCCGAGCACACCAGCGATCAGGTGAGTTGGCTTGATCCGCGCCATGGCGACAGCGTACGGTGTCGGGCGCGTATTCTCTGCGGGTAGAGGGGCGTAGCTCAGCGGTAGAGCACCCGGCTCATAACCGGTCAGGCCCTGGTTCAAATCCAGGCGCCCCTATTGAACGATCGGATCCCCAGAGCGTTGCCGTTCAGTCGACGAACGTTCCTCGTGGGCTCGATGCTGCTCTCCACGCTTGGGAGCGGCGCGACGACCGCGGGTGCGCGTCGGCAGGTGCCGCGTGGTCCAACACGCGGACTGGTGACGCGGTGGGATACCGATCCGTGGTCGTTGGGCTCGTACTCCGCGTTGCCCGTTGGCACTGCGCCGTCTGTGCGAGAGACGCTCGCGTCCACCGTTGTTTCAGGCCGGGTGGTGTTGGCGGGAGAGCATGTCAACTCGGCGCATCCAGCGACGGTCCAGGGGGCCTACCGCTCGGGGCAGAACGCTGCGCGGCTTCTGATCGAGCGTGGGGTCGCGCGCGCCACGAAGACAGTCGTTGTGATTGGAGCAGGCGTAGCCGGGCTCGCAGCCGCGCAGGCGCTGAAGGCTGCGGGAGCGACGGTCGTAGTGCACGAGTCGCGCGATCGCATCGGTGGACGCGTCTGGACGGACACCTCATGGGGTGCCCCAATCGAGCTTGGTGCTGCCTGGGTTCATGGCGTAAAGCGAAACCCTGTGCCAGCGCTCGTGCGCAGCGGCGGATCGACGCTCGTGCCAACCAACTACGACGATCAGGTCGTTCACACCATTGATGGAGCCCGACTGAAGGGACTCGCTCCTGCCGAGGTGCAGCTCGATCGGATCGTCACCAAGATGGAGTCGCGTCCCTCTCCGATCGCAGCATCGGTGGGTGCTGTTCTTCGGGCCTCGGGGTGGCAGTCAAGCGTGCTCAACAATTGGTTGGTCGAGACACATCTCACGCAAGAGTATGGACTTGGCCCCGCACTGCTCGGCGCCCAGGCCCTCTATGAAGGCGACTGGTTGCATGGCGGTGATGCGTTTGTCAAAGGCGGCTACAACGTAGTGCCGAACGAACTCGCCCGGGGAATCGCTGTTCGCCTTTCTTCGCCGGCGATCGCCGTCAGCGCTCGCAGTGGCCAAGCCGCGGTGACGCTCCGCTCCGGTGAGATTTTGGGCGCCGATGGGGTCGTGGTCGCGGTACCACTCAGCATCCTGCAGCGTCGCGCGTTGCGCATCGAAGGTCTGCCGACCTCGGCACGATTGGCGATTGACGGGCTCCGGATGGGTTCGCTCGAAAAGGTAATCCTCCAATACTCCGATCGCTGGTGGCCGCAGGCGCAGGGCTTTGGAGTTGTTGGGGGTCCCGACCGCCGTTGGGCAGCGTGGTTTGACCTGACGGAGCTCGTTGGTGCACCGACGCTGGTTGGCTTTAGCGCCGCAACGGCGGCTGCTGGCCGACCGCGATCGGATGCTGCCTGCATAGCCGAGGCCGCAAATTTTTTTGCTGCTGCCTTCGGTTAGTGCGTGGCTGCAGCAGGTCCGGGCAGCGTGGGCTCGAGCAGGCTGGCTGCGCGCTGTCCACTACGGATTGCGCCTTCCATAAAGCCCGACCAGACGTCGTCGGTAAACTCGCCAGCTAAGACAAGTCGTCCATGGCGTTGGCGAAGGAGTGCGTCGTTCGGTCGGTCGCCGGGACGGACATGGGTGTAGATGCCCTGTGCATAGGGATCGTCGTGCCACGTTTGCGTGCCGGCGGCGTCGAAGTCGAGTTCGAGATCGGGGCGAACCTCGGCGACGCTGCGCGCCCACGCGGTGCCGTCGCGCTCTACCTCGAGCAGATCGAGCATCGGTTGCGAACCCATAAAGCCAGCGAGGACAGGACGGAGCCCCTCGTCACCTTGATTGGCAGTCCAGACCCAATAGTCATGACGGGTATCGAGCACCGCGCTCGGCTCTGCAGCACCCAGCAGCGGAACGAAGAGCTTGGCGGCATGAGAGACGCCAAACGTGCTCGCGGCGGCCAACACCTCGGCGGGGAGCAGCGCAGCAAACGGTGCTTGCACGAGGATCGGCTTGGGTAGCGCCAAGACGATCTGGGCGGCGCGATGTGCTCCCTTCGTGGTCTGCACCGAAACGCCATCGTCATCGATTGCGATCTCGAGCACTGGCTCACTCAGGCGAATGCGGTCGCCAAGGATCGCGGCGAGTGCGCGCGTTGGTGCATCGCTACCGGTGCCGATGCGCGGCGAGTCGACCTGCTCGGGTGCCGAGGCGAGATGCAGCAGGTGCCAGGCCGCCAATTCCGTCGCAGGAGCGCCACTGGTGCACTCGATACGAGCACGAAACGCAATTTTGACGCCCTCAGGCTGGTCGAGTCGTTCGATTGCGTCGGCGACGGAGATGTCGTACGCCTCATCGCCGAGTTCGGCGAATAGGGCGCGCAGCGCGGCACGGCCGGTGGCCAGTTCGTCATCCGAAACGGGCGGACCGCCGACGGGACGACGATCGTGGTAGCTCATGCCCGTCCGCGCGAGGGGGATGCCGAGGCGGGCACAGAGGGAGACCATCTCGACCTGTACGTCCTCGACCCACTCTGCGCCACGCTCGATGATCGTGCCGTCGGGCAGATGGTCGGTCCAAGCACGACCACCCACGCGGTCGCGGGCTTCGAGCACCGTGACGTCCCAACCGGCGTTGACGAGTGACTCGGCGGCGATCAGTCCAGAGAACCCGGCGCCGACGACAATTACGGAGTGAGGTTCCATACGCTTCACGATATCCTGACTCCACGGTCAGGCGCAAGGGCGAGTGCAGAATCACGACGCGTAAATGCGCCCTTTTGAGCGACGGCATACGGCGGCGCCCCAAGCGCTTCGTCGTCGCGGTATCAGTCCACGATACGGACACAGATCGGCTTTGTTGAGCGAGAGTGGAACCAGCCCCACTGTGCACTCCGGACATGATGGGCCCGGGCCCATCATGTCCGCAAGGCCGGAAACTGGATTACGCGCCGTCTGTGCAACTCCGTTACAGAGCCGTGCAGTTTCGCGCCGTCGCTCGATGCTGATCCACGCGTTGGCGTCGTCATACTCCCTCCA
>CAXNKU010000018.1:0-31338 GCA_964203045.1 Gaiellales bacterium
GCGATCAACAGCGCTGGCACAGGCGCCGAGTCGAGCGCGGTGAGCGTCACGCCAGCCGCTGCGCCGGCCGCGCCAACGAGCCTTGTTGCAACGCCAGGTGATCGCAGCGCGTCGATCGCGTTCACGGCTGGCGCAGGCAACGGCGCTGCGATCAGCAACTACCAATACTCGACCAACAACGGCGCAGACTTGGACCGCGCGCAGCCCCACCTCAGCCGCCTCACCAATCGCTATCAGCGACCTAACGAACGGCACGACCTACCAAATCAAACTACGCGCCGTCAACAGCGCTGGCACAGGCGCAGAGTCGAGCGCGGTGAGCGTCACGCCAGCGTACTACGCCGGGTCGTTCCAACGAGCTGTGTCGGGTACGCCAGGTGGTGCGAATGCGCAGAGTGTTGTGTTCATGGACTGGCTCCGGCGTCGGATGGTGCGTTCGACGAATTACGGGGTATACCGTCACGGCGAGTCCTGATGGCGCGTCGTGCTCGTGGACGACTGGTCCTCGGTCATGCACGGTGACGGATTTGATGAATGGCACGAGTTACCACGTAAATTACCGTGACAGCAACGAATGCTGCGGGGACGAGTAGTGCGTCGAGTGCGTCGAGTGCGGTCACGCCAGCGCGCTGCGCCGGCCGCGCCAACGAGCCTTGCCGCAACGCCAGGTGATGGCAGCGCGTCGATCGCGTTCACGGCTGGCGCTGACAACGGCGCTGCGATCAGCAACTACCAATACTCAACCGACGACGGCGCAACTTGGACCGCGCGCAGCCCCAGCTCAGACGCCTCACCAATCGCTATCAGCGGCCTAACTAACGGCACGACCTACCAAATCAAACTACGCGCGATCAACAGCGCAAGGCACAGGCGCCGCGTCGAGCGCAGTGAGCGTCACGCCAGCCGCTGCGCCGGCCGCGCCAACGGGCCTTGCCGCAACGCCAGGTGATGGCAGCGCAACCATCGCGTTCACGGCTGGCTCAGGCAACGGCGCTGCGATCACGCAACTACGAATACTCCACCAACGACGGCGCAACTTGGACCACGCGCAGCCCCACCTCAGCCGCCTCACCAATCGCTATCAGCGGCCTAACCAACGGCACCACCTACCAAATCAAACTACGCGCCGTCAACAGCGAAGGCACAAGCGCCGAGTCGAGCGCGGTGAGCGCCACGCCAGCCGCTGCGCCGGCCCCGCAAAAGCCAACGCCCACGCCCACGCCAACGCCAACGCCCGCGCCCACGCCAACGCCAACGCCCACGCCCACGCCAGCAAAGCCCTTCGTAACTTGGGCCTCATCAGCGAAAGCGAAGAGCATCACCGCTGGGATCACCCCGGTAGTTGGCGTTACCTACACGCTCACCGCAACAAGCGGGCAGATGACGAAGACGGGATCCTGCAAGACCGTCACGATTAAGCGCGGTACGTCGCTGGTCGCTGGTCGCTCCTGCACGATCAAGCTCGCGAAGGGCAAGTGGCTTGCCGCAGTAACGCCAAAGCAGGGCTCCGTTAGCGGCACGGTGAACACCAAGAGCTACACGTTCAAGTAGCCGCGCCGATCGTGCGTTCCCAAAACCGTTCCCGCGAACCCCCCAGGAGCGAAAAAACGAAGCAAACAGGCGGGCGTAGGTGGCGACGCTGGCGGCGGCAGTCACAGAAAGCACCACCGAGGCCTCACGCAACGCCGCCGACGCCGACTTCAGCCAGTGGCAAGCCGGGAAGCGGTCTACGCGCCGGGGGTTGGAATGGTCTACTGCTCGCCGGCGCCGCTGCGGATTCTGTACCTCGTCGGCCTGTGCGTCCTCGCGATTTCACGGCGCGTCCGATTACGACTAAGCTCGAGGGGCTTGCCGCGATTAGACTTTAGAGCGGGCGATGGGTCTCGAACCCACGACCTACAGCTTGGGAAGCTGTCGCTCTACCAACTGAGCTACGCCCGCGTGGAACGGGATCATAGGCGAACAGGAGCGACTCTCCACCGCATTAGATTGCACGTGGAGCGAATGAAGCGAGGGTGCCTGAATCGGCCCTAGGCCCAGGAATGCAGCACTTCTCCACCGGGGAATGTGTAGCCGGAGGAATACCGATAGGCACCGACGATCTCCGTCGGCGCGAGTGCCATGTGCTCCTCGATCTCCGAAGGTAGGAACGTCAAGTCACCTTTGCCGGCCCAAAGCTCTTCGCCGAAGGTCATGTTCTCTGCGCCCAGTTTGACAAGTTCGAGCACCGACGGCTTAGCTCCCCGCACGATGCTCGGAAAGTGACGAATGTGGAACAGTGGACGGCCCATCGGCGGCGGGAGTTCCTCACGTGTGATCCGGCGCTCGACCTCCATCGTGCCCTCGATCAGCCGCTCACCATGCGCCACGACGTAGCCCTTGAGGCGACTGCCTGGTCCAAGTGGCTGCTGCACGGGGTTGAGCGGGTGGTAGTCGGTGACATGCACCTGACCGAGCTTCTTGGCGAAGCCCATAAACCAACCGCGCGCCATCGTGAAGTCGTTGCTGACCCAGATCTGGAGGCAGATCTGCCCGGGCTCCCCTTTGTAGGAGCAGTTGACCCAGATCGCGGCCCTGATACTGCGTGCGCTCGCTGACGAACGCTACGGTCTTGCTCGGAATCCCAGACGGACCACCAGCGACTAAACGCAACGTAGGCCATGTCGGGCTCTGGGCCTGGCTCGAGCGGTGCCGGCAGATACGAGGCGATCACGGCAGGGTCGGTGCGGTAGGCGATGTTGAGGTACTCGGTGGCGTAGTGCCACGGCATGTCGCCAACGAGCGACGACTTGCCACCTGGTGTCAGTGGATAGCTAAATCCCTTGAGATCATCGATCGACGTCATCTGGCACTCCTACGGGGTCGGCGGTGACACGGTAACAACGTGATCACGCCCGATCATCACTCAACACGCGCCTGGCGGCTGCCGCCGCGTCAACGCCCGTCTCCTGCGGCCGTCTCCACTCGCTCCAAACTGCACCAACCCAGTCTCCCGCCAAGAACACTCGATCGGCGATGCCTCGGTCGAGCGTCTCTTGAACGCGCCAACGACCCGGTGTCGCATGCGGTACGGCGTACTGCCACGGCATCAGCCACGTCTCGGCGATGTGCCCGCGGGTCTGAGGATAGAGCCGGTGGAGATCGTCGAGGAAGGCCTGCTCCTTCTGAGCGTCCGTCAGCGCCGCCAGCGGCCGAGCCGCGCCTCTCCGCCGCCATAGATCATCAACAGACTCCTGCTTTGCGGCACCCGTCGCGTGCAACGCATTCGAATGGTTGAAGAACATGTTGAATCGACAGTCGGAGTCGAGTGGAGCGAGTAGATGTCGTCCCATGGCATCGACTCAGTCTCATCGGTGAGCACGCTGAGCACTGTGGTTGGGCCGATCGTGATGCGCGCGAGAGCAGAGGCCGTGTCGGCAGGTAACGACTCTCCGAACAACGCAGGAATCAACGGCGCCGGAATCGCGAGGACCACCGTGCGTGCACGAATTGTGCCGGCCCCGTCTGGGCCGACGTAGTCGACATCAACGCCCGTGCTCGTGATCGTCATGCGAGTGACAGCGGTCTGGAGCCGAATCTGTGGCGCGAGGTCTTCTCCCAGGGCTTCAACTAACAATCCAGACCCGCCGCGCATGTTGCGTCCGAGATCGCCCGAATCCCAAGCGTGAGCAAACAGCGTCGCCATCGATGCCTTCGTGATCGAGTCCAGATCACCACTCGAGCGATTACACAGTGCCTGGAAGATTCGCTCTGCCTCCGGGTGAAGAGACCCGAGATAGTCGCCGAACGAGATGTCTCCCCCGGCCTCCATCGAACGCACGCGAATCATCGCCTCGGTATCACCTGGGCGACGGACAACAGCCCGTTCGTGCTCGGCTACGGCCTTGCGCACCTTGAGCCCCGCCCGCGCGAAGGACACGCGCCCACCGAGCGACAGTGCGAGCTTGAGCGGAAACGCCTCCGGGCGCGCGCCCGCGACGATGCGGTCGTTCATCGCGATGTTAAGCATCGACCCGGTGATCGGTAAAACGTCAAGCCCGAACTCGTCGACCTGACGCCCAATGATCGAATCGGGCGGCGGAAACATATGGGCGCCGACCGACAACGCCAGGTCGCCGCGCCGCTTGGACCAGACGCGACCTCCGACACGATCGGACGCCTCAAGAATCAGAGGGTCGACGTCTCGGAGTTCGCGCGCAGCAGTCATCCCGGCGATGCCGCCGCCAATGATCACCACATCTCGGTCTTCAACCATCAGACCAGCCTAACGAACGGTCCGCTTAGTAGCGGTACCGATCGGCCTTGTACGGACCCTCGACTGGGACGCCAATGTAGGCGGCCTGATCGGGACGCAGCTCGGTCAGCTGGCCACCAAGCGCGGTGACATGCAGCCGCGCGACCTTCTCGTCGAGATGCTTCGGCAGGACGTGAACACCCAGTGGATAGTCCTTGGTGTGCCGTGAACAGCTCGATCTGAGCGATGCACCTGGTTTGTGAACGAGGCGCTCATGACGAAACTCGGGTGGCCCGTGGCGTTGCCAAGGTTGAGCAGGCGACCTTCGCTCAAAACGATGATCGCGTGACCATCCTCGAAGAACCACTCGTCAACCTGCGGCTTGACGTTGCTCGCGGCGAATACCGGGATACTCGGCCAACGCGGCCATGTCGATCTCGTTGTCGAAGTGACCGATGTTGCCGAGCGATCGGCCTTGTTCTTCATCGTCGCCATGTGCTCGACCGTGACGATGTCTCGGTTGCCGGTCGCAGTGATGATGATGTCGGCGCTGCGCGATGACGTCGTCGAGGCGTCACGACGTCGTAGCCCTCCATCAGTGCCTGCAGCGCGCAGATCGGGTCGATCTCGGCGATCGCAACGCGGGCACCCTGTACCGCGCAGCGACTCGGCGCGAGCCCTTGCCGACATCGCCGAAGCCGCAGACGACTGCCATCTTGCCCGCGAGCATCACGATCGGTGCCGCGGTTGATGCCGTCGACGAGCGAGTGGCGGCAGCCGTAGAGGTTGTCGAACTTGCTCTTGGTGACGGAGTCGTTGACATTGATCGCCGGGAACAGCAGCGTGCCCTCGTCGAACATCTGCGCCAGACGCAGCACGCCCGTCGTGGTCTCTTCGGTGACGCCCTTGATGCCGGCGGCGATCGTCGTCCACTTCGAATTGTCAGCAGCGACGGAGGCCTGCAGCAGCGTCAAGAATGACCTGGAACTCCTCGGACGTCATCCGTCGCAGGGATCTGGCACTGCGCCAGCCAGCTCGTACTCGCGGCCCTTGTGCACGAGCATCGTGGCGTCGCCGCCGTCGTCGAGGATCATGTTCGGTGCCAGCCGTCCGGCCACGTGATGCGCCTGCTCGGTGCACCACCAGTACTCCTCGAGCGTCTCGCCCTTCCAGGCGAAGACGGGGACACCGCGCGGCTCGTCAACCGTGCCCTGCGGACCGACAGCGATCGCAGCAGCGGCGTGATCCTGGGTGGAGAAGATGTTGCACGACGCCCAGCGCACCTCGGCGCCGAGCGCGACCAGCGTCTCGATCGAGCACAGCCGTCTGAATCGTCATGTGCAGAGAGCCCGTGATGCGGGCACCCGGCAAGCGGCTGCTCGGCGGCATACTCTTCGCGCAGCGACATCAGGCCGGGCATCTCGTGCTCGGCAAGTCGTGATCTCCTTGCGGCCCCACTCGGCGAGCGCGAGGTCGGCAACGCGGTAATCGCTGCTGGTTAGAGGTGCTGCAATGGTGCTGCTCATGTCTTAACTCCTTTTGTGACGCAGATTATACTTCGCAGCCGCCCGCGAAGCGGTTGATACCACGAAACCGTTTGTAGCACTGGCTTCACGACGCCCTGCGTCAAATGCAACAGTGAGCGGTTTCCCCTCCAACACGCATCTTCCTGCCCAACGAGACTGTTCCAGCGACGCTAAAGCACGAGCACGAGGTGCTCAAGCGCAACGTCGTGACCATCAACATGCGCCCCGAATGGGTCGACGTCTCGTCGCACAAACCCGAGTCGACCATAGAGGCTCCAGCTCGGATCTTCATTCTCAACCACCTCGAGATAGACGGCTCTCACGCCACGATCGCGGCCCCAATCAAGAGCGGTCGTCACGAGCTGACGCCCCACACCACGCCCTCGGTAGGCGGGATCGAGCCAGACACCCCAAAGCGTCGCGCGATGACGCCGACGCTGTCCAAACTCGCGTGCAACTCCCGCCATGCCAACCGGCATCCCCTCGTGCAGTGCCAGCATGACCAACGCGTCACCTTCGCCCGTGCTCGAGGCTGCGCGGGCATCCCAAACATCGTCCGTGTCGGCCGCAACCTCTGCGAAGGTCTCGAGAAATGCGCCGGGGGCGTTCGCCAGCGCGGCCAGCCGCACCTCGCGCAACAGGCGACCCTCGTCCGCCAAAATACAGCGAACGTCGATCACATGCGGTCCGGGGCGTCGACGCCAATGAGCCCGAGCCCGCGCGTGAGCGCCTCGCCCGTGGCACGCACGGTTGAGAGACGGAACGCACGCGTGTCGGCATCCTCGTGGAGCACGTGAAGGTCGTGATGAAACGCGTGAAAATCCGCTGCAAGTTCGTGGACCCAAGTGACAATGCGATGAGGAGCACGAAGCTCTGCCGCCGTCGCCGCAATATCCGGCCACTCCGCAAGTCGTCGTACCAGCGTCCGCTCGGGCCCTTCGGGCACGTGCGTGGGACCAACGCCAGCAACCTCGAGTCCCTCTTCCGCTGCCTTCCGCAAAATCGACTGGCAACGAGCATGTGCGTACTGGACGTAGAAGACGGGATTCTTGCTGCTGGTCTCGACCGCCAGATCAAGATCGATGTCGAGCATCTGATCGTGCGAGCGCTCGACGAGGAAGTAGCGGGCTGCGTCGACGCCAATTGCCTCGGCCAACTCGTTGAGGGTGATCACGTTGCCGCGACGCTTCCCCATTCGTTCGCCACTGACCGTCACGAGCTGGTAGATCAACACTTCGACGGCGTCGGCATCGAGACCAAGACAGGCTGCGCCGGCCTTAAGGCGCTGGATGTAGCCATGATGATCGGCGCCGAGCACATAGATTGCTCGGGTGGCACCACGCTTGAACTTGAGATCGATGTAGGCAAGGTCGGCCGCAAAATAGGTCGTCTCGCCATCTGCCTTCAGCAGCACGCGATCCTTGTCATCGCCGAAGGTGGTGGTACGCAGCCACGTGGCGCCGTCTTGCTCGAAGACGTGTCCTTCGCTGCGCGCGCGGTCGATCGCTGCAGTTACAGCACCGCTTGCGTGGAGCGTCTGCTCGCTCGTCCAGAGGTCGAACGTGACACGCATCCGCTCGAGCCCGCTACGGATGCGCTCGATCATCACTGCAACGCCTTGCGTCGTCCAGTCGTCGAGCGGCGCGTCGTTTGGCAGGTCAAGCGCGGTCGCGACCTCAAGAATCTCGTCGCCGGGATAGCCACCCTCGGGTATCTCCTCGCCGAGGCGCCGCGCACGAACCGACTGACCAAACAGATTGATCTGATTGCCCGCGTCGTTGAAGTAGTACTCCCGCGTCACCGTCTGCCCGGCAAAGTCCAGGAGCCGCGAGACGCAGTCTCCGTAGGCGGCGTTGCGGGCAGAGCCGATCGTAAGGTCGCCCGTGGGGTTGGCAGAGACGAACTCCACCAACGTCTCAATGCCAGCAACGGGCGCGTGACGACCGAAATCGCTCCCCGCCGTCAGCATCGCCGACAAGGCTTCGCGGTACCAGTCATCCGAGAGCCGGAGATTAAGGAACCCGGGTCCGGCGATTTCAACGGAGGCGATCGCGGGGAAGCCCTCGACGATCGTGGCGAGCTCTTGTGCAATCTCTCGCGGAGACTTACCAAGCAGCGGGGCGAGTCGCATCGCAACACTCGTCGCGTAATCGCCATGCTCGGGGTTGCCTGGGCGTTCGAGTCCGAGCTCGGGCACGTCTCCCCCCGTCAGGCCGGCGACCGCAGAGGTGAGGGCGGCGTGCAGGTCGGCGACGGGATCGATCACACGCGAATCGTGGCAAAGCACTGGCGCCGCGGCGCTGGTGCTATCGGTGGTAAGGCAGCCCGCGACGGATCGTGAGCGCGCGGTACAGCTGCTCGACCGCGACGACACGTGCCAGTTGGTGTGGCAGAGTCGCTCGCCCAAACGCCAATTGGTGCTGGCTCGCCGCGAGGATGCGGGGGTCGATCCCTTCGGCACCTCCAACGACGAAGGCCGTCTTTTGAGGAGCGCGCTCTTCCAGTTCGCCCACTAACTCGGCCAGTCGCTCGCTGGTGATCTGCGCGCCATTGCGATCGAACGAGACCAGCGTCCAACCCTCCGTCGCAGCCGCGATGCGGTCTCCCTCGCGCTGACGAATCTCGACTGCCGTGCCGCGCCCAAGCGGCTCGTCCTTGACGACCACGACCTCAAACTTCGCGAGCTTCGCGATCCGTGCCTCGTAATCGGCCGCAGCCTCCGCGAGACCGCCACGAGCACGTCCGACGACCACGAGCCGAAGCGAGGCTATGCCTCCAGGTGGTCGTCGCCGACCTCGGGCAGGTCGCGAATGCTCTCGCGCGCCGACCACTTGTCGTAGTTGTCGTGGATCGCGTCAAGCAATTCGCCCATGAACTGAGGCGAGAGATTGATGCGACTGACGACCACGCCAGGAATCTCCGGTCCGTCGAACTCGTGATCGACGCGCGCGAACGTAATTGTGAACTCATAATCCGAGTGCGACACGTTCGCAAAGTTGGCGTAGTGTCCCGCCATCTCTTCGGGCGTGAAGTGGATGTTTAGCTGTCGTTCGGGCTGTTCATTCTGATCCATGGTCGCAGTCTACTCCGAGTGTGTAGCGCGACATCTCGCCTATCGTGTGGGGAGATGCGCGTCGTCGTTCTTTCCGATATTCATGGCAATCTGCAGGCGCTCGAAGCCGTGCTGGATGCAGAGGGCGATCGCTTCGATGCGCTCTGGTGTTTGGGTGACACGGTCGGCTATGGCGCACGTCCGAATGAGTGCGTTGATCTGATCCGCGCGCGCGCAGACGTCGTGCTGGCCGGCAACCACGACCTCGCCGTTTTGGGCAAGGTCAACGTCGCGCGCTTCGGCGACGACGCCGGACGCGCCGCCCGCTGGACCCGCGAGGTCTTGGGTGCCGAGCAAGAGGCCTGGCTGGCGACACTCGAGCCGATCGATAGCATCGACGCAGTAACACTCGCCCACGGCTCGCCCCGTGACCCGATCTGGGAGTACGTGATCGATGGTCCAGGCGCTTCAATTGCGCTTGCACATGCACCCGATGCCAAAGTCGTATTGGTAGGCCACACACACGTGCCAATGTCGGCGCGTAGCGTCGGCGATCGAGTGACTGGTGGTCATGCGCCACCCGGCCGCGAAGAGATCCTGGCCGACGACGTCCGCTTATTCGCGAACCCTGGCTCTGTTGGACAACCGCGCGATGGAGATAGTCGCGCGTCGTATCTCGTCCTCGACATCGACGACGACGTACCGGTCCGCGTCGAATTCCGCCGCGTCGTCTACGACACCGCAACGGCGGCCAAGGAGATCACGGACGCCGGCCTTCCGCCTCAGTTCGCCGATCGCCTGCTGTTCGGCATGTAGCCACCGACCGCACCACCAATCCCACCCGCGTGCCAAGCCGGACATGACAAGTGCGCACTTGTGGTGTCCGACATGGAGTGAGCGAACTACCTGAGGAGCGAATCACCCGTCATCTGTGAGGGGATCGGCACGTCGAGCAACGCGAGTAGCGTCGGTGCGAGATCCGCGAGACGTCCCGTCGCTGCGAGCCCGCGATCCGAGCCGACAAGGATCAGAGGAACGGGATTCGTCGTATGCGCCGTATGGGGCTTGCCAGACGACTCCAGCATCTGTTCTGCGTTGCCGTGATCGGCGGTGATCAGCGCGATTCCACCGGCGGCGCGCACCGCATCGACAACGTGGCCAAGCTGCCGATCGACTTCCTCGACCGCACAGATGACGGCAGGGATGTCTCCCGTGTGCCCGACCATGTCGGGGTTCGCAAAGTTGACGATCACGAATCGCGTCTCGCCATCTCGAATGCCTGCGATTGCAGCGGAGGCGACGCCGGCAGCACTCATCTCGGGCTTAAGGTCGTACGTTGCAACATCGCGGGGCGAGGGAATCATGCTCCGCGTCTCCCCCGTGTGTTCGAGCTCGCGTCCACCATTGAAGAAGTACGTCACGTGAGCATACTTCTCGGTCTCGGCGACGTGGAGTTGCGTGACGCCGGCCGCTTCGAGCGCGTCCGCCAAGACGTTATCGGGCCGGTCCTCTGGGAACGCGATCGCGCCGGGTTGACCATCCCAGTACGCGGTCATCGCCGTCAGTCGCGCCGGACCGTGCTGACCACGATCGAAGGCGTCGAACCGATCATCGGCGAGAGCCATGCAGATCTGCCGCGCTCGATCCGGACGAAAGTTGAGAAAGATGATCTCATCGTCATGTTCGATGCGGCCGCTTCCATCGCCGATCACCGTCGGCTCGACGAATTCGTCAGAGCTGCCAGCGTCGTACGAAGCAGCGATCGCTCCCTGGACGGACGCACTGTGCGCTCCGGCGCCCTCTGTGTACAGACGCCAGGCTCGCTCGGTGCGTTCCCAGCGCTGATCGCGATCCATCGCGTGGATCCGGCCGCAGACGTCGACGATGCGCGCAGGTCCCGCCGACCCACTCGCTCTCCAGCTCGATCAAGAGGCCGAGTGCCTGCTCCGGCGAGACGTCACGCCCGTCGGTAATCGCGTGCACCGCGACATTGGGCACCCCGATCGACGTTGCCAGTCGCACGAGGCCGCGCAGGTGGTCGACGTGGCTATGCACGCCTCCGTCGGAGACCAGACCAACGATATGGAGCGTGCCCGAGCCAGCCCGTGCCCGTTCGCAGGCTGCAACCAAAGCGGGCGTGTTCCGAAAATTGTCAGCCGCTGCGTCAGAGACCCGCACCAGATCTTGAGCAACAACCCGACCGGCGCCGATTGCAAGATGCCCGACCTCCGAATTGCCCATCTGCCCCTCAGGGAGTCCTACCTCGCGTCCGGAGGCAACCAACTCGCCATGGGGGCAATCACACCACAGTTGATTGAAGACGGGCGTGTCGGCGAGCTCGACTGCGTTGCCGGGCCCTGGTGGCGCAATGCCCCAGCCATCGAGGATGACGAGGACAACGGGCGTGGTCACGGCCGTGCGGCCGCCGCAATCGCCAGCAGGCTGAGTGCGTCAAGCGCGGCTCCACCAACGAGCGCACCATCCACGTCGGGGAGCGCCATCAGCTCGGCCGCGTTCTCTGGCTTGACGGAGCCGCCGTATAAAATCCGCATCGCAGTCGGCTGTGTCACCGGCGAGTGAGCGCAGCTCTTCGCGAATCCAGGCATGTGCCTCCTGCGCAATCTCGGGCGTCGCCGACTTTCCGGTTCCAATTGCCCAAATTGGCTCGTAGGCCACGACCACGTCGCCGAGGCGATCCTTGGGCACACCGGAGAGACCCTCGCGAACTTGCGTATCGAGGATCGACTTCGTGCTGCCCGAATCGCGCTCGAACTCTGACTCACCGACGCACAAGACCGGCGTGAGGCCCGCCGCCAGTGCAGCCGGTACCTTGCGCGCCAGCGCCTGATCGGTCTCAGCACAATCGGCGCGACGCTCGGAATGTCCAAGCAACACACCGCTTGCGCCGGCGTCCGCCAACATGCCCATCGATACTTCTCCCGTGTGCGCACCGTTTTCGTTCTCGTGAGCCGTCTGACCAAAGACACCGACCCCGGTGCCCTGCAGGATCGTCGCCACAACGTCGATTGACGTAAACGGTGGGCAGATCGCGAGGTCGACCCCATCGGCCTGCGCCAAGTTTTCCGCGAGCGTCTCGGCAAATGCGCGTGCCTCGGCACGCGTCTTGAACATCTTCCAGTTGCCGGCAACCAATGGGCGACGACTCATGATGAAACCTCCGGGATAGCGGCGACACCGGGCAGAGCGCGACCCTCGAGCAACTCGAGACTGGCGCCCCCACCGGTCGAGACGTGAGTGACCTGATCGGCGAAGCCAAACTGGGTGATCGCAGCGACGCTGTCGCCGCCACCAACGACTGTCGTTCCTGCACAGTCAGCAACTGCGGCGGCGACGGCGCGGGTTGCGGTGGCGAACGGTGCCAGCTCGAAAGCGCCCATCGGTCCGTTCCACAGCACGGTCTTGGCGTTGCGGATGCGCTCGACGTAGACGGCCGTTGCGGCGGGTCCGATGTCCAACCCCATCCAGCCGACAGGAACCTCATCGGCCGGCGTCACCTGAGTGGCCGCCTCGGCGCTGAAGCTATCGGCCGCCAGCACGTCACTCGGCAGCAGGAGCTCGCAGCCCGTCGCCTCGGCCTTTGCCTTTGCCCGCATCGCAATCGCCTGACCGTCGGCGTCTTCGTGCAGAGAAGACCCGACCTGTCCCCCCTCCGCCACGACGAACGTGAAGGCCATCGCGCCACCAATCAGCACCGTGTCAGCGACCTCAACCAATCGCTCGAGCACCGCGATCTTGTCGGCAACCTTGACGCCACCCACGATCGCTACAAACGGATGCTGGGGCTCTTCGAGCAGCGCCGTCAGCACGGAGACCTCGCGCTCCATCAACAGCCCTGCGTAGGCGGGTAGAAGATGGGCGACACCCTCGGTCGACGCGTGAGCGCGGTGAGCGGCGCCAAACGCATCGTTGACGTAGACATCGGCCAGCTCTGCCAACTGCGCAGCAAAAGCGGGATCGTTCACCTCCTCTTCGGCATGAAACCGCAGGTTCTCGAGCAGCAGCACATCGCCATCTGCCAGCTCGGCAACCGCCGCCTGCGCAGGAACACCCACGCAGTCGTCCGCAAAGGCGACAGGCGCCGCGATCAGCGTCGAGAGATGCGCAGCGACCGGCGCCAACGTATAGGCCGGGTTGCGCTCTCCTTTGGGACGCCCCAGGTGGGACATCAGGATCACGCGGGCGTCACCGTCGCGCAGGGCCGTTAGCGTCGGAAGCGCGGCACGGATGCGCGTGTCGTCGCCAACCGAGCCGTCGGGATTGATTGGGACGTTGAGGTCGACGCGTACGAGCACGCGTCGACCCCGAACATCACCCAGTTCTGCGAGGCCGCGACGCGCCACCTCAGACTCGTTGGAGCAGATCGACGACGCGGTTCGAATAGCCGAACTCGTTGTCGTACCAACTGATCACCTTGGCCATCTTGCCATTGGCCATCGTCAGCTTCGAGTCGAAGACGGACGAGTACGACGAGCCAATCACGTCACTCGAGACGATCGGATCCTCGGTGTACTCAAGGATGCCGGCGAGCGCACCCTTGTCGGCCTTCGCCTTGATCGCGCTATTGATCTCTTCGACGCTCGCCTCGCGACCCAACTCAAGCACGAGGTCAACAACGGACCCGTCGGGCACCGGGACGCGCATGGCGATGCCATCGAGTCGGCCCTTCAGCTCGGGAACCACGAGACCAATCGCCTTGGCAGCACCGGTCGACGTCGGAATCACGTTGACGGCCGCGGCGCGTGCGCGACGAAGGTCTGCGTGCGGGAGATCGAGGATCGACTGGTCGTTCGTATACGCGTGTGTCGTCGTCATGAACCCGCGCTCGATGCCGAATTCGTCGAGCAGAATCTTGGCAACCGGAGCAAGACAGTTCGTGGTGCACGAGGCGTTCGAGATGATGTGATGCGTGGCCGGGTCGTAGGCCGCATCGTTGACACCGAGCACGAGCGTGACGTCGGGATCCGTGGCAGGTGCCGAAATGATCACCTTACTAGCACCGGCCGTCAGGTGCTTGGTCGCGCCTTCACGGCTCGTAAAGAAGCCTGTCGACTCGAGCACAATCGGAACATCGAGCTCTTTCCAAGGCAGCGCGGCTGGGTCGCGCTCGGCGAGCACTCGGATCTCCTTGCCATCGATCGCAATGCCGTCAGCGGTCACCTCGACGGTGTGCGCGAAACGACCAAGCACGGAGTCGTAACGCAGCAGATGAGCCAGGGTCTTGGGATCGGTCAAATCGTTGATCGCGACGATCTCAATATCGGCGGAGCGGGCATAGGCCGCGCGCAAGACGTTACGACCGATGCGACCGAAGCCGTTGATGGCAACACGAGTCATGGAGAGTCCTCCTTGAAGGGACGGTGCGGGGTTAAACAAGACGTAGTACTGAGATCCTAGGCGCGAGGGCGGCGGGGTTCCACCAATCAGTTCCACCAATCAGCCGAGCGCCTCTGCCTCTGCAATCAGCCGCCTGAGACGCGCAGCAAGGGTCGGCCGAGCAACGTTGCCCACGATCGACAGCTCCGCGAGCGTCAACTCAGGGTGATCGAGGCGGAGCTGGGCGGTACCGCGCAGCACAACCGGCAGCGACGAGAGCACGCCCGCTTCGTGCAGCGTTGCGATCGCCTGCAACTGGCTACGAGCGGCCAGCACCTGGCGGCTGAGGTTTGCCGTGTCGAAGTTAGCCCGTCGGTTCGCATCTGCACGGGCGCTGCGCACGACATCATCCTCGGCCACATCGAGGGCCGCGGATTCCGCGCCAATCACCGTCAAGAGATCCTGCACGGCGCCCCGCTGTCGCGTCATCACCTCCGCCCAGCGCGGGCGTTCGCGAACGCGCAACGGAATCTCCATGCTGGCGGCGCACTTGGCGAGCACGTTGGCAAAAGCGAGGTCGTGAGTCCGCAGCTCGAGCAGGGGTGCGCGGCCTGGCGGCGAGACAGTGCCCCCAACAGCGAAGGCTCCACGTAGAGCCGTCACCCGACAGCACGAGCGCTGCAGCAGGCCCTCGTCGACGAACGGCTGGGGTCGACCGTCGGCATCGATCACCCCCGCTCGTTGGAGTGCGGCCGTGCTGGCGGCGTCCTCCGAAAGCACAAGCAAGACCCGCTGGGACGCGCCAAGCCGCTCCGGCGTATAGGCGCGCACGCCACAGGTAGCACCCTCTTCACGCAGGGTGACGAGCAGGCGTCGACCGACGGCGTGATTGCCGACATCCACCTCTCCGTGCATGTGGCCGCCACCTGTGAGATGGAGCGATCCGGCACCTCGCAAGGCAGCAGCGAGGAAGGTAGAGCGACAGCAGGCGCGCTCGATCGGGAGATGCGCAACCTCTTCGCGCACGTCACTGGAGAAGGTCATCGACTCGGCAGCGGGCGGCGCGCCTGAGTGAGCAATGCTCGGCCGAGCCGCACCGGGTCGTGCTGGTGTCCTTTGGTAATGCGCGCAACGACCACGTCAACTCCGCTCGCCCTCAACGCCTGGCGATCGAAATCGACCGGGATCAGTCCAGGCGCAGACACACGACGTGTCACGGGCACGAGAGCCGTGTCGACGATCCCCGCGCCGAGATGGCGCTCCAGGCGCTCGATGTGGGTTGCGGCGTCGTATCCGATCGTCTCGTTTGGTTCCTGCAGCAAATTGGCAACGTAGATACGCCGTGCCGAGGATTCCCGAACTGCAGCGGCAAGAGCCGGCACGAGCAACGGTGGGATGGTTGAGGTAAACAGCGACCCCGGTCCGAGCACGATCAGATCAGCCTGCAGCAAGGCCTCGATCGCATCGGGATGAGCAACAGGACTCTCGGGCTGAAGCCGCAGCCGACGCACGGCCCGGCGTTCCGACGCCACGGCCGTCTCGCCGGCCACGACGCGCCCATCTTCCATCTCGGCAACCAGCACAGCCTTCTCGCGCGTCGCGGGCAGCACGCTGCCAGAGATCGCCAGCACGTGCGATGAGAGCGCGACCGCGGCATCGAACGACCCCGCGACCTCCGTTAGCGCAGCAAGCACGAGATTGCCCAACGAATGCCCCTCGAGGTCACCGCGATCGAAGCGATGTTGGAAGACCTCAGCCAGCACAGACTCGTCATCGGCGAGCGCAACGAGGCAGTTGCGAACATCGCCAGGCGGCGGCATGCCAAGGTCCCGACGCAGGCGCCCAGACGAGCCACCGTCGTCGGTCAGGGTGACGATCGCGGTGGGCTCGACGCCGGCCAACTTGAGTCCGCGCAGCACGGCAGCGAGACCAGTGCCTCCACCGAGACAGACAATTTTCGGATTAGCGCGCACGCGTTGCCTCCAACTCGAGCAGAGCACGCTTGCGCTCATGCCCGAGCGAACCGTACTCCCCGATGAGACCGTCAGAGCGAATCACACGATGGTACGGCACCACGAGGCTAAGCACACCTCGACCACAGGCAGTGCCCGCCGCTCGAGCGGCTCTCGGTCGCCCCGCGAGCAGTGCCAACTCTCCATAGGAGACTGTCTCACCCCGAGGAATCATCCTGCAGGTTGACGCACGGTTTCGGATTCAAACGGCGTTAGCCCAGCCCAGCGGATGGCGGCCTCACAGTCGACGTCGAGGAAGTCGTCAAGTCGCTCCGTTGCAGGTACGCGACGAGCCGTGCAGCGAGCCGTCGAGGCCGCCGCCGGCGGCGTGCCCTGCGGACTGCCCCGACGCGCGCCTCGCCCGGCTCGATGTGCTCGATCAGCTCGTCGCCGTCGTATCGCAGCAGCCCGGTCCCCCACGTACCCGCCTCGTAGACCAGCGTGGTCACCGTGCCGCCCCGCCGCGTGTCACCGGATGCCTGCCACCACGCTCGCGATTCGGCGCCGGGCCGCCAACGCGATGCAGGCTGTTGTGGATCGCCTGCGCTGTCTTGGCCGGGAGCCCAGGCACCTCGGCCAGCGACTCGGGCGTTGCGGCCATCACCGCGTCGATCGTGCCAAAGTGCTGGAGGATCGCCTTGCGTCTCGATGGGCCAACGCCGGGAAGCGTTTCCAGGATCGACAGCGTCGCCTGCGCCCCGCGCTTACGTCGATGGTGCTTCAGCGCGAAGCGGTGCGCCTCGTCGCGAACTTGCCGCAGCAAGAGCAGGCCCGGCGATGCGTTGTCGAGCATAATCGGTGCCGACTGACCGGGCACGAAGACCTCCTCAATGCGCTTGGCCAGACCGATCACGCTGACGCGCGGCGCATCGACAGAGGCCATGGCAACCGTGGCGGCATTCAGTTGCCCCTTGCCACCATCGATCACCACAAGGTTCGGCGACTGCGAGAAGGAGGCGTCCTCCTCGGTGTCGTTGAGGCGCGCGAAGCGTCGCGTAATCGCTTCTGCCATTGAGGCGTAATCATCGAGTTTGCCGTGTCGAATAGAGAATGATCGATAGAGATCATTGCGGGCGACGCCGGCCTCGAAGACGACCATCGAGGCAAACTGGTGGTCGCCTCCGAGCGTCGAGATGTCGTAGCACTCGATCCGCTGAGGAAGCGACTCCAAGCCAAGCACGTCGCGGAGTTCCTCGAGAGCGTCGGCACCACGCGTACGGCTGCGCTCGTCCGTCAGGCGCAAGCCTTCGAGCGAAAGTCGCGCGTTGCGCCGGGCCAACTCGAGCAGACGCCGCCGTTCTCCGCGCTGAGGCATTCTCAACTCGACGCTGGCTCCACGGTGTTCGATCAGAAGTGCTTCGATTTCATCGAGACGTTCTAGGCCAGACGGGACGACCACGAGCGGCGGCACAACCGCACCCACGTGGTAGCGCTCGGCAATCGCCGACTCGATCAGATCGTCGAGCGTCGCGCCCTGTGCGTTCTCAAAAATCAGCTCGACCCGCTCGGTCAACCGTCCCGATCGCTGCGGCCAGATCTGCACAACTGCGATGTCTTCGCCGACGGCAATACCGAAGATGTCCGCATCGCCGTCGTGGGCGCGGTCGACCAACTGCCGTTCGGCGAGCATTGTCACGGCGACCAACCGGTTGCGCGCTCGAGCGGCATCCTCGTAGCGCTGTTCCGATGACGCGCGCTCCATGTCCTGCTCGAGCGCTGCGGTGATGGTCGTGGTGTCGCCGTTGAGGAATTGGATGACCTGATCGATCATCTTGCCGTATTCCTCTTTCGAGATCTTTCCGACGCAGGGAGCCGTGCAGCGCCCGATGTGAAAGTCGAGACAGGGCGATCCAGAGCGACGCCCCGGAGTCGGACCCTCACAGGGCCGGAAGGCAAAGACGCGATTGAGCACCTCCAGCGTCTCGCGGACCATTCGCACATTCGTATACGGACCGAACAACCGTGCGTTACGTCGGCTACCACGACGCGTAAACAGCACGCGCGGAAAATCCTCACCCGTCGTAACAGCGATCATCGGATACGACTTGTCGTCGCGCAGGCGGACGTTGAACGCCGGCTTGAGATCCTTGATCAACGTCTGCTCGAGCAACAGAGCCTCGGTCTCTGTGCCTGTGACCGTCACCTCGACGTCCGCGACCCGCATCACCATTTCGGCTGTCCGTCGCTCCATGCTGCGCACGGGTCGCGTGTACGAACTTACGCGCTTGCGCAGCGCCTTGGCCTTGCCCACGTAGAGCACGTCGCCGACCTGATCCCGGTAGACATAGACGCCCGGCTCATTCGGCAACTGACGGGCGCGTTCGCGGATGAGTTCGACGCCGAGGGCCACGCCTCAATCGTAGTCGGGCGACGGGAAGGTACTAACCCTCATCGACGCGAACCGCGCCAGCCTCACCGTCGGCGAGTATCACGCCGCGGGCAGAGGACCACGCCTCCGGAGCAATCACCACGGTCTGACGGGCCAACGGAATCCAGAACGTCAGGCGTGGAAGCTGCACGTGCGCGGTCACCATCGAACCGCGCTCGCTCAGCGTCAGCGTACTGTTCTGCACCCAGCCCAATCTGCGTCCGAAACCAGCGCCGGCGACACAGAACCTCCCGGTTGACCGCCGCTTGCAGCGCTGCGGCATCCGCAAACCGCTGCGCTCGCTCCGCATTGGCGCGCACGCCTACGAACATCACCGCGACGGCTGCGAGCACGAGCGCCGGCAGAATCCCCGCGAGCAGACCGACCGTGACTTGGCCACGGCGCGTCATCGCATCAACCGTCGGCACGGTCGTCGTCAGATCCTCCGAGTGGCGCTGCCACGGTGATGACGAGCCGGTGCGGCTCGACCACGACGGATCTTCGCTCGCCCTCGAAGCGCGGCGTTGACTGGCTCGCCCGCCGCATCGGCTGCCAAGGCAAGCTGCGCGGCCGATTCGAGCCGCGCCGTCGCCGCAACACGGCCCACGACCACGGCAAAGGCCGCAACCAGTGCCACCAGCACAGGCGTCAGAATCAGCACTTCAACGATCGCCTGTCCCGAGCGACGCCGTTTCATCGAGCGACGCGTCACGCGCCAAGCGCCCGGCGACTTCAGCTCGAGTTCCACGGCCGTGCGCAGCCAGGGAGGCACTGCAGCGAGCGCCGCTCTGCGCCCATCGCGACCGCGATACGTGGCCTGCGTACCAGCGACGGTGGCAACTGTCACCTCGGCATCGATCCAAGCCGCCGAAGCAGACAGTCCAAGCCCGCGGCTACAACGACCACCAGAAGCAGCGTAACCAGAGCAACCTCCACGCTGGATTGGCCTTGTCTCATAGCCAACGACCATGACAACCCTGCACGCGCGCTCGTGGCGCCAGCACGAACAACATCTGCGCGGACGAGCGCTAGCCCCTACCGTCCTCGCGCCTAGTACCAGCCAGCTGTGTCCTTGATACACGCGCCACATCACAAAAGCGCAACCGCCGATGATCGCAAAGAACACCAACGTGGTAAGCAGCGTCCACGACAACAAGAAGGACCCGAGCACCACCAGGAGCAACAACGCACCCGCTCCGTAAAACAGCACCTTCTGTCGCCGATCAAGATACGACAGTCGCGTGCGGTTGTTCCGCCAGAGCGTGTACAGGAAGTAGGCGAAAGCCGCCAAAATCAGGACGCGAACGGCAATCAGCAGAATTTCGATGACCGGACCCGCAAGCACCTGCAGCACCGTAATCACCGCAGCGATCAGTCCAACGACGATCCAATTGACGGCAGAGCGCGACATGACGTAGAGGGTACCCGGCGGCTACCCGAGTATGCCACTCACCAAGAACGCTCGTGCGCTGAGCCCCGCCGCTAAGAGCGCAGCAATGCTGAAGATAAGGATGTTGCGTCGCGGGTCTCGACCCCGCGCCGAATACGCGAAGATCACCAACGCCGCCGGCAGCAATCCGTACACGTAGTGCAACTGCTGCGCCACCCGCAAGTTTTGACTGAGCAACAACAGGCCAATAATGGCCTGCCCAACGATGACCGTCTGTGAGGCGGCCAAGATTTGGGCATAGACCTTATTGGCAGGCAGCCACTGTCTCCAGACGAGGAAACCCCAGACGGCGGCGATCAGATTGATCGAGATGACCAAGATCCCGAGCCAGAGGTGGATTGTGGTTACCACGGTGCAAGTATGCGCGATGTACCCACGTCGCTCCTAATTGGCAAGGCCAACTTCGTTCAGAGTCTTAAACTGGCTGAAGACAGGCTCTGCCTTATCTCCACGCGTGATGGGCCAGTTGGGCGCTCGATAGATTGCGATCCGAGCACCCTCACTACAGTCCCCCGTCGGAAGACAAGAGAGCGTGCCTGACAACCCTGCGTAACCACGGACACCCAAGAGCGCGCTGCGTAGTGCCTTGCGACTGAACTTGAGGGCACCACCTGGCAGTTCCACTGCAGTCCGACGAATCGCGTCAAGCACTAATCCTGTGGCGTCAAACCCACTCGGCCCGAAAACCCCTTGAGGGTCATTGCCGGTCAACTGATGATAGGCAGGCAAGTACCAATCGCGATAGAACGGATTTTCTTGGACCTCAGAAAAATCTGGTCCACTCGCGAATATGCCTGTAGCGCGGTCGCCGAGCGCTTCAATGAAGTCATCCGTTTGACATGACTCAGCCACTACGATCGTGGTATCCGCAAGCTCGGGCGTGTTCCGAATAGCGGCGGCAACCAGGCCGCAGTCGGGAGTTTGAAGAGAAATGAAGATTGCGCCGGGAGGCTGGTTCTTCAATGCGAGAGCCACAGAGTTGCGCGAATCGTCTGGGGCCAGCTCGAAGCGAGTCGGCACGATGCCGCCTAGCTTCGCAAATGAGTCCGCGAACGTGTCTGCCAGCTCCTGCGAATAGGCGTCGTCTCGCTTAGACACCGTCACGGCAGTCGCAATCTCTTGACGGGTGAAGATAAAATCGGCGACGATCGAGCCCTGAATGGCATCGTTGAATGCCGTTCGGAAGTACGTACGCTGATGTGTCTCGGGGTCTGTCAGTCCGGGCGCTGTGTTGGAGGGTGAGATCAGGACGACATTCTGGTCCGAAAAGAGCCCATCCGCACTCCCAAAAGCCGTGCCCGAACACGTCGGACCGATTACTGCAAGGATCCCCTGCTCCACCAACATGCGCCTCGCTCCAATGCGCCCGGATACAGAACTACAGTCGTCCTTCTCGACGACCAGTGCGACGTCGTGTCCCAGCAGTTGTCCTTGATTTTGATCAAAGACCCCATCGAGGTAGTCGAGGCCGAGCCGGACACTCGCTAGTACATCGCGTCCGCTCGCAAAGTCGAGCGCAAGAAACGCTCCGAGATAGATCGGCTGACCGATCCCGACCTCTACGCAGTCGGTATCAGCTTTCGCACAGCCCTCTGCGACGGGCTCTTGTTGGGAGCCTCCACAGGCAGCCAAGACACAACAAAGCGCAACCAGAGCCAGCCCCGTCCACAGCCTCACCGGTTCACCAACCACGACAGATAATCACCATTCGTAATCTCGGCCGCAAGCTGGACTATCGGCGCGGTAGAGACGACGAAGGGACCGGCAAACGGCGCACTAATGGCAAGGACTGCCGTCAGGTCGAAGCCAACGATCAAGACGATGCCTGCAGCGACCAGTGCGTACCGTGGGTCGTTACGTAGAGCCACGATCAGCGCTCCGAGAATCAGTGCCATACCGGTCACCACGCTGAGTACGAACAACGGTAGTGGCAGTGTGACCGTTGCTATTGAGAGGCGTTGACGACGGGATTCTGAGATCGTGGCCAACGACGTCTGCATCGCGTCAGTCGTCACGGACGGCGCATATGGACGAGGCCCATACGAGAAAACAAGCCTAGACAGGCTCGACAACTCACTCGCAGCTCGCGATTTCCCGGCAGGATCATTTTCGAGCATCGTCCACTCCGACTGCTCAACAGCATTCAGGTAGCGAACCAGCGATGCCTGCACGAGACCTGTGTCAGCTGGTGGCAGCGAAGCACTCGCGTAAGCGAGCCCGCTCGCCCCAGCCATTTCGATACCAACGAGGTTCTGTGCCTGCCGCAACGTGGAGTATTCGCTATTGATCAGGAAGCCGGTCAGAATCGCAAAGAGACTGCCCAGCACAGTCATGTACGCGGCGGCAGTCATCCCAGCTCCTTCTCGACGCTGCGGACGAATCGCGACTACCAGAAAAATGAGCGAGCTGCCAGCGAATAGCAGCGCTCCAATCACGCAGAGGGCGAGTAACTCGAGGCCGGATAAGCCGGTCAGCCAGGTCATTCGCCATCCGCCTTGTGCTCTGACAGTGCGTCCTGCCAGTGTTTGCGCACGACGTCCGCCTCGGAAGTCGTGAGAGCTACCCCACCTACGTCTCCTGCAACACGAAGCCCTTGAGGAGATAGGAGATAGTCGATGAACGCCAGCTCGGTGGGATTAACGGAAACCTCGTCCAGATTGACGTACACGTAGAGTTCGCGTGATAACGGATACTCACCCGTACTGATTGCCTCGTTGGACGGAGCAGTACAACCGTCTCCAAAATCGACCTCCAACATGGTCAAACTATCGGTCCATCCTTTGGCGGTTGCGAGCCCTGCGAAGCCGAGCGTGCCCGGCTGGTTAAGGACGCCGCTGCGAATCAACTGCTCTGCTGGCATCGCGATGTAGTCGGGGCGCAATGCCGGACTCACGTCACGCGTTTTTGCAATTGGTGCAATTGCGAGGTCGATCAAGGTCTGGCGTGTGCCTGAAGACGCGCCGGGGCCAAGCACGGACAGCGGCAGCGACGGAAGGCCAGTGCCGGCACCTGACATGACAGTGCTCGCAGCATCCCAACTTTCAACACCGACCGACTCTGGACCCATCAGAGCGTAGATTTGATCCTGTGTCAGGCAGGTCACGGTCGAGTCTGCTCTGCTCACCAACAGAGCCACAGCGTCGCGCGCGACAAGCAAGCGTGTGTAGGCAATATCAGAGGCCGCGCAACCATCAAGCTCGCGATCATTGAATGGACGAGAGCTGCCCGCGATCGGTACCAGCGCGTCGCAAAACAGCACCGCGCCGTTGGCTGAACCAGTCATACCGATGTCCAAAGCGACCAGCGGAGACTGCGCAGCAAACTCAGCGCTGACCTTCGAAATCATGGGCAGCAATGTCGTAGACCCAGCAATCCGAACTGTCCCGTTTAGAGGAGCACTGCCACCACAACTGGCCGCAACTGCAGCAATGACGACCGTCATCGCTGCCACGGTGCAACGGCGCCGTATAGATGCAGGCTTCACATTCACAGCGCAATCCTTGCAGACTCTCATGCACCCGGCTCGAATTGGGAGACCGTTCAACATCTTGAGTGTGGTGATTTCGAACCACCAACCGTCGTCGTATACTGATGATCATGCCTATCGTCGGAGACCCCGCCCCTACCTTCACTCTCAAGAACGACATGGGGAAGGACATTGCTCTTGCGGCCCTTGCCGGACGCCGCGTTGTTCTCTACTTTTATCCAAAGGACGACACCCCAGGGTGTACGACACAAGCCTGTGCTCTGCGTGATGGCTGGGCCGAGGTCGAGGCCCTCGACGTGACGCTGTTTGGCATCTCGCCCGATTCGCCATCGAGCCACGCCAAGTTTCGTGCCAAGTACGACCTGCCCTATCCACTGCTCGCCGATGAGGGGCATGCCGTGGCCGAGGCCTATGGCGTCTGGGTCGAGAAGTCGATGTACGGCAAGAAGTACATGGGTGTTGAGCGCTCGACGTTCATCATCGGCCCCGATGGAAAGCTCGAGCACGTGCTGCACAAGGTCAAGCCCGGCGAACACCTTGAATTGATCGTCAAGACGCTCAACGGCTGAGATGACGATCGCGGCCCCGATCGACGGCCCGCTCAGCGGCGTTCGTGTCCTCGACCTCTCGCGGGTCTTGGCCGGGCCGTACTGCGCGATGATCTTGGCCGATCTTGGCGCCGAGATCATCAAGGTCGAGCGCCCGATGGCGGGGACATCACCCGCGCTTGGGGACCTCCTTGGGCGGGTGGCGAGGCCACCTATTACATGTCGACGAATCGCGGAAAGCGCTCCATCACCGTGGACTTCCGCGATCCAGAGGGCATCGCGGTGACGCGCCGACTCGCCGCCACCTGTGACGTCGTGATCGAAAACTTCATCCCCGGCGGCGCCGATCGACTTGGACTTGGCTTCGAAGATCTTCGCGCCGATAACCCAAAGCTCGTCTACTGCTCGATCAGTGGCTATCCCCACGACAGCCCCGAGGCCGCTCTGGCGGGGTTCGACTTCGCGATCCAAGCCGAAGGCGGGATCATGAGCGTCACGGGAACGGAGGATGGTCCGCCGATGAAGGTGGGCGTCGCGATCGCCGACCTGACCTCCGGCATGTTTGCCACCAATGGGATCTTGGCCGCGCTCTACGCCGTACGGGGTGGCGCCGACGGGCAACGTGTGCAGGTCTCGCTGCTCGATGCCCAGCTCGCCTGGTTGGCCAATCGCGGAACCGAAGCGTCGATCGCCGGCATCACTCCCGAGCGGCTCGGCAACGCCCACCCCTCGATCGTCCCGTACGAGACGTTTCCCACCACGTCGGCTCACATCGTCGTCGCTGTCGGCACGGACGGACAGTTTCGATCGTTCTGCGACGTGATCGGCTTGACGGACCTCGGGACCGACGCCCGCTTCGCCACGAACCCGAACCGCGTCGAGCATCGTGGTGTGCTCGTGCCACTGCTGGCAGACGCAACGCGCACGTGGGACGCCGACGCTCTGCTCGCTGCCCTCGCCGAACGCGACGTTCCAAGTGGACCCGTGCGCACGATCACCGAGGCGATCGCGAACGCGCCCTACGCGCTTCAACCGCACGAACACCCAACTGCAGGAACGATCCACACCCTGCGCTCGCCGATCGCCTTTAACGGCGACCACCTGACCTCGCCCATGCACCCACCGCTGCTTGGCGAGCACACCCGTGAGATTCTGCTCGAGTCCGGCTTCTCTGAAGCCGAGGCCGACGAAGCCCAGGCCGGTCCCTGCGCTCACATCCTGACGATCAACTTTGCTTTGGGGTCAGACCCCTAAACAAAGTTGGTCATCGCTGCCAATTCGAGAGCAACTTTGTTTAGGGGTCTGACCCCAAAGCAAAGTTGATTGCCTAGAGCGCCTCGGCGTACTCCTCGAGCTCCCACGCTGTCAGGCGGTTTTGCTGCGCCTCCCAGCGGCCGAGCTCGTAGCGCTTGATCGACAGGAACGTCTCGATCAAGGCCGGACCCACCAGCTTGACGAGGCGTGTGTCGGCCTCGAGCGCATCGAGTGCTGCGCCCAGCGAGGTGGGCAACTGTGCGCCCATCGCTGCCGCCGGCCCGGCAAAGAAATTGCCAACGACAGGCTTCGGCGACTTGAGTTTGCGCTCAATTCCGTCGAGCCCGGCGGCCAGAATGGTCGCCGCAATCAGGTACGGGTTCGCTGCACCATCGCCCGAGCGTACCTCGGCGCGCGCGGCCGGTCCTCGCTCCTCACAAATGCGCAGCATCGCCATGCGATTGTCGTGGCCCCAGTTCGCGAATTTCGGCGAGAGACCGCCATTGATGATGCGCTTGTAGGAGTTAACCGTGGGATTGAGCAACCCCGCCATCGCTGGTGCATGCTCCATGACGCCCGCGATGAAGTGATGAGCAATCGCGGACAGGCCATCTTGCGCGCGGGGCGCGTCAAACACGTTCTTGCCGGCCTTGTCGAGCAACGACGCGTGCAGGTGGTACCCAGAGGACTCATCGTCATCGGCCGGCATGCCCATGAACGTCGCGACGAGGCCATCCATGTCGGCCATCTGCTTGACCAGCGCCTTGAACAAGAAGGCGCGGTCCGTGGCCTCGATCGCCTCGCCGTGCGTCAGATTGATCTCGTACTGCGAGTGTCCGTACTCCTGCGCCATCGAGATCGGCTCCAACTGAAATGCGTCGCAGGCGTCGAACATGGCGCGCACTATTCCCGTCGGATCGGCCAACGGACCGACCGTGTAGACGCTCGAGTCGCGCATGGCCAGTGGTCGCAGACCACCCATCGCCTGCGCGTCACGCTCGAGGAGGTAAAACTCGAGCTCGTGCGCGACGACGGGAGTAAAGCCGAGTTTCGCGTAGCGGGCACAAATGCGCTTCAGCGCGCCGCGTGAGTCTAGGCCGGACGGGCGGTGGCTGGGTACCGAGGCGAGGTCGCAGAGGACCATCGCAACTTCGGGGTCAAGGGGGTTGATTCGCGCGGTCTTGAGGTCTGGCATCGCCAACAGATCGCGGAACCCGCCCGCCTCACCACTGACGATGTTATGGCTGTTGTCGATGGTCATGACGGCCTCGACGAATGGTTTACCGTGCGCAATCGCGTGCCCGGCGCGCTCGAGCAAGACATCCTTGCCGCGCTGCTTGCCGTGGAGATCCGCGTAGACGAGACGCAAGATGCGCACGCCCGCGGCTTCGAGTTCCTCAACTGTGGCCATCCGGGTCCTCCCCCCAACTGTCGCTACATCGTGCAGCGATTGGCTGACATGATACTCATCAGCAGTTCCACCCCCGACAGATTGGAGCCGGCATGCTGGCTGTGCGCTTTGCAACAACGAGTGGCGAGATGCGACTAGGACGCCTCGACGGCGACCAGATCACGGACGCTGGCGCCGCTCCTGCGATCGGTTTCAACTCGACTCCAGAGGCGTGGAGCAGTATTGCTGCCGCCTCTGGTACGACGCATGCCGTTGACAGCGTCCAGCTGCTTCACCCGGTACATCCCGGCAAGTTGATCGCGATCGGCCTCAACTATCGCGACCATGCCGAAGAGTCCGAGCTCGACATTCCCGAGGTTCCGGTTGTCTTCTCGAAGTTCTCCACCTCGCTGATCGGGGCGGGACAGACGATCGTGATTCCCCGCGAAGAGACACGTCCAGATTATGAGGGCGAGCTTGCGGTTGTGATTTGCAAACGCACCTATCGCGCGACCCTCGACAACGCGCTCGATTCTGTCGGTGGCTACACGGCCATCAACGACGTCTCGGGCCGTCGCGCACAGCTCGAGACCCCGCTGCGCCAGTTTGTCTATGGCAAGAGCTTCGACACCTTTGGTCCGCTCGGTCCTGCGGTCGCCAGCATGGACGGCGTCGACCTCGGCAACATTGATGTCTCGACGACGATTGCCGGCGAGGTACTCCAGAACAGCAACTCGCGCAACCTGATCTTCTCGGTGGCGCAGATCATCGAGTATCTCAGCCGAGGCATTACGCTCGAGCCCGGTGACGTGATTGCCACGGGCACCCCAGGCGGCGTGGGCGACGGGCGCAACCCCAAGCGATACCTGCGCGATGGCGAAACAGTCGAGGTGACTGTGTCGGGCGTCGGCACCCTGTCGAACCCGGTTCGGTTCGAGCACTAGAAGATGCGACCCGCGGCACTGATCACCGGTGGTGGTTCGGGGATCGGTGCCGCGACTGCTCGACTGCTGGCCAACGATGGCTGGCTGGTCGGGCTGATTGGTCGTCGAGTTGAGCCATTGGCCCAGGTCGCAGTCGAAACCGGCGGCATTGCCGTGCCGGGCGACGCCGCCGATGCTGAGCATCTCGCCACAGCCGTGTTCGCAACTGACCCAGGCTGGCGGCACGCTCGTTGGCCTCGTCTGCTGCGCAGGTTCGGGAAAGTCGGGCACCGCTCTCACGCAGACACTGGAGGGTTGGGACGGCGTCCTGCGCACCAATCTGACCGCTCCCTTTCTCGCCGCGCAGGCCTGTCCTCCCGGAACTGATTGCCAACGGTGGTTCGATCGTGATTGTCTCGAGCCTTGCCGGCCTCCGTGCGGGGCCCGCCTCGATCGCCTACTCGTCTGCGAAGGCTGGCGCGATCCAACTTGCACGGTGTCTGGCCGTTGATCACGGGCCGCAAGGCGTGCGTTCTAACGTCGTCTGCCCCGGCTGGGTGCGCACTCCGATGGCCGACGAGGCGCTGAGCGATCTCGCTGCGGACCATGGCGGCCTCGATGGCGCCTATGCCAAGGCAACGAGTCTTGCTCCTGATCGCCGGCCGGCCACGGGCGATGAGGTTGCCGAGACGATTGCCTGGCTGCTCTCGAAGAAGGCCAGCGGCATCAACGGAGCAACCATTACGGTCGATGGCGGCGCGCACGTTGTCGACGCCGAGAGCGTCGTCTTCTTGCCCCCGACGCCTTAAGCGCGACGACGAAGACTCAGCACGGCGCCAACGAGCGCTAGCGCGAGCCCGATTGCAATCAGCGCGCCGCTGACAGCCGACCAGCCGGTGAAGACCTGTTCCACCACCGTCGGTGCAAGCGTTGACGCTGATCCACCCTGTGCGCCGCGGTTGATAAACAGGCCCGATGAGGTGGTGGCGAGCGGGCGCAAGAAAAACGCCGCCGCAGCCAGTGCAATTCCAAGCACCAGCAATGCCCAGCCGCGTCGTCTCGACAGCATCACGGCGAGGAGTCCAGCCACGACAGCCGCGACGGCAAGCCCAGTCGGCAGCATGCGATGCCGGTCGAGCTGTTGGAGCGTGTACTGCATTGCGTGGGGAGACAGAGACCCACGGCACGGTCACGAGGACATCGCCCGACTGGCTGTCGAGAAGACGCGAGATCAGCGGTGGCGTATCGCTCGCGGCCGCCATCGCTCGCACATCGATCTGTACCTCCTGAGCGCTGTCGCCTTTGAGGATGCCCTGCTGAAGACCGATCGCGACGGGTCCCAACACCTGTGCAGCGGCGTCACCCTGAAAGACGGAGACGGCCCAGTCGCCAGCGGTGGTAGCGACGAGATTTGAAATGATCGCCGGCTGTGCTGCGGCCCGATTGGCGACGTTGTTCTCGACGGAGGAGCGCACCAAGGCGAGACCGGCGGGCGACTGCACGGTGTGCACGACGACGTCTGAGAAGCCACTCGGATCCAGCACGTTGCGCGTCAGCATCGCTCCAGCGCCTGCTCCAACCGCACAAACCACTGAGACGATGATCAACAGGAATGGTACGAGTGTGCGCACTCACGAACCGTACCGTCACCCCAACGCGGCATCGGGCTGCCACGATACCTCCGTGATCACGCACACAGCAGCCGCTGCCGCCGAGGCACTTCGTGCGGGCAAACTCGTCGCGCTTCCGACCGAAACTGTCTACGGACTCGGGGCCGATGCCACCAATGCTGATGCCCTCGCGCGCCTCTACGCCGTTAAGGGACGCCCAACCGACCATCCATCCATCGTCCACGTCGCCGATGTTGCGGAGGCCCGAGCGGGCTGGGCGTCGGCGTGGCCCGACTCCGCCGAGCGATTGGCCGAGGCGTTCTGGCCGGGGCCATTGACAATCATTCTCCCGGCCGGCGCCCGTCCCGATCCTGCCGCGCTCGGCGGCACAGGCACTGTTGCGCTGCGAATCCCCGACTGCGACCTGACCCGCGAGGCGATCCACCTGAGTGGCACCGGCATCGCCGCACCAAGTGCAAACCGCTTCGGTCGTGTCAGTCCGACGACTGCTCAACACGTACTCGACGACCTTGGCACCGACGTCGACCTGATTCTCGACGGCGGTCCGTGTTCGGTTGGGGTGGAATCGACCATCGTTGATCTGACTGGGCCCGCGCCGCGCGTCCTGCGACCGGGAGTCATCACCGCGCAGATGCTCGAAGCCGCGCTCGGGACCACACTCTCAACCTCACTTGAGACCGCTCCGCGAGCACCTGGCACGCTCGCCGCGCACTATGCACCACGCCTCGCCGTTGTTTTGGTCGACGACGTTGCCTCTGCAATTGCGAAGACTGAACCTCGCATTGCCCTAGTGGCAGATGCATCGGATCCACGCTTGAGCCCCGTTCCAGCGCAGATCGTGGCTCTATTGGACACGGGCACCTCGTCCGAGTCGTATGCCGAGCGCCTCTACGCGCTGCTGCGCGTGGCGGATGGCTCGGGTGCTGATTGCATCGTCGCCGTCGTGCCGCCACCAGGTGGCGTTGGCGATGCGGTTCGCGACCGGTTGACCCGAGCTGCTGCAAGCGCCTAAGCGCTGGCCAGAGGGCCTTCGTGTTGGCCCCCCGGAGGGCGCCAACACAGTGCGGATGAGAGGACTTGAACCTCCACGACCTTACGGCCACACGGACCTGAACCGTGCGCGTCTACCAATTCCGCCACATCCGCGGGAAATCGGATAGTAGCGCCCCCTGCACGGATTGACGCTACGCACCCGTGGCACTCAGAGCCATGATCCCCCGCGCGCTCACGCCGAATAGGCCTGCAGAAACCGTGACGTTGGTCGTCAGCCGAGTTCGCCGAGAGCGCCGATCAGTCGATCGACTTCCTCGGGTGTCGTGTAGTGCAGGAACCCAACCCGAATCGCTCCACCATGCGCTTCAAGGCCGAGCGCCACACTCGCCGACAAGGCGTAGAAGTTGCCATCCCAGACCGCCATCCCGCGCTGGGCGAGGCGCTGGGCAACCTCAGTCGGATGCGCACCTTCGACGGTGAAGGAGAACGTCGCAACGCGGTCCTCGAACTGCTCGGGATCCGTGATGCCGTAGAAGTGCAGGTGATCCATCCCCGAGACGCCGTCCCAGAACTGGTGGGTGAGGGCGTCTTCGTGCACCCGAATCCCTTGGTACGCGCTCGTCAGCCGCTCTCGTCGCGTCGACCCGGTACCGAGCCCAGCCAAATAGTCGACCGCCGCTGTCATTCCGGCCATCGCCTCGTGCGACTGCGTACCGGTCTCGAAGCGATGCCCCGCTGGCGTCTCGTCGGCTGGTCGAACTCGATTGGCAGGCCACGAGGCAGCCAAGATCGTGGCGAATCGAAGCGATCCCCAGGTGCGGTCCAAACCACTTGTAGGGCGAGGTCAACAAGCACATCGAGTCCCATTGCCTCTCGATCGAGCAGGCGATGCGGTGCGTAGTGGACACCATCCGCCCACGCGAGCGCACCTACCGAGTGCGCGTGGCGGGCGATCTCTGTGGCTGGCGGCACGGTTCCCATGTGGTTCGAGGCCAACGTAAACGCGACGATCTTCGTCTTCGGCGAGAGCAGACTCTCGAGATGATGAAGGTCGAGCGTGCCGTCTGTGCGATGCAGGCGAGCCTGGTGCACGACCAGGTTGTGATCGGCTGCCACCTGCAGCCACTGCGAGACGT
>CAXNKU010000019.1:0-16113 GCA_964203045.1 Gaiellales bacterium
CGGCCGGCGAGGATCGCATCGCGCTGTCGGAAGACGGGTCCTACTCGGCCAACGTTGAACTCGCCGTCTCGCGCGCATCCGTGCCCGACTTTGGACCGTCGGCGCCGATCTCTGAGATCGAGACGCCGGGCATCACGACGATTGAGCAGCTGTCCGAGTTTGTTGGTCGCGACCCACGCCTGACCATGAAGTCTGTGATCGTCGTGCCCGAAGACGACAAGGGTGGCATCGTGCTTGCGCTCGTACGAGGCGACCATCGCGTCCACGACCTCAAACTGACGCGCGCCATCGGTGCACCGTTTCGCCCAGCCACACCCGAGGAGATCCGCGACGTCTTTGGTGCCGAGCCTGGCTCGATCGGGGCTGTTGGTGTCAAAGAGGGTGCACTGCGCGATGTGATCGTCGATCCCGTGCTCGAGACCGGTGGGTACCTGTCGGGTGCGAACCGCACCGGCTGGCACCTTCACAACGTTGAGTTTGGTCGTGACTTTGCAGGCCGCCTCGTCGATATTCGTCACGTCGAAGCGGGCGAGTTATCGGTCGAGACCGGCAGTCCACTTCGGATCGAGCCCGCGATCGAGGTGGGAAACATCTTCCAACTCGGCACGCGCTACTCCGAAGCACTCGACGCGAAGTACCTCGACGAAGACGGCACCGAGAAGCTGATCTGGATGGGGTCGTACGGGATTGGGCCCGCTCGTACCGTCGCAGCAATCGCTGAGCAGTCGCATGACGAGAATGGTCTGATCTGGCCGGCCGCCGTTGCACCGTACGACGTCTGGATTACACCGATCGGCGAGGCGTCGCTCGTCGCCGCAGACGAGCTCGATGCCACACTGGTGGCCGAGGGGCTCGCCGTCGTCGTCGACGATCGAGACCTTTCAGCTGGCGTGCGCTTTAAGGATGCCGACCTGATTGGCGTGCCGCATCGGGTCACGATCGGCAAGCGACTCGAGAGCGATGGTGTCGTGACGATCAAACGGCGTGGCGTCGAAGGCGAGACCGATGTTCCGATTGCCGATGCGAGCCAACACGTACTCGCCGCCTACCTCAGTTGAGTATCGCTCTCGGTAACGGGCGCTAGGTTACTCGCCCCACTGAGCGTTCAGGCGGATCGACCCACCCGTATCAGCCGAGTCGCCGATCACCATCAGCGTCTCAATCGCATCCTCGTGGAAGCGCGACTCTTGCGTGAGACCATCCCAAATACTCAACGTCACACTGAAGCTTCCATCGCGAAACGGTGGGCTCGGCACGTGTAGTTCGAAAGAACGCTGCGACCCCGGTGTGAAATCGATACCCGTCAACGTATTGCCCGTTAACGGCCGGCCATTGCCATCCTTAAACTCGATGTTGATCTGGGCTGGCGATAAATCGACGGTTGAGTCGACGACACCCCGCAACGAAAAAGGCTCGCCCTCCGTGAAGATCTGGCGCGGTGCACCAGTGGCATCGAGGATTTCAAGACGTACATCGAAGCCGTTTTCGGTGCGTGCCTCGGTGGCATGCGTGGTCGCATCGTGAACGAGATGCTCGTGATACGTGCGGATCACTTTTGCCGCTGTGTCCGTGATAACCGGGATGCCACCCTCGAGAAACAGCGCACGGTCGCAGACGCGCTCCACAACATTGGCGTCATGTGTAACGAGCACCATCGTGCCGCCATTGCGCCGATACTCCGCGATTCGACCCATGCACTTCTGTACGAAGGCCTCGTCGCCAACCGCAAGCACCTCATCAAGCAACAAAACATCAGGCCGCACATGCATCGCAACGCTAAAACCAAGCCGCGCAAACATGCCACTCGAGAACGTCTTGACTGGCTGATGCGCGAAGTCCTCGAGCTCCGCGAAGCCAATGATTGCATCGAGGTCTCGACGAATCTCGTCGCGGGGAATGCCATAGATCGCCGACGACAAGTAGATGTTCTCGACCGCAGAGAACTCAGGATGAAAGCCCGCTCCGAGCTCGAGCAGCGACGACAGACGGCCACCCACGCCGCACGAGCCCTCCGAAGGACCGTAGATGCGAGCTAGCATCTTCAGCAGCGTGCTCTTACCCGAGCCATTACGACCAACGATGCCGAAGGCCTCGCCCGGCTGGATCTCCAAGTCGACACCGCGCACAGCCCAGAACTCGCGCGCCTGCCCGCTTTCATAACCGAGCAACCTTCCGCGCAGCGTGCTGCCCGCACGCTCAAGGCGAAACCAGCGACCCAACCCCTCGGCACGTACTTGGCCCGGCTCGAGGTGTGTCATAGGTTGACCGCCAACCGCTCGTCGAAACGACGTAGAAACCAGACGCCAGCTACGGCGAGAGCGGGACCGACCACCACGCAATATGCGATCAGGGGCCAGCCTGGCAGTTGCCCTTCAAGCAGCAACGCGCGCAAGGTCTCAAGATACGGTGTCAGAGGGTTGGCATATCGCATCACCAGCACGACCCATTCCGGCGGGGTCACTGGCAGTGCACTGAAGCTGTAGAACACCGGTGTCAGGAAAAACAACGGCAGCAACACGACACCCACCAGATGGGCAACATCGCGGAAGAAGACGTTGATCACCGCGAGTAGTGTCGAGAGGCCGAATGCCATCGTGATGAGCAAGACGAAAAAGATCGGAGCGATCCAGAAGGTCTTCAGCACATCGTGATTGGCGAACACGCAGAGCGGGATCACGAGGATCAGCAAGATGCCGGTCGACGCAGACGCGCCGATCACCACTGCCATCGGGATCAGCTCTCGGCGAAACCAGACCTTACGGATGATGTCAGAGTTGCCCGTCAGCGAACCGGTGCCCTGCGGAATCACCGTGGCGAAGAAGTTCCAGATGATAATGCCCACCAGCACGAACAATGCGTAGTTCGGGATCGTGGACGTGTTGAACAAGAACGCGAAGATGAAGTAGTAGATGCCCGTCATCAACAGCGGCTGTAGCAGTGTCCAGGCCGAGCCGAGCATCGAATCGCGATAACGCCCCCGCAACTCGCGGTGGATGAGCGTGCGGAGCAACTCGTACTGTGCACGGCGACGTTCTTGCTTGGTGCCTGCAATCGGATCAACAGAGCGCGCCGCGGCAGTTTGGCTCGTAGCTTCCTCGGGCGCGATCACACGCCTCATAGTATCCGCCGTGGTGCTGCGCGGAGTCGGCGAGATCGTGCATTGCGTGCGAAAGTAAGTACATGAGCGCCCCCGCAGACCAGACTCGCCTCATCCGCAAGCTCCGCATCGCACTCGTGCTCGTGGCGATGCTGGTTGGTGTTGCGGTGATCGCTGTGATTGGCGTCTTGTTCTACTGGAATAGCTATCTGCTTGGCAGTCGCGGGGACGATCCGTTTAAGCGGGGCCGTATGTTGCGTGTGTTGCTGATGTGTCATCGGATCCGACGATCGTACGTCCGGGATCGGCATTTTTGCGTCAATGGTTGCGCATGTCTGTAGTCAAATTTCGGCCACTAAAAGTCAACAGCAAATTGATGGTTCAAGTCATCCTTAGTAGGCAACGCATTGTGATTGGTATGGTTGATGTGTGAAAATTGAGTGGTATGGGAATGCGTGCTTAATTGTGCGATCTAACGCGGGTACCCGAATTCTTTGTGACCCATGGTTTTCGCCGGGCGCTTTTCTGGGGTCGTGGTACCAATGGCCACCTGTTTCGGACTCGATGCCCGAGCGAATCCTTGCCGAGACTTACGACGCCATATACATCACGCATCTACACCCCGACCACTTCGACCGAAACTTTCTGTCGAAGTATCTGAGAAGACATCCGGGCACTCCGATAGTGATTGCAAAATATGCGCATCCATGGCTCAAAAGTGCTGTTAAGCGGCTCGCTGGAGGCTCCCAAAATGTCGTCGAACTTGAGAGTTTCGATAGTACGACTATTGGTGATATCGACCTACGAGTTGTCGTAGCTGATGTGTGTAATCCACGGATATGTGGCGCTTCCATACCGTGCATTCCTCAAGGGTGGCGACGTGGAATTGATTCGGTGGGTGTGTTCTCCGCGGATGGAAAGGTGTTTTGCAACGCCAATGACGCTCTGGCCGTCTCCCACATTCCAAAACTTGCGAAAGCAATCGGGGCAGTGGATCTCCTTATGGGGCACTACGGTGGGGCCTCGCCTTTCCCGCAGTGTTTTTCCGATGTGAAGGATAAGTCCCGTGCTGGTCGTGAAGTCGTCGAGACCACGTGCGCAATGCTTGCGGCCGCCGCAGATTCGCTGCATGCTCGTTATCTGATGCCGTTTGCAGGTCAATACGTGCTTGGGGGGCGACTCGTTGGTCTGAATGCTGATCGGGCATCAGTGCCACTCGATCAGGCGGTCGATATCCTTCGAGGAAAGACGAATGCTGAAGTATTTGCGATTGCGCCTGGCAGTAGTTTCGATCTGAATATGGGTGATTGGTCGGACGATTACGTGAGCCATCGTGGAAACACTCGACGACTACCTGAGCACGATCGCCGTTGCGAGGTTCCCCTACGAGACGGTAGATGTTGGCTCATGGGATTCCTGGGAGTCAGATCTCGTTCGGGCAGGGGAAGGTGTCGTAGGTCGTATGCGCTCGATTGCGACTCCTCACAACTGTTCGTTTGTCATCGGCGACGGAGAGCGTCACGTAACTCTGAATTTGGTTGGAGATAGTCCCACGGTGGGATCTGGAGTCAATCCGACAACCGAGAGCGTTACCACCATCGAGATGTCTGCCAAATTGCTGTGGCACCTCACACGCCGGAAGTCTGGTTATCAGGGCTTTACAGCTGCCCACTGGAATCAAGCGGATGTAGGGTCACACTTCACATGGTCGAGGCTGGGCGAGTACGACAGAGACGCCCACGCCCTACTTAATTTCTTCGGAACTTAACGTTATCTTGGTTTTAGCTTTGCGTTATCTCGCTAACCCTGTGCGAAGGTGAGAGGTAATGGAATCGCCTGACCAGACTCGTCTCGTTCGCAAGCTACGCATCGCACTCGTGCTCGTGGCGATGCTGGTGGGTGTTGCGGTGATCGCTGTGATTGGCGTCTTGTTCTACTGGAATAGCTACCTGCTTGGCAGTCGCGGGGACGATCCGTTTACGCGAGGGCCGTACGTTGTTGGTTTGACGTCGACAGGGGCGGAGGTCCGCTTCCTTGGGCCCGACCCGTCGAAGGTGACGTTGACGGCGGTGGCGCCCGACGGCACGTCCGTTGTGGCGAAGGACGGCAAGTTTATTGGTCTCGAGTCGGGGCAGCGCTACCTGTGGACGGCCACGGTTGATGGCATCGGGCAGGCGTCGGGATCGTTCCTGACGGCGCCGACCGATCCTCAGGCGACGGTCACATTTGGAGTGATTGCCGATTACGGGTCTGGTAACGAGCACGAGTATGCGGTTGGGCGTGGGTTGGCTGCAATCGACCCATCGTTTGTAGCCACCGCCGGAGACAACTCGTACATGCTGGCCCTGCCGGCGGTGTTTGATCGAAACATCTTTACGCCACTTGAGGACGTGATGGCCGAAGCGCCACTGATGGCCGTGCTCGGCGACCACGACACGTTTATTGCCTCGGGTGGCGAAGCGCTCGCCGACGCACTCGCCCTCCCCGGTGGAGCCCTCCACTACACGTACGAGTACGGGCCCGTCCAGATAATCGCGCTCGGTGTTGAGGGCGACGCGAAAGCCATCGCCTACGCCAAAGCGCAACTCGCCAAACCCTGGCCTGGTCCTCGGTTCGCAGTCATGCATACGGCCGCTGCAGCCAGGAGACCCGCTTGCCGACGTGCTGCGCGGCAAGGTTGACGCCGTCTTCTCGGGCCACCTGCACCGCTACGAGCGACGGACCGTCGACGGCGTGCTCCAAATCGTCGCTGGAAACGGGGGACAGGGTCCTGGCAACGTCGAGTTTACGAAGGCCTCCTCCGACGCCGTCTTTACGACGATGGATTACGGGTTCGTACGCGTGATTGCCGGGCCGACGGGCAGCACGATCCAGATGATCGACGAGGCTGGGGCGCTGCGCGACTCGGTGACGGTACCGCCGCGATGACCGCGCTGCGCGTGATCATTGCGGTGCTTGCTCTTGCGTCGACGATCGCTGGGTTGCTGATTCCGCCGCCGGGAGTGATGGCCATTTCGGGCATGGCGGCGATCCTAATCTTCTTGTTGTCGTTTGGGTCGATCGCAGCCGACGCCTTGCCGTTGCGGGTCGTGCCGCTGGTTTGCTCGATCGTGACGATGCCGCTCGCTGTGCTGATCATGGTGCAGCCGTTCTCGATCGCACTCGTCTCGGCGCTGATCGTGGTGCTGCAAGGCGTCGGGTGGTGGGGTGGTCGGCGGCAGCGCTTGAGTGCTGCTGCGCGCGTTGTTCAGGTGTGACGAACCCGCGCGTGTCCACGCGCAATCGGTAGGTCGAGGTCTGGCAGGGTGGGGTATGCCGCTGCGACTGTCTGAACCACTGCTTCAATCCGTACGGAACTGGTATGTATCGTTCGGAGCACTGTATGCTGGTGGCATGAATACCACCACCAAAACGGCGGATCAGGTGCGGGTGCCCAAGGTTGCGCCAGGCGAAGCCGTCATCGTCACGCGCCATGGCGAGCCGATCTCGGCTGTCGTAAACATCGAGGACTACATGCTCCTAGAACGACTCGCAGCTGCGATTCGAGCGACGCGCAGTGCACCCCTGCGCCCCGGGGCTGCGGCGCTCGAAGCCGAGCAAGAAGACAGCGACGAACAATTTACGCCGGCCGAACTCGACAGCCTCGAGCGCGGCCGCCAATGAGCTTCGGTCTCCCGATGCGCGGCGAGGTGCGCTGGGCACTCGTGCCCTACACGTTCGAAGCACCGTTTAGGGGGACTGCGTGGACGGGTGGACTCAACTTCGACGGTGTCGTCGACGCCGCGAGAGCGAATGGTCGCGTTGGTATCGAGGTGATCATGAAGGCGAAGGTGCGGCCCGTTGTGATCCTCCAATCCTTCGAGAGCACATCGCACGGGGCCTACGCCGTACTGCGCACTCGACGCATGGAAACGATGACGGCGGCCACCCAAGCGAGTGTCCGCTCCGGGGACGACCCGGCCCTGCACTTACTCGCCGACGCGTATGCCGGTAGCAAGCGAGCAGTGCTCCTGAACGGACTCACCCGCATCGACAGCACCGCCATCGAGCGAGAACTCATTGGTCGCATTGATGATGCTGAGATGGCGACCATCTCCCGTGGTATCGCCGGTCTGCTCGAACTTGACCTCGACCAACTGGTACAAGAACGCGTCACCGCCGTCCTCATAGAACAAGGGCTCGCCTAGCCGTACCCGAGCTCCTCGAGACGCTCCTCCGAGATCCCAAAGTGGTGGGCGACCTCGTGCAGGACGGTGATGCGGATCTCCTCACGCAGCACCTTCGGATCATTCGTCATCGCCAGGAGCGGTCGTCGAAAGATCAGGATCCGCGCTGGCTCAAACGGCTCCTCGTGGCCACGGATCGTCTCGGGCACGCCAATATAGAGACCAAGAATATCCGGCTCTTCCGTGTCCTCCTCCTCGACGAGAATCGCGACGTTTTCCAAGCGCGGCAAGACCCACTCCGGCAACTCATCAAGCGCGGCCTCAACAGCCTGATCGAATTCGGCTTCGTTCACGCGTCAAAGACTAAAGCGTCAATGACAAGAATCGTGGTCGCGTCCACCTGCCGTGGCCGCCTAATCGCTCGCGCTTGGTAGAGTCCCGCTATCGGGACGTGGCGCAGTCTGGTAGCGCACTCGGCTGGGGGCCGAGTGGTCGGAGGTTCAAATCCTCTCGTCCCGACTCCATCGCTTAGGCGATGCGACGCCGTTGGTTGAGTGGTAACGCCTCAGCCGGGCAGAGCGCCGCTGAACAGATGGCCCTGAGGGCAGCGCGCCGCGTACCCGGTGCGACCCTCCTCGCCATGCGTCGAGACAGCATCGGCCGCGAAAGCCGCACCACACGTCGGACAGAAACACGGTCGATCAACCGAGCCCGTGCAAGGTGGGCAGAGCACCGGCAAGATGCGCTGCGAGATCCGGAAGCCCGCGACAAACTGGTCGCGCGTCTCCGCGAAGCGATCGAGCGGGCCGCCACAACCGATGCAATGGTCGCGCTCGGCAACCGGGGCGACACTGCAGATCAGGTCGGCCGAGAAGGTTGTGAGCGACTCGTCGCCGGCCTCGAGCGCCTCGACCTCGCCGTCGATACTCACCACGGCACGCTCGCTCGTGACGCGACCAAAGCGCACGCGTGCGCTGGTCAAGAAGCGACCATCAACACCCGCGTCGGGGCCAGGGTTCTCGATTCGCACCTCGGTGCCATCCAGATCCGTCGCCGCATTGCCCGGCGCCCAGCCCGCCAGGTGCATCACCGAGCGCGTACCCGAGGCACGCAACCAGAAAGCGATGCCATCCGCACTCGCACAGACAGCTGGCGACCAGATAATGCGCGCATCCTCGACACGCAACTCGTCACCATCAATGCGAACCCAGGGCGCCATCGTCGCCCCGCAGGCCTAAACGGTGCCCTGCGACTGGACCGGCATGAAGTGATCGATCGAGCGAAGCAACACCAGCTCGCCCAAGATCCCCCTGCCATCCAACTTCGCAAGCATGTTGCGAGCCAACGCGTCGTCAGCGCCATAGCCAAATGTGCGGGCTACGCGGAAACGAAACCAGCCACTGCGCCACGACTCGCCATGCCACGGATTGAGCGAGCAGATCGCGAGACCCGCCTCCTCCATCCGGTCATTGTCGGCGATGCGCAACTCGAGAAACAGGTTCTCCCAATCGGCCGGCTCATCCGCGAGCAGCGCTTCCCACTGATTGACGAGAGTCGACATGGCTGGAAGCGTAGCGAACAGCAAAGCTGGACTCGCTATCCCGTAGCAGGAGAACACCGACTGGGGGAGTAGACCCAATGGTGGCCACACGCTCGCGAACGACTAAACCTGCCCCGAAGAAAACCCGTGCGACTGCTGCGAAGGCTGCGCCGAAGCGCAAAGCTGCTCCGCGCAAGGCTGCACCGCGCAAGTCGAGTGGCCAGCCAAGCCAGCTGCCGCGCCTTGTTGCCGGCATCGGCTGCACGCTGCTCGGTGTCTTTTTGGCGCTGCTGCTGTGGATTGGGATCGACGGCTCGTTTGTGGGTGCCTCGCTGAAGGACGGCTCGCACGTGGCCTTTGGTGCGTTTGCGATCTTCCTCCCGATCATCCTCGTTGGCTGCGGCTATCTGATTTTGCAGAAGAACGTCAGCAAGCCGATGCGTCGTCGTATCGCTGGTGTGCCGCTGATCCTGCTCGCACTCTTGCTTGCCCTCTCGAACGACGAGACGAGTGGCAAGGCAGCCGAGCAGGCTGGTGGCTTCCTCGGTGGCAACCTGCACCAGCTGCTTGGCTCTGTTGCTGGCGATGCTGGTGTCTTGCTGCTGATCGTTGCGCTCGCTGTGATGGGCGTGATTCTGCTTGCGGGCCAGAAGCTGAGCGTGCTCTGGCATGCCTTTGCTGATACCTGCGTCGAGCTGTACACCGCCACGGTTGATCGCATTGACGATGCCTCGGCGCGTCGTGCACTCCAGAAGGAAGAGGACGAGCGAGAGGCCTTGATCGAGCAGCGCGAAGCCGCACGCACCCGTCGCGACCATGTGCAGCCCGTTGCTGCCGAAGCTGCCGCCGTTGTCTATCCCGACCCGATCCACGATGTCTGGGGCGACGAGTCGGCCGACGCGGCCGCAGCCACGCTTGTGCCCGAGCCGACCCGAGAACCGACGGCCGAGCCGTCCTGGCAAGACGAGGTCGTCGCCGAGACGCCCGAGTCGGTCCTGCATCCCGAGGACAGCGGCGAAGAGACGATCGACCTTGGCGCGATCGCAACGCCGCGAGTGCGACACACCGATTACAAGCTGCCCGACGCTGCCGTGCTTAAGCAGTCGCAGGAGGCTCAGGTCGAGCAGGGCGCCCTCGATCGCATGGGCGTCACGCTTGTCGAGGCACTGCGCAGCTTCGGCGTCGAGTCGCGCATCATCGGCACCGTCTCTGGCCCGCGCGTCACGCGCTACGAAATCCAGCTCGCACCCGGCACGAAGGTGGGCCGCGTCTCGGCCCTCAAGGACGACCTCGCCTACGCCCTCGCCACGACCGATATTCGCATCCTTGCGCCGATTCCAGGCAAGCAGGCTGTCGGTGTTGAGGTACCAAATACGACGCCAAACCTCGTCACGCTCGGTGACATCCAAGGCAAGTTCCCGGCCGGCTGCAGCCCGCTGACTGTCTGGCTCGGCAAGGACATCTCCGGCAACCACGTCCACGCCGACCTCTCCAAGATGCCGCACATCCTGATCGCCGGCACGACGGGCTCGGGCAAGTCGGGCTCGCTCAACGCGATGCTCGTCTCGATCCTGCTCAACGCCACGCCGGACGAAGTCAAGATGATTCTGATCGACCCGAAGCGCGTCGAGTTGAACCATTACGAGGCGATCCCGCATCTGCTGACGCCCGTCGTCACGAATATGAAGAGCGCTGCTGCTGCCCTGATGAACGTCGTGGGCGAGATGGAGCGCCGCTACGAGAAGCTTGGCGCCGCCCGCGCCCGCAACATCATCGAGTTCAACAAGGCGCGACGCGAGGCCGATCGCGAAGACGACACGCTGCCGTACGTCCTCGTCGTCATCGACGAGCTCGCCGACCTGATGATGGTCTCGCCGGCCGAGGTCGAGGACTGCATCATCCGTCTCGCCCAGAAGTCGCGTGCCGTCGGTATCCATCTCGTGCTCGCCACGCAGCGCCCGTCGGTCGACGTCATCACCGGCATGATCAAAGCCAACGTACCGAGCCGCATTGCGTTCGCCGTCTCCTCGATGACCGACTCGCGCGTGATCCTCGACACGCCAGGCGCCGAGAGTTTGCTCGGCCAAGGCGACATGCTCTACCGCCCAATTGGCACCAGCCGCATTCAGCGCATTCAGGGCGCATACGTGGGTGAGGACGAAGTCAGCCTCGTTGTCGAGCAGTGCCGCAACCAGGCCGAGCCCGAGTTCGAAGAGGGCTTCCTCGAGATGCCGCAGACCGTTGCAGGCATTGGCAGCACTGGTGATGACGACACCGACCCCGATTCCGACCCGCTGCTCGAAGACGCCTTGCGCGTGGTGTGCAACCACGACACGGCGTCGGTCAGCCTGTTGCAGCGTCGTCTACGCGTTGGCTACACGCGCGCTGGTCGCCTCGTCGACATGCTCGAGCGTCGCGGTGCAATCTCTGGTTATGAGGGCTCCAAGCCGCGTCAGGTGTTGATTACTGAGGGCGACATTCCTCGCCTGATGAGTGGTGGCAGCGCGCCGGCAGCGGCAATCGCGACGGACGATCCGCCGTGGTCCGCGGCCGATGACGACGAATAGCGCGAAACTACGGGCATGAGTCCGTTTCCCGTCCGCACACTACGCACGCCAGAGGTGAGTTCGCAGCGCCGCTGGCTCGTGGCACTCGCGGTGGGCTTTGCCGCTGAGGGCGCGATCGCGACGGTGCTGATCCTGACGCAATCGCAGAGCGTCTACGGGCCACTGCTGCTGATCGTGGTGGCCTGCGTGATGGGCTGGAAGTTTGGCCGCCTACGCGGTCCCGTCGCCGCCGTCGCGCCGATGCTGGTGTTCGTGGTTGCGGAACTGGTCCGGCAGGCGCTTGGTGGCACGGGCGGCGCAGACCCCGGCTCGACGGTTGTGGTCGGCGTCTCCGCATCGCTCTTCATCGCCTTCTTCGCCTGGATCGTCGGCGCCTTGCGGCACCGCTACAAGCCGATTGGCAAGGCCAAGGAGCCCACTGAGCCGCCAGCACAAGGCGGCGCCTCCTGGCGTTCGTAGTTCGAGGCGACATTCTGGGCCCGGGCCCAGAATGTCGTCCTCAACGCGCGCTGTCATGACGCGGACATGGTGGGCCCGGGCCCACCATGTCCGCGTATGAATTGAGGACCACCTAGATAAGCGAAATCGTGCGAGAACGTGTGACGAAGATGTGTCTAATCACGCGTGTAGACGTGCAGCGCGGGTGTCCTCTGACATAGTGCGTACGTGAGTTGGCTTGAGGCAATCGTGCTTGGCATCGTGCAGGGATTGACGGAGTTTCTGCCGATCTCCAGCACCGGACACGTGCGGGTGATTCCTGCGTTGGCGGGCTGGCCCGACCCAGGCGCGCCCTTTAGCGCTGTGATTCAGCTCGGCACGCTCGCAGCGGTGCTGATCTACTTCCGCAGCGATATTGGGCGCATCACCAAGGCGTGGGTGCGAGGACTCACCGACAAGCAGGTGCGGCGCTACGCCCGACAGCATCATGGGCTGGTACATCGCGCTCGGCACGGTCCCCGTGGTCATCTTCGGCTTCGCCTTCCGCCACCAGATCTCGAGTGGCGCTCGGTCGCTGATGATCGTCGCCTTCTCGCTCGTCATCGGCGGCATCATTATGCTCGCCGTAGATCGAATCTCCGTACGAGGACGCTCGATCGAGAGCGTGACCCGCAGAGACGCCATCATCGTTGGGCTCTGTCAGGCACTCGCGCTCATCCCCGGCGTCTCGCGCTCCGGCGCCACGATCGTTGGTGGCCTCGTGCTCGGCTTCGATCGCGAATCGGCGGCGCGCTTCTCGTTTCTGCTCAGCATTCCCGCCGTTGTGCTCAGCGGCCTGTTCGAGCTGAGGGAGGTGGGGGGAGACACGGGTGCGCCGATCCTCGCCGTGATTCTCGCGACGATTTTCGCCTTCATTTTCGGCTACGCCTCGATCGCCTTCTTGCTGCGCTACCTCGCGCGGCACACGCTGACGATCTTTGGCGTCTATCGGATCATCGCTGGCGTGGCAATCTTCGTGCTCGCCGCGACGAACACCATCAACTGACGGTGACGCGGCCGGATCTGGCACGCTTGCCCAGCAGCCATGTCTGACCATCGCCTCACCCGAATCGTCCAAGACCTGCCGGCGACCGTGCCGTTTGTGGGTCCGGAAACGCTCGTGCGACGCAGCGGTGTGCCGATCGAGGCTCGCCTTGGTGCAAACGAGAGCGTCTTTGGGCCTTCGCCACTGGCAATCGCGGCGATGCAGGAGGCGGCAGGCGACGCCTGGATGTACGGCGACCCAGAGGCCTACGAATTGCGCACAGCGCTCGCCGAGGCAAATGGTGTCCAGCGCGAAAACATCGTGGTCGGCGTTGGTATCGATGGGCTGTTTGGCACCGCCGTCCGACTCTTTGTCGAGCCTGGTACGCCCGTTGTCTCGTCGCTCGGTGCGTATCCGACGTTCGCCTTCCACGTTGCCGCGAGTGGTGGCGTGCTGCGCACCGTGCCGTACCGCGACGACCACGAGGATCTTGAGGCGCTCGCCGCGATGGCGAACACCGTCGACGCGCGCCTGGTCTACCTCGCCAACCCCGACAACCCGATGGGTACGTGCTGGGACGCAGTCGCGGTGTTGAAACTCCGCGACGCATTGCCTGCCAACGCGATCCTCGTGCTTGACGAGGCGTACTACGAGTTTGCGCCCGCCTCTGCGATCCCAGCAATCGATGCCACCGATACGCGCATGCTGCGGTTTCGGACCTTCTCGAAGGCCCATGGCCTAGCCGGCGCGCGCGTGGGGTATGTAATCGGCCACGCCGAGACAATCGCCGCATTCGATCGCATACGCGACCACTTTGGCGTTGGTCGCGTTGCGCAGGCTGCGGCGCTGGCTTCGCTACGCGATGAGGGACATGTTGAAAGGGTCGTCCGCTCCGTTGCCGCTGCGCGTGCAGAGATCGCCGAGATTGCTGCTGCGAACGGCCTCACCGTGATCGATTCGAGTGCAAATTTCGTTGCGGTCGACTGTGGTCGAGACGGCGATTACGCGCGACGCGTCTTGGCCGAACTCGCTGCACTTGGCGTGTTCGTGCGGATGCCGAGCGTCGCGCCGCTCGACCGCTGCATCCGCATCAGCGCCGGTACAGCTGATCAACTCGCTGTGTTGGCGCAGGCGCTGCCGCGCGCCCTTGAGAATGCCGCGCAATGAGTTACGCAGCCATCAAAGCCCGGCTCGATGCCGGTGAGGTGCTGCTGCTCGACGGTGGTGTCGGCACCGAGCTCGAGCGGCGTGGCGTGGCGATGGACCCGGCCGCGTGGTGCGGAACCGCCACGCTTGGCAACGATGCCCTCCTGACGCAGATCCATCTCGACTACGCCCACGCGGGCTCGGATGTGATTACGGCCAATACGTTCGCGTCGTCCCGCGTCATGCTCGGCGCGGCGGGCTTTGCCGATCAGACGCTCGAGATCAATACTCGTGCGGTCGAGGCAGCGTTGCTCGCACAGAGCCAACTGGCCGAAGAAGGGCGCACCGTCGCCGTCGCTGGTTCGCTCTCGCACCTGATGCCCATGATCGAGGGCACGGCCACGGTCGATCCCACGCTCGTGCCGTCGCCCGAGGCAATCGGCGAGGCCTTTGCCGAGCAGGCCGCCATTCAACCGCCGGCGCCGATCTGATTCTGCTCGAGATGATGTACGAGCCTGGCCGTGCAGCCCTTGCCGTCGAGGCGGCCCTGAGTGTCGGGTTGCCCGTCTGGTTTGGTCTGAGTGCGCGGCGTGGCGAAGATGGCAGCGCCGTCGCATTCCATCACTTCGAGGACATTCCGCTCGATCGACATTGCTCGACTCGATTCCCGCCAACGGGTGATGATGGAGCGGGTCGTCATGCACGCGCCGTCCGAACGCGTCAGCGAATCGGCCTCTGACCGTCCGCGACTCGATCTCGCCGGGCCGATGAATCGGTCTGTCCGGATTCGCGCTCACTTCGAGTTGACCAGGTTGGCGCTTCGTGGGCGTCATGCGACCCTGGTGGTTCTGACGAAGGTGCTCAGTCCACGTTCGTAGCTGCCAAAACGTGCGCTATTGAGCGGCTGATGCGTGCCCTACCGCGAACGTACGGTGAGATTCGCGACGCGTAGAGAGCCGACACTATCGCATACGATTCGTTCCGAATCTCATCGACTGGCAGTCGTCCAACGACAAGGAGTCATCTGTGCCTCGTTTCCTCACGATCTTCTCGCTTCTGCCTCGTGGCCCTGGCGGTCAGCGCGACAGCGGCCTTTGCCGACGGCAGCCAGACGATCACGCCGACCAGCAAGCAGAAGACGGCGATCATCAAGGCCTGGGCAGCAGGGCGGCTAAGACGGGCCCCAAGCAAGTGCTACACCGTCGCGATTTCGAAGAACAGTCACGTACCTCGCGGGACTGGCATTCAATTCGAAGGCCTCGGGCTGCACGGCCTACGCGTTTGATGGCACTGCGATCCTCTGGGGTCGCAGCACCAAGTGGAACATGCTGACGGCTGGCAGCGGCGATGGGCGACCAGCGACTGCACGGCTCTGAAGAACCTGATGGGTGTCAACGGTTGGCAGGACCTCGCTGGCTATGTCAGCGGCCTTGGTTGCCAGAACGTCGACTAGTTGAGCTGTGTGTGCGGGGAAGAAGCGCGTCTTCCCCGCACACACCTTCTCGTTCTTAGCCTGCGATCGGCTGAGGGAGCGACGACGTTGGTGTTGTGCACGTTGTGATCGACGCTGGTACGAATACCGGCGTCGCAGCACCGGCACAGGCCGAGACGGCAAACATGTGGAGCGTGCCGTCGTTGCCAAGTGCGTAGAGACGGCCGGCATACCCGGGCGTGATCATCCACGCCGGCGCCGTGGGGCCATTGATCGCCGACTGTGCTCGAGTCTTGCCGGTGGCCTGGTCAACCCAAATCACACTCTCTGTCCACTGGCCCGAATTCGCGTTCACCGATGTGAAGTTCGACTGCAGGTAGTTCGAGATCAGAGTCCGCTGATTGGCAGGTCCGATCGATTGGAAGTAGTCGGACGTGCGCCAATCGGGTCGACTCCAGACGATCTTCATCGTTCCTGTCGACTGGTTGAGGCGCATGGCGAAGACGCCACCGACAAGCCAGTCCTGCATGAAGAACATGCTGTTCTCTGGATCGGTCGAGAAGCTCGCTGGTTGTTCGCTGACGGCGCCCGCGGGCAGCGTGCGGCCCCATGGGCAGTAGCGGTGCCAGACGTTGAGGGTGCTGGAGAGGCTCTAGTTGACACCGTGGTTAACCTTAGCAATACGTAACTGAACGAAGTACAA
>CAXNKU010000020.1:0-15093 GCA_964203045.1 Gaiellales bacterium
CCACCACCACCGACGTGTGCGATCCGAGCGACATCGATCTCGGGCTGGGCACTGCGGAGCGAGCACTTATGCACCTTGCCCTCGCCGGACCGTGGCGCCCGCACGAGAGCGGCAACCTCGACGCCCTCAATCGAGCGAAGGAAGTCGATCACACCCTCGGAGTCGGCCTCCCCCGCGTTCGTTGCGTCAAGATCGGCAATCGTCACGTAGGCGACTGCGAGACGACCGTCGAGGCGTAGCTCGAGCGAGCCGAGGATGCGGGCCATCAGTTCGACGCGGGCGGCTGGCTTGCCCTCGTAGAGCCGTCGGAAGATTTCAGCGGGATCAACACCAAGTTCGATCAGCTCAGCCGCAACGCGGTGCGACTCGGCAGTCGCATTGGCGTACATGAAGCGTCCGGTGTCGGTGACGATTCCGACGTAAAGGGCCTCAGCGACTTCGAGACTGATCGGGAGACCGAGTTCGCGCAAGAGCGACAGCACGAGAATCGTTGCGCAGGGCGACGCTGCGTCGACCAGATTAACCCCGCCAAAGCGAGTATTGTCGCCGTGGTGATCGAGGTTGATTGAGCCGAGCGCGCTCGCGACTGTGGCCGGACCAGCTAGTCCCAGTCGTTCAGCGGAGCCACAGTCGACCGCGAGCAGGATCCGCTCAGACGCGTCAGACGGCGGCGTCCGAGCGACGTGATCCAGTCCCAGCCAGTGGTAGTCAGCAGGCAGAGGCGCGTCGCCAGGTGCCCAGAATGCGACATCCCAACCAGCGTCTTGCAGAGACCTACCTGCTCCGATCAGCGAGCCGAGAGCGTCTCCATCCGGAGACTCATGGCACGCAACGAGAACCCGCGAATGCTCGCGGAGGAGACCAGCAGCGGCTGCAAGCTCGGCCTGGCTGATCATGCTTCATCCAGCAGTTCGCTTGGAGCGTGCTCCTGCAGCAGCTGGTCGATGCGGTTGGCGCGATCGATCGACTGATCGTTGATGAAGCGCAGCACGGGAGTGTTTCTCAGCGACAACTCGGCGTTGATGGCGCCCTGAAGAACGGGTCGTGCCGCCTCCAAGCCAGCCATTGCTTTGACCTTGACCTTCTCGGAACCGTGGAGCTGAACGAAGACATCGGCCACCGCAGTGTCTTTTGAGGCGCGCACCTCGACGACCGTGACACCGCGGAGGCGAGGGTCACTAAGGCGCGCGATCTTCTCGCTGATCACTTCGCGCAGCAGGCCGTCGATCCGACGACCACGCTCCTTGCCACCGCGCTTCACGCCAGATCCTCCGGCGTAATCGTGCGAATCTGGGTGACGGTCACGTCGACGTCCCGCTCTTCAAGCCAACGCTCAAGCTCTGCGACTCGCTGGTCACAGGCCTGAGCCGTCTGCTGCACCAGCGCCGCAGTCAGTTGGGCATGAGAAGGCGTGTCGAGGCTCCCCACCTCGGCCACGGCTGCGCCATAGCGCTCCTGCAAGCCATGTCGGATCTTCGCAAGTGCACTGCGGCGATCCTTCAGCGTGGCGCTGCCAGGAAGTCGCACCTCGAGGCTGATAATGCCAATAAAGCCGGTACTCATGGACACAGGCTACCCCGACGTCGGCGGGAGCCGTGCGCCACGACGCAAACGCTGCAGTTCTCGGGGAGCAATCGGGCGCCATTCGCCAGGAGCCAGCTCGTCCAGACCAATGCCGCCAAGTCGTAGACGTCGTTGCGCGGGTCCCATCTGTGCCGCGAGGGGAAACTTCGGATCGGCGAGCCGCTGTGCCAGTACGCTCGTCCGCCAGCAGCAACTCGATGCCGCTCGGCCTGGAGTTCGAGGGGCAGCACAGCATGCAGGGTGCCGGGATGGACGATCGTCAGAGGCATCGCAGGAGCACGGTGAAAGACCACTCCGGTCGCACCTGCCGCCAAGGCGTTTCCGTCGAGGAGTACAACGTCACCAAACTCGACCCGGGTGGCGGGCTCGTCACAGGTCGCGCCGTTGAGCGTGACACGCCCGGTGCGCAAAAGCCCTTCCACCTCTCGACGGGTGCCGAGGCCCGCTGCTGCCAGGTAGCGGTTGATCCGGACTGCTCCGGCCACGACGGGCTAGGCAGACTCTTCGGCGGGCTACGTCGATAGACGCATGACCGCCGGTGGTGACGAGCGTTGGCCGAGTACCGCGTTCGATCGTGTCGCGCGTCACGATGCAACGAGCGATATCCGACCGCGAGGGCAACTCGAACATCACGTCTGTCAGCGCGGTCTCGATGATCGATCGCAGTCCGCGTGCGCCTGTCTCGCGCTCGAGAGCCTTGTCGGCAATTGCCCAGAGTGCGTCCTCGTGGAAGACGAGCTCGGCGTTGTCGTACTGAAAGAAGCGCTGGTATTGCTTCGTCAGCGCATTTTTGGGCTCAACGAGAATCTGGACGAGATCTTCACGACCCAGCTGATGCACGGCCGTGATGATCGGCATACGGCCGACAAATTCGGGGATCAGACCGAACTGAACGAGATCCTCCGGTCGGACTTCCTGGAGCATCTCCGCGGGCTCGATCCGACGCTGCTCGAGATCTTCGGCGCCGAAGCCAATGCTGTTCTTGCCGACTCGGCGCTCGACAATCCGATCGAGGCCGGCAAACGCGCCTCCGCAGATGAACAGGATGTTGGTCGTGTCGATCGACAGAAACTCTTGATGCGGGTGCTTGCGTCCGCCCTGCGGCGGCACCGAAGCGATTGTGCCCTCGAGGATCTTGAGCAGCGCCTGCTGAACGCCTTCGCCCGAGACATCGCGTGTAATCGACGGGTTCTCCGACTTGCGCGCAACCTTGTCGACCTCGTCGATGTAGATGATCCCGGTCTCGGCCTTCTTGATATCGAAGTCGGCAGCCTGGATCAGCTTGAGCAGTATGTTTTCGACGTCCTCACCGACGTAACCAGCTTCGGTCAATGCGGTGGCGTCGGCAATCGCAAAGGGCACGTCGAGAATCCGAGCGAGCGTCTGCGCGAGTAGCGTCTTACCGCAGCCCGTTGGCCCGAGCATCAGAGATGTTCGACTTGCCGAGTTCGACGTCCTCGTCGGACTCGTTGACCATGCGGACGCGCTTGTAGTGGTTGTACACGGCCACTGCGAGCATCCGCTTGGACTCTTCCTGCCCGATGACATAGTCGTTAAGGAAGCCGTAAATGTCTTGCGGCGCGGGCAGCGTTCGCCCGTCAAGCGACGTCGGTGCCTTCAGCTCTTCTTCGATGATCTCCGTGCAGAGATCGATGCATTCATCGCAGATGTAGACGCCCGGCCCGGCGATCAGCTTTCGTACTTGTCGCTGCGTTTTACCGCAGAACGAGCACAACAGCTGCTCGCCGGTGTCGGACGCCCGGCTCACTAGCGGTGCTCGATCACCTGGTCGATGATGCCGTAATCTCTTCGCCTCAAGCGGGCTCATGAAGTTGTCGCGCTCGGTGTCCTGCTTGATTTTCTCGACCGGCTGTCCGGTGTGATGCGACAACAGGCGATCGAGGTTTTGACGCATGTCGATGATCTCGCGTGCGTGGATCTCGATATCCGTCGCCTGGCCCTGGAAGCCAGCAGACACCTGATGGATCAGGATCTTGCTGTTCGGCAGCGACATGCGCTTGCCTTTTGCTCCGCCAGCCAGGATGAACGCGCCCATCGACATGGCGATGCCGACGCAGATCGTCTGCACGTCGGGCTTGATGAATTGCATGGTGTCGTAGATCGCCATGCCGGCGTAGACGGACCCGCCCGGCGAGTTGATGTAGAGCGAGATGTCCTTGTCCGGATCATCGGACTCGAGATGGATCAACTGCGCGACGATCAAGTTTGCGATCTGGTCATCGACCGGCGTACCGAGGAAGATGATGCGCTCGCTGAGGAGGCGCGAGTAGATGTCGAAGGCGCGTTCGCCGCGCGACGTCTGCTCAACGACCATGGGGACCAGTGGGCTCACGATGTGACCTTTCGGTACGGGTGTCTAGTTTTCCTGCTCGGAGGATGTGGATTCGTCATCCGACGTCCCCTCCTCCGCTTTCGCCGGCTCCGCTACCTGCGGCTCACGGGCATTGGCTCGCGCCTCTGCCTGCTCCGGCGTAATCTCCTTGGCTGCAGCAACCGCATGATCCAGCGCGTCCCGCAGTTGGAGGTCCCTGCGGACGTCCTCCCGCATCGCGGCGTCGTTCATGATTCGGTCCACCACTTCCTCGGCTTCGTTCTCTTCGTTGGCCTGCTCGGTGATGAACGCGCGCAGCTTGTCGTCATCAATGACGATTTTCTGCTGGTCGGCGTAGGCGTCGAGCGCTAGCTCCTCGCGCACCTCGCGCTCGGCCTCCGGCATCAATTCCATCGCGAGACTGTTGAGGTCTCGACCCATCATCTGCATGTATTGCTCAAGCTGAATGCCCTGCTGGCCGAGCGAACGCGCCATCGTCTGGAGGCGATCGTCGATGCGTCGGCCAACCATCGGCGGCGGGATCTCGACAATTGCCTGGGCGCCCAGATCCTGCAGCACGTTGCGGCGGAACTGTCCGTCGGCCTCGCGCAGCGCTGTCTCCTCGCGGGCGGTCTTGATGTCGTCACGCAGCTCGGCCAGCGTGTCGAAGCCGGCCATCTCCTTCGCAAACGTGTCATCGAGATCGGGCAGCACGCGTGCGCGAACTTCCTTGGCAGTAATCGTAAAGACTGCCTCGCGGCCGGCGAGCTTCTTCGGCTTCTGCTCCGCGGGCAGCGTCATCGTGACCTCGCGCGACTCGCCGCTGCGCATGCCGATGATGGCGTAGTCCAACTCGTCGAGCAGGCGTCCCGCTCCGGCCTCAACCAACAGATCCGTTGCCTGGGCGTCCTTGATCAGGTTTCCATCGACCGCGCCGCTCATGTCGACCAACACCTGGTGTCCTGCCTCAACGGCAGCGTCGATTGGCTGGAAGGTTGCTCCAGCCGTGCGAATGCGCTCGATCTCGCCGTCGATCACTTCGTCGGTCGCTTCGACCGTCGGGCGTACAGCCTGCAGCTCGAGCTTTGCTGGCAACTCGGCCTTCGGCGGTACCGAGACGATGCCGGTGAAGCTGAAGGTCTCGCCTGGAACCGGCATCTTCGGCCAGTTGATCTCCGGCTGATCGATGCCATCGACGGCAGCGGCGCTGCAGGCGCGCGTCCACCAACCGTTGATGTGCGAGCGCAGAGCTTCCTCTGCAAGCGCTTCTTCGCCGACGCGCTGACGCACGACCGCGATTGGGGTCTTGCCCGGCCGGAAGCCCGGGACGCGAACATCCTTAGCCATGTCGGCAAGGGCGTGTTCGAACGCGTGATCGACGTCATGTGCGTCGATTTCTACGCTGACTTTGACCTTGTTGTCTTCGAGGTGCTCTACGGCAGTTTCCATGCGTGTTTTTCTCCGACGAATCAACCCTGTGCGGGGACGGGCATCCTAAAGGATCAGCGCGAGCGTTCGACCCGATCGAACGAGATTGCCGATCGAGATGACGGATCGGGATCACAGATCGAGATGCGGGCGAGAGGACTTGAACCTCCACGGGGTTTCCCCCACCAGGACCTAAACCTGGCGCGTCTGCCATTTCGCCACGCCCGCGTCCGCCCAACCGTACCGGACGGCGCCACTCGACGAGTCGCCGTGTTGTTGCGGCTAGCTGGCGCTGCTCTGTGGCACTTGGGCCGGCGCCGGCTGGGCTGCAGGCGGTGCCGCTTGTGCGGGCGCCGCGGGCTGCGCTGCAGGCGGTGCCGACTGTGTGGGTGCCGCTGCTTGCTCCACTGGTGCCTGAGCGGAGCCGGCGGCGGTTGAGCCCGCCGTCGCTCCGGCAACGGCTTGGGCCTGCCGTGCCACGCTCACAAGCTGCCGCTCCTGCGCCTGCGTATCCACCACTAGCTGGTTGTACTTGCGAACGAGCGCTCGGTTCTCGGCCGCGACCTGATTGTCATGACGGGCGGACGCCTGGGCCACCGACTGCCACCCCTCCGCCTCTGCGCGCCAACTCTGCGCCTGCTTGGACGTCTGCTCGGCGCTGTTGACCTGATGAATGCCGAAGCCGACCGATCCTGTCAGAAGGAGCGCCAGGGTGCCTGTTGTCAGCTTGATCAGCGAGGAACTATGCATCTCAATCATCCCACCCTTCACCCTCGTCCTCATCGTCGGAATCGCGTTCGCCGTCCTCGTCGGAGTCGTCCTCATGGTCATCGTCCGACTCGCGCTCGCTGTGCTCGCCCGACTCCGAGTACTCGTCGTCGTCGCGTTGCACGGTCGGTTGAGCGGGCTGCTGGGATTGCGGGGCAGCCGACGGCGTTACGGCAGTTCCTTCTGCGGCCTGCACTGTTGGAATCTGAACCTCCTCGAGCGGCACCACGAGTGGCTGTGACGAGTCTCCGACGTTGCCGTATACATCGCTTTGACTCGAGCGAGGAACCCACTGCTTAAGGTCAGCCGACGCAGGGTCTCCGGGCGTTGGCGTCAGCATTGCTGAGCGCTGATCTTGCGAGACAGAAAGAGCGGGATCTGTTGGCAGAGTCGCTGGGCGCATTGCGTAGGCAACACCACCGACCGCTGTGACTGCCACGGTCACGCCAACCGCGAGGCTCATGAGTGAACGGGATTTGAAGTAGTTGGACATACCTCAATCGTGTACCCCGTCCGTGTGGCGAACATGAGGACTCGATGAGAGTCCACTCATCGTGCCCGAAACGCGCTAGATGTTGGTGGCAGTTCGGCGCTGCTCCTTGGTCGGAGCACCGCCCGTGAATCTCCACACGGCCGAGCCGACGACAAGCGCGATGCCGAGGCCGTAGAGCGTCAACACGAGTGGATTACGCGTGTCGGTACCGAGCCACAAGCCATGCGCCATCGATGCTGCCCAAAAGACGTAGGCAAAGTAGTGGAGTCCGCGCCAAAACTTGAACGAAACCACTTTGCGCTTTCGCAACATGAAGCTCAACGGCAGCAGCACTGCGAGCCAGAGCGCAATCGCTCCGAGCACGATGCTGACGCGAGAGTCGATTCCGATCACCGCGCGCAAAGGCACGTTGGCGTACTCGTCGAGCACGAGCACCACCACGTGAATGACGATCAGCAGCAGACCGAACATCTGCAAGGCTCGGTGGAGCTCAACCGCACCCTTGGGTGACTGAACTCCGCGCCCGGCAAGGAGCGTGCCCCACGCGGCGGTCAGGGTGTATACGAGTACGGCGACGAGACCGGTCGCTCGGGCGATCTCCCAGAGAATCATGCTCGAATCGTCTCCCATCGTGCGTTCGTCGTGACGGCGTCAGCGACGGAGATCCGTGCAGCCGGTGCGTCAACAAGGTCGAGGTACGCGGGATCCAGCACGACACACGATGCCAACACGTCGGCCGCGACGGGGTCGATTCCGGCGACGATTGCCGTTCCGCGCGCGCTCGGAGCGCCGGTCGATGGATCAATCAGGTGATGTGAAACGGAACCATCGGCGAGCCTCCATTGGCGGCGCTCGCTCGAGGATGTCGCGACGCCGGTTCCTTCGACTGCCAGGACAGCACCGGCCGCCGTCTCGATGCGGTGGTCTCCGCGAACCATCGTCAGGTCGCCACCGGCGTCGATGATGAGCCGCTGGTCAAGCACGAGGTTTGCCAGCACCGCACCCGCTCGGACCGCCGCCCACGACTTGCCGATGCCGCCGAGATCGAGTTGGGTGTCGACAGGAATCGTGACCGTCGAGAGCTCTGGATCAACGACGATCGCTCCTCCGATGGCGTCTGAGGCTGGTGCGGAGTTGGGGGCGGCATTGCCAACGGACTCCTGATAGCCCCAGGCGCGAAGCGCTTCCCCCACCAGTGGCTGAAAGCGTCCTTCGGTGCGTTCTGACCAGCCAATCGCAGCGACAACCAGGTCAAGCGTCGCAGGATCCACGCGGACGGGATGCCCAGCGCCCCGTGTGATGCGCGTAACGTCGCTCTGTGGCAGAAATCGCGACCACAGCAACTCGTCTCGATTGACTGCCTCCGCGATCGTCTGCGCATCCTCGCCGGAGACGCCCCCGCCGTGATGGATGCGCCAATCAGCATCCATCGCGCGGAAGGTCCAGTCAAGCATCGGCACGTTGTCAGTCATCGCTCTAGCTTGCCTGGCTGGTCGGAGCAGCTGCCGGAGCTGGCTGGGCGACAGCAACGGGCAGCGGCGTCGCCTGAGCACTGACCGCGACGGCAGCCGGTGCAGTGGCGGCCGCCGACGTGCTCGCAGCAAGCTTGTTGAACTTGCTGACGAGCTGCTTGTTTTCGGTGGTGACCTGCAGACTGACGGTGTTAGTCTGCGCGGCTACCGCCTGCCAGCCGGCAGCCTCTTGCTGCCAGGAGCTGGCTTGGTTCGACTGGTGGATTCCAAAGCCGATCGAGCCCGTCAGGAGCAGCCCGAGCGTACCGAGTGTGATTTTGTTGAGGGTGGCGCTTTGCATTTCAGTCGTCCTCCGATTCGTAGTCCGTGTCTTCGTCGTAGTCGCCCTCAGCGGCGGCGACGGCGTAGTTCCCTTCAGCCGCTGGCGTCGCGGGCTGCGAGGTCAGCATTGGTGGTCGCTGCAGGGGTCTTGTTTAGTGCCGTCGTGCTCGCCTTGGTGCTCGCTTCGGCCACCACGAAGCCCTCACGAGCCTGCGCGGACGTTGCGAGGTCCTGGCCTTGCAGGGACTGTCCTAGTGCTGGGGCGAAGCTGATCGTTCCGACAATCAGAGCGGCAGCAAGGAGCCCGATGATTGCGCTTAGAAGCGCTTTGGTATTTGGGGTGCTGTTCGTCATGTCCCAAGTCTGGAAGACGAGAACAACCTCACGATGAGTCCCGCGTGAGGGTTTTCTCACACAGCGCGTGGGAGCGTGATCGTGAAGGTTGCGCCGTGCCCGGGTTCCGAGTCGACGCTGATGGTGCCGTTCTGTGCGACCACGTAGGCGTGACAGATCGCGAGTCCCAGTCCCGCACCCCCGGCATCGCGCGTTCGAGCCGCGTCAGCGCGTGTGAAGCGATCGAAGATTGTGGGCAGTAGTTCCGCGGGAATGCCTTCGCCGTCATCGCAAACGATGATGCGCACCGCACGATCGTCGCACTCAACTCGAAGCACAATCGACCCAGCTGGCTTCGTGTGTCGTTGGGCGTTACTGAGGAGATTGACCAGCACGTCGACCAGCGCATCGGGGTCGCCAACGACGAGGGCTGGATCCGGAGCGGGCTCAAGGATCCAGCGCCGGTCCGCATCGCCACTCACGCGGTCAAGCGCATCCTGAGCGGAGAGATTGGCATCGACCTTCTCGCGCGGGGTCGTCGGTTCCGACCCAGCCTGAGCGAGCGTCAGGAGCCGCTCCACGAGCCGTCCCATGCGATCCAATTCATCCACCGCGAGGTCGATCTCGCTCTGCACCGACGCGGCGTCTTCGCGCTCAGGATTGAGCACCTCAAGATGCCCGCGGGCAATCGTGATCGGCGTTCGCAACTCGTGAGAGGCATCCTGCACGAAACGCTGCTGAGCGGCAAACGATCCCTCGAGCCGCTCCAGCATGGCGTCAATCGCCTGCGTCAAACGCGCAATTTCATCTGTGCCACTGATCGGTCCAACGCGCTGATCGAGGCGGCCCGCAGTGACCGACTCCGCTCGCGCTGTCATGATCGTCAACGGTCGCAGCGCTCGCAGTGCGCCAAGCCAGGCAAGGACAATCGTCAGCGCCGCGCCGAGAACCCCGGCGAGCACGAGGGCGCGCACCAGAGCCGCAATTCGCTCGTCGGCCTCATCGCGAGGCACCGCAGCCGCGCTGGTGATGCCAGCCTGATCACGATCGACGGCGACCGTGTACTCGTCCCCTCCGATTGTCTGCAATGTTGTGCCGACGGGTTGATCCAGTAGCGGTAGCAGCGCTCGTGCTTCCTCCTGGTTGATCACCGCGACACCGGAGGCTGCTGCCACCGCTAGCAGCGTGTCCGACGCACTTCGTCGAACGAGGTAGGGCTCCGTGCTTGGATCCAGAGCCGGTGCATCCGTAGCAGTCGCCGCGCGCGTCGAAACGCTCGCCTCACTCCCGTCACTGTTCGACTCCGACTCGCTCTCCGACTCCGGTTCGTCAGGCTCTGGGCTCGTGCTCGACTCGGCACTGGTGACGGTTGGCAACGTCAGGGTTGACGGATCTCCGCTGTCCTCTTCAGTATCGATCGGCTGTGGTATCTCGGCTCGCGCGGCAACCGCGAGCAGGCTTCCGGCCTCTAGTGCAGCCTGTGTGCGAAGGTCCTCATCGAGGGACCGTTGCTCAAGCACGATCACGGTGCCACCAACCAGAATCAACACCGCCAAGACCAGCGCCACATTCGTCGCTACGAGTCGCCACCGAATGGGAACGCGCCAGTTCATCGGTCCACCAGCCGGTATCCCATCCCACGAACGGTCTCGATCCGCGAGGCATCGTCATCGCGAAGCTTGGTCCGCAGATAACGAATGTAGACGTCCACAACGTTGGAACGGGGGTCGTGTGAGATACCCCAGACGCCATCCAAGATCTGCTGTCTCGAGAGAACCTGACCTGGGTGGCGCATCAGGTACTCGAGCAGCGCAAACTCGCGGGCCGACAACTGGATCGATTCGCCTTCGCTCAAGAGCTCCCGACGGAGCAGGTCGAGGTGGAGGTTCGCGACCTCGAGCACGTCGCTGCGTGCTCCCGCCGCCGAACGGTCGACAGTACGGAGATGCGACCGCACGCGAGCGGCAAGCTCTGCGAAGGCAAACGGCTTAACGACGTAGTCGGTGGCGCCGAGGTCAAGTCCTTTGACTCGGTCCGAAACATCACCGCGGGCGGTCAACATAATCACCGGCACGAGTGGATCCACCTGACGGATCTGGGTCAGCACCTCGAAGCCGTCGAAGCCCGGCAGCATCACATCGAGCACGACGAGATCGGCGGGCGACGCTACGAAGACGGCGACGGCGGTCGGTCCATCGCCGACGACCTCGATCGCGTGTCCCTCAGCCACGAGACCCTTCTCGATGAAGGAGGCAATCAGAGGTTCGTCTTCGACAACCAGAATACGCATGTACATATCGTGACAGTCCGGTATGAGGAGTCTCTCATCAGACTCCGTTAATCGAGAATTACCGCCGACGACCAGATTCGAACTCCCCTACTCGGCGTCGGGCACGACCTCGCCGCCGTAGGTACCAAAGCGACCCCACCTTGCGCTCGGCATCGTCGAGTCGGCGACCGATGCTGGCTGGATTCCGTTCGAGCAACGTTGCCGCCAACAACTCGACAAGGAAGATGCCTGTCACGGCCGTCGGGAATGGTGCCGGCGAGTCGTCGGCGCAGATCAAAGTCTCGGTTGCGTACTTCGCAGCAGGCGCAGCGGGTGAGTCCGTCACCAGAACGACGGGCGCTCCGGCTTCATGGAAGAACGACGCCACCTCTGTTGTCACTTTGGCACTTAACGACGGAACGTGAAAGCCAACAGCCGATCCTCGGGTCCGACACCGATCAGCCGGTCGGCCAAGGCCGATTCGCCCGCCTCGACGCGCACCACATTGGGCAGCATCGGGTTCAAGAGAAAATAGGCGTACTCCGCAACCGCAGCACTGGCCCGCTGACCGAACACGTGGATCCAACCCTCGCCCGACTCGAGCAGGGCCGCCGCTCGATCCAGGCTGGCCGGTGGCGTGTTCTCGGAAACCGTGCGCAGGTCGCGTTCGACAGCCTCCAACCAGCGGTCCACGAGCGTCCCAGAGCCAACCACCTCTGGTTCGTGGTCGCTGCCAAGACGATCGCGGATACCGGTCTGCAGCGCCTCCTGCAGCCCACTAAAACCGCCATACCCAAGACGGGCCCCAAAGCGGACGACCGCAGCCTTCGAAACCCCGGCCGCGATGGCCAGCGCGTCGGCAGAGCCAAAGGCCACGCCTGTGGCGTCACGCAAGACCGCCTCGCGCGACTCGTTGGTCGTTTGGCGAGAGCTCCTCGAGACGATCGCGAATGCGATCCAGTGGATCGTTGCCTTCCTCGGTCACGTCGCGACCGTACCAGACGTCGTCGCGTCCCCGCAGGCCGGTCGGTACGGTTCAGCCATGGCACGCATCTTCTCGGGCATCCAACCTACGGGCGACAAACACATCGGCAACTACCTCGGCGCGATCCGGCACTGGGTCGCGGGGCAGACCGAACATGACTGTCTCTACAGCATCGTTGACCTGCATTCGATCACCGTTCCCGTCGAACCGGCGGCGCTGCGCGATGCCACGCTCTCGTTGGCGACCCTGCTGTTTGCCGCGGGTCTCGACCCTGCGAAATCGACCCTGTTTGCCCAGAGCCACGTCTCTGAGCACATGGAGTTGGCGTGGTATCTAAACTGCACCGCCACGATGGGCGAGCTGCGTCGGATGACGCAATTCAAGGACAAGTCGGGTGGCCAGGAGTCGGTCTCGGTTGGTCTCTTTGATTATCCCGTGTTACAGGCCGCCGATGTCCTGCTGTATCAGGCTGGCTTAGTCCCCGTGGGCGAAGACCAACGTCAGCATCTCGAACTGATGCGCGACATCGCGATCCGCTTCAACGGACGCTACGGCGATACGTTTGTCGTCCCTCAGGCTCAGATACCGCCAACCGGTGCACGGATCGTCGACCTGCAAGAGCCAACCAAGAAGATGTCGACCACAGGTGGCACAGAGCAGGGCACGTTGCTCTTGCTCGACTCCCCCGCTCGGCTACGCAAGAAGGTCATGTCGGCAGTCACCGACTCTGACGGCGGTGGTGCGTGCCGATCTCGAAAACAAGCCTGGGATCACAGGCCTCCTCTCGCTGCTGTCCGCGATCGAGGACGTGCCAATCGCCAGCCTCGAAGAGCGCTATGACGGCAAAGGCTATGGCGACTTCAAGAAGGATGTCGCCGAGGCCGTCGTGGAGCTGCTCGAGCCGCTGCAGGCGCGCCACGCCGAGTTGGCGTCAGACCCCGGCGAGGTGGTCCGTCTGCTCAAGATCGGCGCCGACCACGCTCGCTCCTTGGCTGTCCCGACGGTCGAACTGGTGCGCGAACGCATTGGCTTCGCGCCACGCGGCTAGCCGAAGCGCTCGCGCGAGCGTCGGGCTAGACGCGCCATCGTGCCAGGAGCAACCGCCTGCGCCACGCCGGCAGCGCGCCACCATTCTGGGTGAAACGATTCGGAACGCCGACGCTCAAGCGCCCGCAAGATCGTCTCGGCGCAGCGATCATCCGTAATCACTGCATGCCTCAACCAGCGATGGTTCCGTAGACGATCGTGTGGGAAGGCTGCGGTGGCGACTGGACCAGGGTTGGCGGTCAAGACGTGCACCCCGACAGCGGCAGCCTCCACATGGAGTCCGCGCGACCACGCAATCGCCGCATGTTTGGCTGCTGCATAATGGGGCGCCGAGCCGGTCGCCACGGTACCCGCCACGCTGACGACGTTGACGATCGAGCCACGCGCTGCGACAAGACCAGGCCAGGCGGCTGCCGTGACACGCACCATCGCGAGGTAGAGCAGATCGATCGCCCGCGCGGCCTCGTCTGGGTGATGCTCAAGCAGCGGCGTGCGAAACGGTCCTCCTGCGTTGTTGACCAAAAGTCGGATTCGAGGCGCCTCGGACAGTCGAGCCGCCAGCACAGAGACGCCCGCTTCCGTCGCGAGGTCTGCAACCAACGTTTCGCATTGGAGTTCACGGCCCGCCGCAGCCAGTCGCTCTGCACCCCGAGCAACCAGCAGCAATTGCCCGTCGGGACGCACGAGGCGGCGCGCCAGTGCCAACCCAATTCCGGCCGAGCCGCCCGTCACTACTGTCAGGTCGCGTTCGCACATTGCGGTGGGAGCGTACCCCGGCGCACGGTACACTCGGGTCGTGCCTCCTGTTCCAGAACCTCCGCGTCGCGTCGAAGTGACGATCACAACCCGCACGCTCATCCGGGTGCTGCTGACGGCGTCCGCCTTTTTGCTGCTGATCTACGTCTTCTGGCAGGTGCGAGCGATCGGCGAGTTGGTCCTGATTGCCACCTTCTTGGCACTGGCACTGAATCCGCTTGTGACACTGCTGGAACGCAAGATTGGCAATCGCCGCGGCGTCGCCTCCGTGATCGTCGTCCTCGGCGTGATCATCGTGCTGCTGGCGTTCCTCAGTGCGCTCCTAACGCCGCTCTACGAGGAGACGCGATCGTTTGCCACGCGCGCGCCGGGACTACTCGATGAGCTGCGCCGCTGGGGCCCGTTTCGCGAGCTCGACGCACGCTACGACGTGATTGATCGGCTCAGCGAAGGAGCCTCGGAGTACTCGAGCAGATTGCCCGAACAGGCTGGCAGTTTGCTGGGTGTCGCGACAGCTGTCGTGACCGGGTTTGGCAAGAGTCTCACGGTGTTGTTTATGACGCTTTTCCTCCTGCTCGAGATTCCACGCTTTCTACGCACGATCACCGAGCTACTGCGACCGGGCCATGCCGCGCGCTCGCTGGAAGTGTTTGATCAGGTCAACGGGACGATCGCGCGGTGGACGATTGGAGTGCTCTTTATCGCCACGATCGCCGGCACCCTAACCGGCGTCACTGCCTGGGTCCTAGGTGTCCCCTTCGCGCTGGCACTCGGACTGCTTGTGGGGTTGCTTGACATCGTTCCGCTTGTTGGCGCCACGATTGGCTCGATCGTGGCCGTGCTGGTTGCGCTGACAACGTCGCTGACAGCCGGCATCATCATGCTCGTGGTGGCGGTGGTCTACCAGTTCGTGGAAAACCACATCATTCAGCCCGTCGTGATGCGCAAGAGCATCGACGTCTCGCCCTTCATCGTCGTCGTCAGCGTGCTTGTTGGCGCATCGCTGCTCGGTGTGATCGGCGCGCTGCTGGCGATTCCCGTCGCCGGCTCCGTGCAAGTCGTCCTGCGGCGCGCTGCTCGATGTGCGGCGCCGAGCGGATCGCCGCTGAGCGACAGCTGATCTTGGATCTTGATGGCGATCAGGATGATTCGACGCGCACTACGACATGAGTAAGCGACTTCAGGTGCAGGTCGTCTCGGATTTTCTTTGCCCTTTTTGTCGGGTCGCCTGTGAGCGAGCAAGCTGGTTGGAAAGCGAGTACGACGCCGAGATCGAGTGGCTTCCGTGGGATCTTCACCCCGAGT
>CAXNKU010000021.1:0-10474 GCA_964203045.1 Gaiellales bacterium
CGCACCAGTCCACCAAAGCCGGGCATCAGACCAAAGCCCGCGTGGACAAACCGCAGCTCGGCATCGGGCGCGACAATCCGCCAGTCAGCCGCGAGCGCCAGCTCGGCGCCACCACCCACCGCGTGTCCAGGCAGGCAGGCGACTACGAGCAGGGGCAGCTCTTCGAGCAGGTCGCAGAGCTCGGTGCCACGATCGGTCAGGGTCTCCCCCGTCTCGTCCAACGCCTCCCACTCGCGAATCGCTGCGCCGGAGCAGAACACACCATCCGCACCCGTCAGCATCAACAGGCGTACCGACTCGGTCGCGGCGGCCTCGAGGGCGAAACGCGTAATCAATGCGGCTGCCTCTGGACCCAACGCATTGCGCGTGGTCGCATCGTCGATGGTGATGACGGCGAGCGCGTCGCGGATCTCAAAGCGGACTGGATCTGTCATGGCGGCAGCGTACCGGGAAGCCTCGACCTAGCTGACAGGAGGCAGCTCGGCATCCAACTGCCGAATCGCCTCTGCAGCGCGCGCGCGATAGTCCGCGACCAGCTCGGCGTAGTCCTCGTCGCCAATGTGGTGCGTGGCGTGGTCGACTTCGAGTTCCTTGAGTGCAGCGAGTGCGAGGTCGCGCTCTTCGCGCAGCGCCAGGCGACGGCGCTGGCCCTCCGTAAACGGATCGAGCTGGTCGTTGGCTGAGGCGGGGCGCACGAGTGGCCAGGCCACACCGACCACGGCTGCGAGCGCAATCAGACCAAGGACGAGAGCGGCAATCATCACGACTCTCCTGGCAGTGGCTCTTCGGCGTAGCGACGCAAGATTCGCCGCGCCTCGCGCTGATCGGGCCAGACGCAGAGGAGCACGCCGCCCGACGAAGAAGAAGCCGGCGATCCAAAGCAGCGCGACCACTGGCTTGTAGAACGCCTTGATCTTGACCGCGCCATCGCCACGGATGCCGTCGAGAATGATGAAGAGGTCGCCGCCCGTCAGCGTCGTGCGAATTGCAACCTCGTTCGATGTCGTCTGCTCGCGCAGATAGGAGCGCTTGGCGGGCTTGAGCGTGCCGAGGTTACTGCCATCGCTCGTCACGTTGAGGACCGCTGCGCGCGCGACAAAGTTTGGCCCGCGCGTCCTCTCGACGCCCTCGAACGTCAGGACGTTGCTACCGACCTTGAGCGACTCGCCCGGCTTGAGCAGACCGCTGGTCTGCGTCTCATACGCACTCGAGCCGACCGCTCCGATCACGAACAGGATCACGCCGAGATGCACGATGTAACCGCCATACCGCCGCCGATTGCGGCCAATCAAGCGCGACAGGGCGAGCAGCCAATTTTCGCCGTGGATGCTGCGACGCGCTGCCGCGCCGCGGACAAACTCGCTGAGGATCGTGACGGTCACAAACGCGCAGACGCTCAAGGCCGTAACCCCTGGCCACGACGAACCCAGCCCAAACCCGATCATCACGCCACCAGCCACGAGTCCCGCTACGAGCGGGTAGAGAAATGACCGTTGCAACTGCTTGAGCGACGCTCGACGCCACGCAATCAGCGGCCCAATGCCCATCAGCAGTATGAGCGGAAGACCAAACACAATCACGAAGAACTCGTAGAACGGTGTTGACACGGTCTCGCGCACCGAGCCAAAGGCCTCGGTCACCAGCGGGAAGATGACACCCCAGAGCACGGCGAAAGCGATTCCGACGAGCAGGAGGTTGTTAAACAGGAACGTGGCCTCTCGACTGACGAGCGACTCGATGCGCTGGTCGGCCTTCAAGAGTGGCAAGCGCCAGAGGATCAACACGAAGGCTCCACCAATGATGGCGACAAGCGCGAACACAAAGTACCAACCGATATTCGTCGAGACGAAGGCGTGGATCGACGAGAGGATGCCGCTGCGCGTCAGGAACGTCCCGAAGATCGACAGTGCGAAGGCACCGGAGATCAGACAAATGTTCCAAACCTTGAGCATGCCCTTGCGCTCCTGCACCATCACCGAGTGCAAGAAGGCGGTCGCCACAAGCCATGGCATGAGCGCTGCGTTTTCGACCGGATCCCAGGCCCAGAAACCACCCCAACCAACCTCGGTGTACGCCCAGTGCGAGCCGAGCAGCATGCCGATGCCAAGAAAGCCCCAAGCGGCGAGCGTCCAACGTCGCGACGCGATGAGCCAGCGCGCGTCGGTGCGGCCAGCAATCATCGCCGCCATCGCGAGTGCGAACGGAATTGCGAGCCCCACGTAGCCGAGATACAACGCGGGCGGATGGATCGCCATGTACGGGTTCTGCAGCGACGGGTTGAGCCCGACTCCGTCGACGGGCGCAAGCTGGGTGACGAACGGACTCGCCGGCACGACCAGCAGCACGAGGAAGAACGCGCCAATCAGCGCGAGGATCATGATCAGCCATGGCTGCAACTCGCCGAGTGCACGATGCGTGGCGCGGAGCGCGAGCAGACTAAAAGCCGCAAGGATCGTGACCCACAAGAGCAGCGAGCCCGCCTGAGAGCCCCACCAGGCCGTAAACATGTAGCCCACCGGGAGCGAGCGCGAGGTCGTGTCGGCGACGACGGTGAATGAGAAGTCGTGCGTAAAGATCGCGTAGAGGAAGATCGCATCGGCAATCACCACAAGCGCGAAAATCGCCCACAGCGCGTTACGGGCACTAGTGAGGAAGCGACGATCGCGCCCGAGGCCGGCGAACAATCCACCAACCGCCGCGTAGACCGCGAGCAGCAGCGCGAGGATGAGTGCACCTTGCCCGATCAGTGCCATGTCACGTACCCCTGACGACTCAGGACGAATCCGACGACGTCGATGGCGTCGCCTTGTCCTGATACTTCGACGGACACTTGGTCACGAGCGTGTCGGGGACGGCCGTAAAGACGCCGTTTTCGTAGGTTCCATCGATCACGATCGCGCGACCAACGCGGTACGCATCCGGAACAGCGCCGCGGTACTCAACGGGGATGGTCGCGGAGTGCACGTTGTCCTGCAGGGTGAAGCGCATGCCGCGTGGATCAGCCGCATCGCCCGTTGTCTTCGTGACCTTGCCTTCGAGGCGGACCTTCTGCCCCTCATACCCTGTCGACGCTTGGGCAACACCGAGCACTGGCATTGAAGAATCCGCGAACGCCGTGTAGACCGCGAAGGTGAGCGAGCGACGCGATCGCCAGCGCAATTACCAACCGGATGTGTCGAATGCCGGGCTTCGGTCCGTCTGGAGTTGCGGGCGTTACGTCGCTCATGCGTTACTGATTCTATCGGAGGCCTGACGGTTTTGGCCCACCCTCGAGCTACGAGTTCTGTCTAGAGGGCTGTGCGACGATTTGCGGTCAAGGTGGGCGCGGCGGTGACTGTGGGGAGGACATGACAACCGCGCGGATGTGGTGTCCTCGCTGCGTGGCCATGCGCTAAACCTTGGAGCGACTTGGTGCAGGGGAGGACACCACATCCGCGCGGTTGTCATGTCCTCCCTACCCGAGCCATCACGTAATCCCGCAGGCTCGTCGTGCGGACCGCTATGCGGCCTCGGGCTGTGTCCCATCGATGCGCAGCAACTCGTCACGCATCTCGGCACGATCGATGTACGACATCGCGTCCGCATATCCCTGGCTGTAGGCAGTCCGTAAATACCAGCCGATAATCTCTGGATCCCACTGCTCGCGGGGCACTTCGAAGAGCTCTGCCCAGAGTCCGGCCAGCCGAAGGTCGAGCAGCCGTGCGAGATCCTCGTGTCGTTCCACCTGTGAGGCACGCTACTCGCGCCGCCGGACAGCCATCCTGAGCGGCATACTTTGCGGCGATGGCTCTCGCGTTCACCGTTGATACACCAAGGTCGTTTGAGGCCAACCCGGGTCTGATTTCGTTTCATGCCCGCAAGCCCGTGGATACCCTCGAGGTTCGCGTCAACGGCAAGCGCTACAAGCTGGTGCCGCTTGCATCCCCGAGGCGCGCAGCAACGATCGGTCCGATCGGGCTACCGTCGCAGGATCTCACGATCACCGTCACGGGTTTTCGAAACGGCAAGGTTGTTGGACGACAGACCGCAACGAACGTCTTGGGACTGCCGAAAGCGTCGCTGACGCTTCTGCCGATCACGAAGACTCCCCGGCTCGCTCAGCGCCGAATGTTTCGCCTGACCCGCCCAAGTGGCACGGCTGCAGCCTGGACCATCAATCTAGCGACGGGTCGCGGAGCCTCGTATAACGCCGGTGCGCGTTTTACTGCTGCGAGCACCGTCAAGTTGCCGATCATGATCAGCCTGTTGATGACAACGAAGGGCGACATCGTCAATTCGAAGAGTTGGGGGCGCGCTGCAGTCGATGATTCGCAGCTCGTCGAACGATGCTGCCAACACGGTGCTCGAATACATCGGTGGGAGCACCGCCAGTGGCGGTGCGCAGGTGACGGCGATGGCGCGTCGGCTCGGTGCGGCCCGTACCGACACAGCAGCGGGTTATCTGCCGGGTCAGGACCGCAAGGGACTCAACCCGCCCGTGCTGATCAACCAGCAGACCGATGTTCCCTGCTGCAAGGTGACCACGGCTCACGATCTCGGTGTGCTGATGCAGGGGATTGTGGAGGCGGCAGCGGGCCGCGGACGCGCCCATCGGCTCGGCCTCACGCAGCGAGACGCACGCGTTGCCCTGTGGTTGCTCGCGCACACCTCTAGCCCCGGCCTGTTTGGGCCGTGGACGCCGTGGGTGACCGCGCACAAGATTGGCGACGTTGACCGCGCCTGGCACGACGTTGCGGCGATCTTCACGCCACAGGGCCCGCTGATCACCGTCGCGATGACAGACAACGCCAATGGTGCCAGCGAGGCTGCGGCTGCCACGTACGGCAAGGGCGTCCTGCAGATTGCCTTGACAGGACTTGATGCTCCACCGGCCGTCCCCGCGCGCCCGTTACCCTTTCATACGTGAGCACAGCTGCACACGCGGGTCTCTCCACGGCGCAGGCCGAGGAGAGGCGCCGCGCCCTTGGCGAGCAACGCAAGGACGCCACCAGCATTCCGCTGCGGGCGATCCTGCGTCGCAATGTCTTTACGTTGATCAATCTGATCACGCTCGGCTTCATGGTCTTGATCGTCGCTGCGGGGGCGTGGCAGGATGCGCTGTTTGCGGCGGTGATCGTGATCAATTCGTTGATTGGCATCGCCCAGGAGTTGCGCGCCAAACACACGCTCGACCGTTTGGCGCTGCTGATTGCCCCCCACGCAACCGTTCGACGCGACGGCGCGACCCGCTCGGTGTTGGCTGAAGAGTTAGTGCCCGATGACATCGTCGAGTTGCAGCCGGGCGACCAGGTCGTCGCGGACGGCGAACTCGTCGAGGCTCGCGGCCTCTCGATCGACGAGTCGATCCTGACGGGAGAGGCCGATCGCGTGGCGCGCCGTGTGGGCGACACGATCTATTCAGGCTCGTACGCCACCGCAGGTGCGGGTGTCTACCGTGTCATCGCCGTTGGCTCGGCGGCATATGCAAGTCGTCTCACGCATGCCGCGAAGCAGGCGACCGATCAGCGCTCTCCCCTGCAACTCGACATCGATCGACTCTTGCGCGTGCTGCTGCTTTCGATGGTGCCTCTCCGCTGCGCTGCTCGTGGCTTTTCGGATCCACGAGACGCAATTCCAGCAGGCAGCAGAGACGGCAACTGCGGGGCTCATCTCGATTGTCCCTGAGGGGCTGATCCTGCTGGCGAGCATCACCTTCGCCTTGGCGGCCGTCAAGCTTGGACGGATGGGTGCGCTGGTCCAGCGCCTCAACGCCGTCGAGTCGCTGGCTGGTGTTGACACGCTCTGCGTCGACAAGACAGGCACCTTGACCGACGGCACGCTTCGGCTCGCCCATGTTGTGGCGGCGTCGAACACGACGGATGCCGACGTGCGACTCTTGCTTGCTCGGTTGGCGGCGTCGGCTGAGGTGCGCTCGGGCTCATCGGACGCGATTGCTGCGGCGATCCCCCACCCTGCGGAGCCCGTGCTCGCCGAGCTGCCGTTCTCGTCGCGTTGGAAGTGGTCCGGGGTGCAATTACACGACGCCGTGATTGTGCTTGGCGCTCCCGAGGTGCTTGGTATGGGCTCGCTCGCGACGGAGATTGAGGCCTTCCAGGCAGAGCGTGGTCGCGTGCTGGTCGTTGGTACCGCCACGACGCTGCCGGAGATCCCTGAGGACGACGATGCGCCCGCACCGACTCCCCCGGGTTTTACCGCGCACGGCATCGTCGTCTTGGAGGAGCAGATGCGGGCCGACGCTGCCGAGGTGGTTGCGTACTTTCGCGAGCAGGGAGTCGACCTCAAGGTCATCTCGGGCGACGCGCCGCGCACGGTTGAGGCGGTCGCAAAGGCTGCAGGCTTTGGGTGACACCACGGCGATCAGCGGTGCCGACCTGCCAACGGGGGACCTTGAGGCGATTGCCGATATTGCTATTTCCCACAGCGTGTTCGGGCGCATCACGCCTGATCAAAAACGCGAGCTCGTCGATGGCCTCCGGCGCCGTGGGCGTTACGTCGCGATGATCGGCGATGGCGTAAATGACGTGCCGGCCATGAAGGCCGCACGGATGTCGATTGCGCTCGGTTCCGGCTCTCAGATTGCCAAGAGCGTCAGCGACATGGTGCTGATCAATGGCTCGTTCGCGACGCTGCCAACAAGCGTCGCGGAGGGGCGTCGCATCCTTGCCAACATTCGTCGCGTCGCCAAGCTCTTCGTCGTCAAGAGCGCATTTGCAGCGACGCTGATCCTGACGATCGGAGTGGCGGGTGCCGAGTACCCCTTGCTGCCACGCCACATGACGTTGGCGGCAGCATTTACGATCGGCATCCCGGGCTTCGTGCTCGCCATCGCCCCGAGCGTCGGGCGTCCAACAGACGTGCCTTTCCTACGCGATCTGCTGCGTTTCAGCGTGCCGGGCGGTGTTGTGAGCGCGATCGGTGTGATGGCCGCCTACGGCATCACACGCAGCCTGCCTGGTCGCACCTCGAGGACGCTCGCTCGGCTGCTCTCCTCGTGCTCGTCTTTATCGGCCTGTACCTGATCCTGCTCCTTGAGGACGAGGCAATCGAGCACTCTCAGGTGCGAGCTTGGGGCGTCGGTCTGCTGATGCTCGCTCTGGTCGGCGGCTTTGTCGCAGCCTTCGCCATCCCACCCATCGCCGAGTTCTTCTCAGTCAGCCCTCCAGATTTCATTGAGCTCCTCGTGGTGATCGGTTCGCTCGCGATCGCGATTGGCGTGTTAGGTGCGCTGGGCTTTCGGGCGCCACTGTTTTTGCGCGCGCTGATACGCCGCACCCCGAGCCGCCCTCCCAGAACGCCAGACCGATCAGCTATTCAGCGACAACGGGAGTGCCGGCATTTTCGCCGCCGCCCCCACGACCTCGACCACCGCGACGGCGACGGCGCTTCTTGGGCGCATCGCCATCGACAGTCGACTCGGACGATGCCTGCGGCTGACCTTCGTTCTCGACCACGAGCACATCGACCTCGCCCGACTCTTCGGCTGCCTCGATCTCCTCGGCAATTGCAATCTGCTCGGGCGTCAATGGCTGCACGGGCTCGTCGATGCCCCAGCGCTGAATCTTGCGCTTGAGGAGCCGTTCGACGGCGTCGAGCTTTGGCTTCTCTTTGTTGGCAACGAACGAGATTGCGAAACCCTCACGACCAACACGACCGGTACGACCGATGCGGTGGACGTACACCTCTGGCTCGTCGGGCAGGTCGTAGTTGATGACGTGCGTGACGTGGCTGACATCGAGTCCACGCGAGGCAACATCGGTTGCGACGAGGATCGGGATGCGCTTGCCACGGAACGCGATCATCACGGAGTCGCGGGCACCCTGCCCCATGTCGCCATGGAGGGCGCGCACCTTATGGCCGCGACGCTTGAGATCGTCGGCCAGTTTCTGCGTACCGATCTTCGTGCGCGCGAAGATGATCATTGTCGGCGGCTTCATCTCCTGGATGAAGCGCTCCAGCAATTCGAGCTTGTCGCGGCCCTCGGCGAAGGCAACGCGCTGCTCGACCGTGTCGACCGTGATCTCCTTCGAGGCGACCTTGACGAACTCGGGCGTGTGCAGCTCTTCCTCGGCCAGCTTCTTGATCGGGTCAGGCATCGTGGCGCTAAACAGCGCCGTCTGCTTGCCCCACGGCGTGCGCTTGAGGATGTCACGGACGTCATCGATAAAGCCCATCGAGAGCATCTCGTCGGCCTCGTCGAGAACAACCATGCGGCAATCCGACAGGATCATCTTGCCGCGGCGCAACAGGTCGAGCACGCGACCGGGCGTGCCAACAACGATCTGGCCACCACGGTTGAGGGCGGTAATTTGCTCGACAATCGGTGCGCCGCCGTAGACGGGCACGATGTTGACGTTGTCGAGGTACTTGGCGAAGGAGCGCGAGGCGTCTGCCACCTGCAGCGCGAGTTCGCGCGTCGGGCAGAGGATCAGGGCCTGCAGATCCTTCGAGTCGGGGTCGATGCGATCAAGGATCGGCAGCATGAACGCCGCGGTCTTGCCGGAGCCCGTTTGAGCCTGGCCGACCATGTCCTTATCGCGCAAGAGGGCATCCATTGTGCCCTCCTGGATTGGCGTTGGCTCGGTATATCCGAGGTCGGTCAACGCGCGTAGGATCTCCGGCTGGAGATCGAAGTCTTCGAAACGCAAGATGTGGTCCTTCCGAGTGATGACGCGCGGCACTCGGCAGCACGTCCCGCTACGAGCCCCCAATGGGCTCTGATGTGACTAACGATACGTGACGAGTCGGCAACTACCTGCCGGTTAGACCGATCACGACGGTTCGAGGATGCGACGAAGGGGTCAGACCCTTTCGTCGTATGCACCGCAAAATCCACACTTGCTTCCACCACGGCTGGGGCGGTCATGCGACGAAAGGGTCTGACCCCTTCGTCGCATTCGGCGCTCAAACTAGGCGATGAGACGCGCGAGCTCGTCGAACACGCCCGGACACGCAGCGATGGTCTGCTCCACGCCGAGTGGTCCGGGCTCGCACTGCCAACGACCGCCCGCCTCGAGCACGAGCAGCGAACCAGCTGCCCAGTCCCACGGGTTGAGGTCGCTCTCCCAAAAACCATCGATGCGCCCGCACGCCACCCAGGCGAGGTCGAGTGCGGCTGCACCAGCCCGCCGAATATCGCGAATCTGGCCGATCAGGCTGGCAACTTGGATCGACTGTGCGGCTCGACGCTGCGCGTTGTAGCTGAAGCCCGTGCCAATTAGTGCCTGGCCGAGATCGGTTGTGGCGCGAGTGTGGATCGCCTTGCCGTTGAGCGTTGCCCCCATTCCCCGGGCCGCGGCAAACAGCTCGTCGCGCGATGGATCGTAGATCGCGCCCGCCAACACGCCATGCTCGTCCTCGACCGCCACCGAGACGGCCCAGTGTGGATAGCCAAAGACAAAGTTCGTCGTGCCATCCAGTGGGTCAACCACCCAGCGCAGTCCCGTCGTGCCAGTTCGACCAGCGCCCTCTTCCCCGAGCAGAGCATCGTCCGGCCGGGCCGTCATCAGCAACCGCTCGAGCAACTCTTCGGCCTCCCGATCAGCATCCGAGACCATGTCGGTGGCAGTCGACTTCGTGTCGAGTCCGCGCAGGCCACGCTCGGCGTGATGCAGCAGCAGTGCTCCGGTCTCCCGCGCAGCGGCAGCCGCAAGGTCACGCAGCGCAGCCGGATCGGGCGCCGCGTGCACGCTAGTCGCGGACGCGAGCGATCGCGAACTCGCGCTGCACAATCTTCGTGCTGTCGCGCAATTCGACCGCATGACCGGGCAAAAGCAAGACGAGGTCACCCGCACCAATGTCGGTTACCTCGGAGCCAGCAGCCAAGACAATCACGCGCTCGAGGCGGTTCATCTGCACTGTGGCGGGCAGGATCAGGTTGCTCGTGTTCTCATCGTCCATCGACGGACGGACGTGCAACCAGTCGTCGAGCGGCTCGATATTGATCGGCGGCAGCGACAGTGGCAAAGAGTTGTCCGTTGTGTCCTGCTTCTTATCCATACCCATAGATTCGCACGTTTGCCACCCGACAGTCGAATCCTGCCGTCGCGATGGGCCCGGCACGATTCGAACGTGCGACACCCAGGTTCGAAGCCTGGTGCTCTATCCCCTGAGCTACGGGCCCTACGGCGGGTAGGGTAGCGGGGTTGCACCGATCGCCTCGACAGGTACGCATGTCACACCTGTGACGAACTCTGTGCACGGACGTGCTCCAGTCGTTAACATCGCTCTCACTCAGTTCCCAATCGAAAGTCTCCGACCACGATGAATAGTGTTGACACGATCTCTCGGGCTACAAAACGCAGGCGCTGGAGCCTGCTGTTGAGCTTGACGATTATCGGCATCGTCTTCGCCACGACGGGCCTCGCCCAGGCTGCGAGCGATTCGTCGAGCACGACGCCGCCGCCGGTCAGGGTGCTGGAGAGGTCTCTAGTTGACACCGTGGTTAACCCAGCAATACGTAACCGAACCAGCAATA
>CAXNKU010000022.1:0-7662 GCA_964203045.1 Gaiellales bacterium
CACACGGAGCGTCAGCTCGTGCAGCGCCTTGGTCGCGAGCCGCTGGTGGAGGAGATCGCGGCATTGGTTGACATGACGGCGGATGAGGTGCGTGACATTTTGAAGATGTCGCAGATGCCGATCTCGTTGGAGAAGCCGATCGGTGAGGAGGACGATGCCTCGTTTGGGGACCTCGTCGAGGATGTTGCGTCGCCGTCGCCGTACCACATTGCGACGACCACGTTGCGTCGCGAGGATGTCGAGCGAGCGCTCAGTTCGCTGCCCAAGCGCGAGCGTGAGGTGATCGAACTGCGTTTCGGTTTGAATGGCCAGAAGCCGCGTACGCTCGAAGAGGTCGGGCAGGCGTTTGGTGTGACGCGCGAGCGGATTCGCCAGATCGAGAACAACACCTTGAAGCGTCTCGAGTCGATGCCTGAGGCTCAGGCACTACGCGATTGCACCGCTTAAGTCGTAATCCAATCCACCTGCCGTCTCGTCGAAGGCGGCAGGTGGGTTAGGATTCCGCCCGGTCCTGCGGGACCTCTGGGAGTGTGCCCGAGTGGTTAAAGGGGACGGGCTGTAAACCCGTTGGCTCTGCCTACGTTGGTTCGAATCCAATCGCTCCCATCGCGACCGTTCGCATAAATCGGTCGCATACGTACAAGTCGAAGGGGTCCGTTGATCGGGCCCCTTCGTCGTTCCGAGCGGTTTTTCGTTGGCATCATTGTCAATCCGAATCTTCGCGCGGTAAGCCAACGTTGTTCGGTTCGCCTGACGCGTGATGCGTAAGAGGTTGGTGTCGAGGCAGGAGTCGCAGACTTTGTGACGCATTTGTGTGCGATAGTGAGTGTGCGTCTTCGGACGCTGCGCTCGTCCCCTACGGAAGGCTCGGCATGTTCTACTCGCACCACAACACGCAGCTTCGCTACAACGCGCGGATCAACGACATGCGACGCATGCGCTCAGAGAATGGCCTGCTCGGCCGTTTCGCTCGTTCGTTCCGCAAGCGCTAGACGCGCCTTCGGATCACGCGCTGTTCGCGTGCCACGTCGCCCAGATCGAGGGTGGCTTGCGGAAGACCAGCCCCTGTGGCTGGCTCGGTCGCGCTGCGTCTGCTTGTAGTTCGGGCAGTCGTCGGGCGAGGCCGGTGATCGCCTCGCGTGCTTCGAGGCGCGCGAGGTGCATGCCGAGGCACACGTGCGGTCCTGTTGCGAACGTCGTATGCAATTTTGCGTTCGCACGCCGCGGGTCGAACCGATCGGGATCGGCAAACAGCGCCTCATCGCGATTGGCCGACGCCATCGACAGGATCACCAGATCGCCGCGCGGGATGGCGACGCCCGCGAGTTCAAGATTGGCCGTCGCGTAGCGGTCGAGCACCGCCGCGGCCGGCTCCATGCGCAGCGACTCCTCGATCGCGCTGTCGAGCAGGACCGGATCGGAGGCGACCTCGGCGAACAGGCCGGTCGAGAGGAGATGATGGAGAAGATTCGCGATCATTCCCTTCCGTCGTCTCAATGCCGCCGAACAGGAGCACGGCGGCGTTCGACGTCAGCTCGTCGCGGGACAGTGCCGAGGCGTCGCCGAGCGCGGCGGCCAAGAGGGACGACTCACCCTCGGCCGCGTCGAGCGCGACACGCAGCGCGCCGGCGAAGTCGGCGTATGCGTCGAGGCCGTCTTGGGGCAGTTCGGCGCCGGCACTCAGCTGCTGTACGGCGTCGACGATGCGCGCGTACCAGCCGAGGATGTCGTCTGCAGCGGCGATATCGAGGCCGAGGGCGTGGATCATCATGCGCGCTGCGAGCGGGCCGGCCAGCTGGGTGCGCAGCTCGACGTTGCGGGCGAAGGCGTCGATCAGGCGGTCGACCTCGAGCGCGGCCTCGTGGGTGAAGCGCTCGCGGATTGCGTCGAGGCGAAAGGGGCGGGCGAAGGGCGTGCGGTGCCGGGCGTGCTCGGCGACCGTCCGTCGAAAGCATGCTCGGTCCCGGTGATCTGGCCGGTCGTAAAGCGCGGGTCGTCGACCGTCAGGCCGACGTCATCGCGCATCGCGGCGAGGTTGTCCTCGCGCGTCGTGATCATCCATCCGCCGAGCGCCGGGACCCAGACAACCGGCCCGACGGTGCGCAGCCGCGCGAGCGTGGGGTGGGGGTCGCGTTCGAGATCCTCGACGGTCACCCAGTCCGCCGATGGCACCCGCGTGTTCATGCGGGCAGCGTAGCCCTACTTAGGTCTGCTGCGCGAGCAAGGCTTCGATCGTGCTCGTCATCTCGGGGGTGCCCGGCTCGACGTTCGGGTCCCAGCGGAGCCACGGGCACGCCGTCGCGATTGAGGAGGTACTTGGTGAAGTTCCAGCTCTGGTGGTGCTCCGACCTCGCTCGGCTCCTTGGCCAGTGCAGCGAAGAGTGGGTTGGCGTCCGGTCCTAACGACCGAGGTGCGGGCGAACAGTGGAAACGTGACGCCGTAGTTCGTCGAGCAAAAAGTTCTGACCGCACCATCGTTGGCGAGTTCTTGTCGAAAATCGTTCGAGGGAAATCCGAGGACCACGAAGCCTTTGGCGGCGTACTCTTTGTAGAGCGCTTCCAGGCCTTCGTACTGCGACGTGTAGCCACAGCGCGAGGCGGTGTTGACGACGAGCACGACCTTGCCCGTATACGACGAGAGAGCCTGCTCCACACCGTCGATGTCTTGCACCGAGCCATTGAGCACCGACGTAGCTCCAGTAGCTGGCTCCGGGGCGGTCACGGGAGCTGCGTCGCCGACAGAGGCAGAGCGTGTGCCGACACCGCCGCAGCCCACAACAATGAGCGCAATGAGGACGAGTGCAAGTGGGAGGCCGCGGCGCATGTTCAGTGTTTCGCCAAACATGCCGCCGCGGCCGTCCCGCGAGCCAGCGCCGAAACGAGAAGTCCAATCAGACGGCACAGCTCCTCGCGGTTCTCCTACTTCGTAGGCAGGTACTCGTTCGTGTAGTACGCGGAAGGCTCGGCCACAGTGTCGAGCTGGCCGATGCTCTTGAGTGCATCACCGAGCTCGCGTCCATTGCTCGTCGCTCTGCGTGAGCAGGGAGCCGTCGTTGTTCTTCATGAACTTGAAGGTCTCCGTCCACCCGATCACGTTGTACTCGTGCGAGTAGCCGTTGTCGGAGTAAGCCTTTTCGTACAGCGTTGCGGCCTCGTCCGGGATTCGCTCCGGCCCACTCAGTTGCCTGCGCGATCGCGGCCGAGGAAGCCCTTGGTGGCAGCAGGATTCTTGGCGAGCCAATCCTTGTTGCCGGCGTAGACCCAGACCGGTGTGTTGGGAGCGCCATTGTCGCGAGCAAGGATCCATTCCGGGTCCTTGCCCGTCTCGTCCTTGACGCCTGGGATCAGGAAGTTCGTGGTGTTGGTGGCGATGTCGATCTTGCCGTTGAGGAGCAGTGGCAGGTCCCAATCGACGACGACCTGCTCAACGTCCTTGTCTGTCAATCCGGCTGCCTTGAGGACGAACGGCAGCATCGCGTTGGTCCACGAATCGCCGTACGTTGAGATTTTCTTGCCCTTGAGGGTGTCGAGACCGATCGTGACGCCGGGCTTCGTAAAGAGGCCCCAGTTGTTGCCTGTCGTGTAGTTGCCGATCGAGATGACGGGCAGGCTGCTCTTGACGGCAAAGGCCATGTCGGATGTGGTGATCAGACCGAGGTTGGAGTCGCCGGTCGCGAGAATCTTCGTTGCCGATGCTGGATCGGGTGGGAAGATCATCTCGACGTTGACGCCGTTGGCGGCGAAGTATCCCTTCTCATCGGCGACGACGATCGGGACTGCCATGAAGTCGACGGTCGGCCAGTCGTACGAGAGTGTGATGTTGACGGGTTCGGCTGGCGTGGCGGTGCTGGTCGCTGCTGCCGAACTGGTGGCCGGGGTTGTGTTCGTGTCGGAACCACCGCAGGCAGCGGCGACGATGCCGACGCTGAGGGCGAGTGCGAGGACGAGCAGGCGGGCGGGCTTCATCAGGAGTCTCCGGAAGGAATCAGTCAGAGTGACGCTTAAAGGGTAGCCGTCGTACCGTGCTACGTGTGCGCCAAGGTGTTGTGACCCGTTCGATTGTCACGACGAGCAGAAACCAGCCGATCCCGATGGCAGTCATCAGGATCGTCGTGCCCCAGACGGCCGGCGTGTCGAGCGAGCTATTTGCGGTGCGTTGAAAGCCGGCGAGCGAGCTTCCGGTTGAGGCGACGAGTTCGCCGATAATCGCGCCGGTGACGGCATAGGTCGCTCCGATTTTGAGGCCGGAGTAGAGCGGACTGACCGTGGCCGGCAGGCGAATCTTGAGGAACACCCGCGAGCGCGTACCGCCCATCACATGCGCCAGTTTCAGCAGGTCGTCGTCGACGTTGGCGAGCCCGTCGAGCACGCTGACGGCGACGGGGAAGAACACGATCCAGGCGACGATCACGATCTTTGGCCAGATGCCAAAGCCGAGCAGGATCACCAGTGGTGCCGCAATCGCGATGATCGGCACGGCCTGCGAGGTGATCAGTACGGGGTACACGAGGCCCTGGACGATCCGCGTCTGCGCCATCACGACGGCGAGAACGAAGCCGAGGCTTGCGCCGAGCACGAAGCCGTAGGCGGTCTCGCGAATCGTCTCAATCGCGAGGGGCCAGAGGATCGACCAGTTGTCGCGCAGGGCGCCGAGTGCTTCGCCGGGCGACGGTGCGACGAACGGCTCGACGTTGAAGATGCGGATGATCAGGTCCCAGACGAGGAAGACGAGCAGGATCGAAACGACCGGAATCAGGAAGATGCGTGCGGGAATCCGCCAGTTCATACGGTCGCCGTCCCATGCAAGAGGTCGAGGATCTGGCGTTTAACGGCGATAAAATCGGGCTCAGTCATCTGTTGCAGCGTGCGGGGTCGAGGCAGATTGACGACGAGTTCCGACACGATTCGTCCCGGCCGCGGGCTCATCACAAGAATCCGGTCAGACAGGAAGATCGACTCGTCGACGTCGTGCGTGACGAACAACACGGTGCGTTGCGTCTCGGCCCAGACTTCGAGGAGCCACTGCTGCATCTCGAGTCGCGTCTGCGAGTCGAGCGCCCCAAACGGCTCGTCGAGGAGCAAGAGGTCATGGTTGGTGGCGAGTGTGCGCATCAGTGCGACCCGCTGGCGCATACCACCCGAGAGTGCGTGTGGATAGTGGTCGAGGAAGTCACCAAGCCCGTAGCGCTGTGCGAAGTCGACGGCCTGCGCCCGATCGGCCTTGGTGACACCGCGTGTCAGGGCCGCGCCAAGCGTGATGTTGTCCACGACGCTGCGCCATGGCACCAGTAGATCCTTCTGCAACATATAGCCGACGTGGCCGCTCTGGCCCGTGACGTCGACGCCGTCGATTTCGATGCGACCGTCGTCGGGGCGCAATAGGCCAGAGACGAGGTTAAAGAGTGTCGATTTACCGCAACCAGATGGTCCGACGAGCGAGACGAACTCGCCAGGTTGCAGCGACAGTGTCGACGGCGCGAGGGCAGTAAGCCCCTCGAAGGTCTTGCTTGCGCCCTCGACCCAGAGCTTGGGAGTGTCGACGGTCATTGCCCGCCAGAGTTTAGAGGGCGGGCGCTGAGGGTGGGGCGGCACGAAAGGCCGCCCCACCCTGCGAACGACTAAAAGTCGACGCGGATCCAGTTCGACTGAATCTTGCGATCCTCGGCGTGATCGTTCTCGGAGAACACCGCGAAGACGCGATACGTCGTACCGGCCTTCAGCATCTTCTTGTCTGTCCACGACGTCACGCCCGAGCCGGTCCAGCCGATGTACTTGGCTTTCTTGGCGCCGTCCGCTTTGGCGTAGATGTGTGCATGGCCCGTGCCAGCGACGTTCTTACCACCCGCGTACGGGACCTTCTTGTAGACGAAGCCTTCGGGCTCAATCGTGAACATCAACTGTCCGGTCGACGGCTTGGTCTTGTCGATCGTCAGGATGATCGCCTTGGCGTCAGTCATTCCTTGGGCGGTGGCGAGTGGGGCACCGACGGCGAGTCCGGCAAAGGCGAGGGCGAGAATGGTTTTGATCTGCACTGTTTTGCTCCGATGGTTAGAGAATGGGTTGCAGTACTATCGCACGGAGCCCGACTGTGGCTGATGGTCAGCGTCTAATTGTTGACTCGACATCGGCACCGGCATCGCGTAGGAGAGCCGAATACGGGCAGGTCTGGTCGGCGGCGTCCATCGCTGCGCGTAGTGCATCGCGCGAGAGGCCACCGACATCAGCAGCAATGATCAGTGAAGATTGGGTGATCCGAAACCCTTCACCAGGAACGTCGGCGAGGCTAATCCGGCAGCGCACATCGAGTCGTCCCGGTGGCACTTCGGCATTGGTCAGGATCGACGCCAGTGCCATTGCGTAGCACCCAGCGTGGGCTGCGGCGAGCAACTCCTCGGGACTCGTCTCGTCGCCCGGTTGCCCGATCCGCGTGGGCAGCGACACTGCGAGGCCGCTAAAAGCGAGGCTCGAGGCCGTCGACAGGCGACCCACTCCCTGCGCAAGCGAGCCTTCCCAGACACACGTTGCTTCGCGTTCGATCGCTGTCATGGCCGGCAGCATACGGTGTCCCGTCACCAAAGCGAATAGTCGACTATGATTCTATTTAAGCCTTTTTCGTATCGGAGTCTCTATGCGCCGAAAAATCAATTGCCTTGTTATCGCTGTTGCCTGCCTGTTCGTCATTGGCGTGGCGTCAGGGACGGCTTCGGCTCGCGGTGGGCTCGAGTCCAGCAATCCCAAGGACGGCAGCACGGCGAAGACGTCGCTCAAAAACGTCTCGCTCAGTTTTGCCGAGCCGCTGCGTGGCGGCACGATCATGGTAATGAGTCCATCAGGTGCGAGCGTGACGGTAGGCAAGGCCAAGATCGATTCGAAGAACGTCAAAAGCCTCGTAGTTGCGCTCAAGAAGGGGCTCAAGCCGGGTGCGTACATGATCCATGCCACGAGCGTGTCTGCGGATGGGCATTCGCAGGATTGGACGCTGTCGTTCACGCTGAAGAAGTAGGCTTTGGTCAATGAACGCGGCCCAATTTTTTCGCGGTTTTACCTCCACCGCGGCCGTTTTGGTCTTCATGCTGGTGGGAAGTGCGGTGGCCTCGGGACACATTCAGGTGCGCCCTGCAGTGGTCGCTCCTGGCGATGCGGTGGAGTTCACGGTACTGGTGCCAGGTGAGCGTGATCCTGCATGGACGACGAGGGTCGAACTGAAGTTGCCGGTTGGGCTGTTGCCATTCTCGTATGGCGAGACGCCGGGTTGGAAGCGTTCCTTGATCAAGGCCAGCAATGGGCGAGTCGACCGTATTGTCTGGACGGGGCGGCTTGCTCCGGATGGTTTTGCTGCCTTCACGTTCTTGGCCGGAACACCAGATCAGCCTGGTCTGCTGACGTGGAAGGCATTGCAGACGTACAACGACGGCGAGGTTTCCCGCTGGATTGGCGGGCCGTCCGCCGACTTTCCAGCCGCGACAACCAAGGTAGTGGTAGGCGCCGCGGTCCAGAATTCTGGTGGCGAGTCTGGCACAGGTGCCGCGGCGGGGACGGTGCAAGCCGAGTCGATGAGCCCCGACTGGTTGCTGCGGGGTCTCGCAGCGGCCGCGTTGGTAGTTGCGACTGTGGCACTTGTGCTCACGTTGCTTCAGCGTCGCCGGATCGTTCGCGCTGAAG